>CAZNLY010000028.1:0-9182 GCA_964574295.1 uncultured Gemmatimonadaceae bacterium
GGCGGGCGCCCCGAGCCCGACAAGCTCCCGGGGGACAGCCTCCTCCGGGGGCGGTTTCTCGTCTGGGTGGCGGCGTGGGACTCGGTGCCGCGGTATGCCAATTCCCTGGTGGTCAAGGCGATGACCGCCGGAGCGCTCGGCATCGTGGTCATCAGTGATCGCGACACCGCCACGATCGCCAGGGAGGCGGCGCTGGGGGCGCGGACCCGCGTCTCCCGGGCCGGGGAACAGGAGCCCGGCGGCATCCCGCTCGTGGTCGAGGTGTCGCAGGCGGCGGTGGTGGCGCAGTTCCCGCCGGCGCAGTCCACGTTTGCCCAGTTGGCCGCGTCCCCGACGATGATGATCGTGCCGCTCGACGACTGGGAGACCACCGTCCTGGCCGCCGACACCGTCCTCGGCACCACCACCGCGCCCAACGTGGTGGGCGTCGTCGAGGGCACCGACCCGGTCCTCAAGCACCAGTACGTGGTCTTCTCGGCGCACATGGACCACATCGGCATCACCGCCGGGCGGCCGGACAGCATCAACAACGGCGCCGACGACGATGCCTCCGGCACCGCGGGCGTCCTCGAGCTGGCCGAGGCCTTCAGCCGGAAGAAGGCGGCCCCCCGGCGGTCGCTCATCTTCCTGACCGTGAGCGGCGAGGAGAAGGGGCTGTGGGGCAGCGCGTACTTCGCGTCGCACCCGCCGGTGTCGCTGGACAGCGTGGTGGCCGACCTCAACATGGACATGATCGGCCGCAACTGGCCGGACACGATCGCGGTCATCGGGCGGGAGTATTCGAGCCTGGGCCCGTCGTTTGACGCGGTGGCTCGCGCCTATCCCGCGCTCAACATGACCCCGATCGGCGACCCGTGGCCGGAGGAGCGGATCTTCTTCAGGTCGGACCACTACAACTTTGCCAAGGCCGGGGTCCCGATCCTCTTCTTCACCAGCGGGCTCCACGCCGACTACCACGCGCCGAGCGACTCCCCGGAAAAGATCGGCGCCGAGAAGGAGGCGCGCCTGCTCCAGCTGATCTACTGGCTGGGCCAGGACGTCGCGAACGCCACGGCGCGGCCGACCTGGAACCCCGGCGCGCTCGACCAGGTCCGCCAGGCGGAATAGGCCCGACCCACGCCTCGGCGTTACCATTCGGGGGGCCCCACCGGGCCCCCCGAATCGTTTCCCACCCGACCCACACGGACCCGCCATGGCCGACGCCGCCCCCACCTCCCTCGCCGAATTCCGGGCCTTCCGCGAACAGATGAACGCCGCCATCCTCGGTGCCGGCAACCTGACCATCAATCGCTTCTTCGCGCTCGACGGCCGGGCCTACGAGGCGGGCGCACTGGGCGCCAAGACCAAGGAGATGCTCGGCCTGGTGTCGAGCATGGTGCTCCGCTGCGACGACTGCATCACCTACCACGTCGTCCGGTGCCGGGAGGAGGGCGTGACCCACGAGGAATTCCTCGAGGTGTTCAGCGTGGCGCTGATCGTGGGCGGGAGCATCGTGATTCCCCACCTCCGGCGCGCCATGGCCCGGCTCGAGGAGCTCGCCGCGGCCACCTGAGGGGCGGTGCGGCCGGGCGGGCGGCCACCGTTATATTTGCGCCCATGTCCCAGGCCCGCATCCGCAATTTCTGCATCGTGGCGCACATCGACCACGGGAAGTCCACCCTGGCCGACCGCCTCATCGAGGCCACGAACACGATCCAGAAGCGCCTGATGCGCGAGCAGCTCCTCGACACCATGGATCTGGAGCGCGAGCGGGGCATTACCATCAAGCTGAATGCCGTCCGGATGGCCTACACCAGCCCGGATGGCGCCGAGTACGAGCTCAACCTGATCGACACCCCGGGCCACGTGGACTTCACGTACGAGGTGTCGCGGTCGCTGGCGGCCTGCGAGGGCGCCATCCTGGTGGTGGACGCCTCGCAGGGCATCCAGGCGCAGACGCTGAGCAACCTCTTCCTGGCGCTCGACGCGGGCCTCGAGATCATCCCGGTCCTCAACAAGATCGACCTGCCGGGGGCGGAGCCGGAGCGGCGGGCGCGCGAGATCATCGACCTGATCGGCGCCCGGCGCGAGGAGATCCTCTCGGTGTCGGCCAAGGAGGGAACGGGGATCCCGGCGCTGCTCGAGGAAATCGTCCGCCGGGTCCCGCCGCCCCGCGGCCGCGAGGACGCCCCGCTCCGGGCCCTCATCTTCGACTCCTATTACGACCGGTACCGGGGCGCCGTGCCGAGCATCCGCGTGGTGGACGGCACGGTGCGGGCGGGGATGTCGATCGCGTTCGGGTCCCATCCGGCGGAGGTGTACCGGGTGGAGGAGGTGGGCTCGCTGCAGCTCGGCCAGCGGCCGGCGCCGGCGCTCGAGGCGGGCGAGGTCGGGTACCTGGTGGCGAGCCTCCGGGACGTGCGGGACGCCCGCGTGGGCGACACCATCCTCGACGCGGACGACCGGGCGGGCGCGCTCCTGCCGGGGTACCGCGAGGTCAAGTCGATGGTGTTCGCGGGGGTGTACCCCACCGACTCGGACCAGTACGAGAACCTGCGCGACGCGCTCGAGAAGCTCCGCCTCAACGACGCCTCGCTCAACTACGAGCCGGAGTCCTCGACCGCCCTCGGCTTCGGCTTCCGCTGCGGCTTCCTGGGGCTGCTGCACCTGGAGATCGTGCAGGAACGGCTCCAGCGCGAGTTCGACCTCGACCTCATCACCACCGTCCCGACGGTGGAATACCACGTGTACCTGACCGACGGCGCGATGCAGGTGCTGGCGAACCCCACCAACCTGCCGGATCCCGCGGCGATCGCGCGGATCGAGGAGCCGTACGTGAAGGCCCGGATCATGGCGCCGGCGGACTACATCGGCGCCATCATGCGGCTCGGGCAGGATCGGCGCGGCATCTACAACGGGATGCACTACCTCGACACGACGCGCGTCGAGTTCGACTTCGAGTTCCCGCTCGGCGAGATCGTCCTCGACTTCTACGACCGGCTCAAGTCCATCAGCCGGGGCTACGCCTCGCTGGACTACGAGATGGCGGGGTTCCGCGAGTCCGACCTCGTCAAGCTCGACCTGCTCCTCAACGGCGACCAGATCGACGCCTTCAGCGTGATCATCCACCGCGACAAGGCGTACGAGTACGGGCGGAAGCTGTCGGAAAAGCTGAAGGAGCTGATCCCGCGGCAGCTCTACGCGGTGGCCATCCAGGCGGCCATCGGCCAGAAGATCATCGCGCGGGAGACGATCAGCGCCTTCCGGAAGGACGTGCTCGCCAAGTGCTACGGCGGCGACATCACCCGGAAGCGCAAGCTCCTGGAGAAGCAGAAGGAAGGAAAGAAGCGGATGAAGCAGATCGGCGCGGTGGAAATTCCCCAGGAGGCGTTCCTGGCCGTGCTGAAGGTGGACTGACCCCAAGCCCCCGAGACCCATGCGCCCCGGCCCCGTTCTCGTCGTCCAGACCGCCTTCCTCGGCGATGTCGTGCTCACCACCCCGCTCCTGGCCCGGCTGGCGGGCCGGTACGGGCCGGTGGATGTCGTCACGACGCCCGCCGCCGCCCCGCTGCTCGAGACGCACCCGGCCGTCCGCGAGGTGATCGCGTACGACAAGCGCGGCGCCGACCGCGGCCTCCGCGGCTTTCGCCACCTGGCCGAGCGATTGGCCGCCCGCCGGTACGCCCGCGCCTTCCTGCCGCACCGCTCGTGGCGGACGGCGGCGCTGGCGCTCGCGGCGCACATTCCCGAGCGCGTCGGGTTTGACGACAGCCCGGGGCGGATCCTCTACACCCGGCGGATGCCGCGCCCCCGGCTGGCCCACGAGAGCACCCGGCTCCTGGCGCTGGCCGGCCCGGGGCGTCGCGGCGAGCCGACCCCGAGGGTGGAGCTGGTGGCGACCGACGCCGACCGCGCCGCCGCCGCCGCCTGGCTCTCGCGCCAGGGGGTGACCGGCCGCTTCGTGGCGGTGGCGCCGGGCTCGATCTGGGGCACCAAGCGGTGGCCGGGCTACGCGGAGCTCGTGGCACAGATGCGGGAACCGGTGGTCGTGCTCGGGAGCGCCGCCGACGCCCCCCTCGCGGCCGAGGTGGCCGCGGCCGCCCCGGGCCGCGCGCACTCGGCGGCGGGCGCGCTGTCGCTTCGCGAGTCGACGGCCCTCATCGCCCGCGCGTCGCTGCTCGTGACCAACGACTCCGCCCCGCTCCACCTGGCCACCGGGGTCGGGACGCCGGTGGTGGCCGTCTTCGGCCCGACGGCGCCGATCCAGGGGTTCGGCCCCCTCGGCCGGAAGAACCTGGTGGTGCAGGAAGCCGGCCTCTGGTGCCGACCCTGCTCGCCCCACGGCCCGCAGGTGTGCCCCTTCGGCCACCACGCCTGCATGCAGCGGATCGGCGTGGAGCGCGTGTCCGGCGCCGCCGCCCAGGTCCTCGCGGCCCAGGCAGGCTGACGTGCGCTTCGTCCTCGGCATCGACATCGGCGGCACGAACCTCGTCGCCGGGTGCGTGGCGGAGGACGGCTCGCGCCTGGCCGGGCTGCTGAGCGAGCCGACGCGGCCGGAGGGCGGGGCCGACGCGGTGGTGGCGCGGCTCCTGGCCCTGGCGCGCCGCTCGGTGGAGGCACTCCAGCGAGAGGTGCCCGGCGCCACCATTGCGGGCGTCGGCGTCGGGGCGCCGGGGCCGCTCGACACCCGGCGCGGCATCGTCCTCCTCACGCCCAACCTCGGCTGGGTCAACTTCCCGCTCCGCGATCGCGTGGAGGCGGGGCTCGCCCTGCCCGCCGCCCTCGACAACGACGCCAACTGCGCCGTCCTCGGCGAGCATTGGCGCGGGGCGGCGCAGGGCGCCAGGCTGGCCATCGGCATCACGATCGGTACCGGCATCGGCGGCGGGCTCATCCTCGACGGGCGGCTCCACCACGGCGCCTCCGATTGCGCCGGCGAGATCGGGCACACCACCATCGAGCTCAACGGCCGGCGCTGCGGTTGCGGCAACTACGGCTGCCTCGAGGCGTACGCCGCCGGCCCCGCGATCGCCCGCCGCGCGCTCGAGGCCATCGAGCGCGGGGCCGAGAGCGCGCTGTCGGCGCTGCCGGCGGAGGCCGTGACCGCCCAGGTGGTGTACGAGGCCGCCACCGCGGGCGACCCGCTGGCCCGCGAGGTGGTGCAGGACACCGCGCACTTCCTCGGCACCGGCATCGCCAACCTCGTCAATGTCTTCAATCCCGAGGTCGTGGTGGTCTGCGGCGGGGTGACGCAGGCCGGCGACAGCCTCTTCGTGCCCCTCCGGCGGGAGGTGAGCCTCCGCGCCTTCAAGCCCGCGGTCGCGGCCTGCCGCATCGTGCCCGGCGCGCTCACCGGGTCGGCCGGCGTGTACGGCGCGGCCAAGGTGTTCCTCGACAGCCGGGCAGGCTAGGCGGTGCGTCGCGTCGGCGTGGTCGGCACGATGGTGTGGGACGTCATCCACGGCCGCGATCCGGCAACGCCGACGGTGGAGGAATGGGGCGGCATCGCGTACGCCCTGGCCGGGATGGACGCCGCGCTTCCGGAGGGATGGGAAATCGTCCCGCTGATCCGCGTGGGACGGGACTTGGCGCCGCGGGCGACCGACTTCCTCCGTGAGCTCTCGCGGCTGGCGCCGGGGGCGCGGTGCATCGAGGTCCCCTCGCCCAACAACCGGGTCGTGCTGCGGTACCAGTCGGCCGAGCGGCGGTGCGAGCGGATGGAGGGCGGCGTCCCGGGATGGACCTGGCCGGAACTCGGTCCGCTCGTGGCCGACCTCGACGCGCTCTACGTGAACTTCATCAGCGGGTTCGAGATGTGCCTCGGCACCGCCCAGGCGTTGCGCCAGGGCTTTCGGGGCCCCATCTATGCTGACCTCCACAGTCTCTTCCTCGGCATGCAGCGCGACGGCATCCGGGTGCTCCAGCCGCTGCCCGATGCCCCCGCGTGGTTCGGGTGCTTCGACGCCGTCCAGGTCAATGAAGATGAAATGCGCCAGCTCTCCCCCGATCCGATGGCCCTGTCCGCGGCGGCGCTCGGCGCCGGCGTGTCGCTCCTGCTGGTGACCCTCGGGCCGCGCGGCACCGCCTATGTCTCGGCGCCCGGCTTTGCCGGCTGGGGCCCCGGCGCCCGGCCAGGGGTCGGGACGGCGGGGGGGCCGGTGCAGACGGCCCTGGTGCCGGCCCCGGCCGCGGACGCGCTCGACCCCACCGGATGCGGCGACGTCTTCGGCGCCGCCTGCTGCGCGCGGCTCCTGGCCGGCGCGGCGCCAGCGGCGGCGGTGGCGGACGCCAACGCGATGGCCGCGCGGAACGCGGCGTACCGCGGCGCCGGCAGCCTCGTGCGCCACCTCCGCGGCGAACTGGTGGGTCCGTGACGCGCATCGTCGAGGTGCCCGCCTCCTTCGACGACCGGGCCCTGGACCCGTTTGCCCAGGCCTTCGGCGCGTGGCCGCCCGAGGAGCGGATCCTGGTGGACGCCCGGGCCGCGCAGTGGGCCTCCCCCTACGGGCTGGTGGCGATGCTGACCGCGGCGCAGGCGCTGCGCGAGGCCCACCGCGAGAAGCCGCTCTTCACCGTGCCGGCGTCCGACGAGGTGCGCCGGTACTGGGCGCGGGCGGGGTTCTTTCGACACGCCGCCGACCTCTTCGAGATCCACGGCAAGGTGCCGCGGGTGCCGGCCAACGAGGAGGCGGACCACCTGCTCGACGTGACGCCGGTGAGCGTCTCGGAGGATGTGCACCAGGTCGTCGGCCGGATCCAGGAGCGCGCCGCCCACATCCTGAGCGAGCGCCTCAAGCTGGAGTCGAAGGCCACCATGGGGTTCGCGATGGCGCTTTCGGAGGCGTGCCAGAATATTGTGGAGCACGCCGGCACGTCCGGGTGGGTGGCGGTGCACGCGTATCACTGGCGGCGCCGGCTCGGCCGGCACGTGGTGGTGATCGCGGTGAGCGACGCCGGCCTCGGGTTCCGCCGGTCGCTGGAGGCCTCGCAGGCCAAGCGCTTCGGCGACCGCTGGGGCGATGCCGCGGCGCTCGAGGCGGCGCTGATCCAGGGGGTCAGCCGGTTCCGCGACCCCGGCCGCGGGCAGGGCCTGGCCGGCATCAAGCGCTATCTTCAGCGGTGGAAGGGCAAGATCTCCATCCGGAGTGGCACGGCGCGGCTGTCCATCGTGCCGGAGTGGGACGACGACGCCCCGCTGGTGGATCACCTCCCGTTCTTCCCCGGCTCGCAGGTCCAGTTGGTCATCCCGGCGCACGACGGAGGCGCGTGATGATCCAGACCATTCCGCTCGGCCAGGCCCTCAGGGAATCGGTGGCGACCCCCTACCGGGACCTCGTCACCCGCCCCACCGGCGCCGCCGTGCGGGGGTGGATCCAGCGGGCCATTGCCCGGTCGGCGTCACCGACCACGCTGCTCGATTTTTCCGACGTGGGCCTCCTCGACTTCAGCTGCGCCGACGAGGTGGTGGCCAAGCTCCTCCTCGACACCGAGCCAGGGGCCGACCAGTACGTGATGCTGGTCGGGGCGCGGGAGGACCACACCGAGGCCATCGACCACGTCCTCAACCACCACGCCCTCGCGATCGCCGCCGTGCCCGAGCCCGGGGCGCCGCCCCGGCTCCTCGGCCGGGTCACGCCGGAGCTGGAGCGGGTGTTCCACTGCGTGGTCCGCACCGGGCCCGGCGACGCCGGGACGGTGGCCGATTCCCTGGGCTGGACCCTCGAGCGGGCGGCCGACGCCCTGCTGACGCTGGCCCTCCTGCGCCTGCTCCGCGCGGAGGCCGGTTCCTTCCACCCCCTCCTCACATGACCCGGCGGCGCCCCGGACTCTCCACGCTGGCCATCCACGGCCTCCCGCACCGCCGGCCCGACTGGACGCCGGTGGTCACCCCGATCGCCCAGAGCACGACCTTCGTGAACCCGGTGGGGTCCACGGAGGAGGTGCTCTACACCCGGTACGGCAACAACCCGAACCAGGTGGAACTGGCCCGGAAATACGCCCTGCTGGAGGGGGCGGAGGCGGCCATCTTCCTCTCCAGCGGCATGGGCGCGACGGCGCTGGCGCACCTGGCGGTGCTCCGGCCCGGCGACCACCTCCTGGCCAGCGAGTGGATCTACGGCGGCACGCGGCGGCTCTTCGACGAGGAACTCGGGCGGTTCGGGATCGAGGTGTCGTACGTTGATCCGACGCAGCAGCGGCTCTGGCGCAAGTCGGTGCGGAAGGCCACGCGGGCCATCTTCGTCGAGACCCCGACCAACCCGACGCTGCGGGTGCTCGACCTGACGCCGATCGCGCAGGTCACCAAGGAGTTCGGGATCGCGCTGCTGGTCGACGCCACCTTTGCCAGCCCGGTCAACTTTCGGCCGCTGGAACATGGCGCCGACGTCGCCATCTCCAGCGCCACCAAGTACCTCAACGGCCACAGCGACGTCATCGCGGGGGCGGTGGCGGGCTCCGCCTCGTTCATCGAGGAGGTGACGCGCCTCATGCGCCTCTGGGGCCAGTCCATCGACCCCCACGCGGCGTGGCTGGTGGAGCGCGGCCTGCGCACCCTCTCGGTGCGGATGGACCGGCACAACGCCAACGGCCTGGCGGTGGCGCGGTGGGCGGCCGCGCAGCCCGAGTTTGCCGCCGTGCACTATCCGGGGCTGCCCGCGCATCCGGACCACGAGCATGCGCGCGAGGTGCTGGGCGGCTTCGGCGGGATGGTGGGGCTCGAGCTCAAGGGTGGGGTCCGCGCGGCGGAACGCTTCCTCAAGAAGCTCAAGATGGTGGCGCACGCCCCGAGCCTGGCGGGGGTGGAGAGCCTCATCTCGGAGCCGCGGCTCACCTCGCACAAGGCGCTCTCGGCGGAGGACCGGGCCCGGATCGGGATCCCCGACGGCTTCCTCCGCCTGAGCTGCGGGATCGAGGACGCCGACGACCTGATCGCCGATCTGGAGCAGGCGCTGGGTCGGTAGTTATCTTCCCGCCGTGATTCGGTTTACGCAGGTATCGATGGCCTACCCGCGGGGCGGGATGGCCGTGAAGGACCTCACCTTTCGCATCGCGAAGGGGGAGTTCGCCTTCCTGACCGGCCACTCCGGGGCCGGCAAGTCCACCATCCTCAAGCTGATCTCCGCCGCCACCCGCCCCACCCAGGGCGAGGTGAAGGTGTCGGGCTTCGACGTGGGCGCGCTCTCCGCCCGCGAAATCCCGAAGCT
>CAZNLY010000028.1:9282-23043 GCA_964574295.1 uncultured Gemmatimonadaceae bacterium
CGCGGGGTGTTCCAGCTCCTGCGCGACATCAACGCCGGCGGGACCTGCGTGGTGATGGCGACGCACGACCTGGCGCTCGTGCGGCAGACGGCCTACCGCGTCCTGGAGATGCGGGAAGGCGCGCTCGTCTTCGACAGCGCCGAGGAGCGGATCGCCACGGAGGGGGCGTCGTGAGGCTCCTGGCGCGGGAAACCGTCCGCTCCTTCCGCCGCGCGCCGCTCCTCTCGGCGCTCTCGGTCACGACGATCGCCTTCTCGCTCTTCACGGTGGGGCTCTTCGGGCTCGTCGCCGTGAACATGCGGGAGGCCCTCCGCGGCATCAGCAGCCGGGTCGAGATCGAGGCCTTCCTGCTGCGGGGCACGCCGCCCGAGACGGTGACGCTGGCCGCGCAGGACATCGCCGCCTTTCCCGAGGTGGACTCGGTGGTGTACGTGAGCGAGGAGGAGGCCCTGCGGCGGGCGCAGCAGGAGCTGGTCGAGTTCCGCGACGCGTACCGCGACCTCCAGGTCAACCCGCTGCCGGCCTCGCTCGACGTGACGCTCAAGGAGGGCCACCGCGATGCCGCCAGCGTAGCGGCCGTGGCCGAGCGGATCAGCGGCTTCACCTTCGTGGACGACGTCCGCTACGGCCGCGAGTGGGTGGAGCGGCTCGACCGCCTGCGGAACCTGGCCGGGTTCGTCGGCCTGGTCATCGGCCTCGCGTTCGCCGCGGTGTCGGTGGTCATCATCGGGGTTACCATCCGGATGACCGTCCTCCAGCGCGCGCGGGAGATCGCCATCATGCGCCTGGTCGGCGCCACCGACGCCTTCATCCGCGGTCCCTTCCTGCTCGACGGGGCGCTCAAGGGGTTCCTCGGCGGCCTCCTGGCCATCCTGCTGAGCCGCGCGGCCTTCGAGCTCTTCCGCCGCAACACCACCACCGCCCTCCACACCCTCGCCTTCTTCGAGCCCGGCCACCTCCTGCTGGGCGTCCTCTTCGGCGTCGTCATCGGGCTCGGCGGCAGCCTGATCAGCGTCGGGCGGCACCTGCGGGATGTGTAGGCGGGGGCCCGGCCTCCTCCTCGTCCTGGCCGCGCTCCTGGCGGGCCCGCTGGCGGCACAGGACCGCGGGGCCGACGAGATCGAGCGGAGCCGCCGGCGCCTCGACTCGATCCGGGTGGAGCGGCAGCGGCTGCTGGAGCAGCAGGCGCGGCTCGAGGGCCAGGTCAAGGACGTCGGCGCCGAGCTCCGCAACCTCGAGCGCCAGCGCGAGACGACCCAGGGCATCGTCCACGAAATCGAGACCCAGATCGCCGGGCTCAACTCCGAGGTGGACCGCGTCAGCGCGGAGCTGGCGCTGGCCGAGGACAACCTGGCCGAGAAGCGGGCCATCCTCGAGCGCCGGCTGATCGAGATCTACAAGCGCGGGTCGCTGTACCCCTACCAGGCGCTCCTCGCCGCCGAGTCCTTCGGCGACCTCCTGGCCCGCTACAAGTACCTCTTCCTCACCAGCCGGCAGGACCGCGCCCTCGTGCACGACGTCGAGGAGCTGAGCGCCCGTGTGCGCCGCCAGCGAAACAACCTCCTCGGCATTCGCACCAGCCTCGGCGCCTCCCGGGCGGACCGCGAGGCCGAACTCCGCCGCTATGCCGATTTGGCGGAGGCGCGCGCCCGGCGGCTCGCGATGCTCCAGCGTTCCGGCCAGCAGACGACGGCCCGGCTCACGGAACTCGAGCGGACCGAGGCCCAGCTGAACGAGCTCCTCGCCGCGCTCGAGCGCGCCCGGCGCGCGGCGCCCGCCGCCGGCACGCCGGTGCCCGGCGGCCTCACCACGGAAGACATCGGCAAGCTCGACTGGCCGGTGGACGGGCGGGTGGTCTACAACTTCGGGCGCACGACGCTGCCGAGCGGCGGGGTGGTGCGGTGGAACGGCATCGGCATCGGCGCGCCGGTCGGCACCCCGGTCAAGGCGGTGGAGGCCGGGCGCGTCGAGCTGGTCCAGCGGATCGGCACCTACGGGCTGACGGTGGTGGTGCAGCACGGCAACGGCTACCGCTCGCTCTACATGCAGCTGCAGGAGGCGTCGGTGGCGGTCGGGCAGGACATCGTGCGGGGACAGGTGATCGGGACGGTGGGCGGCGCCAACTCGGAGCAGGGTCCGCACCTCCACTTCGAGATCCGCGGCGAGAACTCGATCGCGCTCGACCCCTCCGACTGGCTCCGGCGGCGGCGATAGGCCGGGTCAGCCGCCGGCGATGTCGGCGGTGCCGATGCGTTCGTCGGCCTGCGCCTTGCCCCGGAGCAGCGCCGCCTCGACCAGCGCGAAGAGGTCCTCGGTCTGGACCGCGGAGGGGTGGGGGTAGGTGACGATTCCCGCGCTCAGGCGGGGCCGGTCACCCGGGGCCAGGTCGGCGAAGGGCGCCGCCTGGATCCGTTCGCGCACGCGCGCCACCGAGCGGCGGGCGCCGGCCAGGTCGGTCTCCGGCAGCACAAGGGCAAACTCGTCCCCGCCGTAGCGGGACACGAAGTCGGGCACCCGCAGCTCCCGCTGCAGGAGCCGCCCGAGTTCCGCCAGCACCCGGTCGCCCCCCTCCTGCCCCAGCCGCTCGTTGAGGTCGCGCAGCTGGTCGACATCGAGCAGGATGAGGCTGAAGCTCAGCGCGTACCGGCGGGCCCGCTCGAACTCCTCCCGGATGCGGCGATCGAGGGCATCGAGGGTGCCGCACCCCGTGAGGGGATCATGGACCGGGACGCCGGCCAGGCGACGGTAGATGGCCGAGCGCCGCTCCTCCGTCTCGAGCACGCGGGCCGCAGCCGCGGTGACCGTCTCCGCGAAGGCCACCTGTTCGGGCGTGAGCGCCGGGTCGGCGCGCCGGGTGCGGAGGAGGAAGACGCCGGCCGTCCTGCCCCCGAGCGGCACCGGGATGGCCAGCACGCTCCGGATGGTGACGCGGAGCTGCCGCTCCTCCCATTCGGCCCGCGCCGCGGAGAAGCGGGGGTCGGTGTGGATGTCGGCCACGTAGACGGGGGCGCCGGTGCGCACCGCCTCCAGGACCTCCGGGTACCGGGCCAGCTCCACCGTGAGGTCGCGGTGGGTCGGGCTCTCGTGCACCGCCACCACCCGTCCGGTCGGCTCGCCGGGCGGGGTCAGGATGAAGGAGCAGTGCGCCAGGTCCAGGGCGGCGCCGACCCGGCGCACGAGCGTCTGGAGGATCTCCTCCGGACGGATGGCGGTGGAGACCTCGGCAAAGACATCGAACATCGCGGCGCTCGCCTGGCGGTCGCGCCGCGCGGCTTCGGCGCCCGCGCGGCCGCGCAGCCGGGCGGTCACGCGGGCGCAGAGCTCGCCCAGGTGGACGGGGGCGTTGAGCGCCTCGGACGCCCCGAGTTGCAGGGCGGTCATCGCCCCCTCGGGATCGGCGCTCGCGAGCACGGCAAAGACCGGCACGCCGGCCCAGGCGCCGCCCGACAGGCGGGCCAGTTCCGTCGCCAGCGACTCGTCGGCCGCGGCGGCGGTGAGCAGCGCGAGGTCCGGTAGCGCGTCAGGCGTGGCCTCGTCCGGCACCACGCCCGCCTCGAGCACCTGGAACCCGGCGCGCACCAGCGCCCGCTCCAGGCCGTCCGGCCGGAGCGACGGATCGCCCACGAGCACGACCCGCGGCCGCCCCATGGCGCGGCCCGAGCCCGACTCAGTCATGGAGCCTGCGCACGACCATGAAATCTCCCCGTTCAGCGCCGCGGCGACGTGCCGCCGTGCCGCAGGACCTGCTCGGCGCCCACGTGTCCACGCAGGGCGGCGTGCAGACCGCCCCGGCCCGCGGCGTCGAGATCGGCGCCACGGCCATCCAGGTCTTCACGAAGACGCCGAATCAGTGGCGCGAGCCGACCGTGGAGGCCGCCACGGCCGAGGCGTTCCGCGCCGCCTACGAGGCGAGCGGCCTCCGCGGAGTCGTCTCCCACGATTCCTACCTGATCAACCTCGCCTCACCCGACCCCGCCCTCCAGGCCAAGTCGGTGGAGTCCTTTGCCGCGGAACTCACCCGCTGCCATGCCCTCGGCATTCCCGGCGTCGTGTCGCATCCCGGCAACTATCTTGACGACCGCGAGGCGGGACTGCAACGGAACGCCATCGGCTACACCAGGGCGCTCCGCGCGGCGCCGGGCAACGTGACGGTGCTCCTCGAGACCACCGCAGG
This sequence comes from uncultured Gemmatimonadaceae bacterium, assembly GCA_964574295.1. Lineage (GTDB taxonomy): Bacteria > Gemmatimonadota > Gemmatimonadetes > Gemmatimonadales > GWC2-71-9 > SPDF01. Next base: position 13,457 of record CAZNLY010000028.1, read on the forward strand.
CACCGGCACGGCCCTCGGGAGCCGGTTCGAGGAACTCGCCGCGTTGCGCGAACTCATCCCGTCCGACCTGCGCCACCGCATCGGCTTCTGCGCAGACACCTGCCACCTCTATGCGGCGGGGTATGACCTGGTGGGCGCCTACGACGAGGTGTGGGCGGAATTTGACAGGATTCTCGGCCTCGCGCACCTGCGCTGCCTCCACCTCAACGATTCCAAGACCCCATTCAACTCCCACCGGGACCGCCACGAGCTCATCGCGGAGGGGTCGCTGGGGGCGGAGCCGTTCCGGCGCATCATGCGCGACCCCCGGTTTCGGGACGTCATCAAGGTGCTCGAGACCCCCAAGGGCGAGGACATGGTCACGAACGACCGGAAGATGCTCCGCAGGCTCCGCGCCTACGGCCGGGGAGGGGCGGCGCCGGTTCGTTGACTGGGGGGGCGGGACCGGGCCATTTTTCAGGGATGCGATGTTTCCGGCTCGTCCCTCTCGCGGCGTGCCTGGCCCTCGGGCCGGCCGTCCCGCTTGCCGCCCAAGTCCATGTGGCGGCGCTGGTTGGCGTGACAGGCAGTTCGGCCCTCGTGAATGACGAGATCTTCGAGCCCATCGAGATCAAGCCGGCCCTGGCCCCCACCTTCCTGCTCTCCGGCTCAATTCCCGTCGCCACCAAGTTGCGCGCCAGCCTCGACCTCGGCTACGGCAGCAGCACCGACGACTTGACCACGAATGGGGTGTCGGACGGCGATGTCGGCACGCTGGGGGTGCTCACGATCGCGGCGGCGCTCTCGGGACCGCTGGTGTCGCGCCTCTCCTGGCGGGTGAGCCTGGGGGTGCTCCAGTACTTCCCATCGGAAGAGACCGGCGTCTTTGCCGATGGGGTCCCTGCCGCCGCGGTCTTCGGCGCCGGGCTCGACTGGCGCCAGCCGCTGTCCGAGCGGTGGTCGGCGGTGGCGGGGCTCCGGTACGATTTCCATTCCTTCTCGACCCCCGCACTCGAGGCGGCCGGATTTTCCGGGTCCCAGCAGGTGTCCCGGCTGGGCCTGGCCCTCGGCGCCGCCTGGGAGCATCCATGACCCGCCGGACCCTCCTGGCCGCCCTCCTGACCACGGCGACCCTCGCGTGCGGGGAGGCGACGGCGCCCTCGCGCAACGACCTGTACGACTGGCGCCGGGTGCAGGGAGCGGACACCCTCAGCTTTCACTGGCCGACAGAGATGTTGCCCGTGAAGGTGTGGGTGCAGGACACGCTGGACCTGCCCGACCGGGTGCGGGAAGGGATCGATGCGTGGCGCGCGGCATACTTGTATGGGGAGTATGACGCGGTGCTCGTGGCCGACTCCACAATGGCGGACGTCGTGGTCCGGGTAGTGAGCGCCCTCCCCACCGGAGTGGGCTCGGCCGTGCTGCTCCACACGGTCTTTCCCGGATGCGATGGACTGACCACCGTGGACAACACCGCGAATCCGTTTCAAATCCAGTTGCCGATGCGGATTTACATCCAACCGCGCGCCACCAGCGATCTCACCGAGTGCTTCCGGGTGACGGCGACCCACGAGTTGGGCCATTCCCTCGGGATCTTTCAGCACGCCCCGAGCTCCGCGGACATCATGTTTGCCCAGCCCGTGGTGACCGGCCTGAGCGTCGCGGACGCCAACACGGCCCAAGCGCTGGCCCACTATCCCTCCAACATGACGCTCACGCGATGAGCGATCGCCGGCAGGACGCCCTCCGGTATCACGAGGACGGCCGGCCCGGAAAGGTCCAGGTCGTCCCCACCAAGCCGACCGAGAACCAGCGCGACCTCTCGCTGGCCTACACTCCCGGCGTGGCGGTGCCCTGCCTGGCCATCGCCGAGCGGCCGGAGGACGCGTACCGCTACACCACGCGGGGCAACCTGGTGGCGGTGGTGTCCAACGGCACCGCCGTGCTCGGGCTCGGCAACATCGGCCCGCTGGCGGGCAAGCCGGTCATGGAGGGGAAGGGCGTCCTCTTCAAGACCTTTGCCGACATCGACGTCTTCGACCTCGAGATCAACGCGCCGGCACCCGACGACGTGGTGCGGTTCTGCCAGGCGCTCGAGCCGACGGTGGGCGGCATCAACCTCGAGGACATCCGCAGTCCCGACTGCTTCCTCATCGAGCAGCGGCTCCGGGAATCGCTCTCGATCCCGGTGTTCCACGACGACCAGCACGGCACCGCCATCATCAGCGGGGCGGCGCTGCTCAACGGCCTCGAGGTCGTGGGCAAGAAGCCGGAGGAGGTGCGCTGCGTCTTCCTCGGCGCCGGGGCGGCGGCCATCGCCACCGCCGAGCACTACGTCCGGCTCGGGGTCCAGCGCGAACACATCCTCCTGGTGGACCTGGAGGGCGTGGTCCACGCCGGGCGCACCGACCTCGACCCCTTCAAGCGACGGTTTGCCCACGACACGAAGCTCCGCACCAGGGCCGAGGCGCTGGTCGGCGCGGACGTGTTCGTCGGGCTCTCGGCCGCCGGCGCCCTGCCCGCGGCGGAGCTGGTGCCGATGGCGCGCGATCCGCTCGTCTTCGCGCTGGCCAACCCGGACCCCGAGGTGACCCCCGAGGAGATCCGGGCCGTCCGGCCGGACGCCGTGATCGCCACGGGACGGACCGATTACCCCAACCAGGTCAACAACGTCCTCGGCTTCCCGTTCATCTTCCGCGGCGCGCTCGACGTGCGGGCCCGCGCCATCAACGAGGAGATGAAGATGGCGGCCACCCGCGCCCTGGCGGCGCTCGCCCGCGAGGACGTGCCCGAGGTGGTGCTCCGCGCCTACGGCGTGGACCAGCTCCACTTCGGCCGCGACTACCTGATCCCCAAGCCGTTCGACCCGCGCGTGCTCCTCTGGGTGGCGCCGGCGGTGGCCTGGGCCGCCATCTCGAGCGGGGTCGCCGCCGAGGCGATCGACCTCGACGAGTACCGCCAGAAGCTGGAGAGCCGCCAGAGCCGGGGCCGCGCGGTCATGCGCGGCCTGATGAACCGGGCCTCGGCGGAGCCCCAGCGGGTGGCGCTGACCGACGCGGACGACCCGCGCGTCCTGCGCGCCGCGCGGATCCTGCGCGACGAGGGCTCGGCGGTGCCGGTCCTCATCGGCGACACCGCGGAGATCACGGCGGCCGCCCACGGCCTCGGGATCGCGCTGGACGGGATGCAGGTGGTGGATCCGGACGAGTCGCCCAACCTCCCGGCGTACGCCACGCGGCTCTGGCAGCGGCGGCAGCGCCGCGGCGTGACGGAGGGCGAGGCGCGGCGGCGGATGCGGCTCCCGGCCTACTTCGGGGCCGCGATGGTGGCCGCGGGCGACGCCGACGCCCTCGTCGTGGGCGAGAACCAGCACTATCCCGACGCGATCAAGCCCGCGATGCGGGTCATCGGCGCCGAGCCGGGCAAGGCGGTCGCCGGCATCTACATGATGGTCTTCCAGCACGAGACCATCTTCCTGGCCGACTGCACCGTCAACATCGACCCCGACAGCCAGCGCCTCAAGGAAATCGCGCTCGCCACGAGCACGTTCGTCCGGAACCTCGGGATCGAGCCGCACATCGCGATGCTGTCGTTCTCGAACTTCGGGTCGGTGAAGCACCCTGCCAGCCGCAAGGTGTGGGAGGCGGTCGCGGCGCTGCACCAGCAGTACCCCCAGCTCATGGTGGACGGCGAGATGCAGGCCGACACCGCCCTCGTCGAGGCGGTGCTGAAGCGCTACTATCCCGGCAGCCGGCTGGCCGGGAAGGCCAACGTGCTCATCTTCCCCGAGCTGGCCGGGGCCAACATCTGCTACAAGCTCCTGAGCCAGCTGGGGGGCGCCCAGGCCATCGGCCCCATCCTCGTCGGGATGGCCGGCCCGGTGCACGTCCTCCAGCGCGGCTCCGACGTCGACGCCATCGTCAACCTGGCCGTCATCGCGGCCGTGGATGCGCAGGAGCGGGCACGGCTCCGCAAGCGCGCCCAGGCCACCTGATTCCCGACTCCAAGGAGGGGCGCCCGAGCGCCCGGACCACCCCATGACCACCACGGCACCCGCCACCTCGCGCATCCACGCCAACCTCGGCCCGGCCGGCCTCGTCGAGCACGCCATCCGGCGGGGAGAGGGGCACCTGACCGACCGGGGCGCGTTCACCGCCCTCACGATCCCGCACACCGGCCGCTCGCCGAAGGACAAGTTCGTCGTCGAGGACGAGTTGACGGCGGGGGCGGTCTGGTGGGACAAGAACGCGAAGATGTCGCCGGCGCACTTCGAGCGGCTCCAACAGGACGTGGAGGCCCACCTGGAGGGGCAGGAGCTCTTCCAGCAGGACCTCTTTGCCGGGGCGGACCCCGCCTACCGCCTGCCGGTCCGGTTCCTGAGCCCGAACGCGTGGCACATGCTCTTCGTGCGGAACATGTTCCTCCGCCCGTCGGCAGCCGACCTGGCCACCTTCACGCCGGGCTTCCGTGTCCTGCACGCGCCGGAGTTCCAGGCCGACCCCGCACGCCACGGCACCGTGACCGGCACGTTCATCGTGCTCAACTTCTCGCGGCGGATCATCCTCATCGGCGGCACGCGCTACGCCGGCGAGCTCAAGAAGTCCATCTTCACCGTGCTCAATTGGCTGCTTCCGGAGCGCAACGTCTTCCCGATGCACTGCTCCGCCAACATCGGGCCGGACGGCGACTCGGCCATCTTCTTCGGCCTCTCCGGCACCGGCAAGACGACCCTCTCCGCCGACCCGACGCGCAGGCTCATCGGCGACGACGAGCACGGCTGGAGCGACCACGGCGTGTTCAACTTCGAGGGCGGCTGCTACGCCAAGGTCATCCGCCTGAGCCACGACGGCGAGCCGGAGATCTACGCCGCCACGCAGATGTTCGGCACCGTGCTGGAGAACGTGGTGCTCGACCCGGTGTACCGGGCGCCGGCGTTCGAGGCCGACACCCACACCGAGAACACCCGCGCCAGCTACCCGATCGATTACATCCCGAATCACGAGCCCAGCGGCGTGGGCGGCCATCCGTCCACGGTCATCTTCCTGACGGCCGACGCGTTCGGCGTGCTGCCGCCGATCGCGCGCCTCAACCCCGAACAGGCGATGTACCACTTCCTCTCCGGCTACACCGCCAAGGTGGCGGGGACGGAGCGGGGCGTGACCGAGCCGAGCGCCACCTTCTCCGCCTGTTTCGGCGCGCCGTTCCTGCCGCGCCATCCCGGCGTGTACGCCCGGATGCTGGGCGAGAAAATCGCGAGGCACGGCGCCCGGGTGTGGCTGGTCAACACCGGCTGGACCGGCGGGGCCTACGGCACCGGCACGCGGATGAAGCTCTCTCACACGCGGACGATGGTGCGCGCCGCCCTGGCCGGGGCGCTCGACGGCGCCCGGTTCCGCAAGGACCCGGTGTTCGGCGTGGAGGTGCCGGTGGAGGTGCCCGGGGTGCCCGCCGGGATCCTCGACCCGCGGAGCACCTGGAAGGACGGCGCGGCGTACGACGCCCAGGCCGCCCGGCTCGCGAAGATGTTCCGCGACAACTTCGCCACCTTCGCGTCCGGCGTGGACGCCCGGGTGGCCGGCGCGGGGCCGGCCGCTGGCTGACCGCTTCGAGGTCGTCCGCGACCCGCTCTGGGACAACATCCGGCTGGACGGCGCGGCGCTGCGCGTGCTCGACACGCCCGCCGTCCAGCGGCTCCGGTACGTCCGCCAGCTCGGCCACGCCTTCCTCGTCTATCCCGGCGCCACCCACTCCCGCTTCGAGCACGCCCTCGGCGCCTTCCACCTGACCAAGTCGGCCCTCACCGCGCTCGCGGAGCGCGGGGAACTCGGTACGGTGTCCGAGGAGGATCGGCTGGCCGCGCGGCTCGCCGCCCTCCTGCACGACATCGGGCACTATCCCTTTTCCCACGGGCTCGAGGAGGCGGGGTTCCTGCACCACGAGGAACTCGGCGTGGCCAAGCTCGGCCGCGCCGAGCTGGGCGAGGTCCTGACGTCGATTGGGGGCCCGGGCCTCGGGCTCCGGATCGGCGAGCTGATCCGCGGGCGGAGCGCCAGCCCCCTCGGGGGGCTCATCAGCGGGTCGCTCGACCTCGACAAGATCGAGTACCTGAGCCGCGACGCCCGGATGTGCGGGGTGCCGTATGGCGCGGTGGACGTGGACCGCCTGCTTTCCTCGCTGACGCTGGTGGAGAGCGCGCCGGGCCGCTGGGAGATCGGCGTGCACGAGAAGGGCATCAGCGCGCTGGAGTCGCTGCTCTTTGCCAAGTACCAGATGTACCGGAACGTGTACTGGCACCACGCGGTGCGCAGCGCCACCTGCATGTTCAAGCGCGCGGTGCGGCGCACGGTGGCCGCCGGCCGGCTGGCGCCGGCGGAGATCGCCGAATCGACCGACGGCGGGCTCATGACGGCGCTCCTGGCCGCCGACCCGACCGGCCTTGCCGCGCGGGTGCAGGCCCGCCGGCTCCACAAGCGCGCGCTGGACCTTCCTGCCAGCGACGTCCCCGCCGACACGCAGCCCTGGCTCTCCGACGACGCGGCGCTGCTGGAGCGAGTGGAGGACACACTGGCAACCGAGGCGGGCCTCGCACCGGGCCAGTTGCTGCTCGACTTTCCCGCCAGGACCTCGATGCTCGCGGTGGACCTGCCGCTCCGCACCCGCACGGGCGCGGTGGACCGGCTCACCGACGCTGGCCGCAAGGGCCAGCTCGGCCTGCCGCGCGTGGCCGACGCGCTCTACGAGAGCGCGCGCCGCCTCCGCGTGTTCACGGAGGGGCGCGCGTCGGCACGGCTGGACCGGTTGATGGACCTGGTGGTGCTGCCGGCCGCGGAGGTCGAGCGCCGGCTGGCGGCAGGTGAGCCGCTGCTGGGCTAGTTCGGGCCCCCACCCGCCTCGGGACCGGGGATGTGGAGCCGCGCAAGCAGCGCCTCGAAGCGAGGGTCGCCCCGGAGGGGCGTCAACGCCGTGTCCACCCGGGTCCAGGGCACCCAGCTCCACCGGAGCGCGACCGCCGAATCGAGCCAGCGCAGGCCTGCTTCCTTGTCTCCCAGTGCCACCGCGATCTCCGCCAGCCCCCAGGCCGCCATCGGCGTCACGTCCCGCGCCAGGTCGGCGACGACCGCCTTCGCCTCGGCCACCCGGCCGGTCGCGGCCTCGGTGTACCCCAGGCTCCATCGCCACGCCGGCGAGGTGGCGGCAAGGGTGCGATGCGCTGACAGCGCCCCCGCCGTGTCCCCCTTGGCCAGCAGCGCGCCCCCAATGACATGCCACGCCACGGGAAAGTCGGGCCGCAGCTCGAGGCTGTGGCGCGCATCCCGGATGGCGCCGTCGTTGTCCCCCTGGGCCCAGCGAATCCAGGAGAGCCACGAGGCGTACATCGCGCTCAGCGGGTCGAGGGCCACCGCGCGCTCCATGGCCGCCAGCGATTCCGGCCTCCGCCCCAGCATGTGCAGGTACCAGCTGTAGTGTGCCTGCGTGGCGGGCAGGTTCGGGTTCAGCGCCAGTGCCCGCTCGAAGGCCTCGCCGGCCCGCGGGAAATCCCAGTCGGCATACATGTACGCCTCCGCCAGCACCGCGTACGCATCGGCCGCGCCGGGATCCAGCTCCAGCGCACGCCGCGCCGCCTCCCGGGCCCGGGGGAGGACGTCGGGCCGGGGGCCGTGTCCCAGGACGCTGTACGCCTGGGCCAGCCCGATGTAGGGAAGCGGATCGGCCGGGTCGAGGGCGTTGGCCTGATGCAGGAGGGCGAGCCCCCGATCGAAGCCGCTATCGCTGAACTGGTTGACGTAGAACATCCCCCGGACATACGCCTCGTACAGCGCGGGGTTGACCTGGCGCGCCTCGCCAGGCGCGGCGCCCGCGCCCGCCGAAAGGCCGACTGCCCTCGCCACCCCCACGGCGACCTCCCGCTGCAGGTTCAGCAGGTCGCGAAGGTCGCGGAGATACGTGCCCGACCAGAGCTCCTCCTCCTGCCCACTCGCGCGGATGAGCCGCACCCGGAGCTGCACGCTGTCGCCCGACTGCCGCGCCGATCCCTCGAGCAGGCCGTCCACGCCGAGTTCACGCGCGATCTCGGGTGCGGGCTTGTCGCTCTCCCGATACTGGCGTGTGGACGTCCGCGAAATCACGCGCAAGCCGCCGACCCGCCCGAGCTCCCCGATGATTCCATCCTGGAGTCCATCCCCCAGATAGTCCTGCGCGGCGTCCCCCGACAGGTTCGCGAGGGGCAGCACCGCCAGGGACGCCAACGGCGCGCGGTGCCCGCCGAGCACCACCCGCCACGCGAAGACCAGGATGCCGGTCATGGCCACAGTCCCCAGCAGCAGGCGGGAGACTCCAGGGCGGCGGCGGGCAGGCGTGCCGGGAGCCGGCGACTGGAGCGCCGCCGCGAGCGCCTCGACGAAGCCTGACGCGGAGGGATAGCGATCCGCAGGTGCCTTGGCGAGTCCGCGCGAAAACACCTCCTCGACGGCGGGAGCGAGCCCGGGCCGAAGCGTCGTGATCGGTGGCACAGGATCCAGGGAGTGGCGGGCGAGGATGGCGCGCGGGGTCGGCCCGGTGAAGGGCGGCGTTCCGCCGAGCATTTCATACGCCACGCACGCGAGGGCGTAGCTGTCCGACCGGCCGTCGAGCCCAGACTCCCCGCCTGCCTGCTCGGGGCTCATGTACTGCGGGGTCCCGACGGTGAGACCGGTTTCCGTCAGGCGCACGCCGCCCGCCTCCTGCAGGGCCAGGGCAATCCCGAAATCCGCGAGCATCGCCTCGCCCTCGTGCATCAGGACGTTGCCGGGCTTCACGTCACGGTGGATGACACCGTGGGCGTGGGCGTGGTCGAGCGCGCCGGCGATGTCCCGCAGGATCTCCAGCGCCTCATCGACGCCGAGCTGGCGCTCGCGGTCCAGGCGTTCACGAAGTGACTCGCCGCGGATGAGCGGAAGGACGTACCAGAGGAGTCCGCCGTCCTCGCCCGAATCCAGCAGGGTGATGATGTGGGGATGGTCGAGGCTCGCGGTGACCCGGATCTCGTTGAGGAACCGCTCGGCGCCGAGGAAGGCCGCCAACTCCGGGCGAAGCACCTTCAGGGCCACGTCACGATCGTGGCGCAGGTCGCGCGCCAGGTAGACCGACGCCATGCCCCCGCGCCCGAGCAGCCGCTCGGGCCGGTAGCGCCCCGCCAGGGACTCGGGAACTCCCGAGGGTGCTGGCATGGCGCCAATATGCGATGGCGTCCGCCGACCGGGAAGGGACGCCCGGTCCTACTCGTGCCGGATCGCCTCGACGGGCGGGAGGCGGGCGGCGCGCAGCGCCGGGTACAGGCCGAACACCACCCCGACCGCCAGCGCCGCCGCGGCCGACACCCCCAGCGTGCCCCAGCTCACGGCGGCGTAGACCGGCACCTCCGCCTGGCTGCGCATGAAGGCCGTCACCGCAAACGCCCCGCCCAGCCCCAGCAGCGTTCCCAGGAGCGCCCCGATCCCGGAGATCGTCAGCGACTCGAGGAGGAACTGCGCCAGGAGGTCGCGGCGGCGCGCCCCGACCGCCTTGCGGACCCCGATCTCCCACGTCCGCTCCGTGACCGACGCCAGCAGGACGTTCATGATCCCGATGCC
>CAZNLY010000028.1:23143-29819 GCA_964574295.1 uncultured Gemmatimonadaceae bacterium
GTGAAGTAGCGGCCGGCGGCAAAGGCGAGCCCGAGCGCGGCCGCCTGGCTCGGGAGCGTGGCCAGGACCGAGACCGAGTCGGGGAGCCCCGCCGCCCCGGAGATCGGCGCCGCCCCGGAGAGGGTGAGGAAGGCCGCCACCGCCCCGGGAATCCCCGCCTGGATCTCGTCCGCCTCCGGCCGGGTGAGGACGAGGTAGTCGTCGAGCGGATAGGCCTGGTTGTCGATGATTTCCGCCGTGCGCGGCTCGAGCACGACCGACTGGAGGTCGGTGGTCCCGGCAATCTGCTGCCGGCCGAACCGCTCCATGCCGTCGCCGAGCGTCAGCACGGCCACCAGCGACGCGGCGCCGATGACGATGCCCAGCATGGAGAGGGCGGTGCGGAGGGGATTGGCCCGGAGGGTCCCGAGGGCCACCTGCAGGGAGGCGATCATGGGCCGCCCCTACGCGGGGGGACCGGCCCGTGTTTCAGGTTGGGACTGCGGTCAGTCGAGGGATTCGATCTTCACGACGATGGTCGTGATGTTGTCGAGGCCGCCGCGCCGGTTGGCCTCGGTGATCATCCGGTCCACCCACGCCTGCGGACCCTGCGGGTCGGCCAGGATCCGCGCGAGCTGCTCGTCCTCCAGCATGCCGGTGAGCCCGTCCGAGGCGAGGAGGAGGACATCGCCCGCGCGCAGCTCGCCGAAGTAGAGGTCGGGCACCACGTCGCTGCCGGCGCCGACGCACCGCGTTATCACGTTGCTGTAGGGATGCACGCGCGCCTGCTCGGGGGTCAGGAGACCGGCGTCCACCTGCTCCTGCACGTAGGAGTGGTCGCGGGTGATCTGCAGCAGCTCGCCGTCGCGCAGCAGGTAGGCGCGGCTGTCGCCCACCTGGCCGATCAGGTAGCGCCCCGGGAGCAGGGCGAGCGCCGTCACGGTGGTGCCCATCCCCCGCTTGTCGTGTTCCGCCAGGGTCCGCTCGAAGATGGCCTCGTTGGCCGTCACGAGCGAGCGCGCGATCCGCTCCGAGGCCTGGGCGTCGGGCAGCCCGCGCAGCGAGCCGATTTCCCGCGAGACGATGTGCACCGCCATCTCGCTGGCCACCTCGCCGGCGGCGTGGCCGCCCATCCCGTCGGCCACGATGAAGAGTCCGCGGTCGGCGAGCATGAGGTAGCTGTCCTCATTGCCGGAGCGGACGATGCCGACGTCGGTGCGGGCGGCGCAGGTGAAGTGCACGAGGCCTCAGCGTCCGAAGAGAAGGAAGGCCAGGAGGCCCACGGCAGCGAGCGCCGCGGCCCAGGGAACCCAGCGGGGCAGCGCGGGCCGGACCGGCCGGCGCCCGACCCGGCCCCGGCCGACGCTGGTGGCATCCGGCGGCGTGGGGCGCGCCACGAGGCGCGGGGTGTCGGGGATATTGATGGCGCCCACGAGATGGGTGCCGCCGCCGGGGGGCGGCGCGCCCCGCACGTCGGTGGGATCGAACAGGACGGTCACGTCGCCGAAGCGGACGGTGCTTCCGGCCATCAGCGGCGTCTCGCCCCGCAGCGGCTCCCCGTCCACGAACGTGCCGTTGGTCGACTCCAGGTCGGTCAGGATCCAGACCTCCTCGCGCCGCTGGAGCTTGGCGTGGGCCGCGCTGACGCTGGTGTCGCCGAAGACGAGGTCGTTGTACTCCGCGCGGCCGATGTTGACCACCGGGGTCCGGATCGGCAGCCGCTGGCCGCGGAGCGAGCCGCTCCGCACCAAAATGGTGGCCAGCGGCGGCGGGGCCGTCGGCCGCGTGGGGAAGGCCGGCACCATGGCCGGGATCCCGTGCGCGGTGTCGTAGAGTCGGTGCGCGGCGCCGGGCGGGGGCGGGGGCGGCGCCGCCTCGGCGTAGAACCGGAACTCGGCCGGCCCCAGACGGAGGACATCCCCGCGCACCAGAGTGCGCCGGCCGGTGACCCGCTCGCCGTTGACGAGGACCCCGTTGGCGCTCGAGTCCTCGACCACGTACCCCTCGGGGCCGGACGCAATCAGGGCGTGCCGCCGGGACACCTCGGTCGAGTCCACCACGACGTCGCACGCCGCATCCCGCCCAAAGACCAGCGGTCCCTCGCCCACCTGGTACTCCCGCCCGTCGAGGAGGCTCACGACGCGCCCGCCGGTGGCGGGGCCGCCGGCACCCCGGCTCCGCGCCGAGCCCGCGGCCCCTGCCGTGGCGGCCCGGAGCGCGGAGGCGTCGGCCATGCGGGTCTCGCCGGCACGCCGCTGGTCCACCACCACGAGTTCGGCCGAGCCGAGCTGCAGCTTGTCGCCATGGAGGAGGGGGACGGGGTCACCGCCGAGCCGGACGCCGTTGACCGTGGCGAGCGCGTCGGGCGCGGCCAGCCGGATGGCGGCGGTCGAGGCGGTGGCCTGGACCAGCGCGTGCCGCGCCAGGACGCCCGGCACCTCGAGCCGCACCGCCGCCTCGGCGGAAGACCCGATCACCGTTTCGCCGGGAGCGAGCGGCCAACGCCGGTTGCCGAGTTCGAGCTGGACCATGGGCCTCGATCGGGAAGCACGCAGGGAGAGGAAAACCTAGCCCGCCGCGGGGCGGGGGCGCAAGGAAACCGGCGGGCTACGCGGCGCTGCCCTCGCGGTCGCCGAGCGCGTGGTCGGCCAGCTGGAGCCGGTAGAGCCGTTCGTAGAGGCCGCGGCGTTCCAGCAGGGCACGGTGGGCGCCGCGCTCGCGCACCTCACCGTGGTGGAAGACGAGGATCTCGTCGGCGTGGAGGATGGTGCTCAGCCGGTGCGCCACCACCAGGCTGGTGCGGCCCGCCATGAGCTCCGCGATGGCCCGCTGGATCTGCGCCTCGGACTCGGTGTCCACCGAGCTCGTCGCCTCGTCGAGCACCAGGATGCTGGGGTCGAGCGCGAGCGCCCGCGCAAAGCTCAGCAACTGCCGCTCCCCGACGCTCAGCGAGCGCCCCCGCTCGCCGAGGACATGCCCGTAGCCGGCGGGGAGCCGCTGGATGAACCGGTCGGCCCCCACGCGCGCCGCGGCCGCGCGGGCCGCCTCCTCGGGCACCGGCGCGTCGAGGCGGAGGTTGTGCAGGATGTCGCCGGTGAAGAGAAAGAGGTCCTGCTGGACGAACCCGATGCTGCGCCGCAGCTCCGAGGTGGGGAGATCGCGGATGTCCACGCCGTCGAGGGTGATCCGCCCCCGCTCCGGGTCGTAGAACCGGAGCAGCAGGCTGATCACCGTGGTCTTCCCCGCCCCGGTCTGCCCCACCAGTGCCACGGTCTGCCCCGGCGAGGCGGTGAAGGTCACGTCGCGCAGCACCCACGGCCCGTCGGCCGCGTAGCGGAACCAAACCCCCTCGAACCGCACCTCCCCCCGGACGGGCCGCGGGAGCGCCGCTGGCCGGACCGGTTCCGGCACTGTCACCGGCGCGTCCAGCAGCGAGAAGATCCGCTCGGAGGAGGCCATGGCGCTCTGCAGGATGTTGAACTTCTCGGACAGGTCCTGGAGCGGCTGGAAGAAGCGCCGGGTGAGCTGGATGAAGGCCGCCAGCGTGCCGACGGTCAGCGTCGCCGAGGCGTGGCGGAGGCCGCCGTACCAGAGGAGGAGCGCTACCGCCACCGACGTGAGGATCTCGATGACCGGGAAGAAGACCGCGTAGACGGTGATCGAGCGGAGGTGCGCCTCGAGGTGGTCGCGGTTGACCCGGTCGAACTCCGCGGCCGCCGCCCGTTCCCGCCCGAAGAGCTGGACCACCCGCATGCCGGAGAGGTGCTCCTGCAGAAAGCTGTTGAGCCGGGCAAGGCGGACGCGGATGTCCCGGAACGCCTCCCGCACCTGGCGGCGGAAGAGCCACGCGGTGAGCCAGACCAGCGGGATGACCGCGAACGTGACGAGCGCCAGCCGCCAGTCGGTGGCCAGCATCAAGGCCATGATGGCCAGCAGCGTGAAGAGGTCGCCGAAGATGGCGACGACCCCGGACGAGAAGAGCTCGTTGAGGGTCTCGACGTCGGACGTGACGCGGGTCATCAGCCGGCCGACGGGGTGGCGGTCGAAGTAGGGGATGCTGAGGCGCTGCAGCCGGCCGAAGATCTCCATCCGGAGGTCGTGCATGACCCCCTGGCCGATGTGGGTGGTCAGGATGCCCTGCGCGTACTCCGTGACGAACTCGAGGGCGAGGGCGGCCAGGTAGGCGGCGGTGAGGGTGCCGAGGAGGCCCAGGTCCCGCTGCGGGACGGCCACGTCGAGGGCCTGCCGGGTGAGCACCGGACCGACGAGCGCGAGCAGCGCGTTGGCGATCAGCAGGCCGATCGCCAGCCCCACCTGCGCCCGCCGGGGGCGCAGGTAGGCCAGCATCCGCCGGAGGAGTCCTGCGTCGAAGGCGCGCCCGAGGGCCTCCTCGGGCGCGTTCATCGCGCGGGGTCGCGCGCCGCGGCGGCGCCGGGGATTGCGTCGCCGATCTCCTCGAGTCCCTTGATGCCCTGGCGCACCCAGTGGGAGAAGATGAAGAACCCGAACGCGATGGTGTAGTACGAGAGGATCGTGCGCCAGACGAGGGTGTACACCGGCGTCATCGCCGCCGGCACGTACGCGGTCATGACGATGGCCGAGAGGAGCTCTGCGATGCCGCTCGCACCGGGCGTCGGGGCAAAGTAGAGCAGGAAGGTCACCAGGGTCTGCACCAGCAGGACGTCCACGAAATGCGCCTCGACCCCGATGGCCCGGAGCGCCACGTACCCCGCCAGCAGCTTGTTGGCGTGCGAGGGGCCGGAGAGGAGCGTGCACCACACCAGCGACAGCCACCCGCGCGGCGAGTTGAACTTGAGGACGCTGGCGTGCGCCTCCTTGATGCCGGCCAGCATCTTCTCGAGCCGCGCCTCGATCCGCTTGCTGCGGCGCCCGGCCCAGACGGCCAGCCGGTGCAGAAAGCCGCTCGCCACCTGGGGAAAGAGGATGACGACGATCAGGAGCACCCCGAGCCCGGCGAAGATGCCCAGGGTGCCGAGGAAGAGGTCGTAGAGCGAGAGGCCCAGCAGGTCGCCCTTGGTGCCGAGCGACTTGCCGGCGCCGAGGAGGATGGCCGTGGGCCCCGCGATGCCGAAGAAGGCGACCGTCGCGATGAACGTCATCAGGGTGGAGGTCATCGCCACCGGCACGCTGATGCCGAAGCGCCGCATGGTGTAGATCATCATCGGCGCCGCGCCCGACTGCAGCGGGGTCAGGTACGCCGCCCACGCGCTCATCCCGCCGGCCAGGATCATCCCCTTGAGGGGCGGGTTCGGGTGCACCTCGCGGGCCACCACCCAGAGCCGGAGACCGCCACCGATCCAGTCCATCGACGCGAGGCCGAGGCCGACCAGCATCCACCCCCAGTGCAGCTGGGTCAGGCCGTGCAGGAAGGCCGGGAGGTTGTCGCCGTAGAAGAGGACCGCGGCATACCCCACCAGGGAGATGCCGACGAAGATCTCGAACCCGCGGAGGAGGAGCTTGGGCGAGAGGGGACTGGCCATGAGGGCGGAAACGTACGGGTCGCCCGGGACGGGGTCAACTATCTTTGCGGCATGCCGCAGGACCGCATCCGGATCGTCAACGCCCGCCAGCACAACCTCAAGGGCATCACCGTCGACCTCCCGCGCCGCGCGCTGGTGGTGGTCACGGGCCCGTCGGGCTCCGGCAAGAGTTCCCTCGCCTTCGACACCCTCTACGCCGAGGGACAGCGCCGCTTCGTGGAGTCGCTCTCCACCTACGCCAAGCAGTTCCTCGACCGGATGCCCAAGCCGCTCGTGGACCGCCTCGACGGGCTGGCGCCCGCCGTCGCCATCCGCCAGCACAATCCCGCCACCTCCAGCCGCTCGACGGTGGGCACCGCCACCGAGGTGCACGACTACCTCCGCCTCCTCTGGGCGCGCGCGGGGACGCCGCACTGCCGGGTGTGCGGGGCGGCGGTGCGGCAGGACACGCCGCAGTCGGCGGCCGACGAGGTCGAGCGCCTCGGGCCCGGCCGGGTGCAGGTGGCCTTCCCGCTCCCCGCCTCCGCGCGGCACAGCCACGCCGCCATCGTCGAGAACCTTCGCGCGCTCGGCTTCCTCCGGCTCCTGGCCGACGGCGTCCCGCACCATCTCGAGGAGCTGCCGCCGGGCATCGACCTCACGGCGGCGCCGGACCTGCTCGTCATCGTGGACCGCCTCGAGACGGGGCGGGGAGCGGCGGGGCGGCTGACCGAGGCCCTCGGCACGGCGTTCGCCGAGGGGGAGGGCGTGGCGGTGGCCCTCCACGACGCGGCCCGCCTCCGGTTCACCGAGCACCCCGCCTGCAGCCGCTGCGACACTCCCGCCCGCGCGCCCACGCCCGCGCTCTTCTCGTTCAACAACCCGCGCGGCGCCTGCGGCACCTGCAACGGCTTCGGCGCCGTGCTGGAATACGACGAGTCGCTGATCGTGCCGGACCCGGCCCGGGCGCTCGCCGACGGGGCCATCGACCCCTGGACCAAGCCGCGCTACGAGGCGCGCCGCCGCCTCCTGCTCGACACCGCGCGGCGCCAGGGCATCGACCCCAACCGGCCCTGGGGGCGCCTCAAGGCCGCGGACCGGGCCTTCCTCCTCACGGGCAAGTCGGGGCGGTACGTCGGCATCATCCCCTTCCTCCGCGGGCTCGAGGAGAAGCGCTACAAGCAGTACATCCGCGTCTTCCTGCGGCAGTACCAGCT
>CAZNLY010000029.1:0-29428 GCA_964574295.1 uncultured Gemmatimonadaceae bacterium
TGAGCGGAGGGAGGAAAGCGAGGCAGGGGGATCGGGCCATCCCACGACAGCGGAGAGTAGCGGAAAACTGAGCGGAGCGTCTGGCCGTCGTAGCGAGACGGGCCACCCCCCGAGTTATTGAGTCTCGAAGGGAGGTGACGCTCATGCTGCATATCACATGGCTTGCTGCCGCTGTAAAGTTCGTGGCGAACCTGTTCTTGGCTGAAGGTTCCAACTGGAACTAAGGCCTGAATCACTGATCCCCCCGCCAAGCTTTGCCACTTCAATGGACACTTCCACTCGGACCAGGGTCTTTGTTGGTTTCACCGCGCTTTGCACGCTCGTGCTAGGCGCTGTCTCGTATTTCGGGCACCAGCCTTCGCCTGGGCTCTGGCCGCTCTTGAGCTTCATTGCAGTGGCCCTCCTGCTTGATCAGAGTTCCATTGAACATGGGGTTTCCGCAATTGGATCGACCTCATTCGTGGTCCACATGTCGGCTGGTGTTCTCTTCGGCGGCTTCTGGGGGGGGATTGTAGCCGCGGCAGGAACGGCGCTCGAGCAGGTTGTCCGAGGGAAGGAGTCCACGAAGCTGGTCTTTAATGTGTGCCAGCGCGCGAGCTCCGTGATGGGGGCCGCCTTTGTGTACCAGGCCCTCGGTGGAAGCCTGCCACCCGCCTACCTGCAAATGACGGGCGTGGTCAACTCGGCGATTGTTCAGCGGGATTTCTTCCTATTCTTCGCGTTCGCGGCGACCTACTTCTTGATCAATTCTGTTTCAGTCAGCGGAGTGATCTCGATCGCGAACGAGCGTGCGTTCAGGGATGTGTGGGCGCTGAACTTCCGAGGATCCATCGGGTACGACCTTGGAGCAAGCGCCATTGCCCTCTTCTTGGCGTGGCTGTATACGTGGATCGAAGTCACCTGGGGATTGGGGCCAGTCGGCCTAGTCGTGGTGATGCTGCCTATTGTCGCGGTTCGCCACGTCTATGGGCTCTACCATCAGCTTCAGGACAGCGGAAAGGAATTGCTTCAGGTAATGGTGAAGGCCATTGAGGCCCGTGACCCATATACTTCGGGACACTCGCTCAGGGTAAGTCAGCTGTCACGGGTGATCGCACTCGAAATGGGCCTCCAGATCCGAGACGTCGAAGCGGTGCACACGGCGGCACTCCTCCACGACGTCGGTAAGATCCACGAAGAGTTTGCTCCGCTCCTTCGGAAGGAAGATCGCCTGACGCCAGACGAGACGGCGCTCATGCAGACTCACTCGCTCCGCAGTGCGGAACTCGTGGGGATCATCAGCAAGTTCCGGGGCTTCATTCAAGACTCGGTGCGTCACCACCATGAACGGTGGGACGGAAAGGGGTACCCCCACAGCCTCTCGGGCCATGATATCCCGCTTGCAGCCCGCATTATCCTCGTGGCGGATACGATCGACGCGATGACGACAGACCGCCCCTATCGAAAGCGCCTGCCGCTCGAGGTGGTGATTTCCGAACTGCAGAAGTGCAGGGGAACTCAATTCGACCCGGAAATTGTTGAGCTCGTCGTTTCTTCAGTAGCCGTACGCCGGCTGATCACGGTTGGATCGGAAACCTCTAGCATGCCCGCCACCATGACACTTTCTGATCCGAATGCAAACCGGACCTCAAGTTGGCGCAGCAAGCCATTTTGGAGGACCCGGCGGGCGTAAAGCGAAGTTAGTTCCACACCATGCCCATGCGTTTCAAGTCGTTCGTAATTGCCGTGGGTAATTCTGCCAGGCGATTCCACATCTCCTCGAGTTCTATGCCTCCAGTTCGGGTGCCCTTTAATTTTGTTTCTAGCCACACAATTGCATTCGCGAGCTCCGCTTGATCTAGCCGATCCAATTTCTGCTCACGAGCTCGAAGGGCACTGAGCTGATTGTGTGCATACCCAAGCTCTACCGTTCCAGAGACAGCGAGCCTTGCCACCCATCGAGCGAACCTTCCCGCAGGTGAGTCTGCAAGGAGTTCCCACTGACCAGCCATGAGCGCACTTCTGGCCATGGATTCGGCACGATCCGCCCGCCCCATAAAGAGGTACAAGTCTGCCGCCATCAGGAATGACATCTGAATAACCCAGGGAGAGGCTGCTGAGCGGGAGAGTTCCAGCGCCGAGCTAATATTTATTGTGGCTTCCTCCTCCCGTCCAAGCCTAGCCAGCGCGTCAGCCCGGTAGTGAAGGCAGCGGATTTTCACGAGTGTGTCGCCAGGGTGGCTACCCCGCTGGAGGGCCTCCAGCGCCCAGGCCAACTGCGCTGTAGTGTCCCCCGTTCGAGAGCAATAGAGCGCTGCGTTTCCTGCTGCGATCATGGCCCTCCGTTCATCGCCCGCCTTCTGCGCGATGCGAAATGTGCGCTCTGTCACGTCCTTCGCTGACAAATAGTCGCCGGATGTTGATTGGGCTACGGCCAGTCCTAGCCGGAGCATTCGGTATACCGAGTTGTTGATGCCGGCTTGCTCGAGCTGGGGAATGATTCTCGAGATGGTGGTCAGGCATCCCTGAATGTCGCCGATACTATACTCGCAGAAGGCCTTGCCAAGGGCATACTCTCCGAGATCCTCGAGTGACAGTCGAGTCGAGTCGATCGACGCCAGCTCATCTAGTACCTTTTGAACGTCTTGCGGCTCCAGCCCCTCCCGAGGACGGCTTCCCGCAACCCAAATAGCCCTCAGTTTTGTGCTCAAGGACTTGCAAGTTCTTGCCTTGGCAAGGAGCTGGTTTGCAATCTCCCTGTCGGGGTCTTGGCAACGGTCGCTGGTCGCGAAAACGGCGTGGAGGTGGAGCACATCGCGCCTGACGACCACATCCTCTGCGGCCAATGCGCTCACCCGGTTTAGGAACCCCACCGATTCCTGCATCCTCCCCTGCTCCTGCAACGCCTCTCCGATCAGCAGCAACGCCTCGCTCTTCTCCGGCTCCTTCAGCCGGTCGAGGGCGGTCGTGAGGCCGCGCTCCGCCTCGTAGGGCGCCCCCTCGCGCATCGATTCCCGCGCGCCGCGGAGCAGGTACGGCGTGGCCTCGTCCCGCCGCCCGGCCCGGATCAGGTGCCAGGCGATCTCCAGCCCCGGGGCGTGCCCGCCCCGCGACTCCTCATCCAGCAGCCGGGCCGTCACCTCGGCGTGGAGCCGGGTGCGGATCGGCGCCGGCGTGCTCACGTACACGTGGTCCCGGATCAGCTCGTTCACGAACTCGAGCCGGTCCTCCGTCTCCCGCAGGAGGCGGAGCGCCTGCAGGGTTTCCATGGCCGGCCCGGTGCTGCCCAGGCCCTGGCCGATGACCTGGTACATGCCGAGATCGTTGAGGCGGGCGCCGAGGACGCTGGCCAGCTGCAGCGCCAGGCGGGTCGGGCCGTCGAGCCCGTCGCAGATCCGGTGGAGCGCCATCCGGTAGGCATCCTCCGGGGGACGGCGCTGGCCGAGCTCCTCCCGCATGGCGGGCACGGCCAGGGCCAGGCTGTCCTCCCCGGTGGCGTTCCATTCGCTGGCAAAGAGGTCGAGCGCCATCGGGTACCCGCCCGCCGCCCGGAGCATCGCCTCGCGCACCGCGCGTCCCGGCTCCGGCGCCCCGGCCAGGAGGCCATCGAGCATCGCGCGCGCCTCGTCCTCCGCGAGCGGCGGTACTTCGACCGACACGAAGCCCAGCCGCCGGTGGCTCTCCCGCAGCTTGGCGAAGTTGGGTGACTCGTTGGCGGTGGTGGGCCGCGCGGCTACCGCCACCATGACCCGCTCCCCCTCGAAGCGCCGCGTGAGGAGGTGGACCACCGAGGCGCTGGCGTCGTCCATCAGATGCACGTCGTCCACCACGAGGAACACCGGCGTCTCCTCCGCGATCGACCGGAGGAGCGACTCCATCGCGTCGGTCACCCGGATGCGGAACGACTCGCCGTGGAGCTGGAGGGCGTCGGGGAGGGAAGGGAACTGGTCGCGCACGGCGGGCACCGCCTGCGCCAGGTCGGCGAGCGACTGCGGCGAGGTGCCCCGCGCCTCGGGGCGCTCGAGGAGGCCCCGCACGAGGGCGCCGAGTCCGGCGTAGGGGATGTCGCGCTCGAGCTCGTAGCACTGGACCCGGCTGGTGACGGCCCCGTCGAGGCTCACCGCGGTGAGGAGCCGCTGGAGGAGGGTGCTCTTGCCGATGCCCGACTCTCCCAGCACGAAGGCGTGGGTCGGCTGCCCGCCCGCGGTGCGCTCCCACGCCTCGTAGAGGGTGCGGTACTCCTGCGCCCGCCCGATGAACGAGCGGTCCCGCCACTGCTCGGCGGGGACGCGGGGGCGGGTGCCGTCGCCGCCCCCCTCGCGGGTGCCGCGGCGGAGCCGCCGCGCAAACCGCTCCATCCGCTCGGAGGGCTCCGCCTTGAGGTCGGTATAGAGCGCCTGGCGCCACTGCTCGAAGGTGCGGAGCGCGCCGATCCGGTCGCCGGCAAAGGCGCGCGCCTCCATCCGGGCGCGTACGGCGGGCTCGCTCAGCGGGTTGTGGCGCAGGGTGCGGTCGGCGAGCTCCAGGATGCCGCCGGAGTCGCCGGTGCGGCGGCAGTGGTCCATCTGGCGGACGAGGGCGCCCTCGATCAGCGGCCAATACCGGGCGCGGCGCTCGTCGCGCCAATGGCCGAAGGCGGGCGCATCGGGGATCTCGAGCTCCTCCAGGAACGCGTCGAGCTCGAGCGCGGGCTCGAGGTCGGTGGCGAGGACTTCCCCGCGCTCGAGCCGCTGGAGGTCGGTGGCGAGTTCCACCGTGAGGCGGACGGTGGCCTGGTCGGCGGGGAGCCCCTCACGGTCGAGCCGGGCGCGGAGGTCGGAGAGGGCCACGACGAGGGAGTGGCGGCCATCCTTGAGGTCGGCACCGGGCCAGAGGAGGTCGGCCAGGCACTCTCGGCGGACCGGCTGCCCCCGGCCCTCGAGGTTGAGGTAGGCCAGGAGTGCCAGATGCTTCTGGGACTTGAGGCGAATCGGCGCGCCGTACCCGTCGAAGAGGGCGGGGCGGCCGAGGATGCGGAGGAAGGGAGGTGGGGCCATCGGGGACTCCGGAAGGGACACGCCACCGTAACACCGAGCGGTCAACCTGGTGTCAACTCGGCGAGATCGCTCGGTTGAGGGGCTGTAATGTACGCCTCTCTTGGAGGACCGCCAGCCGGCTGGGGCAGATTTGCGTTCTTGCGCCAGTTTGCGTGCCTTTTCGGGAGGAGCGCAAAGACCGCAAGTACGCCGACCGCGCTGCCTCGCTAACTCGTTGTCCTGCCTGGCATGACTGTTCGGGTGGCCCGGCACATCGCCTGCCTAACGGATGGACCGTCTCTTCTTCCGGAGCCGGTCCATGCGCCGCTGGGTCGTCGGTCTCGCGGTCCTCCTGCTGAGCCTCGTTGTCCTCGCCCGTCCCTCCGCCGCCCAGGACAAGCCGGGCGGGCAGATCCAGCCGATGTGTGTCTCAGGGTGCATTACCGGCCTGATGGTGACCCCGGATGGGGATTCTGTCACGATCTACGGGACCGGCGGCTATTCGGCGGTCTTCGTGGTGCAGAATACAGGCAGCACGTTCGCCTCGGCATCCCTGCTCTGCACCGCTACCGGGCCGCTGAGCTGCACGGGGCTCTCGCCCAGCACTGTGTCCTTGGACCCGAACGAAGAAATCGAGGTGACTGTCACCTATGCCGCTAGCGGGGCGGGGGCCGGGGAGGTCGGTCTCAGCACGAGCACCGACTACGGGTGGTACACGGTCACGGTGCAGCTCGTGGGACCGCCGGTCGTTGCGCTCCGAAACCAGAACGGGGACCACCTGAATCGGGGTCTGTGCCTGACCAGCGCGGCGGGCGAGGCCGGGGCGGTGCAGTGCGGCGACCTGCTGCTGGCGCACAGCACGCCGGGCTACGCCACGATGGGCCGCGAGCGGGCCCTGACGTTGCTCTACACCTCGGCGCAGGCCGTGCCGCGGCCCCTGGTGGCCGCCACGGTGACCCAGCCGGCGGGGACGGAATCGCCCCTGACCGTATTGGCCGACCTCAAGGTAAACAGCGGAAGCGGCTACGTGACCCGGGCGAGCGCCAGTTACACCGGGTGGGGGCCGAGCTCGCCCGGCAGCCGGCAGGTGGCGCTTGCGTATACGGACACGATCTCGCCGAGCGGCATCTACCCCTTCCAGCTCACGGTGACCAATCAGTACCCGTCGGCGTACGCGACCACGGTGAGCGGCACGCTCGTGCTCGTCAACCGCGCCGGGAGCCGGTTCGGCCGCGGGTGGAGCCTGGCGGGCGTGGAGGAGCTCAAGTTCAACCAGCCGGTCGGCACCTCGACGGGAGATATCCTCTGGATTGGCGGCGACGGCTCGGCCAAGCGCTACTCCAAGCTCAATGCCACCACGTGGGTGGCGCCCCCCGGGGCGTTTCGGGACACGCTCGTTTACAGCAGCAGCAGCCAGACGTACACCCGGACGCTCCGACACGGGGTCCAGGTCGTCTTCGACAACCAGGGACGACACCTCCGCACGGTGACCCGCACGCAGCAGCGGACGAGTTTCACCTGGAACGGCAACGGGGAACTGACGGCGATCCGGGTGCCGCCGAATGTGACAACGGGAGGAGTCACCTACACCCTGGCGTACGTGGGCGGATACTTTGACCGGGTGACGGACCCGGCGGGGCGGATCACCGATGGCACCGTCCAGACCGGGCGCCTGGTGGCGTTGATCGACCCCGACGCGGCCACTCCCACCCAGTTCGGGTACGACGCCGCCGGGCGCCTGATGGCCCGGACCAACCGCCGGCAATTCGTCACTCGGTATGCGTATGCCAACGGCACGCGGCTCACTTCGGTCGTGGCGCCTGGGACGGGGGTAGCCGGGGATACGACCGTCTTCCAGCCGTGGGACGAGCAGGGCTTGGCCACGGGGCCGGCGGGGCAGGTGGCGATTGATACGGCCCTGGCGGTCACGCGGATCCTCGGCCCGCGGGTGGGCGTGGCCGACGACGCCACGATCACGGTGGATCGGTGGGGCGCGCCGGTCAGGATCACGAACGCCTTGGGGCAGACGACGACGCTCACCCGGGGCGACGCGGCCAACCCCGCCCTGGTGACCCGCGTGGACCACCCGGATGGGCGGATCGGTCTCTTGACCTACAACGGCCGAGGCAACCTGGTGCAGACGAGAGACAGCACCTCGGTCGTGGGCGGTCTCCCGACGGCGGTCGCGCAATGGGCCTACACCTCAGGCAATACCAAGGACGCCCCGAGCAGCACGACGGACCCGGAGGGGGTCACGACCCAATACCAGTACAATGCGTGGGGGCTCACGTCGCTCGTGATCGCGCCGAACGGCCACCGGACCGCCTTCGAGTACAAGCCGGCCGGGAGCGCCGACTCGCTGTACGGGCTGCTGGGGGCGGTCGTGGACAGTGCCGTGCCGGCGTACGATTCGGTGAGCGGGTCCGAGGTGATGCGTCACTTGCGGGTGGCGTTCAGCTTCAACAGCGTGGGCAACGTGGTGAGTGACACCTCGGCCTTGGGGCGGGTGCGCCTCCTCGTGCGTGACACCCGGCAGCTGGTGACGGATGTGTACGACGCCGCGGGCTACCACACGGAGTTTACGTACACGCCCCTCAACCAGGTTCTTTTGAGCAAGGTGCACGTGGAGCAGGCAGGCACGCCGGCGAGCCTCTATCCGGCCGATTCGGGCGCGACGGTGCCGCTGGTTACGACGCGGTACTACACCCTGGGGCTCCTGGATTCCATCGCGGACCCGCGCGGCGTGAAGCAGCGCTTCGCCTATGACGGGGCCAACCGACTCGCGACCGAGACCGATGCCCTGGGGGCCATCCATCGCACCTGGTACAACGCGGCCGGGTTGGTGGACTCGATCCAGCACCGGACGGGCGGCAAGGTCCGCAATGTCTACGACGCGGGCGGGCGCCTCGTCACGTCCCGATGGGATGCACGCCAGGCCCCGGCCGACAGCGTGGCGTACACCTACGACACCGGGAATCGGGTCAAGACGGCGACGCTTGGGAGCGGACGGAGCGTCACCCGTACCTATTTCAGCAACGGCGCGCTCCGCAGCGAGTGGCAGGCCGGACCCCAGCTCTTCCGACACAGTTATACCTATGACCGGGCCGGCAAGCGGGTGAGCTATGTGGTCGGGAAGCCCGGGGAAGCGGCCTTCAACGACAGCGTGACGTATCGCTACAGCGCCACCACGGGACTGCTCCAGTGGATTCGGGTGCGGTGGCGGCAGCCGTTTGGCACAGCCGATCCGTTCCCGACCGACTCGGTCCGCCTGGCCTGGGACGCCTTGGGCCGCCGGGACACGGTGGCGTTCACCAACGGCGCCACGCTCCGGTTTGCCTACGACAAGGATGGGGCGCTTCGTGTGCTCTGCAGTGAGCACAGCGGGGGCGTCAACGACGACTCGCTCAAGTTCAGCCAGCACGAGCAGTGGATCGACCAGGGCGGGCGGACCCGGAGCGTGACGCGGGCGGCCCACACGCTCTGCACTACCACCGGCGCCGGCGGCACCGAAGCGGCGTATCAATACGATGTCCGCGACCAGATGCTGCGGGATTCCTCAGCCAGCGGCGGCCGCTGGCTGTTTCGGTATGATGCGTCAGGCAATCTCCTCCGGCGGGAGCGGCTGGACCAGGCCGACCTCAACGTCTACACCCTCCAGGCCGGGACCAACCGGGTCATCCGGCACGACCGCAACGGCCAGCTCTGGTCGGCCATCGCGTACGATGCCGACGGCGCGCGCACGTCGGAGTGCTCGGAGCTGGCCGGCGGCGGCAGCGGGTGCGTGGTGAAGCCCGGCTACCGGCAGTATCAGTACGACGGGCTTGCCCGCACGGTAGCGACGTGGGAGTTTGCCTGTGCCTCCTACGACCCGGGGTACCCCACGGCCTGGAGCTGCGGCTTCCCGGGGAGTGGTGGGACCCAGGTAGATTGTGCGTTCGACGCCGTGGGCCGGCTGGCGCGGGGGTGCGGTGGCTGGGACCTGGGCTATGATGGCCAGAACGTCTCGCGGACCGTGAATGACAGCAGCTACGGGTGGACGTTCGTCCACGGGCCGGGCACGGACGATCCGCTCCTGGGGCATGCAAACTGGCCCACCGGCAACACGGCTCGGGCGTACTTCCTTGGCGACGGCGCGGGGCGGCTGCACGCCGTGACGGAACGGGATGGCACGAGTCTCCGTGGAGGGGGCGACGCGCCCAGCGTGCAACAGCAGGCGTACCGGGCGTGGGGCGGCGCCTATTCCGGGGGTACGGGCTCCTCTACGAGCTTCAATGCGGAGCGGTTCGAGAGCGGGGCGCAGTCGGGGCTGTCGTTCTTCCGGAACCGGATCTACGACCAGGCGACGGGGCGGTGGACGCAGGAGGATCCGATCGGCGTCGCGGGCGGGCTCAACCTGTACCAGTTCAACGGGAACAATCCGGCGATGTATACGGATCCGTTTGGGTTGTGTCCACCGAGAGACACCCTTCCGTGTCAGGCGTACATTTCTGACTACGGCAAGGCGAATGGAGCAGCGCTGGCAGACCTTCAGCCAAGGGCGCTCGAAGCCCTAAATGCACTTGCTGTCGCCGTTGGCCAAGATCTGGGCATCAATGCGACGACCAATGGAGATCACCGGGATATTCGGCACAACGGGCGCTCGGTAGCCAATGGCAAGGTGGTCCGGCACGACGCATCGCTTTCAGGATTGGCGGTGGACATTGGGGAGATCGGTGGTGTGGTTATTGGAGCTATTGGCACCCAAGCCCCGCTTCTCAATCTCCAATCCGCCGCCCTCGAATCGGAAAGTGTCAAGACGGTCATTACATCGGGGGGGTATTGGTCGGCAAGTTCGCAGGGGTCGGCCAAGACATTGATCCAGGGGCGGGGAGGCACCCAGCCAAGGGCTCACCCGACGCACGCGCACCTTTCATTCTGGTGATCCGAGGCAATCATGAATCGCATCCCAGTGTGCCTTAGTATCGCCCTGTTTTGCGCGGCTTGCAGCCACGAATCGCCGCAGGACACCAGCACGTCCAAGTCGGACCATCCGCCGATCGGATTCGTAGTGCGGCGGTACGGTCCTTCCAAGCAATACACCTTTGTTCAGGATAGCATCTGGATCTCAGCGAGTGACGACGACACGGTGCTAGTAGTCGGCAGAGCCGACGGTGCGGTCCCTGATTCTGCTGTGATGTGGGTCCGCGTCGGTCCCCTCACTTGGCGGGATGATTTGCCGGACGATGTCGCCGCCGATTCCTTAGGAGCCTGGCACCGCTTACCTGGGAATGCCCTTCACGCCACTCGAAGGGAGGTCATCGGGATCGGGCTGGCCATGGAATTCGTTATCCCGAGGGAGATCATGAGGTGGGTGGGGGAACACAATCGGCAAGACGTTCTGTCGACTCGTCTTCGACTGGAAGTTTGGTGGCGGGGCAGTACGTCCACGCGTGCCGAACTGTGGTTGTTGGAGGCCACCTGACATCCGCTTCTTACCGTTCGCAGGTGGACATCGTGGGCCACAGGTGACGTTTCACGCGAGGGTGAAGCCGAATCTCTTTGAAGGACTCCGAAGGGGCGTTTGACGTTGGTCCCGTTTTCGGACAGGTCATGCCGGGAGTAGCGCGAGTTCAGGGGTCCGAGATTCCTGGCATTGGGCGGCGAATTCCCGCGGGGCCCAGCGCCTGAGGGATCCGTGGTAGTGATGTTGACGGAGCGTCGTCCGTACCTCCCGGACAGCGCCCGGAGAATCCCGACACCGCTGCGCGGGGCGCCAAGGGTGGTAGGAAGGATGGGAAGGCGAGGGCCAACGTCCTGAGACAAGCCGACCGATCGCGCACCCGAAAGAAGGTCGATGCGCGATGGGGGAGCGACTAGGACTCTGTACCGAAGCTGTCGAAGAAGTCTTCGGGGAGTCGCCCTGTAACCTCACCCTGCATCAGGACGAAAGGCTGCATCAACGGATCCCGGAAGTGATAACTAAGACGCCGTTTCTCACCAACCACATGCAGAATTCTCCCTCGTTTCTCGCTTGAGAAGTCGCTAAGGTGCTGCGCAAAGTTCGGAATATCGTACTGCTTGCCCGTGACGAGGCACATTGGCTCGCGGACATCTTGGGCTTTGAAGTACCCAAGTTCATCGCATCTAGCCATCGCGCATGAAAGGAGCACATCCGCGAACAGACTTCCTTTTTGCGCGCTTCTAATCCCCTCGTGGTACGCCTTCTGGACCGACTGCTGCGCGTCCTCCGTTGCACGGGCAATTGCCGACCGCACATGCTCCGGACCGATATCAAGGCTCCGCTGTTTCAGTGCCTCTCGTGTCGCATGCTGACCAAGTAGGTGCGCATAGTGCGGAAGCCCCTGGGAGATGGCAGTAATCCTTCGAAGTGCAGGCTCCGTGATCCGCATGCCAAGCTTCTCGGCACCCTTGATGAGGATTCCTCGTATCTCCTCTCGCCCCATTCTAGGCATCTTCACCTGGACCAAGGCGCGTGCAACGGACTCGTGATCCCTGAGAAGGCCGTCCACGCTTTCGGAGACCCCTACCAGGACGACAGTGGCAGCGACTGCGTGGTCCGACAACATCTTGATGAGGTCCGCGAACGCCTTTCGTGGGGCTGGCGAGAGCTGGTCGAATTCGTCAATGATCAGAATCGGGATTGAGCTTCTGCCGAGCCGAGCCAGGGCCCTTCGGACCACTTCTGGGGTGATCCTGGCATCGCCTTCGCCAGATTCGGCGCCTTGAAATTCCGGCCCTAGGATCTGTAGTGCATCGAATTCTTCATCGTTCGGCGCGACGTTGAACCCGATCGGTTGGGATTCGCTGCTGACGGTGATGCGCGCAAGAACCTTTCGCCACACACTGTCGAAGGTGTCCCCAGCGTCGCAGTTTACCCGCGGGGAAATGATCGGACCCAGTTCTGCCTCCGCCTCTGTCACGACCAAGAAGGAGGATAGTACGTTCGCCAGCGAGGTCTTTCCCACACCTCGCTCACCAAACAAGATCGCATGCTGGCCGGGTTGCATCACAACGTCACATACCCGGGTAAGCTGCTCCATCCTGCCAGAGAAGACATCCAGCACGCTTACCGGCGTTGTCGGCTGGAACACTCGCCCTGCGCCCGCGAACATCTGCCGCCAGTCCGGTTCCGCCCCACCTACCTGTGCAGGTGGGGCTTTGTATTTCGCTAGTTCTTCGAACGGGAGGTCCTGTTGTCCGTCCGGCATGGTATCCCCCTAGTATCACCTAGTGCGACCAAGTAAGAGATAATACTAGCCCTTGCGCTGTTCGACGGCCAGCCGGTGCGACCTGAGAATGCTGGAGCAACGGGGTAGGCCGTCTCCCGTTCAATCGGTCCATGGGTGCTGTAATCCTGCTGCGAATCCTCACCTCGGCGCTGGGCCCCGGGGAACGGAGCGAATCTCACCCCTAATCGAGGGGTGTGGCCGCGCGTCCTGGCGGCTCCAGTCGCGCTGACTTGCTAGGTGAACCGGGTGGTCGTCCGAGGTGCAGCCCTTCTCACTCACACTTCTAACGTCCCCATGTCTCCGGCCGGATGGTGGCTGAATCAGGGCCCACCGATCCAACTAGGGCCCGTCGTCTTGATTACAAGTCCTCAACTAGCCCTCAACTTCGTTTCATAAGGGAACGCGACGGAGTGGGCTTTCGACGAAATTCGACGATTTCCATCTAGTATGTTCTGTGTAAATCATTGAAACACAATCATTTTCGAGCTGCACGAGGTTAGTTGAGCCTGAGTTGAGGGTCGTTCATACTTTGGAAGGTGCGTGGTGGCCGCCCCCCAAGCCCACCGCGTCCACCGTCCGTCGTGTGAGGCCGCGATGTCGCCGTCCCTCCCCGCCCCATCCCCCACCATTCCCGCCCGCCCCACTCCCTCCATGGCCGACGCGACGACCCGCGCGCAACGCTACGCCGAGCTGCCCGAGGACATCCTGCTTGTCGGGCCCACAGGGTCGGGCAAGGGGTACCTGGCCGACCTGATCCACCGGGCCAGCGGCCGCCGCGGCGCCTTCGTGTCGGTGCCGGGTGGGGAATTGACTGACAGCCTCTGGGCAAGCCAGCTCTTCGGCCACTATCGCGGGGCCTTCACCGGCGCGTCGGCCGATCTGAAGGGCCATTTCGAGCTCGCCGCTGGGGGCACCCTCTTCCTCGACGAGATGCACCACTGGCCCCCTGCCGTCCAGAGCGCACTCCTCCGCCCCCTCGAGAGCCGCCAGTTCGCGCCCCTCGGCGCGGAGCGCCCCCTCACCGCGACCTGCCGCATTCTCTTCGCGACGACGACGCCCCCAGACGAGCTCGTTGCGGGCGGCCAGCTCCTCCCCGACCTGCGCTACCGCCTGCCTGCCCTGACGGTGACCGTGCCCGCCCTGGCCGAGCGCCGCGACGAGATCCTGCTGCTGGTCGAGGCCCACACGGCGCGCACCCTCGCGCGCTTCGGGTGGGACCCGGCACGCTTCTCCTGGGCCACGTCGGCGGTTCGGGCGCTGCTGCTCTACCCCTGGCCCGGCAACATCCGCCAGCTGCAGCGTACCGTCACGCAGGCGCTGGCCGACGCCGGCCCCGCGCCCGGACGACCTCTCGAGGCGGCCGACCTCCGCCTCCCCGAAGCGCCGGCCGGGGACCTCGCGGAATTCCTCGAGCCCGAGGCCCTCGGCGTGATTGCGCGCTGGGCCCTTCGCCACGGCGGTGGTGGACGGTACGCAGCCGCCGACCTGCTGGGCGTCCATCGCAACACCTTCCGGCGCTACCAACGCTCTGCCGGGGGATCGTTCGACGTGGCTCCTGCCGATGCACCATTACCGGCGGGCCAAACGAGCGAGACAGCGAGATTTTGTGATGTCGTTTGATCTTAAGTGCTTGCGGCAGAGCGCGTTAAGCGCGTGCACTATTGGCAATCAATGATTCAATTTTGGAACTCTTTGTGAGATAATGACTTAAAGTGCCGTTTCAATGTGAACGGTGCATTCTCGAGGACTGACGCCCAGAACGACCACGCGGAAACTTATTGCAGCAAAAGGAGTTGCTCTCGCTGAGACATACCGGACCAATCGCGGTATGCCGCGTGCCCAAGGGGGCAAGCGGCCGCCACCGCGAGGACCGATGCCCGCACCGCTCGAGCTCCGCCCGGAGCTCCCCGTCACCCAGCAGTTCACCAGCGAGTATCTGCTTGAGGGCGGCATCCTGCCGCTCCGCCTCGTCGAGGGCTGCCTCGACGTGGCCGCGGTCGGGAGCCCGGATCCCGATGTGCTGGCCGACCTCGCGGCGTTCTACGCCGCCACACTATCGCTGATCCCACTCGAACGTCCAGCGCTCGAGGAGGCGGTGCGCCGTGCGTTCGCGGCGGCCGAATCGGTGGACGACCTGGTCCGCACCCTCGATGGCACCGAGGAGGCCGCGCTCGGGAGCCCCGGTGACGACGACACCGACCTGCGGACCCTCGCCCGCCAGCCGCCGGTCATCCGCTACGTCAACCTCCTGCTGCGCGAGGCGGCGGCCGCCAGCGCCAGCGACATCCACCTCGAGGCGGCGCGCGAGGGGCTCCGGGCGCGGGTGCGCCTCGACGGCGTGCTCACCGAAGTCACCGGGCCCCCGCGGGGCCTGCAGCAGGCCGTCGTGTCGCGGATCAAGCTGATGGCGGGGCTGGACATTGCCGAGCGGCGCGCGCCGCAGGATGGCCGGACGCGCATCCGCCTGGAGGAGCGCGAGCTCGACATTCGGGTCAGCACCGTGCCGACGCTCCACGGAGAATCGCTGGTGCTCCGGCTGCTCGACCGGGGCGGCCGCCCGGTGACGCTGGACGACCTGGGGATGAGCCCCGGCGTCCGCGACGCCTTCGCGCGCCTGGCCCAGCGCCCCCACGGGATCCTCCTCGCCACGGGGCCCACCGGCAGCGGCAAGACCACGACGCTCTACGCCGCGCTTGCCCTCCGCGACCCCACCGCCGAGAAGATCGTGACCGTGGAGGACCCGGTGGAGTACCACCTGCCGGGGATTTCGCAGGTGCCGGTCCACGCGAAGGCGGGGGTGACCTTCGCGGCGGCGCTCCGGAGCCTGCTCCGGCAGGATCCCGATGTCATGATGGTGGGGGAGATGCGCGATGCCGAAACGGCGGGCATCGCGGTGCAGGCGGCGATGACCGGCCACCTCGTCTTCTCGACGCTCCATACCAATGATGCCGCCTCCGCCCTGACCCGCCTGGTGGACCTCGGCGTCGCCCCGTACATGGTGGCCGCCACGATCGAAGGCATCCTGGCGCAGCGGTTGGTCCGCCGCATCTGCGCCTCGTGTCGGGAGGCGTACCGGCCGGACGCCGCGACCCGCGCGCTCGTGAGCGAGGGCGAGGCGCCGCCGCCGGGGGTGCGCCCGCTCCACGCCCGCAGCGAGCCGCCGACGGCGCTGTATCGGGGCTCGGGGTGCCCGGAGTGTCGGGGCACCGGCTACCGGGGCCGCACGGCGCTCGCCGAGCTGTTGGTGCTCACCGAGCCGATTCGCGACGAGCTCCTCGGCGCCCGCAACCTCACCCGGCTCCGGGCCCTGGCGCGCGAGCAGGGGCTCACGCCGCTGCGCCAGGATGGGTGGCAGAAGGTGCGGACGGCGGTCACAACGGTCGAGGAGGTGCTCCGTGTGGCGGCGGACTGACCGCGGGCCGCGCGCGCGGCGCCGCGGCGGCTTCACCCTGATCGAGATCCTGGTGGTCGTCGCGGTGATCGCCCTGCTCGCCGGCATGGTGACGCCGATGGTGTTCCGCAATGTCGGCGACGCGAAGACCTCCACGGCCCGCGCCCAGATCGAGCTCTTCGCGACGGCCCTCGACGCCTACCGGCTGGACAACGACTTCTATCCCTCCACGGCGCAAGGCCTCCTGGCGCTGCGGGAGGCCCCCGAGGGCGAGCCGCCCGCCCCGAACTGGCGGGGCCCGTACCTCCGCAAGGCACCGCCACTCGACCCGTGGAAGCGGCCCTACCGCTACGTGAGCCCCGGGGAGCACAATCCCGAGTCGTACGACCTCTCGAGCCTGGGGCGCGACGGGCAGCCTGGCGGCACGGGCGAGGACGCCGATCTCACGTCGTGGGCGTCCCCGTGACGGCCGAGGCCTGACCCGATGCCTCGCTTCCGATTCCGCGCGGCCCGCGCCGATGGGGCCATCGTGACGGGCCTGCTCGAGGCCGAGTCGGCGTCCGAGCTGTCGGCACGCCTGTTCGGGCGCCAGCTGCACCTGCTCCGCGCCATGCCCGTGGCGGGCCCCCGCCTCCGCTCGGCCTCCACGCGTGAGCTGGCGGTGCTCTTCCAGAGCCTGGCGTCGCTCACGGCGGCGGGCGTGCCGGTGGAGCAGGCGCTGGCGGCGTCCGAGGCGGTGGTCCGCGGAGCGCTGGGAGACCTGGTCCGCACGGCGCGTGGCGCGCTCCGCGAGGGGCAGTCCCTCAGCCAGGCGCTCGCCGCGGAGGCCGGCCTCGTGCCGGGCGTGGTGCTCGGGATGCTCCGCGCCGGCGAGCACGCGAGCCAGCTCGCGCCCGCCCTCGCGGAGGTCGCCGACCACCTGGAGCGGGAGGCCGCGCTCGCGGCGCGGGTGCGCCAGGCGCTGGCGTATCCCACGCTGCTCCTCCTCGCCGGATCGGTCACCGTCGCCCTCCTGGTCACGACGGTCATTCCGCGCTTTGCGGAGTTGCTCACCGACCTGGAGGTCCCCCTGCCGGCCGCCACCCGTCTCCTCCTGTCGCTGGCGGGCGCGGTACACCGGTTCGGCGCGTTCGTGCTGCTGGCCGGCACGCTCGGCGCGGTGGGCGCCCGGGAGTGGCATCGTCGCCCCGCCGGGGCGCTGGCGTGGCACGCCGCCCTGCTCCGGCTCCCGGTGGTGGGCCCGATCCGACTGGCGCTGGCCAGTGCCCGCGTGACCCGCGCCCTGGGCGCGATGCTGCGGGCCGGGATGCCGCTCCTGCCGGCCCTCGCGGGGTGCCGGGAGGCTGCGGGCGACCGCGCCGTGGCCCGGCGCCTCGAGGCGGCCCGCGACGCGGTGCGCCAGGGCGGTGCCCTGACCCCGGCGCTGGCGCACGCGGAGGCCGTGTGTCCCTCCGCCCTCCAACTCCTGGCCGTGGGCGAGGCGAGCGGCCAGCTCGCCCCGATGTGCACCCGCGCCGGCCTCCTCGCCGCCCAGGAGGGGGAGCGCGGGCTCCAAACGCTGGTGACGCTGCTCGAGCCGGCGCTCCTGCTGGCGTTCGGCGGCCTGGTGGCCTTCGTGGCCGCGGCCCTCCTGCAGGCGGTCTATGCGGTTCGCCTCGCGTAACGGGCGCGCGGGGGCCACCCTCGCCGAGCTTCTCGTGGCGCTCCTCCTGCTGGGGCTCCTTACCACGCTCGCCACGGGCTCGCTCGCCGCGCTCCGCCCCCCGCCCGGGGCAGCGCGCCTGCGCGCCCTGGAGGCCGCGCGCGCCGAGGCTATCCGTGGCGGCGTGCCCCTCGAACGCCGCCTGGCCCTCCCCGGACCCGACGCCACGCCGGTGCGACTCCGCTTCCTCCCCGACGGTCGCGTCCTCGGGCCCGGCGTGGATCCCTGGACCGGTGGATTGGCACCATTGCGAGGCGCCCCATGACCGGGAACCGGCGCGGCGTGGCGCTCCTCGAAGTGCTGATGGCGCTCGCCCTGCTCGGCAGCGCGGGGCTCGCCCTGGTGGCCCTGGTGCAGGGGGGGCTCGCCGACGTACACCGGGCGGTCGCCGAGGAGGCCAGCCTGGGGACAGCCAGCCGGGTGCTCACCGCGCTCACCCTCCTGACCCGCGAGGAACTCGACCAGCGCCTCGGCCAGCGCCGGATCGGGGAGTTTGCGATCGACCTCCAGCGGCCCGAGCGCGGCCTGTACCGGATTGCCGTGGCGCGCTGGGAGGCGCCGGGCCTGCCGCTCCTCGTCACCGTGGTGTACCGGCCGTGATGCGCCCTGCCCGCGCCGGCTTCACGCTGGTCGAGCTGCTCGCCGCGCTCCTGTTGACGGGCGTGGTGGTCCTGCTGACGCACCAGGTGTTTGCGACGGTGAGTGGCGGCACCCGCGCGCTGTCCCAGCGCCGCGCGGCGCTCGACCGTGAGCGGAACGCGCAGCGCTGGCTCGCGGCCGCGTGGAGCTCGCTCGAGGTCGGCGGTGCGGCCGGCGGCTTCACGGGCGCACCGGAATCAGCCGCGTTCACCACCTGGCTCCAGGTCCCCGGGGGGTGGTTCGAACGCCGGCGCGTGCAGCTGCTGGTGGTGGACGGCGCCTGGGTGGCGGACACCGGGGGCGGCAGGCTCTGGCTCGCCGACTCGATGCGGGCGGTGGGGTACGACTACCTCCTGACGCCGGGCGCCGAGAGTCGGTGGGTGGGAAGCTGGGTGTCGCCGACGAGCGCCCCGCTCGCGGTGCGCCTTCGGGTGCAGCGGGCCGGCTGCCGCGGGGCCTGCACCGACACCCTCCTCTTCCTGATCGGGCCGCGCGGATGAGGGGCCGGCGCGGCGTGGCCCTCCTGGCCGTGCTCTGGCTGCTGGCGGCGGCGGGTCTCGTCGCGGCCTCCGGGCTCGCCGTGGCGCGGCTGGGCGCCGCGACGACGCGGAACCGCGTGCTCCTCCTCCGGGCGGCGTGGGCCCGTGAAGGCTGCGTGGCGATCCTGGCGGCGCGGTGGGCGGCGGACACCGGTGACGTCGAGCCGTCGGGGGAACGGCGCCTCTCGCGCGTCGAGCTCGGCCGGGGCACCTGGTGCGAGGCGGAGGTGCACGACCCAGGTGCGCGCATCTCCCTCGCCACCGCCGACTCGGCGACGCTGGCCCGGGTGCTGGGCGAGGGCTCCCGGGCGGCGGCGCTGCTCCGCTGGCGCGAGCAGCACGGGCTCGGCCCCCACGTGCGGGCATTGGAGGACACGCCGGGCCTGGAGGGGCTCGATCTCGACGCCCTCAGCCGGGTGGCCACCACGCGGGGGGACGGCGTCCTCAACGTCAACGCCGCCGCCCCTGCGGTCCTCGCCCTGTACGCGCCGCTCCCCGCCGAGGCGCGGGAGGTGCTCCTCCGCCGGCGTGAGGCCGGCGCGCCTGTTCCGAGCCTCGACGCGCTGCTCGCCCTGGTGTCCGGCCCCACGGCCGAGGTGTTCCTTGCGGACTACGCGGGCTGGCTCGGGCGGCTTCGCTTTGCCCCGCGTGAGCTGGAGGCGGTGGTGGTGGGCGGCGTGACCGGCACGGCGCTGACGAGTCGCGTCACCCTGACGCTGGCGCTGGCGCCTGGCCGCCTCGCGATTGTCCGCCGGGAGGCGGAGTGAAGCGCCGCGGGCGGGTGCGGTGGGTCGTGCAGGTGACGGCCGGCGCGCTGCACGCCGGGGCGTGGGAGCGTGGTGCCCCCGTCTGGGCCGCGAGCGCATCCTATGCGGAGAGCGCCCAGCTGCCCGACGCACTCCGGGCGCTGCTGGCAGGCGCGGACCCACGCCTCCGCTCGGGGCCGGTGTGCGTCGACGCGGCTCGGCCGCTGGCCCAGTGCCGCCGCTTGGCGGACCTGCCGCCGGTGCGCCGGCAGCGCCTCGTGCAACTCATCCAGGCGGCCGAATCACGGCTCTTCCGCCGCAACGGCACCCCGCTGGTCGTGGCGGCCGCGTGGGAACCCGGCACGGGCCCCCGGGTGGCGATTGCCGCCGCGATGGACCTCACGCTGCTCGACGGGATCGCCTCGGCCCTGGCCGAGGCGGGTCTCGAGCCCGTGGAGGTGCGCCCGATGGACGCGCCCACGCTCCGGCTCGATCCCCCCGCGCGCCGGGCGGCCAGAGGGGCGGCCCTCCGCCGCTCGACGCGACAGTGGGCCCTCGGGGCCCTGCTGGCTTGGGGCGGTGTGGCGGGGGCCGGGCTGCTGCGCCTCGAGGCCGAACGCCGACACGTCCTCGCCGAGCTCACCCGGCTGGAGGCGCCGGCGGCGGCCGTGGCCGCGGCCCGCACCGCACTGCGCGATGCCGAGCAGATGGTGCGGACCATCGACCTGGCGCAGCGCCACGAGGGCGACCTCCGACGACGCCTCACCGCCGTGGCCGCCGCGCTGCCGGATTCGGTCGTCCTCGCCGCCCTGGCGCTCGGACCCGGCGGCACCGGCAGCCTCTCCGGCTATGCGCCGCGGGCGTCGGCGCTGCTGGCGGCCCTGGGGCGGATGTCTGAGGGCGCGGCGCCCCGGCTCGACGGACGCCCCGTCCGCGAGGTCCGGTGGGGCCGAGAGTGGGAACGGTTCGCCCTGACCTTCGGCGGCCCGGATTCCGGGAGCACAAGTCATGGCACGCGCTGACGCGCGGAGTACCCCGACCAATCGCCGCCGACTGGTGCGCATGGTGGGCGCCGTGGTCGCGCTCCTGCTGGCGGGGCAGGTGATTCCGCGGAGCGTCGGCGCCGTGGTGCACTCTCGCGACCTGGTGCTCGAGCAGCGGCAGCTGCTCGCCCGGCGTCGGGCAGATCTCGCCTCGCTCGACCGGCTGGCCGACTCCGCCCGAGTCGTGCAGGCCAGCGTCCTCGCCCTCGCGCCCCGCATCCTGGCCGGCAGCTCCGCCGCGGAGGCCGGCGACGACCTCGCGGCCCGCGCCGCACTCGCCGTCACGCGGAGCGCGGGGCGCGTCCTGGCCACCGAGGCGCTCACCGATTCGACGGTGGCGGGGGGCCTGGCCCGGGCGGCGGTCCGGCTCCGCTTCGAGGGCGATGGGCGCGTGGTCGTGGGCACGCTGCGCGCCCTGGAGCGCGAGGCGGTGGTGCTGGCCCTGGAGGACCTCCGCCTCCTGGCCGTCAACCCCGGGAGCCCCGCCACGGAGCCGGAGGTCCTGCGGGTCGAGCTCACGCTACGCGGATGGTACCAAGTGCGAGGCGCTACGCCGTGACGGCCGACCGGTGGCTCCGGGTCGCGCGGCTGGCCGCGCAGCTCGCGTGCGCGGGAGCGGTGCCGGCTGGCCTCGTGGTGGCGCGCCCGTGGCCCGCGCCCGACCTCCCGCCGCCGCCGTCCGCGCCCGTCGTCGCCTCAACTCCCGCAGGTGCCATAGACTCGCTGGACCACTGGATCGTCGCGCGGGATCCGTTCCGGGTCACGCGGTCGGCCGCCAGCGTGGCCTTCGATCCGGATCCGGCGCCCGCCGCCGTCGAGCCGGCGCCGCCGAAGCCCACCTTGGCGGTGACCGGGATCGTCTGGGGGCCGGAGCCGAGCGCCGTCGTCGAAGGGCTCCCCGGGCAGGAGGGAAGCCGCCTGGTGCGGGTGGGGGAACGCATCGGGGCACTCCGCATCCGGCGCATTGCGCCGCGACAGGTCACCATCACCGGAATGGACACGACATGGGTACTCGAGGTGCGGACACCGTGGTGAGCGCCAGCTGGCGAGTCGGATTCGCCGCCGGCCTGCTCGCGTCCCTGATGTCCGGGGTGGCCACGGCGCAGGACTCCGCGCTCGTGCAGCGCGCGGGGGACAGCGTGACGATTCGCCTCGTGGACACCGACCTGCGGGTCGCCATCCAGGCACTGGGCCGCTACCTGCCGCGTTCGGTCGTGACGGCCAATGTGCCGGGCGAGCGGGTGACGCTCGAGACCCCGGGCCCGGTGCCGGTGGCCGAGGTCCTGGCGCTGTTGCGGGGCCTGGTGGAGGCGCGGGGCCTCGTGCTGGAGGATCTCGGCAGCTACTACCGGATTGCGCCCCGGAGCACCGGCCCCCCACCGGCGGAGAGCGGTGCTGCGCCGACCGGCGCCGTGCGGCTCTTCGTCATCCGCCTCCGGCACGCCAAGGCGCCCGACGTGGCGGCCACCATCAACCTCCTCTTCGGCGGCAGCGGGGCCTTCGCCGGCCAGGGACTGCCGGGGGGAATGCTCTCGGATGAACTGCGCCGGGACCTCGTGCCGCCGGTGGGCGCCGGGCGCGGAGCTGCGGCCGCGGCCGCGGGCGCCGCCGCCGGGGCGGCGATCGTGTCGGCGCTGGCGGGCCCCGTCACCGTGGTGCCTGACGAACTGACGAACTCGCTCCTCATCCGGGCCAGTCCGGAGGACTTCGCGGTCATCCAGGACGCGGTGACCCAGGTGGATGTGCGGCCCCTCCAGGTGCTCATCGAGGTCCTCATCGTGGAGGCCCGGCACGACAAGCGGTTCTTCCTCGGCGTGGATTACGCCGTGCCGAAGCAGCCGGTGGCCGGCGGCACCGGCGAGGGCACGCTGAGCGGCGGACTCGGCCTCGGCGACCTCATCGTCCGCTTCATGGGCATCAGCAAGGCCGATGTGGATGCCACGATCCGGATGGCCGCCAGCAAGGGGGATGTCTCGATCCTGTCCCGGCCCGTCCTCCTGGCGTCGAACGGCACCGAGGCCCGCTTCATGGTAGGGAGCCAGCGGCCGTTCGTGCAGGTGCAGCGCTCCCTGCCCACCGAGACCGCCAATCGCGACCAGGTGGTGCAGTACAAGGACGTCGGCACCGAGCTCACGGTCCTCCCGACCATCAACCAGGACGGCTATGTGTCGCTGCTGATCCAGCAGGAAATCAACGAGGCCACCGAGGAGACGCAGTTCGACGCCCCGGTCATCTCCACCCGGGAGGCCCGCACCCAGGTCCTGGTCCGCAACGGGCAGACGATCGTGATCGGCGGCCTCCGGGACGAGCAGCAGAGCCGGGTGTCGCAGGGCCTGCCGATCCTCTCCACGATCCCCCTCCTCGGCGGCTTCTTCGGCTCCACGCGCCGGGGGCGGACCCAGACCGAGATCTACATCTTCATCACTCCCCGGATCATCACCTCCGATGCCGAGGCGGACGCGGTGACGGCACCCCGCATGCCGCAGGAGGTGACTCCATGACCACCGCGTTGCGGCAGTGCGCGCCTGACTCGCTCGAGGAGCCGTGGGGTCTCCTCGGGAACCACCCGCTCATGGTGCGCCTCCGCGATGAGATTCGCCGCGCCGCGCGCGCACACTTGTCAGTTGTACTGGTCGGCGAAACCGGCACCGGGAAGGAGTTGGCCGCGCGCGCGATTCATGCAGAATCGGGGTCACGCGGCCACCTCGTGACGTTCATCGGCGGGGCTCTCTCGGATCAGTTGGCGGAGGCGGAGCTCTTCGGCACCGTGCGAGGGGGGTTTACCGGGGCGGTGGATCGCCCGGGCCTTCTCGAGGCGGCCGACGGGGGCACGGTCTATCTCGATGAGGCGACCGATCTTACTCCTGGGCTCCAGCTCCACCTGCTTCGGGCGCTGGAATACCGGCTGGTCCGCCGGGTGGGTGGCCGCCTGGAGTATCCGGTTCGGTTCCGACTCGTCTTGAGCGTCCAGGAAGCCATTGCCGAGCTGGTTCAGAGGGGGCGGTGGCGAGAGGATTTCGGATACCGGGTGGATGGCATCACCCTGCACCTGCCGCCGCTCCGCTCAAGGGCCGAGGACATCCCTCTTCTGGCTGCTCACGCCCTGCGCGGCTTGGGGAGGGAGCCGTTGGGTGCTGCAGCCCTCCGCTTCCTTCAGGCCCATCACTGGCCGGGGAACGTCCGTCAACTCTTCCGGATTCTGGAACGCGCCGCATTCGCCGCTCGAGAAAGCACGATCGGTGTCCATCACCTCGAGACTGAATTGGGCGCACCCTTGCCCGCTGGTGCACGAGAGTCGAAATCTGTGGCGCAGCAAGAGGGTGACGCGGCACGGCGGTTCATGGAACGCATCCTCCGGGAGGCCCCCACCGCACAGGTGGCCGCGAGTGAGCTCGGATTGTCCTTGCACCAGGTCTATCGGAGGATGCGCGCTCTCGGGATCAGGCCTCCGAACCGGAGGTAGGCTCGGGTCGGCCACTGATCCTCCGTTTCCGATTTGCACTCCGTTTTGCGCGGTTTTACTGGGGGAGCGCAAGAACTGCAAAGCCGCCGGCCGCGCCGCCTCGCTAACTCGTTGTCCTGCCTGCCATCATCCTCGGCGTGGCCCGGCACACCCTCTGCCTAAGGAATGGACCGTCTCTTTCTCCGGAGCCGGTCCATGTGCCGCTGGGTCGTCGGTCTCGCCGCCCTCTTGCTGGCCCTAATCGCCGTCGCCCGTCCCGCCGCTGCCCAGGACCCGCCGGGCGGGCAAATCCAGCCGATGTGCGTGCAGGGGTGCATGCCCGACCTTGCGGTGGAGGTCACCCCCGACGCCGAGCCTGTCAGCCGGGCCACCCTCGGCACCTACTCCCAGACCTTCACGGTGCGCAATGCCGGCGCCCTGGCCGACACCTACGAACTCTGGTGCTACGGCAGCGGTGCGGTGACCTGCGCCGTCGCCGATCTCGGCACGCTCGAGCTCTCGGCGGGCCAGAGCACCACGGTCACCGTGAACTACTCTACCGGCGGCGCGGGGCTCGGTACCCTCCAGCTGACGGCCTCCTCCGAGCCGACCTACGATGCCGGGAGCTTCGACGTCACCGTGACCGGACCGGGCGCTCCGGTGCTCTCGCTGAAGCCGTATGCCTCGACGATCCGCGACGCCAGCCTCTGCGCCGTCTCCTGCTTCGACTTCATCTACCAGAAGGGTACGCCCTCGTACACTTCACGTGATGTGGCGCGGTCCATTACCCTCGTATACAACAGCAGCACGCATCGCCCCACACCGATCATCCAGCTCGACGCGAGCTACAATCCCCAGACCACCCAGTACCCGACGAGCTACAAGGTGGAGGTGACCCGGGCCGGGGCCCTGCTCACCCTCCAGAATGGCGCGACAGCGGCCTGGTTCGAGGCCCGGGCCGGACAGCCGACGCGCCTAGCGGCGGCCATCGACGCCAAGACCAACGGCCTCCCGACCGGCGCCTATCAGGTCACGGTCACCGTCACCGCCAACTACCCCACCGCCGCCCTGTCCTCGTCCGTGGCGACGCAAATCGTGGTGCTCGACGAGAGTGGCAGCGCCTACGGGGCGGGCTTCCAGCTGGCCGGGGTGCAGCGGCTTTTCTTCACCGGCGGAGCCGCACTGCTGGCCGAGGGGGACGGCTCCTGGGTGCTGTACGAGAACAGCTGCGGCAGCAATCCGTGCAGCGCCTACCGGCTGCCGGGCGGCACCAGTGCCACCCTCAACTGGATTGCCTCGGCGGGGGTCTATCGGCGCTTCTACCTCGACTCCTCATACGTGGAGTTCAACTCAACCGGACGCATGACCAAGGCGGTGGACCGGTTCGGGAGCGCCACGCTGCTGGCCTACGCCGACACGCTGCTCACCACGATCTATGACCCGGCGGGCAAGCAGTCGAGCCTGACCTACGGCGGCAATGGCAAGCTCGCTACCATCGCGACGCTGGCCTTCCCCCTCGGTTGGTGGACGCGGACGACGACCGTTACGACCGATGCTGCCGGCCGTGTCATTGCGATCCGGGACCCGGATGGCTACTCGGACTCGCTGGCCTACCAGGCGAGCGGGGCGGGACTGGTGCAGAGCGTCTGGAACCGTGCCCGGGCCCGGACGGACGTGGCCTTCGACGGGGCCAACCGGCTGCTGCGCGTCACCGCGCCCGCGATCACGACCTTCAATGGGACGGTGGCCAGCCCCGCGACCTGGTTCCAGGCGGCCGAGGTGACGGCCTGGCAGCCGGGCACGGCCGGCACGTCGGAGGCGTCGCGGAAGGCGGGGTTGGCGCCGGACTCGATCTGGGCAGCCGTGAGCGACGGCGCCCTGCTTGATTCGGCTACCGTGCGACTCACCGTGGACGCCCGTGGCGCCCCGCTCACCGTGGTGGATCCCTATGGCGCCACGACCCGCTCCACCCGCGACACCGCCTCCCGGGTGACGAAGGTGGTGCAGCCCAACGGCTACACGGTCACCTACTCGTACACCGGGCTCCTGCTCACGGGCATGGTGGACTCCACCCTCAACCGCATCGAGTCGTACCAGTACACGGCGCGCAATGACCTGGCGCTCATCGGCGGCAACACGGTGCGGCGCGATTTCCTCTACTACGCGGGCACCGATGGCGGGCCGGCCGGTGCGTTGAAGAAGGTCTATGCCGGGAACACCGGGTATTACCCCAACATGGTGAACGCCCGCCTCCTCGAGTGGCACAAGCCCGATGCCTTCGGGCGGGATACGGTGGTGACCGACTCCCTGGGCCACACCACCCGCCTCGCCTACGAGAGCACCTGGGGTAACACCGCCTCGGTCACGCAGCCCGACGGCAGCCGCTTCCGGGTGACCTTTGACGGCCGCGGGCAGGTGGACAGCTCGTGGACCCCGCTGCAGGGGAAGACCACCTTCACCTACGGGGCCTTCAACCAGGTCCTCAGCGAGCGCACGGCCTACAACTACCTGACCCAGTACCAGTACGACCCAGCCACCCTGGCGCCCGTCCGGCTGGTTGACCCCAAGGCGCAGGTGTACAAGTGGCAGTACAACGCCCTCGGCCAACTCACGGTACAGCACGACGTGGCCGACACGACCAAGGCCGACACCCTCAAATACGACGTCCACGGGCAGGTGCGGCAGCGGGTGACGCGGCGTGGAGATGTGATCGCGCTGGACTACGATCTGGTGGGCCGGCTGCTGCGGCGCTCATTCCCCGGAGAGGCCCCGGACTCCTTTGCCTACGATCCGAACGGGAAGTGGCTCTCCGCCAGGAATGCATGGGCTCGGGACTCCATCGTCTTCCGGTCCACCGGCCAGGACAGCCAGGTGGTGCAGGTGGTGCACGGGAAGACGTTTACGGCCTATTACGCCTATGACTCGTATCGGCGGCCCACCGGGCTCTTCGTCAGCGGGTCGATCGGCTCCTACAGCCGGAACACCCTCTACAAGTACGGCACGTCCGGCATGCTGGATACGCTCGTCTTCGGGCTCAATGCCTCGGCGGTGACCGCGCGCAATGGCGATGGGCTCCCGACCTCGGTCAAGCACGGCAGTTGGACCTTTACGCAGGCCTACAACGGAGATCACGAGCTCACCACCCAGACCTTCCCCGGCGCGCTGAGCGGCTTCACGCAGACCCTGGCGCGCGACTCCCTCGACCGGGTCACTTCCCTCACGCCGCCGGGCAGCAATCCGACGGTGCGGAAGTTCACCTACGACTCCGTGGGCCGGCTCCTCAACGCGTGCGACAAGCCGGGCTCGGCGAGCTGCGTCAACGAGTTCGGCGCCACCACG
The DNA here is from genome assembly GCA_964574295.1 of uncultured Gemmatimonadaceae bacterium. Classification (GTDB taxonomy): domain Bacteria; phylum Gemmatimonadota; class Gemmatimonadetes; order Gemmatimonadales; family GWC2-71-9; genus SPDF01. The sequence goes on from CAZNLY010000029.1 coordinate 27,065, forward strand.
AATGCGTACAGCTATGACCAAGCCGGCAACCGCACCGACGGGAGCGCCGTCGTGGGCGCCGGCAACCGGGCCACCACCTTCCGCGGCTGGACGCTCACCTACGACGCCGCCGGCAACATTGCCACCGCCGACACCGCGCCGTACACTTCCTCGACCATCCGGCGCTACACCTGGGACGCGCTGGGTCGGCTCACTGCGGTCAAGATCGGCCCCGACACGGTGGCTCGCTTCCGTTACGACGCCTTGGGCCGCCGCGTCCTCAAGGTGACGGGCACCACCACGCGAGACTCGCTCTGGTTCGTGTACAACGCGGGGGCGCAGGTGCTGGTGGACTTCACCGGCAACAGCGCCGCGGACACGGTGCGGGCGGAATATGGCTACGGGCCCGGTTCGGACCAGGTCTGGGCGGTGCGGAAGCCGGGGACGGGGCTGGACGGGGTGCTGCTGCTGGACCCGCTGATCGGGAGCGTGCGCGGGGTGGCGGCGTGGGCGTCGGCCACGCTGCAGAAGGACTACCGGAAGCCGCTGGGCCAGGCGACGCCGTGGGGGAAGACGCCGGCGGACACGGGGGCGGTGCTGCGCGTGCGGTGGGCGGGGCGGGAGTACGACCAGGAGACGGGGCTGTTCTATATGCGGGCCCGATACTTTGACCCGCGGCTGGGGCGGTTTCTGAGCGAGGATCCGATTGGGGTCGAGGGGGGGCTCAATCTCTATCGCTACGTGGGGAACGACCCCGTCAACCGCACCGACCCATCCGGCGAGGGGATGGTGTGTTGGTCGGAGCGAATCTGGGAGGATGGGCCCGCGTGGGGCCCGGACAACTCGTTTGACGTGAATGGCGGAGGGAATTGGCACCTACAACAGCACTGCAGCGACGATGGCGTCATTCCCGGGGGTGGCGGTGCGCTGATCGCAGGCGCTTCGGGCGGTGGAAGTTGGGCGCGAGACACTACCAAAGCGTGCTCTAGCCGGGCCGTGCAGGGCAGCTTTGGAATTACCGGCCTGGTCGGAGGGAACCCGATTCTCCCGGTTCCCGGCGTCTTCATCGGAGGAGGGCTTGCGGTAGGATACTCTACAAGCGGCCAGTTCTTCGTCCAGTTTTCAGTTAGTATCACCTACGGCCCCGGTGTGTTCGCGGGAGTTGGTGGTGAGGGGGCTTTGGCCACTACCTCTGGGCCATTGCCGTCCTATAGCTTGAGTCATCTCGGCGTTGGCCAGGCGAACCTCGGATTCGGACCCGCAGCAGGAGGCTCGATCGTCCTTGGTTCGGGGGAGGCGGGGTTTTCGAGGGATGTCGGGCACTGGGGCGTCGGCTATGGGGGGCAGTTTTCCGCAGGGGTGCTCCGTACTGTGACTCTGGCAACGCCGCCGAGCAAGCCGTGTCGTTGATGCCGATCCGCCAGCCAGCCCTATAGAGGTTCGGCCACGCCGGCACGCTGCGCGCTTGGCACCAACACAGATTGGAGAGTGGGAATGAACACACGCCTATTGCTCATCGCCATTGCTTTTGTAGTTGCCGCAGCTGGCGTTGCCATGGGATTTCTGGCCGCCGGCATCGAGTCTCAAGCCCTTAGGGGCGCTGCAACGATCGTCACCCTCGCCGGCATGCTGCTCGGGTTCGGCGTGATCATTTCAGGTTGGTGGGACATGGTTCGTACATTCTTGGTTCGATTGCGAGGTGGGAGTGGGCATTGAAGCATCGGCGTGATGTGAACTGCGAATTTGAGGCGCCGAGACGGGGGGAACTGTGATACAAGTCTTGCGCTGGACTTTGTTGCTCGGCGGGGTCACCTCCCTTGCTATTTCCACGTTGCTTTTCAAGGCTGCTGGCGATCCGCTTCGCGCGCGTGCATCACGGCTGATACGATGGCCAGAACATCAGCAAGCGTCGCCATACCGTAGCCCGATGAGGGTGCGAGCTTGGGGCATCATGGCCGGTGGCTTGAGCCTGGCGGCCGCGTGGTACCTCTGGACGCCAGACGGGACCGCGCTCGTCGCGGCGGCGTTTGGAATCTCGCACTAGGGTTCCCCTGCGGCTTCTCGGATCCCGTACCGATGTGCGGGGCATTCAGCCCAGCTTAGGCTATTGTGGGGCAGGGTGCTCTTGCGCTCTGCAAGATGGCATCGCGCGCGCGCTGGCCAGCGACGCCCTGGGCCGCCGGGTGCTGAAGGTGACGGGCACCACGACCCGCGACTCGCTCTGGTTCGTGTACAACGCGGGCGCGCAGGTGCTGGTGGACTTCACCGGCAACAACGCCGCCGACACGGTGCGGGGGGAATACGGCTACGGGCCGGGCTCGGACCAGGTGTGGGCGGTGCGGAAGCCGGGGACGGGGCTGGACGGGGTGCTGCTGCTGGACCCGC
>CAZNLY010000030.1:0-26744 GCA_964574295.1 uncultured Gemmatimonadaceae bacterium
TACAACTGGGACACGGAGCACTGGGTGTTGGACCAGGCCCGATTCTCCCAGCACGATTCCTATGGTACGTACCTACGCGGATCATCCGAGTACCCGACTCAGCTCCAGTACCCATCACACGACGGCGCCTACCCCAGAGCGTATGTATCGCAAGGCAAGCATGCCAACTATCGCTCTGAGAGCGAGTGCAACGCTGGGGGAGCTTTCAACACCGACACCTGCGAGGAAGTTGACACTTCCGAGCGGCTTTTCGTCAGCGGGGCCTACAACATTGGCAGCAGCGGCACTCACTTGCTAGACTGCGTGGTTAGTCGGGACCCAAGTTACATCTATTATGGAAGTGGCCGCCAGGAGTGCTTCTGGACCTACAGCGCATTCCGAGGTTGGATTCCAACGTATATCGGCGGTCCGGCCTCCACCGCGTACAGTGCCCGCCTCGACTTCGAGGGCTTCCTACAATGACCAGGGTTCTGGCGGCCCTTGTGGTGGTCTGCGCCGCCTTCTCACGAGAGGCCGCAGCCCAGTCTAGCCCGTGGATGGAGTCAAGCCAAGTCTGGCTCGCCCCGGGTGGGGAGGCAGAAGGCCATTCGTTCAAGCCCGGCGCTGCGTCAGCGACCGGCAGCTACTGGTCGACGGGCATGATTGTTGGTGCCGCAGTCGGAGTCGTTGCCGGAGCGCTGATTGCCAATGGTAACTGCAGCGACTCGGACGTCGCAGGCTCGGGAGGCTGCACCGACAACGCCATTCTTGGTGGACTCGTCGGAGGAATAGTCGTCGCCATCCCGGGAGCGCTCATCGGAAGCCTATTCAAGAAGAAGTAGCGGCAGCTCCTCCAAGCGGGCTTGGCGTTGACCTTTCATCGGACTTCACCAAGCCCGGCCGCTTTTCCCCTTGAGCTGCCCGTGGCCCGCAAGCGGATCTCCGGCCGTGGCGCGAGTGACCCCCCGCGGCCTAGATTCGGCCCATGCCCGACCCCACCACCCGCCTCGAGAAGATCCCGACCGTCGTCCTGGAAAGCCACGAGGCACTGGCCCGCGCCATTGCCCGGCGGATCGCGGAGGTCATCGCCACGCGGCGGGCCGCGGGCGCCCGGCCGGTGCTGGGCCTGGCCACCGGATCCACGCCCATCGGGGTGTACCGGGAGCTCATCCGCCTGCACCGCGAGGAGGGGCTCTCCTTCCGCGGTGTCGTGACCTTCAACCTCGACGAGTACTACCCGATGGCGCCGGGGAGCATCCACAGCTACCGGCGCTTCATGCAGGAGAACCTCTTCGACCACATCGACATTAACCCCGCCGACACCCACGTCCCCGACGGCACGGTGCCGCGCGAGGGGCTCCGCGCCGCCGCGGAGGCTTACGAGGCGGCCATCCGCGCCGCCGGGGGCATCGATTTCCAGCTCCTCGGCATCGGGAAGACGGGCCACATCGGCTTCAACGAGCCGGGCTCCGGCGCCGAGAGCCGCACCCGCCTGGTGCAGCTGGACGTGATCACCCGGCGGGACGCCGCCGCCGACTTCTTCGGCGAGGAGCATGTGCCCCGGGAAGCCATCACGATGGGAGTGGCCACCATCCTCGAGGCGCGGGAAATCGCCATCCTGGCCACCGGCGAGCACAAGGCGGGCATCGTGCGGCGCGCGGTGGAGGGGGCGGTGGACCTCGAGGTGGCGGCCACGTTCCTCCAGCGGCACCCCAACACCACCTTCTACCTCGACACCGCGGCCGCCGCGGAGCTCACCCGCGTAGCCACGCCGTGGCTGGTGAACGAGGTGGCGTGGACGCCGGAGCTGGCGGTGCGCGCGGTGGTGTGGCTGTCCCTCCAGACCGGCAAGGCCATCCTCAAGCTCACCCAGGGCGACTACGCCGAGCACCAGCTCTCCTCGCTGGTGGCGCGGCACGGCTCCCCCGGCGCCGTCAACGGGCTCGTCTTCAACGCGCTGGGCGCCAGGATCCGCGGCCGTTCGAAGCTCCCCGAGGGCCGCCGGGTGGTGGTGTTCTCTCCGCACCCCGACGACGACGTCATCTCGATGGGCGGCATCCTGCACAAGCTGGCGCAGAACGGGAACGAGATTTCCGTGGCGTACATGACGAGCGGGAACATCGCCGTCTTCGACCACGACGTGCGGCGCTACGTGGACTTCCTCGAGCGGCTGGCGCGGGACCGCGGCGTGGGGAAGGCGGACGCCCCGGCCTTTGCCGCCGGGGTGCGGGAGTTCCTCGCCACGAAGGAGCCGGGTGCGGTGGACAGCGACGCCATCCAGGACCTCAAGCGCATCATCCGCGAGGGGGAGGCGGTGAGCGCGCTGGAGACGATCGGCCTGGGCCCCGGCAACGCCCGCTTCCTCAACCTGCCCTTCTACCAGACGGGGAAGGTGCGGAAGGACCCGATCGGGCCGACCGACGTGGCCATCGTGCGGGCGTTCCTGGAGGAAGTCCGGCCGCAGCTGGTGTTCGTGGCGGGCGACCTCTCCGACCCGCACGGCACCCACCGGATGTGCAAGGAGGCGATCGACCGGGCGCTGCAGGAGATGCAGGGGACGCCGCCGGAGGTGTGGCTCTACCGGGGCGCCTGGCAGGAGTGGCCGGTGACGGAGGCGACGTGGCTGGTGCCGATGAGCCAGGAGGAACTGCGGCTCAAGATCCAGGCAATCTTCAAGCACCAGAGCCAGAAGGACTCGGCGCCGTTTCCCGGCGCGCACGACGACCGCGAGTTCTGGCAGCGGGTGGAGGCGCGCAACAAGGAGACGGCGGCGATGCTCAACCGCCTCGGCCTGGCGGAGTACTTCGCGATGGAGGCCTACGTGGTGGCGTGAGCGCCACCGCTACCGCTCCACCGGGAGCCCCGCGCGCTCCCACGCCCCGAAGCCCCCCTCGAGGTTGATCACGTCGCGCACGCCCCGCGCTGCGAGCAGGCTCGCCGCGATGAGCGACCGCCCCCCGCCCTGGCACTGCAGCACCACCGGTTTGCCCGCCGGGAGTTCGCTCATCCGCTCCACGAGGTAGCCGAGGGGGATGTTCTTGACGCCGGGGATGTGCCCCGCCTTCCACTCCGCCTCGCCCCGCACGTCGAGCACCGTCACCGTCCCCCGCTCGCGCTCCCCGGAGAGTTCCTCGGGCACCATCGCCGGCGTCGAGCCGAGGGGCCGCCCCGCCGTGCCCCACGCGGCGATGGCCTCGGCGTCGAACCAGCCGGCGGCGCCGTCGAGGCCGATCAGGGCCAGGTCGCGGAGCGCCTCGTCGAGCCGGGCCAGGTTGTCGCCGCTCACGAGGAGGTAGAACGGCTTGTCATACGGCAGGAGCCAGCCCGCCCAGGTGGTGAAGGAGCGGCCGAGGGGAATGTGGAGGGTGCCGGGGACGTGGCGCGCGGTGAAGGACGCGGAGGGGCGCGCGTCCACCACGATGGCGCCGGCGTCGAGGAGCTCGGGCAGCCGCGCGGCGTCCTGCCGGGGCGGGCGGCGAAACCCGGCGAGCACCGGCGGGCCGTCGCGGTTGAGCCGCTTCATCTCGGCAAAGTACCGGGGCGGCTCGGGCTGGTCGGCCAAAACCTGCGCCACGAACTCCGCCTCGGTGGCGGCACCGAAGGCCCAGTTGAAGAGCTTCTCGTAGCCCACGGTGCTCTGGGGAACGGCGCTCATCCCCTTGCCGCACGCGGAACCGGCGCCGTGCCCGGGCCAGACCTGCAGGTGGTCGGGGAGGGCGCGGAACCTGGCCAGGCTCTTCCAGAGGGTGCGGGCGGCGGTGTCGGCGGAGCCGGCCACCTTGGCCGCCTTCTCGAGGAGGTCGGGACGGCCCACGTCGCCCACGAACACAAAGTCACCCGTCACGATGCCCATCGGGCCGGTGGCGCCGGCGGTGTCGGTCACCACGAAGGCGATGTGCTCGGGCGTGTGGCCGGGGGTGTGGAGCACGTCGAAGCGGATGTTCCCCACCATGAACGAGGCGCCGTCCTTGAGGAGCACGGCGTGGCCCGCCTTGGCGTAGGCGTACTGCCACCCGGGGCCGCCCTCGTCGGAGAGGTACATCACCGCGCCGGTGGCGTGGGCCAGCTCGCGCGTGCCGGAGAGGAAGTCGGCGTGGATGTGCGTCTCCGTCACGTGGGTGATGCGGAGCTCTTCCTCCTCGGCGGCGCGCATGTACTGGGCGGGGTCGCGGATCGGGTCGATCACGATGGCCTCGCCGGTGGCGGCGCAGCCGATCAGGTAGCTGGCCTGGGCCAGGGGCTCGTCGTAGAAGCGCTGGAAGAACATGGTCGGGTGCGCCGCTCAGCCGCGGCCGGAAAGGGTCTGGAAGAGTATGAACGCGCCGACCAGAAGAAGGAAGGCCGCGAACTGCCTGCGGAGCCCGGCGCCGCTCACCCGCCGGCCGAGGCGTTCACCGAGGAAGAGGCCCGCCACGGCGAGCGCGGTGAACGCCGCCATGGCGGGCGGGTCGAGCTCCACCTTGCCGAGGTAGCCCGCAAAGCCGGTGAAGGCGTTGAGGGCAATCACGCCGAGGGAGGTGCCGACGGCCTCCTTGATGTGGACGCCGAGGAGGAGGACGAGCGCCGGGACAATGAGGAACCCGCCTCCCACGCCCACCATGCCCGAGAGGAGGCCGACGCCGAGGCCGGCGAGCGCCACCAGCACCGGGTGCGGGCGGGACGGCGTCGCGTCGTGGTCGGGGCGGCCGCGCCACATGAAGGCGGCGGCGGCCAGCATCGTCACGGCAAAGAGGGTGAGCTGGGCGGTGGCCGGGACCAGCAGGGCCAGCCGGGCCCCCACGAAGGATCCCACCATGGCGGAGGGGGCAAAGCTCAGCACGGCCCGGGCGTCGAGCTGGCCCAGGCGGTGGCGCTGGAGGGCCCCGATGGCGCTGGTGGTGCCGACGACGGCGAGGCTCATGGCGACGGATGACTTGACCGCGTAACCCAGGGCGTAGTGAAAGACGGGCACCGCCAGGATGGACCCGCCGGCGCCGAGGAGGCCGAGGGAGACGCCGATGGCGAGGGCGAGGAGGTAGCCGAGGGGGTGCATGGGGGAAATCTACCTCACCCCCTGTCCCCCTCTCCGGCAAGCGGAGAGGGGGGACGCGATTTCGTCGCGGTCGGCTCGGGGTGGGCATACGCCCACCCCTGGGGCCGCAGGTTACGCACATCGGTGCGCGAGGCGCATCGCCAGGTGGGTTTCTCGCTCCGTGTGCCATTGCCCTTTCTCCTTTCTCTTTCCGCCCCTCCTTTCTCTCTTCTCCTTTCTCGTTTCTCCCCTCCACGTCCCCCTTTCCGGCAAGCGTCGATTTGTTATATTCCTACATAGTTATACATACTCGGAGGGCGGCATGATGGAACTGAGCGACACGAACGCCGCGGCCATCGCCGAGCGGTTCAAGGCGCTGGGCGAGCCGATGCGGCTCCGGCTGCTGCAGGCGCTCAGGGCGGGGGAATGCTCGGTGGGCGAACTGGCGGAGCAGACGGGGGGCGGGCAGGCCAACGTGTCGAAGCACCTGCAGCTGCTCTTCCAGCAGGGGTTCGTGGGCCGGCGGAAGGAGGGGACCACCACCTGGTACCGGATCACCGATCCGCAGGTGTTCACGATGTGCGAGCTGGTCTGCGGGGGGCTGGAGGAGGAGCTCGACCGGAAGCGCAAGCTCCTCCGCCGGCGGCGGTAGCGCCTAGGCCTTCCGCGGGGTGCAGCCGAACAGCCCGAGCCGCCCAAACACCCGCTCCGGCAGGCAGAAGCCGGTGAAGCTCGACTGCAGGAGGTTCAGGCCCACGAACGCCGTGAAGGCGAACCACCACGGGTTGACCCACACCCCCAGCGCCACCGACGCCATCACGAACAGCCCGGCCATCCGCCGGATCACCTTCTCATCGCACATGGTCCGCCTCCTGGTTCAGGAAAACGATTCGACGGCGAGCACGGCCACGTGCAGCCGCTCGCCCGGGGGAAACACCACTGCCCGACAGGCCCGCGCCGCCTCTGCGGCCAGGGCGTCGTCCACCACGGAAAAGCACATCGTCACCTTGCCGGGCCAGGCGCGGGTGCCCTCGCGCGGCCCCGTGAGGCCGTGGCCCCTTCCGCCGTCGAAACAGGTGTGGCCAGGCACCCCCGCCGCCTCGAGCACGGCAGACACCCGTTCCGGCTCCGCGCCGCTGTAGGTGAGCACCAGCATCTTCATGCCTCCGCTCCTTCCCGGCGCCGGAGCTCCCAGTAGAGGAGCGGCACCACCACCATCGTGAGCAGGGTGGCCACCACGGCGCCGCTCATCAGCGCCACCGCCAGCCCCTGGAAGATCGGGTCGAGCACCATCACGAACCCGCCGATGACCACCGCGGCCGCGGTGAGCGCGATCGGCCGGAACCGCACCGCCCCCGCCTCGAGCACCGCCTCGCGCAGCGTCCGCCCCCGCGCCTCCGCCAGCTGGATGAAGTCCACCAGCAGGATCGAGTTCCGGACGATGATCCCCGCCAGGGCGATCATCCCGATCATCGAGGTGGCGGTGAAGAACGCGCCGGTGAGGGCGTGGCCCGGCAGGATGCCGATGAGGGTGAGGGGAATCGGCGCCATGATCACCAGTGGCACCCGGAACGACTGGAACCACCCGACCACCAACACGTAGATCAGCACCAGCACCGCCGCAAAGGCGAGGCCCAAGTCGCGGAAGACCTCGATCGTCACCTGCCACTCGCCGTCCCACTTGAGGGCGGTCTCGTCGAGGCGGTCGGGGGCCTGGGCGTTGTAGCGGGCAATGGACGCCCCGGCCACCCGCACCGTGTCGAGCGCGCGGTTCATGGCCAGGATGGCGTACACCGGCGACTCGATGGTCCCGGCCACGTCGCCGGTGACGTAGATGACCGGCCGCAGGTTTTTCCGCACCCGGAGCGGCTCGCGCACGGTGGAATCCACCGTCACGAACCGGGCGAGCGGCGTGGGGCCCCTCGGCGTGGCCACCGGCACCGCGAGCAGCGCCTCCACCCCGCTCCGCGAGGTCAGCGACAGGCGCGGCACGATGGCCACCCCTTCCCGCGCCGTCGGCACGCTGGCAAGCCCCGCCTCGGCGCCGGAGAGCGCCATCGTGAGCACCTGCGCCACCTGCTCGACCGTGACGCCCGCCTCGCCGGCGCGCACCCGGTCCACCCGGAAGACCCGCCTGGCCTGGGGCGCCTCGACCGTCCAGTCCACGTCCACCACCCCCGGCGTCCCTTCCATGACCGCCTTGACCCGCTCCGCGGCGGCGAGCCGCGTGCTGTCGTCGGCGGCGTACACCTCCGCCACCAGCGTCGAGAGGACCGGCGGCCCCGGCGGGATCTCGGCGATCTTCGCGCTGGCCCCGAAGCGCCGGGCGATCGAGTCCACCGCCGGCCGCACCGCCACCGCGATGTCGTGGCTCTGCCGGCTCCGCTCCCCCTTGGGGAGGAGGTTGACCTGCACGTCGGCCACGTTGGCGCCGCGGCGCAGGAAGTAGTGCCGGACCAGCCCGTTGAAGTTGAACGGCGCCGAGGTGCCGGCGTAGGTCTCGGTGCTCACCACCTCGGGCACGGTGCGGAGGTACGCGGCCACGGCGCCGGCGGCGGCGTTGGAGGTCTCCAGCGTGGCGCCCTCGGGCAGGTCGAGCACCACCTGGAACTCCGACTTGTTGTCGAAGGGAAGCATCTTGACCTCCACCAGCTTGACGGCCAGGAGGCCCATCGAGAGGAGGAGGAGCCCGCCGACGCCGGCGTAGAACGCGCGCCGGCGTCCCGGGAGGTCCATGAGCGGCGTCATGAGGCCGGTGTAGAAGCGCGCGAAGCGCGACGCCTCCTCCGGCTCGTGCGCCCGGTCGGGGGTGTGGGCCGCATGGCCCACGTGCCCGCGGAGAAGACGGAGCGCCAGGTAGGGCGTGATGATGAACGCCACCGCCAGCGAGGCGAGCATTGCCGCCGACGCCCCGACCGGAATCGGCCGCATGTAGGGACCCATCAGCCCCGACACGAACGCCATCGGCAGGATGGCCGCGATGACGGTGAAGGTGGCGAGGATGGTCGGGTTGCCGACCTCGTCCACCCCCTCCACCGCCGCCACCTCGGGGGCGCGGTCGCCCATCTGGAGGTGACGGTAGATGTTCTCCACCACCACGATGGCGTCGTCCACCAGGATGCCGATCGAGAAGATGAGGGCGAAGAGCGTGATCCGGTTGAGCGAGTAGCCCAGCGCGTAGTAGACGAACAGGGTGAGCGCGAGCGTGACCGGTACCGCCACCAGCACCACCACCGCCTCGCGCCAGCCGAGGAAGAGGCCGATGAGCACCGTCACCGACAGGGTGGCGATGAGGAGGTGCAGGATGAGTTCATTGGCCTTCTCGCTGGCCGTCTCGCCGTAGTTGCGGGTGACGTCCACCTGCACGTCGGCGGGAAGCACCCGCCCGCGCGCCTCCTCCACCCGCGCGAGCGCGGCGTGGGCAATGTCCGTGGCGTTGACGCCCGGGCGCTTGGCCACGGCGAGCGTCACCGCCTGCTCGCCGCTCCCCTGCCCCGCCGCGTGGGTCACGTAGTCCACTGGCTCGGCGGGGGCCTCGGTGACGGTGGCCACGTTCCGGAGGTAGACGGGGCCGCCGCGGTTGGCCACCACCACGTCGCCGGCGTCGCGCGCGGTGCGGATCGGCGCGCCGACTGACACGAGGAACACCGCGTTGGCCGCGGCGAACTCGCCCGCGGGGAGCCGCACGTTCGCGGCGCGGAGCGCCTGCATCACCTCGCCGGGGGTCACGCCGCTCCCCGCCAGCCGCGCCGGGTCGAGCGTCACGCGGAGCTGGGCCGGCTCGCCGCCGATGAGGTCAATGCGCGCCAGGTCGGGGATCGTGGCCAGCTCGTCGGCCAGGTGGGTGGCCATGGCCCGGAGCGCATGGGAGCCGTAGCCGCCGCCGTGGAGGGTCAGCGCCAGGATCGGCACGTCGTCGATCGAGTGCGGCTTGACGAGCGGCGGCATGGCACCGGGAGGCGCCTGGTCAGCGGCGGAGTTGAGCTTGTTGAAGACGCGGCTCACGGCGCGGTCCTGGTCCTCGCCCACGGTGAAGCGCACCGTCACGAGGGTCATGCCGTCGCCCGCCATGGAATAGACGTACTCCACGCCGGGGACCTCCCACATCAGCTTCTCGATCGGGCGGGTGAGGAGGTTCTCCACCTCCGCGGGCCCGGCGCCCGGCAGGGCGGCGATCACGTCGATCATCGGGACGGAGATCTGCGGCTCCTCCTCGCGCGGGGTGGCGAGGATGGCGAGCGCGCCCACCGCCAGCGAGGCGATGGTGACGAGCGGCGTGAGCTTGGAGCGCAGGAACGCCTGCGCGACGCGGCCGGCGATGCCCATGGTCAGCGCCCCGCCGGAGGCACGAGCACCGTGTCGCCCGCGGCCACGCCGGCGATCACCTCGACCCGCCCATCGAGGGGGCGGCCGAGCCTGACCCAGCGGAGCGCCGGCTGCCCCGCCACCAGCACCTGCACACCGGCGAGGTCGCCCTGGTGCACCACGGCGGCCGTGGGGACGAGGAGGGCGTGCCGGGTGCCGCGCGGGATGGCGAGCGCCGCGGCGCTCCCCGCCAGGAGGTGCCCGCCGGCGTTGGGGACCAGCGCATTCACGGTGTAGAGGTTGGGGCCCGCGGGGACCACGCCCTCGACGGTGGCGCGCACCGCCGAGTCGCCGACGTAGGCGGTGAGTGCGGCGCCACGCCGGAGCCCGCGCACCGCGTCGGGGGCGGCGCTCACCGACACCCGCAGCGTGTAGGCATCCTCCACCGTCACGAGGGGGGCGCCCGGCGCGGCGAAGGCGCCGGGATCCACGAAGCGGTGGGTGACGACCCCCGCGAACGGCGCCCGCACGTCGGCGTAGGAGGTGGTGGCCGCGAGTTCCGCCGCCATGGCGCGGGCGCTGGCCACCGCCGCCTCGGCGCGGGCCAGCCCCGTCTCCGCCTGGTCGAGCTGGGCCTTGGTGGCAGCGCTGTCCTCATACAGAGCGCGAATGCGGCCGGCCTGGGTCACCGCGTCGGCGTGCACCGCCGTGGCCTCGGCGAGGCCCGCCTCCACCTGCGCCCGCTTGGCGTCGAGGTCGCGCGCGTCGAGCCGCACCAGTGGCTGGCCCGCCGTCACCCGGTCGCCCTCCTGCACCAGCACGGCCGTCACCGCCCCCATCAGCTTGGTGCTGAGCGTGGCCTGCCGGATGGGCTCGGCGGTGCCCGAGGCCTCGAACGCATCGGTCACGACGGTGTCGAGGACGGCCACCGGGGTGCCGGTGGCGGTGCCGTCGGTCTCAGGGGTCGGGGGCGTCTCGCCGCCGCAGGCGCCGAGGGCGAGCGTGAAGGCGAGCCCGGCGACGGGAAGGGTGGTCCGCATGTCAGTTCTCCAGCGCAGTGAGGGCCATCAGGTCGGCGCCGGCCGCCTGCCGGAACGCCGCGTCGGCCGCGATGGCCTGGTACCGGGCGTCGGCGAGGCCGAGCCGGGTCTGGGTTTCGGTGGCGGCGGCGCTCAGGAGCTCGGCCACCGTGGCGAGCCCGCCGGTGTACTTCCGGGCCACGATCCGGTGCGCCTCCGCGCCCTGCTCCACCGCCACCTCGGCGATGCCGAGCTGGGCGAGCGCCACGTTCAGCTGGGTGTGCGTGGCGGTCACCTCGAGCGCCGCGCCGGCCTCCGCGGCCTCGACCATCGCGCGGGCCGCGTCGGCGCGGCCCGCCGCCACTTGGCGGCTGCCGAGCTGGGCGCCGCCCGCAAAGGGCGACCACGACGCCATCACGCCGACGGTGTAGCTCCCCTGGCCTCCGAAGAGCTGGTCGGCGCTGTTCCAGTCGTAGCGGCCGAAGCCATTGACCCGCGGCAGGTACTGCGCGTTGGTGCGCCGGGCGTCGCGATCGGCGGCCTCGAGCCCGAGGCGCGCGGCGGCCACGTCGAGGCGGGCAGCGGTATCGGACGGGGCGACGGCGGCCAGCGCGCGGATCGCGGCGGCGGCGGGGAGCGAGTCGGGGAGGGTGAAGGCGGTGTCGCCCGGCTGGCCCAGGAGGAGCGCCAGCCGCGCGCGCGCGATGGTGGCCTGGCCGCGCGCGCCGACGAGCTGGGCCTGGAGCTGGCCCACCTGCACGGCGGCGAGGAGCGCGTCCGACTTGGTGGCGAGACCGTTGCTCACCATGGACTCGGCGGCCTTCTGGTGGGCCTGGGCGGCGGCGACCGCCGCCTCGAGGGTGCGCACCTGCTCGCGCGCCAGCACCGAGCCGAAGTAGGCGCGCACCACGTCCACGCGGGTGGCCTGCCGGGCCCAGCCGGCGGCGGCCTCCGCGGCGGCGGTGGCGCTGGTGGCGGCCGCGCGGCCGTACCAGGCGTCCACGTTGATGAGCGGCACCTCGGCCACGAAGCCGCCGTTCCAGTTGGTCACCGCGTCGGGGTAGTTCAGGCTGGCCGGGTTGAACGAGGCCGGCGAGACGCCCCGCTGCTGCAGGGTGAAGCCGAAGGCGCCCAAGGGGTTGTCCGTCTGGGCCCAGCCCGCCTCGGCGCGCACGGAGGGGAGGATCCCCTGCAGGGCGCCGGTGGCCTGGCCGGCGCGGGCCTGGGCATCCCCAACGGCGATCCGGTTGGCGTAGGCCGCGGAATCGGCGCGCCGGAAGGCGTCGGCCAGGGTGAGCGGCGCCTGGGCCCGGAGGGGGCCGGCGGCCAGGGCGGCGAGGAACAGCAGGAGCGGGACACGGCGCATGCGACGGCCTCGGCACGGGGGTCAACAGAGACTATATAACTATATAGTTGTAGATAGGGCATGTCAACCTCACCGCCAGACCCTCCCCACCCGCCGTTCACCTCACCCCCTGTCCCCCTCTCCGGCAAGCGGAGAGGGGGGACGCGAAATGGAGATGGGCGGCCATGCGCGGGGTGGGCGGCACGGCCCGGGGTGGCCTCACGGCCACCCCTAGCCAGGGGAACGCAATTTCGTCGCGGTGGAATCGGGGTGGGCATACGCCCACCCCTGGGGCCGCAGGTTACGCACATCGGTGCGTCGAGCATCTCGCCCGGCGAGTCCATTGTTCCGTTCCGGGTTGCCCTTTCTCCTTTCTCTTTCCGCCCCTCCTTTCTCTCTTCTCCTTTCTCCTTTCTCCCCTCCAAGTCCCTAAGTCCTTAAGTCCCAAGTCCCAAGTCCCAAGTCCCAAGTCCCAAAGGGACGAGGGAGGGTCGGAGTTGAAGGAGAGTCGGAAGGTGAGCCTGTCGGGGTATCTTGGAGATGGGGTTTTCGGTTCTGGAGGGCAAATGGCTCACCACGACGCGCCCGACTCCGTCCGCCTCGACAAGTGGCTCTGGGCGGCGCGGTTCTACAAGACGCGGGCGCTGGCGGCGGAGGCGATCGACGGCGGGAAGGTGGACGTGAACGGCCAAGGCGCCAAGCGCGCCAAGGCGGTGCGCGTGGGCGACCGCGTGCAATTCCGCCAGCCGCCGTACGAATGGGATGTGTCGGTCAGGGCGCTGAGCGAGCGCCGGGGCCCGGCGAGCGTCGCCGTGACGCTCTACGAGGAGACCGCCGCGAGCAAGGCGGCCCGCGAGCTGATGGCGCTCCGGCTCAAGAGCCTCCCGCCGCCGCTCTTCCTGGAGAAGGGAAAGCCCGACAAGAAGCAGCGGCGGGAGATCGAGCGGTACAAGCGGGGGGAGGGGTAGCGCAATTTCGAGGTGGTCTGCCCTTTCTCGTTTCTCCCTTCCAAGTCCTCAAGTCCTCAAGTCCGGCGTCCCTGCCCACGACCTTGTCCCTGTCCCCCTACTCCGTTCCTCGTCCACGTCACCACCCTGCGTTTTCACCGCCGGTCGTTTACCTCACCCCCCTGCCCCCATCTCCGGATTTCGTCCACCTCACCCCCTACCCCCTCTCCGTAAAACGGAGAGGGGGTGCATCGGTTGGATGACGACGTTGCAACCCGGCCTCGGAGATTTGTCCCATGCGAAGGAATCCACGTGCGCTGCTGCGAGCGTTGGCTCGCGACATGCGCAGGCACCCGACATCCGGAGAGCAGGTGGCGTGGGAG
Organism: uncultured Gemmatimonadaceae bacterium; assembly: GCA_964574295.1. Classification (GTDB taxonomy): domain Bacteria; phylum Gemmatimonadota; class Gemmatimonadetes; order Gemmatimonadales; family GWC2-71-9; genus SPDF01. The sequence continues at coordinate 12,990 of CAZNLY010000030.1, forward strand.
GTCCTGCGCGACCGGCGCTTTCTCGGCCTCAAGTTCCGACGCCAGGAACCAGTAGCCGGATTCATCGTGGACTTCTACTGCCGGGAGCTGCTCCTCGTCATCGAGATCGACGGAGCAGCCCACGTGAGTGAAGAGTCACGCGCCCGGGACCGCGACCGCGATCAGCTCCTTCAAGCCGAGGGGGTGCAAGTCCTCCGAATGCAGGATGGCCCCCACCTGGGACGCGACTTTGCCCGGCTGCAGGCCACGCTACTAAGGAGCCACCCCCCTCTCCGGCTTTACGGAGAGGGGGGGAGGGGTGATACGGTAGAAGAGTGACTTGACCGCCGATTCAGACGAGGATTGCTAGGCCTCTAATGCAATGGAATCCGGTGGCTGCTTCGGCGGCCCCTTCGGGATCGAGCCGCCGATCAGAGCCCCAGTCAGAGCGCCGAGTGCAACACCGCCGATGGTAGCGAGCGGTACGCTCGTGGACCCCCCTGAATCGGAATCTCCCACGGAACTGAGAGCTAGGGCAAGGCCGCCGAATACGATGCCTCCGATGATGGCACCCGTGGTCCGATACGTGGGGGGGGTGATCGAGTCACCACGAACGGATACGGAGCGCAGGTTGACTCCGGCCATGCTCGCGGAAGTGGAGTGCGCGAACAGCACGGATGAAACTGGCCCTTGCATACGTGCCTGGCCGGCCGCGGCACTACTGGTACCGACAACGGCGAGGGCCACGAGAACGCCAACCCGCACGGCGCTTCCATTCAGTGATAGGAACACACCCACCTCCGCTCAGAATCCGAGCCCATATAGTTTCCACGAGTAGGCACTTGCATCCGGGTACGTCCCTGCCCACCCCGAGAAACGCTTCCACGTCCAATAGCACTCGACGACGCCATTGCCTGAATAGATCGGATTCGAGCTGGGCATGCAATCCTGGGCGCTCGTATGAACGCTCCTACTCCCGATGTTCAATTGATTTCCAGCTGCCACGCGTGCACCCGTGTTGGCTAAGCTGCAATGATCGAAGCCGAGGGCACCTCCCGCATCACACTCCTCCTGCGAGGCGTAATTCGCATGCTTTCCAAATGCCACCCACGCCCTCGGGTAGGCTCCGGGGTGGCTTGGATATGTCAACTGTGTCGGGTATTCGTTCCATCCCCGAGCGTGTGCGATCAGCTCATCGTGAGCTGAATACCATGCAGTTGCGAGCACCCAGTGAGACGTTTCGGGATTGTATTCCAAGTCCAAGGCAATCAGTTCAGAGTCACCGGAGTGGCCCGAGCAGGGGCCGTCGGCAAATGAGTTGTTGCAGAGCGGATCGGTCGTTCCCAGATCGATATAGTAGGATAGTAGGTAAACGACTCGCACCATCCATGGGTCTTCAGGCGATGGGGCTGCCACCCAATGTGGCTCCCGGCCGACCATGTCATTGCCCGCGTACCACAGTTCCGGGGCGAATGCAACAGCCAGATTTTTCTCACAAAAGGTCGAAAGCCCATCCTGATCGTTGTCGGTTTGACCGCCACTGAAGCAGACCTCGTCAGTCACGCCGCTCCCAAGGAAAACCCCGGGTGCTTCGGGGTTGGGGTCGACGTCGAGGCAGCCGAGTTGGCACATCGGAACAACCAAAGCCTCAGCGGGGCCAATTGGGGGTGCTAGTGAGTTCTCCGATGAGCAGGCGAGGGTGAGGACAGCTACGAAGGCAACAAAGGGGAATCGGGACGTAGCACCGCTCCAAGGGCAGATGTGCAGATTGCGCAATCGAGGAGCAACGCTACAGCGGGCCGATTCGGGATTCGATGAACTGACCGTGAAGGCATTCCTACGGGTACCACCGAGATGGAATGTGGCTACGAGCCTATTCCACCCACCCCTCCCACCGCCGCCCCACCTTGTAGGTCACCTCGAAGTGGGTGGTCGAATCGTTGAGCGCCGCGCCCAAGCCCAGGAGCGAGTCGCGCAGGGGCCGCGGGACGTGGATGGTGCCGGGGAGGAGCTCGGATACCCGACCGGTGACGGTCGTCGGGCGGGTGACCTGCCCCGTCGAGTCGCGCTGGGGCAGGGTGATGTCGGCCTGCCAGGTGGCGGGCAGGATGAGGTACATGCTGCGGTCGGGATACCGCTCCCGGAGGGCCGCGGGATCGAGCCCAATGTCCACCGCCATCAGGCGGCTGGCACGTGCCCCTTCGGCCTCACGAACCGGCGGCCCGTGTTGGTGTCCCTCCACTGGCGCGGCGGCCGTATCCGGCGCGTTGGCCGCCCGGATCGAGTCGCGCCGGGCCTGCGCCCTGGCCTGCCACCGCTCCCACGCCGGCCCCGCCAGTTCCAGCACCACGAAGCCGTTGCGGGTGGTGACAGGCGCACTCCGCGTCCGGGTCGTGTCGCCCACGGAGGGGAGTCCCGTAACGCCCAGCGCCTCGAGCCGGGCCCGGTCGAACCACGGCGTCGAATCATCCGGGCCGGGGGCCAGCTGCCACTGGATGCGGAGCTCGAGGAGCGTCTCCACCTGGTCGTTGCCAGGGAGGTACGAGTGCAATTCCCGTTCGGTGAGCCGCACCACCGCGTCGGGATTGCCGGCGCGGTTCCGCCCCACGTTCGTCAGGATGAGCCCGGTCGCCGCCACGCATGCCGCCACGGCGGTCAGGAGTCCCCGGTTCATGCGGCCTCCCCGCCCAGGCGTTCCTTGAGCCGCCGGAGCACGAGCATGACGCCGATGGCGATGCCGCCCAGCACCAGGAAGAAGAGCCAGCGCGGCATCCAGTCCCACCACCAGTCGGCGGCCTTCACGTAGAGCAGGATGGTGAAGGCGGTGACGCCGGTATAGGTGACGTCGTTCCATTGCCGCCGGATGCCGCCCCAGATGGCCAGCCCCGCCACCACGAACCCCACCACCTGGTAGAGCGTCTCCACCTGCCGCGCGGTGAGCGGCAGGAGGCTCTGCTCGCCGATCGCGGCCCGCCAGAGGACCACCCAGAAGAAGATGCAGAGCCCCACTGTCCTATATATGGGGCCGAATCCCTCCCGGCGTCCGCGGTGCGGCAGGAGGCCGAGCCCGACGGCCACGGCGGCCGGCAGCAGCAGGAACTCCCCGTGATCGAACAGGTCGGTCCAGGCCCTGCCCCCAAGCGTGGCGAGGGTGCCAGCCATCCAGATGGCACCCGTCACCGCCGCGGCCGCGAGCAGGAGGCGGAAGCCGTAGCCATACGCCAGCGCACCCGCAAAGAGCGCCCAGAAGAAGAAGGCATGGGGCGACGGGACCAGGTTGTAGATCTGGCCCAGGAGGGAGAGGGCGGTGACGAAGGCGGCGAAGGCCACCAGCGCCGCGAGCCCCGCGAAGTAGAGGGTCTTCTCGCGGCGGGCGGCGAACTCGGTGAGGCCCAGCACGGTGAGGGTGCCGCCGGTGAGGAGCCCCACCTGCGTGGCGGTGGCGAGCGCGCCCCAGAACCGCTCCACGAAGAGCACGACGGCGGTGCAGAGCGCCACCGCGCCCAGGAACGACGCGAAGCGGAGGCCGAGCGCGAGCTGGCGGCCCGACTCGGTGGTGGCCACGTCGAAGGTGCGCGCGAAGTCCGCGAGGAGGGCGTCGTGGTGCGCCGCCACCTGCGCGCGCCGGGCGTCGTCGAGCACCGGGCCCAGTTCGGTCTCGAGCTGGGCCAGCTCCGAGCGGAACGCCGAGATCCGGTCGGCCCGGGCCTGCGCAGACTGCCGTCCTTCCATGGCGCCGTCCCCCTTCCCTACGCCTCCTGCGTCTCCTTCACGTAGATCTCGCCGCCCCGGCGGCGGAATTCCTGCGCCTTCTCCTCCAGCCCGGCGGCGTACTCCCGCACGTCCTGCGTGATCTTCATCGAGCAGAACCTGGGCCCGCACATCGAGCAGAAGTGGGCCACCTTGGCCCCCTCGGCCGGCAGCGTCTCGTCGTGGAAGGCGCGGGCCGTGACGGGATCGAGGGCCAGGTTGAACTGGTCCTCCCAGCGGAACTCGAACCGGGCCTTGCTCAGCGCGTCGTCCCAGGCCCGGGCGTTCGGGTGTCCCTTGGCCAGGTCGGCGGCGTGCGCGGCAATCTTGTAGGCGATGACGCCGGCCTTCACGTCGTCGCGATTGGGCAGGCCCAGGTGCTCCTTGGGCGTCACGTAGCAGAGCATGGCTGTGCCGTACCAGCCGATCATCGCGGCGCCGATGGCGCTGGTGATGTGGTCGTAGCCCGGCGCGATGTCGGTGGTGAGGGGGCCCAGGGTGTAGAAGGGCGCCTCGCCGCACCAGGCGAGCTGCCTGTCCATGTTCTCCTTGATGAGGTGCATCGGGACGTGGCCCGGCCCCTCATTCATGACCTGCACGTCGTGCGCCCACGCCACCTTGTTCAGCTCCCCCTGCACCTCCAGCTCGGCGAACTGCGCCTCGTCGTTGGCATCGGCAATGGAGCCGGGCCGGAGCCCGTCGCCCAAGGAGAAGGAGACATCATACGCCGCCAGGATCTCGCAGATCTCGGCGAACCGGGTGTAGAGGAAGTTTTCCTTGTGGTGCGCCAGGCACCACTTGGCCATGATCGCGCCGCCGCGGGAGACGATGCCGGTGGTGCGCCGCGCCGTCAGCGGCACGAAGCGCAACAGGACGCCGGCGTGGACGGTGAAGTAGTCCACTCCCTGCTCCGCCTGCTCGATGAGGGTGTCGCGGTACACCTCCCAGGTCAGGTCCTCCGCCACCCCGCCCACCTTCTCCAGCGCCTGGTAGATCGGCACGGTGCCGATCGGCACCGCGCTGTTCCGCAGGATCCACTGGCGGGTCTCGTGAATGTTCCGCCCGGTGGAGAGGTCCATGACGGTGTCGGCGCCCCAGAGGGTGGCCCAGCGGAGCTTCTCGACCTCGTCCTCGATGACCGACTTGACCGCCGAGTTGCCGATGTTGGCGTTGATCTTGACCGCGAAGGCGCGGCCGATGGCCATCGGCTCGAGCTCGGGGTGGTTGATGTTGGCGGGGATGATGGCGCGCCCGCGGGCCACCTCGCTCCGCACGAACTCCGGGCTCATCCCCTCGCGGAGCGCCACGAACTCCATCTCGGGGGTCACCTCGCCGCGGCGGGCGCAGTGGAGCTGGGTGACGGGCCCGCGCCCGCGGTATACCGGGCGCTCCAGCGTGGCGGGAATCAGGCCGTCGGCGCCCGGCGAGGCGCCTGCCGCCACGCGTTCGACGTCGCGCTCGAGGATCCATGGCAGGCGCGGGGCCGGGAGCCCCTGGCGCACGTCGGTGCCCTGCGGGCCGGTGGTGTCGTACACCCGGACCGGCGGGTCGCCGTTGGAGAGGTGGATTTCGCGCACGGGGACGCGGATGCCCGGGCTCCCCTCGAGGACGGCCTTGCGGGAATGGGGGAAGGCTTCGGAAAAGGATGTGACGGTCATCGCCGCGCTCCCTTCGCCGGTATCAACCGGATCAGGTTCCAAGGGTGACGTCTCAATCCGCCGCGCACCGGTGCGCGTGGATGCCCCTGGCGGGTAACGCTTCCAATATATCCCCGGGGGCCGGACACGGGGTGGCCTTACGGCCACCCCTAGCCAAGGAAGACGCAATTTCGAGGTTGGGGAATCGGGGTGAGCGGATCGGGACGGGCGGCCAAGACCGGGGTGGTCGCCTCGGGGCGGGCATATGCCCGCCCCTGGGTCGGCAGGTTACGCACATCGGGACGCTCGACTTAGTACCTGGGAGTGCCCTTTCTCCTTTCTCTTTCCGCCCCTCCTTCCCCTCTTCTCCTTTCTCCTTCCTCCCCTCCAAGTCCCAAGTCCTCAAGTCCCAAGTCCTCAGTTCATCGAGTCCTCAAGTCCTCTTGAGCTTCCCCCGATCCACCTTCCCCAGGTGCGTCCGCGGGAACGCGTCGAGCAGCGTGACCTCGCGCGGCGCCTTGTAGGGCTCGAGCCGGTCGCGGACGAAGGCCTTGAGTTCCTCGTCGAGCCCGGGCCTCGGCGCCCGGGCGATGACGAACGCGTGCGGCTTGGTGAGTCCGTTCGCGTCCACCACGCCGACCACTGCCGCCTCCGTGACCGCCGGGTGCTGCAGCAGGCAATTCTCCACCTCCTGCGGCGCCAGCCAGCGGCCCCCCACCTTGAGCATGTCGTCGCCCCGGCCGCAGTAGGTGAAGTACCCCTCGGCGTCGCGGCGCACCATGTCGCCCGAGAGGTACCACTCCCCCTGGAAGGCGCGCATCGTCTTGTCCATCTGCTGCCAGTAGGCGATGGCGCGCGCGTGGCCCTTGACCCGGAGCCAGCCGACCTCGCCGTCGGGAAGTTCCCGCCCGTCGTCGTCCGTCACCCGCACCTCGAACCCCGGCACCACGGTGCCGAGGGTGCCCGGCTTGACCGCCCCCGGCCGCGCCGAGAGGAAGATGTGCCACATCTCGGCGGTGCCGAGCCCGTCGAGGAGCTCCGCGCCGAACGCGGCCTTCCAGCGGTGGTAGAGCTCGGCGGGGAGCGCCTCACCGGCGCTCGTGACAAGCCGGAGCGAGGAAAGGTCCGCCGACGCCGCCGCGGGGTGGCTCACCATGTGGTTCACCATCGTGGGAACATTCACCAGCACGGTCGCCCTATGGGTGCGGATGAGGTCGAAGAGGAGCTCGGGGGTCGGCTTGTCGGGATAGAGCACCGCGCGGGCGCCGACCGAGAAGGGGAAGAAGAGGTTGCTCCCCATCGCGTAGCCGAAGAAGAGCTTGGGCACCGACAACGTCACGTCGTCCTCGGTGAGCCCCAGGACGCCCTGCCCGTAGCACGCGGTGGTGTGGGCAAAGCTCCAGTGGCTCTGGAGCACCGCCTTGGGGTGGCCGGTGGTGCCGCCGCTGAAGAGCCAGATGCAGGCGTCGTCGCGGTGGCTCGGAAAGGCCTCGAGCTCCGGCGGCTGGGCGGCGAGCCGCCGCTCGGTGGCCTCGCGCCCCCCCACCACCAGCTCGCCCAGCAGCGGCGCCTCGGCGCGGGCGGCCTCGAAGGCGGGCTGGGCCTCGGCGCTCACAACGGCCACGCGGGCGCGGGTGTACTGGTAGAAGTAGGCAATGGCGTCGGGCTTGAGGTCCGGGTTGACCATCACCACCACGGCGCCGATCTTCAGGATGCCGAAGAGCGCCGCCACGAACTCCGGCCCGTCCGGCAGGGCGATGATGACCCGCTGTTCGGGCATCACCCCGGCCTCGCGGAGGAGGTGGCCATAGCGGCTGGCCAGCTCCTGCACGTCGCGATAGCTCCAGGTCCGGCCGCCGGCCACCAGCGCCACCCGCGCGCCCCGTCCCTCGCGCACGCGGGCATCGAGCAGGAAATCGGCGATATTGAAGCGCTCGGGCGGCTCGAAGGTCACGGGCAGGCTCCCACGGGAACAGGACGTCGCATGACGGTGTGCTGGCTCGCGACCGCAACCTACGAGGAGGTGGCCGCGCTCGACCGCGCGCGCGCGGTGGTGGTGCTCCCCTTGGGCGCCACGGAGGCGCACGGCCCGCACCTGCCGCTCTCGACCGACGTCATCATCGTCGAGGCGATGGCGCGCTCGGGCGCCGCGCGGCTCGCGGCCCGGGGGATTCCGGTGGCGGTGGCGCCGACGGTGGCGCTCACGCCGGTGCCGTTCGCGGCGGCGTTCGCGGGGTCGGTGGGCATCGAGCCCGCGACCCTCACCGCCACGCTGGTGGACACCGCCGCCGCGCTGGCGGGCCATGGCTTCGGCCGGCTGGTGCTCATCAGCGCCCACCTCGACCCGGCGCACCTCGGCGCGGTGCACGAGGCGGTCCGGCGGATCGGCGCCACCGGCATGAGGGTGGCGTTTCCCGACCTCACGCGCAAGCCGTGGGCGCTCCGCCTGGGTGAGGAGTTCCGGACCGGCGCCTGCCACGCGGGGCGCTTCGAGACGGCGATCGTGCTGGCGGAGCGCCCGGAGCTGGTGCGCGCGGTGCGCGCCGAGCTCCCGCCCAACCCGAGGTCCATCGCCGAGGCGATCCGCGCCGGCCGGCGCACCTTTGCGGAGGCGGGAGGGCCGCGGGCCTACTTCGGCTGGCCCGCCGACGCGACGCCCGAGGAAGGCCGCACCCTCGTCGAGGCGCTGGGCGGCATCCTCGAGGACGCGGCGCTGGCGCTCACCGCCGACGAGGGAGAGTAGCCCGATGCGGCTTGAAGGCAAGACGGCGGTGGTGACGGGCGGCGGCCAGGGAATCGGCGCCGCGGTGGTGAAGGCGCTGGCCGCCGAGGGGGTGGCGGTGCTGGCCGCCGGCCGCACCCTGGCCAAGGTGGAGCGGGTGGCGCAGGAGGCGGCGGCACGCGGGCACCGGGTCCTGGCCGCCGAGTGCGACGTGGGCGATCCGGCGGCGATCGCCCGGCTGGCGCAGGCGGCGCGGGAGCGGCTCGGCGCGGTGGACATCCTGGTCAACAACGCCGGCGTCGCGGAGTCGGCGCCGATCGGCCGCACCTCGCTCGAGATGTGGGAGCGGGCGCTCCGCGTCAACGCCACCGGCGCGTTCCTCTGCACCCAGGCGCTGCTGCCGGGAATGGTGGAGCGCGGGTGGGGCCGCGTCGTGAACGTGGCCAGCGTGGCGGGGCTCGAGGGGGCGCGCTACATCAGCGCGTACGTGGCGAGCAAGCACGCGCTGGTGGGGCTCACGCGGGCGGCGGCAGCGGAGCTGGCGGGGACCGGCGTCACCGTCAACGCCGTCTGCCCCGGCTACGTGGACACGCCGATGACCGACGCGACGATCGCCAACATCGTGCGGAAGACGGGCAAGACGGAGGCGGAGGCGCGGGCGGCCCTCGTGGCCACGATGCCTTCGGGGCGGATGGTGAGCCCGGAGGAGGTGGCGGACGCGGTGCTGACCTTCGTGCTCGACACGCAGGGGACCCTCAACGGGCAGGCCGTCGTGATTGACGGGGGAGCGGCAACGGCATGAGCTGGGACGTGATCAACCCCAACGGTCAGCCGAGCGGGTGGAACGACGGCCTGCTGGCGCCGGCGGGCGGCCGGGTGCTCTTCGTGGCGGGGCAGACGGCTCGCGACGCGAGCGGCAAGGTGCCGAACGTCGGCTTCGCGCCGCAGTTCCGGCAGGTGCTGGTGAACATCCTCGCGGTGGTGCGGGCGGCGGGGGCCGCGCCCGCCGACATCGGGCGGATGACGGTGTATGTGACGGACATCAATGCCTACCGCGCCGCGCGGAAGGAGCTGGCCGGCATCTGGAAGGAGCTGATGGGCACCCACTACCCCGCCATGGCGCTGGTGGAGGTCTCGGCGCTGATGGACGAGCATGCGATGCTCGAGGCGGAGGCCACGGCCGTGGTGCCGCCGAAGGGAGGGCGGGCCGGATGACGCTCAACCCGAAGTCCTTCCTCTACGCGCTCGACGCCCCGACCGGCGTCGCCACCATCACGCTCAACCGCCCCGACCGGCTCAACGCGCTCACCTTCGAGGTGTACCGCGAGCTGACCGACACCTTCCGCCGCCTGGGCGAGGAGCCCGGGGTGCGCGCCGTGGTGCTCACCGGCGCGGGGCGCGCCTTCTGCTCCGGCGGCGACGTCGAGGACATCATCGGCCCGCTGCTCACGATGAAGATCGACAAGCTGCGCGCGTTCACCCGGCTCACCTGCGACCTCATCCTGGCCATCCGGCGGTGCCCGCGCCCGGTGGTGGCGGCCCTCAACGGGACGGTGGCGGGGGCGGGGGCGGTCCTGGCGTGCGCGTCGGATTTCCGGGTGGGCAACGAGCGGGCCAAGATCGCCTTCCTCTTCGTGCGGGTGGGGCTCTCGGGGGCCGACATGGGCTCCGGATGGCTGCTGCCCCGGCTGGTGGGGGTGAGCCAGGCCACCGAGCTCCTCATGACGGGGGAGTTCATCTCGCCGGCGCGCGCGCGGGAGATCGGCCTCTACCACCAGGTGGTCGAGGGCGACGTCCTCGTGGCGGCGACCGCGCTGGCCGAAAAGCTCGCGAAGGGCCCGAAGGAGGCGCTGGCCGCCACCAAGCACGCCCTCAACCTCGAGGCGGGGCTCGGGCTCGAGGAGGGGCTGGCGCACGAGGCGGAGGCACAGGCGCAGCTGATGCTGGGCGCGGACTACCAGGAGGGGTACCGGGCATTCACCGAGAAGCGGGAGCCGAGGTTCCCATGAGGCCGGACACCGGGCCGGTGGCGGCCTTCCTCGACCCGCGGCACCTGGAAGTGGCAAAGGCGGTGGACGCCTTCGGCCGCGAGGCGTTGGCGGCGCACGATCCCGAGGGCGACGCCGAGGCGCGCGCGGCGGCGCGGGCGCTGGTGCCGAGGCTGGCCAAGGCGGGGCTCGGAAAGGCGGTGGCGGAGCTCGACCTCCGCGCGGTGGCGCTCATCCGCGAGGGGCTTGCGTACCGGAGCCCGCTGGCCGACGCGGTCTATGCGCTGCAGGCGCTGGGCTCGGTGCCGATCCGGCTGGGAGGAACGGAGGCCCAGCGGGCGCGCTGGCTGCCGGCCATTGACCGCGGCGAGGTGATGTGCGGCTTCGCGATGACCGAGCCCGACGCCGGCTCCGACGTCGGCGCGATGGCCACCCGAGCCACGCGAGACGGCGACGGCTGGGTGCTCGAGGGGCGGAAGGCGTTCATCTCGAACGCCGGGATCGCCGACCTCTACACCGTCTTTGCCGTCACCGACCCCGGCAAGGGGGCCAAGGGGATCAGCGCCTTTGTGGTGCCGGCCGATGCGCCGGGGCTGCGCTTTGCAGGGGCGCAGGTGCTGAGCGCGCCGCACCCGCTCGGCGAGCTCGCCTTCGACCGCTGCCGGATTCCCGCCGATCACCTGCTCGGCGAGCCCGGCAAGGGACTCGGCCTGGGCCTCGCGACGCTCGACCGGCTCCGGGCCACGGTGGGCGCCGCCGCGTGCGGGATGGCGGCGCGCGCCCTCGACGAGGCGGTGGCGCACGTCAAGGCGCGGGTGCAGTTCGGCAAGCCGCTGGCGGAGCAGCAGCTCACGCAGGACCGGCTGGCGGCCATGGCCACCGAGCTCCACGCGGCGCGGCTCCTGGTGTACCGGGCGGTGTGGGCCAAGGACGGGGGCGCGGAGCGCGTCACCCTCGAGAGTGCCATGGCCAAGAGCTACGCCACCGAGGCGGCCCAGCGGATCGTGGACGGCGCGGTGCAGCTCCAGGGCGGGCGCGGGGTGCTGGCCTCGAGCGTCGTGGACCACCTCTACCGGGCGGTGCGCTCGCTCCGGATCTACGAGGGGACCACCGAGATCCAGCGCCTTCTCATCGCGAAGGACCTCCTCGGCGCATGAAGGTCGCGATCATCGGCGGCGGGCCGGGCGGGCTCTACCTGGCCATCCTGCTCCGGCAGGCGGACCCGGCCTCGCGCATCACGGTGTGGGAGCGGAACCGGATCGAGGACACCTTCGGCTTCGGCGTGGTGCTGTCGGACGCCACCGAGGGGATCCTGGCCGAGGCGGACGGGCCGACGCACGAGGCGATGGCGCGCACGATGCATCGCTGGGGCGACATCGACGTCCACATCGGCGGGGAGAAGATCACCTCGGGGGGCCACGGCTTCTGCGGCATCTCGCGGCGCACGCTGCTCGAGATCCTCCGCGACCGGGCGCTGGCGCTGGGCGCCGACCTCCGCGCCCTCACCGAGGCGCCGCCGGTGGAGGAATTGCTCCGCACGCATGACCTCGTGGTGGCGGCCGACGGCGTCAACAGCGCGGTGCGCGAGGCGCGGAAGGAGGCCTTCGGCGCCACGGTGGACCTCCGCCCCAACCGCTTCGTCTGGCTCGGCACCGACCGCCCCTTCCCCAGCTTCTTCTTCTCCTTCCGCCGCAACGCGCACGGCCTCTGGCGGGTGCACGCCTACCAGTACGCGGAGGGGCAGTCCACCTTCATCGTGGAGACCACCGACGCGGCGTGGCGGGCGGCGGGGCTCGAGGGGAAGGACGAGGGGGCCACGATCGCCTACTGCGAGGCGCTCTTCCGGGAGGAGCTCGAGGGGCACCGGCTCATCGCCAACCGCTCCATCTGGCGGCAGTTCCCCACCATCCGGTGCAGCCGGTGGAGCGACGGGCGGCTGGTGCTCCTGGGCGACGCGGCGCACACGGCGCACTTCTCCGTGGGGAGCGGCACCAAGCTGGCCATGGAGGACGCCATTGCGCTGGCGAGGGTGCTTCCGGGGGCCACCGACGTGGCGGCGGCGCTCCGCACCTACGAGACGGAGCGGCGGCCGGGGGTGGAGAGCGTGCAGCGCGCGGCGCAGGCCAGCCTCGAATGGTTCGAGGCCACCGAGCGCTACGACGACCTCGAGCCGCTGCAGTTCGCGTACAGCCTCCTCACGCGGAGCCTGCGCATCACGCACGAGAACCTCCGGACGCGGGACCCGGCCTTCGTGGAGCGGGTGGAGCGGTGGTTCGCGGAGCGGGCGGGGGTCACGACCCCGGCGGGCCGGCGGAGTCCCCCGCCCTTCCTCACGCCGTTCCGGCTCCGGGAGCTCACGCTCACCAACCGGATCGTCGTGTCGCCCATGTGCCAGTACAGCGCGGTGGACGGCGTCCCCAACGACTGGCACCTGCAGCACCTGGCCAGCAGGGCGGTGGGGGGCGCGGGGCTGGTGATGACGGAGATGACCGACATCAGCCCCGACGGGCGCATCAGCCCGGGGTGCACCGGCATCTACACCGACCAGCAGGTGGCGGCGTGGCGGCGGATCGTGCGCTTCGTTCGGGAGCACGCCCCCGACACGCGGATCGGGATGCAGCTCGGGCACGCGGGGCGGAAGGCCGCGACGCGCCTCATGTGGGAGGGCGACAACCAGCCGCTGCCTGAGGGAGCGTGGCCCATCATCTCGGCGAGCGCCATTCCGTGGAAGCCGGAGAACCAGGTGCCGCGGGAGATGACGCGGGCCGACATGGAGCTGGTGCGGGACGAGTTCGTGCGGGCCACCGAGCGGGCCGTCGAGGCGGGGTTCGACCTGCTCGAGGTGCACCTGGCCCACGGCTACCTCTTGGCCAGCTTCATCAGCCCGCTCACCAACAAGCGGACCGACGCGTACGGCGGGGCGCTGGCCAACCGGATGCGGTTCCCGCTCGAGGTGGTCGGCGCGGTGCGGGGGGCGTGGCCGGCGGAGCGGCCGCTGACGGTGCGGGTGTCGGCCACCGACTGGCATCCGGGGGGGCTGTCATCGGACGAGTCGGTGGAGGTGGCGCGGATGCTGGGCCGGGCGGGGGTGGACGCCATCGACGTGTCGGCGGGGCAGACGGTGCCCGACCAGCGGCCGGTGTACGGAAGGGCGTTCCAGACGCCGTTTGCCGACCGGATCCGCCACGAGGCGGGGCTGGTGACGATGGCGGTGGGCAACATCCAGAGCCACGAGGACGTGAACGCCATCCTGGCGGCGGGGCGCGCGGACCTGGTGCTGATGGCGCGCGCGCACCTCTGGGACCCGTACTGGACCCGCCACGCGGCGTACGCACTGGGGCACCGGATGAAGTGGCCGCCGCAGTATGAGAGTCTCGACACTTACAATGCGAGGATATGAGACGGGACTAGGGACTTGGGGACTTGGGACTTGGAGGGGGGAAGAGCAGGAGAAAAGAGAAAGGGACTTGGAGAAAAGAGGGGCGGAAGGAGAAAGGGGGAAGGAGGGGATCGCCGGACGGGACCGGCGATGGGGGTGTGCTCCGAAGGACTGTGCGCTTGTCCGGAGGAGCACCCCCCGAGCCGGGACCGTGGAAGCGACGGCCGCCGGAACCCAGCACGGGACCGGCGAAGGGGGTGTGCTCCGAAGGACTGTGCGCTTGTCCGGAGGAGCACCCCC
>CAZNLY010000031.1:0-26453 GCA_964574295.1 uncultured Gemmatimonadaceae bacterium
TCCAGCCGTGAGCAGTCGCCCTACGCCGAGCAGATGGCGGGCATCCGGCTCGTCGTGGCCGAGAACATCGAGCGCATCTACCGGGAGAACTGCCAGAACCTCGGCATCTTCACCACCACCGACTTCTCGATCCTCGACCGGGTGCGCCGGGGGGAGGCGATTCCCCTCGCCGTCTTCACCGCCGGCGAGGGCGGGATCACCAAGGGCATCATCGAGCACGGCGGGCTCTTCCAGTACAACGTGGCGCGGCTGCAGGGCAAGGTGCAGGTGCCGGCCGTGACCACCGCCAGGCGGCCGATGACCTTGGCGGAGAAGGTCATCGCCCGGCGCTGGGTGACGGACCTCTCCGGTGACCGGGTCGGCGTGCCGTACGTCCAGCCGGGCGACGAGGGCTTCGTCCGCACCGACATCCGCTTCAGCCACGAGTACGTGACGCCGATGGCCGCCATCTTCTGGCGGGACATGGTGGGCGCCGGCGAGAAGGTGGTGGACCCGGGGTCCATCTTCTTCTTCCGCGACCACCTGACCTTCCTCGAGCTGGCCATGACCGACGCCCGCAAGGCGGAGGGGCTGCTCGACGTGGCGCTGGAGCTCAAGCGGAAGCAGGAGGAATTCGCCGCCGAACAGGGGATCACCCTCTACGGCGAGCTGCCGCGGACGGCGCGGAACAGCATCGTCCAGGGGTCGGAGGCCATCTGCCACTCGAAGATGCTGGAGCGGCACGCCCTCCCCGGCCAGGTGATCATCGGCAGCGACAGCCACACCCCGCACAGCGGCGCGGTGGGGTGCGTGGCGTTCGGGGTGGGCACCACCGCCATCTTCAATTCCTGGCTCACCAAGGACGTGCGGCTCAAGGTGCCGCCGTCGGTGCTGGTCCGGGTCCGCGGCCGGAAGCCGGCCAACGTCACGGCCAAGGACTTCATGCTGCAGATCCTGCGGCACCCCTACGTCAAGAACGGCCACGCCATCGGGAAGATCGTCGAGTACGCCGGCCCCGCGGTGGAGGCGCTGTCCATCGACGAGCGGGCCACAATGACCAACATGGCGGCCGAGGTGGGGGCCTTCACCGGCATCGTGGCGCCCGACGCCGTCACGGTGGACTACCTGGTGCGGGAACGGGGGATGGCGCGCCCCGAGGTCGAGCGGATGACCGCCGGGCTCCGCTCTGACCCCGACGCGGAGTACGAGGAGGTCATCGACATCGACGCCACGACGCTCGAGCCGATGGTGGCCCTCCCGGGCGACCCCGGCAACGGCCAGTTCATCCGCGAGCTGGGCGAGCGGGTGGCGGTGGACATCGCGTACGCCGGGAGCTGCACGGCGGGAAAGAAGGAGGACATGGACATGTACGCTGCGGTGCTGCGGGAGGCGGCGGAGGCGGGGGAGCGGGTGGCGCCCGGCGTGCGGTTCTACATCCAGTTCGGCAGCCAGGACGTGAAGCGGTATGCGGAGGCGCGGGGCTACCTCGACGTCTTCCGCGCGGTGGGGGCGGAGATCATCGAGCCCTCCTGCGGTGCCTGCATCAACGCGGGGCCCGGCGTGAGCTATGATCGGAAGACCGTCACCGTGAGCGCCATCAACCGCAACTTCCCCGGCCGGTCCGGCCCCGGGCAGCTCTACCTTGCCAGCCCCTACACCACGGCGGCGAGCGCCCTCGCCGGCTACATCACCGGCTGGGAGCCCAGGGCCAGCCTGGCGGGCGCGAGCCCCGCCTCCCGGTAGTCACTCCGCGGGTTCCACAACACCCAGCTCTGGATGCCCAGGTCCGCGGCCGCGCGGATCTGGGCGCGCACGTGCTCGCCGGAGTACCGCGGCGCGCCGAGCGTGAACGCCTGGAGGTAGGGGCGGATGCTCGCCGGCTCCTGCAGCAGGGCGCTCCGGCGGAGTCCGTCCTCCAGCGCGCGGCGCACCACGAGGTACGGCTCCGCGTTGGGCACCGGCGTGCCATACATCCCGCGGGCGTAGTGGCTCGGGTACACCATCGGGAGCACCACGTCCGAGGTGGTCACGAGGTCCTCCCATACCTGACCGATCCCCATGTCGTGCGTCATCACCGTCGTCATCCCGAAGACGTCGAGCGTCATCGGCACCTCGAGCGTCTGCATGCGCGAGCGGAGCAGGCGGAGGTTGCGCTGGACGCCCTGCCGCGTGGACTCCCCCGGGCGGCGCGCGGGGAAGACGGCGGTGGCCATCCGGGCGCGGGGCTCGTCGGGGAACCGCACGTAGTCGAACTGCACCTCCGCAAACCCCATCCGGACCGCCTCCGCCGCCAGCTGCGCGGCGTACACCCACACCGAGTCGTTGAAGGCGTCCACCCACGCGGTGCCGCGGCGGTCGCGCCAGAGCCCGCCGTCGGCGGTCCGGATGGCCCACGCCGGCTTCCGCTCGGCGAGGAGCGGGTCCTTGGCCACGACGATCCGGGCGATCGGATAGATGCCGTGCGCCAGCATCTCGCGGACGCGCGCCTCGGTGTCGCGGGCGCGGAGCTGGGTGGTGGCGCCGATGGCGAGCGCCGTCGGCACGCGCGACGGATAGGTCAGGTAGCCGGTGTCGTCCTTGAGGTCCACCACCAGGGCGTTGACCTCGGTCTCGTCGGCCAGGCGGAGGAGCTCGCGGAAGCGGCTCCCGCCGAACGCCCACGCGTTGACGTAGAGTGCGCGCACCTCGTCCGGCTGGCGCACGAGCGGCGGGCTCGGCCACGGCGAGTGCAGGTGGTCGGGAATCGGCGGCAGCGGGGCCAGGAAATCGATGCCGTTGCCCTCGGGGAGCTCACGGTGCCAGCGGCCCTGGGCGGCGGCGGGTGCGGCGCCGGCGGCCAGGAGGACCAGCGCGGCGAATGCGGCAGATCGAGGCACGGCAACGCTCCGGCCCGGAGGGGCCTTGCAGGACGCAACGGGTCGTGCAGGGGGTCAGGGAGCCGGAGGAGCGATGACGCGGATGTCCACGCGGCGGTTTTCGGGGAGGGCGCCGGCGGAGGGTGAAGGTGCCACGCCTTGCACGCCGTCCCCACTTGCCTGCAGCTGCTCGGGGCGCACCCCGCTGCGCAGCAGGTAGTTCCTGACGGCATCGGCGCGGTCGGCCGCCAGCTGCAGGTTGGCGGCAGGGGTCTGGCCTTCGTCGGCGTGACCGACGATGTCCAGGTAGGTGCCGGGGTACGTCCGGAGGAGTGCCACGAGCGAGTCGAGTACCGGAACGCCGGCGGCGCCGATGGTACTGCTCAAGGGGGCAAACGCCGTGCCGGGCAGGGTCCAGGGCCCCATGCCGCGCGCCGCCGCCCCGAGCGCCTCCGGGCAGCCCACCGGATCCACCGGCGACCCGGGCGGCGAGGAGGGACACTGGTCCACGCCATCGGGCACCTTGTCGTTGTCCCCGTCGCTCGGGCAGCCGAGGGCGTCCACCGTGGCGCCGGCCGGTGTCTCGGGGCAGCGGTCGAGCCCGTCGGCCACGCCGTCCCTGTCGGAATCCGTCGGGCAACCGGTGGCATCCACCTGGGCTCCTGCCGCGGTCCCCTCGCACTGGTCCACGCCATCCACCACGCCGTCCTTGTCGCCGTCGCTCGGGCAACCGACCGCGTCCACCGTCGCGCCCTGTGGCGTGCCGGGGCAGCGATCGATCCCGTCGGGCACTCCATCAGCATCGGTGTCGGAGGGGCACCCCTGCTTGTTGACGATCGCGCCCACCGGGGTGTTCGGGCACTTGTCCTTCCGGTCGAACACCCGGTCCGAGTCGGCGTCGAGCAGGGGGCGGCTCCCCGGCAGGAAGGAGAGGCCGAGGGTGGTGAGGATGTTGCCGAAGGCGGTCGCGTCGCTGTTGCGCTGGTAGTCGATTGCCCCGCGGAGCTGGACCGCGGTGGAGAGCGCGGCGCGGAACCCTCCGCCCACCACGACGGTCGAGGCCGACCCGCACGGCCCCCCGCCGGGGACCGACACCGCCGGGCAGCTGTCTCCGTAGCGGGCGGTGCCGAGACCGGCCTTGAGGAAGAAGGAGCTCGACTCACCCGAGCGGAAGTTGTAGAGCACCGCGCCGGTCACCGACAGGACATCCGTCGTGGAGCCGGCGGCGGTGGTGGCCGAGGAGGTGCTGGCGTCCACCTCGAGGCCGAGATTGATGGGGAACCAGTACCCGAGCCAGGCGGCGCCGCCGAAGCCGGCATCGAGGTCGGTGACGCTGGCAAAGGAAGTGAGCGCGGCGCCTGCCCCGAGCTCGAACCGGTACTCGCGGCGCTGCGCCTCGGCCGAGGGCACGGCCGCCGGCAGGAGCGCGAGGAGCGCCAGGAGGGTGGAGAGTCGGCGTTGGCGGGAGGGCATCTGGCGATATAGATACGGGCTGCGGGGAGGGGGGGCAAGCGGCGGCCGCTTGGAATGGGTCGGCGGCTGCGCTACGATTGACGGAGCGGTCTCCGCCGGCGTCCCGCCACCCAGGAGGCGACGATGATCAAGTTCACGATCCAGTTCTGCGTGGTTTGAAACTACCAACCACGGGCCGCCGGTCTGGCGGCCGAGCTGCAGGGCGCGTTTCCCGGGGCCGAGGTCCGGCTCATCGAGTCTTCCGGCGGGGCCTTTGAGGTGACGATGGACGGGCGGCTCCTCTTCTCGAAGAAGGCGCTGGGGCGGCACGCCCAGACCGGCGAGGTGGTCCGGCTGGCGCGCGAGGCGTCGGGCTAGCCGGCGTGCGGGTCGCGATCTCCACCGGTGGCGGCGACGCCCCCGGCCTCAATGCGGTGATCCGCGCCGTGGTGCTCGCCGCCCACCACCGCGGCTGGCAGTGCTACGGCATCCGTCGCGGGTTCGGCGGCCTCCTCGGCAATGACGGCATCACCACCCTCACGCCGGCCGCCGTCCGCGGCATCACCCACCTGGGCGGCACCATCCTCGGCACCACCAACCGGGGCAATCCCTTCCGCTGGCCCACCCCGGGCCCCGACGGCGCCCTCGTCGAGACCGACCGTTCCGCGGACCTCGTCGCCGCCTTCCGCGCCAGCGGCTTTGACGCCCTGGTCTCCATCGGCGGCGATGGCAGCCTCAAGATCGCGCATGACCTGTGGCGCCAGGGGCTGCCGGTCGTCGGCGTCCCCAAGACCATCGACAACGACGTGGCCGGCACGCTGGTCACCTTCGGGTTCGACAGCGCCGTCACCACCGCCACCGAGGCCATCGACAAGCTGCACACCACGGCCGAGAGCCACGACCGCGTGATGGTGGTGGAGCTGATGGGGCGGGACGCCGGGTGGATTGCCCTGCACAGCGCGGTCTCCGCCTCGGCGGACATCGTGCTGATTCCCGAGATCCCCTTCGACATCGAGCGCGTCTGCGACGCCATCCGCCAGCGCGAGGCCAGCGGGCGGCACTATGCGATCGTGGTGGTGGCGGAAGGGGCCAAGCCGAAGGGTGGGGAGACGCTCCTCCTCGAGCGCCGCGCGGCCGGCACCGTGGACCGCCTCGGCGGGATCGGGAATCGCGTGGCCGCGGCCATCGGGGAGCGGACCGGCAAGGAGACCCGGAGCCTGGTGCTCGGCCACCTGCAGCGCGGCGGCGGGCCCACCACGCAGGACCGGTTGATCGCGCTCCGCTTCGGCACCGCCGCCGTCCGCGCCATCGCGGAGGGGAACTTCGGCACTATGGTGGCGCTCACCCCGCCGACGATCTCCACCGTGCCGCTGGCCGACGTCATCGGCCGCACCAAGCTCGTCCCCCTCGACTCCGACACCCTCCAGACCGCCCGCGACCTCGGCATCAGCTTCGGCGACTGAGTTCCGGGGCCCTCGCTACCACCCTCCCGCCAGGAAGCGCGCCACGATGGCGTGACCCCCCTCGGTGAGCACCGACTCGGGGTGGAACTGCGTGCCCACCACCGGGTGCCGGCGGTGGCGGAGCGCCATGATCTCCCCGTCCTCCGAGGTGGCGGTTTCCCGCAGGTCCGCCGGGAGCGACCGGCGCTCGACGACGAGGGAGTGGTAGCGGGTGGCGTGGAAGGGGTTCGCCAGCCCGGCAAAGAGCCCGGTGCCGTCGTGCCGGATCTCGGAGGTCTTGCCGTGCATCGGCCGCCCGGCGCGGACGACCCGCCCGCCATACGCCGCGCCGATGGCCTGGTGCCCCAGGCACACCCCGAGCACCGGGAGGTCGGGCCCGAACCGCCGGATGGCGTCAACGGACACACCCGCCTCGGTGGGGGTGCAGGGGCCGGGCGACACGATGAGGTGGGTCGGCGCCAGCGCGGCGATCTCGTCGAGGGAAATCGCGTCGGAGCGGCGCACCACCGCCTCGCCCCCGAGTTCCCGGACGTAGCGCGCCAGGTTCCAGACGAAGGAGTCGTGGTTGTCGAGCAGGAGGATCATTCCGCCCCCTCCCCGAATGCGCGGCGGATGCCGGCGGCCTTGTCGAGGGTCTCCTGGTACTCGAGCGCGGGCACCGAATCCGCCACGATGCCCCCGCCCGCGTGGAAGAAGGCCCGCCCGCCCTGGAGCGTGACGGTCCGGATGGCAATGCTCGTGTCCATCGCCCCGCTGTAGCCCAACCAACCGATGGCCCCGCAGTACACCCCGCGCGCCACCGGTTCCAGCTCCGCCAGGATCTCCATGGCCCGCAGCTTGGGCGCGCCGGTGATCGACCCGCCGGGAAAGGCGCCCCGGAGGAGGTCGGCAGCGGTGCGGCCCGCCTCGAGCCGCCCGGTCACCACCGACACGAGATGGTGCACGGTGGGGTGCCGCTCCAGTACGCAGAGCGCCGGGACCTCAACGGTGCCGGGCCGGCAGGCCTTCGACAGGTCGTTCCGGAGCAGGTCCACGATCATCACGTTTTCCGCGCGGTCCTTGGCGCTGGCCAACAGCTCGGCGGCGAGGCGGGCGTCCTCGGCGGGCGTGCCGCCGCGCGACCTGGTGCCCTTGATCGGGCGGGTCTCCACCGCACCGTCCGGCTCCACCTTGAGGAACCGCTCCGGCGAGGCGCTCGCCACGGCAAAGTCGTCGCCGCGGAAGAAGGCGGAGAAGGGGGCGGGGTTGGCGGCGGCGAGGGCGCGGTAGAACTCGAAGGGGTCCCCGGGCCACGGCGCCTCGAAGCGCTGGGAGAGGTTGGCCTGGAAGATGTCGCCGGCCAGGATGTACTGGCGGACCCGCTCGACCGCCGCCTCGTAGGCGGCGCGCGTGAAGCCCGAGGTGAATTCGGGAGGAGTTGGGCGCTGTGGCGATGTGGGCGCTGGGCGCGGCCCGGCCAGGCGCCGCAGGAGGTCGGCCGCCCGGCCTTCGCCGCTCCCGTGGGCAATCAGCCAGGCGCGGCCCGCCTCGTGGTCCCACGCCACCACCCACTCGTAGGCGCCGAGCCAGGCGTCGGGCAGGCGGAGGTCGTCGGCGCGGGGGGCGGGGAGCCGTTCGAGCCGGCGGCCGAACTCGTAGCCGAGGAAGCCCGCCACCCCGCCCTGGAAGGACGGGAGGCCGGGGACCAGTTCCACCCGGTGTGCCGCGAGGTACTCCGCGGCCAGCGCCAGGGCATCGCCGCCGGAATCCGGATGGGTGGTCCAGACGTGAATCGGGTCGGCGGCCAGGAAGGAGTACCGGCCGAGCGGCCCGCCGTACGTCGTGCTGTCGAGGAGGAGGGGATAGGGGAGGTCGAGCAACCGCGCGCAGGCGTCGGCTGGCGCGGGTGGGTTCGTGAGTTCGTGGACGAGCGGCAGCGTCCCCTCAGCCGCCGCGGACGAACTTCCGCGGTGTCCCGCGCAGGGCGGATCCTTCGGCGGGCCGCCAGAGCGCCAGGCGGTCGATCTCGCGGGCCAGCTCGAGGTCCTTGTCGGTCACGCCGCCCGCGGTGTGGGTCCAGAGGCGGACGCTCAGGCGGCCCCAGCTCGCGGTCAGGTCGGGGTGATGGTCCGCCGCCTCGCAGATGTACCCGATCGCGGCGATGGCCATCAGCGTGGTCGGCCAGCCGTCGGTCTCGTAGAACCGGACGATGGTGTTCTCCTGGAATTCCCACCCCGCCGGGAGGCGGTCACCGACCGTGCTCGGGTCCCAGGTGCGTTCGCGCTCGGGCATCGGTCACCCACCTTCCGCAAAGCGGACGCTGAAGCCACCCGACTGCCCGGGGCTTTCCTCCACCTCCACATCGAGTCGGAGGAGGTGCGCGTGGCCCGCGGCGCGGAGCGCCCCCCGGATTTCGTTCGCGAAATACTCGGCCAGCATCTCAACCGTGGTGTTCTTGACCGGCACCAGCGCCACGTCGGACCTGGGGAAGACGAATCGTCCCTTGCCCAGGTAGTCCACGATGAGGGCGTCGCCCTCCTCCCGGAGCGCCAGCTTCTCGTTCTGGGTGGGGAGAAGCACCTTGTGGTCCACCGCCTCGACCATCGGTTTGATCACCTGCTTGAGCACCGCGAAGTCCAGCACGAAGAGGCACTCGGCGTCCACCGCGCCCTCGACCACGACGGCGAGGCGGTAGTTGTGCCCGTGGAGCGACTCGCACTTGTGCCCGCGGAAGGTGATGAAGTGCGCCGAGGAGAAGGCGAGGTAGTCCTTGGCGACGGAGACGCGGTAGGAATGCACCGGAAGAATCCTCGGGGACGGGAGCGACCGGCCCAAAGGTAGGGCGGCAGCGCGCGCGAGTCGAGGGGAGTGTGGCGACCGTCACATCGAGTCCGGCGTTCAACCTGCTATCGTCCTCGCTGGCGGACATCGGATCGCTTCCGCGAATCTCCTAACTCGTTTTCCGGTAGTCGGTTGCGCAGTTGGCACGCGCCTCGCCTTTCCCGTGCGCGTCCTCAACTGAGATGTCCGGAGGTCTCATGTTCGCCACCATCCGTCGGCCCCGCGCCGCGTTCCGCTTCCCGATTCCCGTTCTCTCAATCGCGCTGCTTCTCACTCCCGCCCCCGCCTCGGCCCAGGTGTCCGGTGCGGTGGTCTTCGGCAGCGATGCGGTGCAAGGCGCCGTGGTCATCGGACGCCCGCTGCCCCCTCCCGCTCCGGTCGTGGTGTACCAGCCGGTGCGCGGCCGCCGGGTCATGGTGGCCCGCTACGTCCCGCAGGTCGTGTACGTGGAGACGCGGCACGGCCGGCACGGCAAGTCTGCCTCCTGGTACCGGCGCCACGGGTATGTGCCGGTCACCCTCTACTTCAGCGAGGGGCGGTACTACGCCGAGGCGTACACGATGCGGGGCTATCGCTACGGCCCGCGCTTCACGCCGGTCATCGTCTGGGCGCGGGGCGGCCGGTTCTTCCTGCCGGCCGATGGCTGGCCCGGCGAGTACGGCTTCGTGAGCAGCTACGGGAGTGCCTCGTCCCCCGGGTACGAATACGAAGTCGAGCGCCCGGAACCCCGCGGCCGCGACTGGGACGAGTAACCGGGACCGCGAGGTCCCGCCTACCGCCTCGCGAGAGGCGTTCTCGATAGATCCAGGACCACGGGGCGGGTCTCGGCGCAAGCCGGGGCCCGCCCCGTGGGCTTCCTGTTACAGAGAGCCGACAAATTCGGTTGCATTTCACCGATTCGCGGGGTACTGTGGCAGGGTCCGTTCCGTGTGACGTGTGCTCCCCGCTCCGCCTCACCCCCCTGAGGAGGCTGTCTATGCGATTCCACCGTTCCCGCCTTGTGGGCCTCGCCCTCGGGTTGCTGCTTGCCCCGGCCGCCTCGGCCTCGGCTCAGAACCCCCGCGGCAGCGCCACGGGGCCCACGACCGCCCGGGGCTACAACCAGCCTGGTCAGTACCTGCACCTCAAGGACGTGGCCCCGGCGCCGAATTTCTACCCGGTCATCGGCCATCTGGCGCAGGACTCGGCCGCCAGGAAGAAGCTGGCCGACCTCCAGCGCCGCACGGGGAAAAGGCCGAACATTGTCATCTTCCTGCTCGACGACGTCGGCTACATGGACCCGGGCTTCAACGGTGGCGGGGTCGCGGTGGGTAACGCGACCCCGGTCATGGACCAGCTGGCGAACGAAGGGCTGGTCCTGACCTCGGCCTACTCGACGCCGTCGTGCTCGCCCACGCGAGCCACCATCCATACCGGCCAGAACCCGCTGCACCATGGACTCCTCCGGCCCCCGATGTACGGCGAGGCCGGCGGGCTGTCGGGGTCGGTGACGTTCGTGGGTGTGCTCAAGCAGCTCGGGTACGTGACCCAGGGCGTCGGCAAGTGGCACATGGGCGAGAATCAGGGGTCGCTGCCCCAGAACGTCGGCTACGACGACTACCTCGGCTTCCTCGGCGTGTCGGACATGTACACTGAGTGGCGCGACGAGTATTTCAACCCGGAGATGGCGCTGAGCCCGGATCGCTTCGCCATGATGGAGAAGGACGAGTTCAACCACACCGAGGTGCACTGCACCGCCGCCGACCACACGAAATGCCAGAGTGGCCGGGAGATCGACCTCACCTACATCAAGGATCTCGACAAGCACTGGATGGACTACAGCGTGGCCTTCATCCGGCGGATGAAGGGGAGCAGGCAGCCCTTCTTCCTCTACCACGCCACCCGCGGCTGCCACTTCGACAACTATCCGTCGGATGAGTGGGCCGGCCGCTCGGCGGCGCGGACGGTTTTCAGCGACTGCATGGTCCAGATGGACTACGTGCTCGGCCAGCTGGTGCAGGCGCTCCGGGAGACCGGCGAGCTGGAGAACACGCTGATCTTCCTGACCTCGGACAACGGGCCCGAGTGTGAAGTCCCCCCGCACGGCCGGACGCCGTTCCGCGGCTGCAAGGGCTCGTCCTGGGAGGGCGGCGTGCGAGTGCCGACCTTTGCCTATTGGAAGGGGATGATCCAGCCCCGCCGCTCGGACGGCCTCTTCGACCTGGCCGACCTGTTTAACACCGCCATCTCCCTGGCCGGCCAGCCTGGGGCGCAGGTGGCGAAGTACGTCCCCGACACAACATACATCGACGGCGTGGACCAGACCGGCTTCCTGGTGGCCGACAGCGGGCTCTCGGCCCGTCGGAGCCGGGTCTACACGCTGAATCAGTACTTCGCCTCGATCCGGGTGGACGAGTTCAAGTACACCTGGACCGGTGAGATCGAGGACGGGGTGGTGCAGCGGGGCGATTGGGGCGGGTTCAGCGGGTCCATCTTCACGGAAACCGGGGGCGCCATCCTGTTCAACCTGTATACCGACCCCCAGGAGGACGTGTCGGTCGGGGTGCGGCACATTCCGGCGACCGTCCCGGTGATCGGGGCGGCCGGCGACTATCTCAAGACGCTGATCAAGTATCCGCCGCAGTTCAAGATCGGGTTCATCTCGAACAACCCGCCGGTCTATGACCTGCTGCCGAAGGCGAGGGAAATGATGCAGAAGAACGGCGCCGGCCGGCCCACGCCGTAACGGCGCACTGCAATCGGAGGCCGACGGGCGCCCGCGCGGGCGCCCGTTCGGCTTTCCGGATATGTTCCCTCCGTGCACCCCCTCCGCAATCACTTCCTCCCCCCCGATCCCGACGCCTTCAAGCGCGCCCGCGCCGCGCGGGGGCGGGTCATCGTCATCGCGCCGACCCGCGCCGCCTGCGAGACGATCGAGCTGGCGCTCCACCTGACGGACGTGGAGACGGTCCTCGAACGGGAGCACGGGCCCGAGCTGCGCGAATGGTCGGCTGGGGGGCGCGGCTTCGGGATCGTGGCCGGCACCGGCACCGGCAAGACTCTCGGCATCCGGCCGGTGGCGGAGGGCATCCTCGGCGAGGCGCTCCGCGTGGGCGTGGTCAACCGCGAGCGCGAGGCGACGCCGGAGACGCCGACCTGGAACGTGGTGATCGTGACCACGGGCATTGCCCGGCGCTGGTTCCAGGACGACCTCATCACGCGGCACGACACCGTCATCGTGGACGAGATCCACCAGACCTCCGCCGAGCTGGAGCTCTGCCTGGCGCTCGGCAAGCGCGCCGGCGTGCGCTTCATCTGGCTCAGCGCCACCGTGGACCCGACCTTCTACGCCGCCTACCTCGGCAGCGCCGACGTGTTGGTGACGGAGGCATTCGACCCGGCCCTCAGGGCGCGGGTGCGGGTGGAGGCCAGGCAGCCCGAGGAGTTCTTCGACGAGCGCTTCATGCGGCACCTGCTGCAGCAGAAGCGCGGGGTGGCGGTGTTCGTGCCCACGCGTCGGGAGGTGGAACAGCTCGCCGCCGACCTCGGGTCCCGGTACCCCAGGCTCAATGCCGCGTTCTACCACGGCGGCGAGCCGATCCGCGTCATCCGCGCCTTCCTCGAGGGCGAGGCCCAGAAGCCCTTCCTCCTGGCAATGACCGCCGCCGGGCAGTCGGCCATCAACGTGCGCGGCCTCGACACCGTGGTCATCTACGACGCCCGCTACGGCAACGTGGTGGAGCGGGGGCGGAACGTGCTGCACCGCCTCTACCTCGGCCCCAACGAGATCCTCCAGATGGCGGGCCGGGTGCACGGCCGGGTGGCCGGCGGCGAGGTGTACATCCTTTCCGACCGGAAGCTCGACTTCGAGGCGCTGGTGCCGGGGCCGCCGGAGTTCCAGCTGGCGGGCGACGCCGAACGGGTGGCCATCACCTGCGCCGCCATCGGGGTGGACGCCTCCGACCTCGACCTCCCTGTCCCCCTCGACCGCGCGGCCTACCGCCGCGCGGTGGCGCTGCTGGAGGACCGCGGGATCGTGGCAGACGGCCGGCTCACGCCGTATGGACGCGAGGTCGAGGCGCTGCCGGTGGAGCGGCCGTGGGGAGAGCTGCTGGTGCGGGCCGACCCCGACCTGGTGCCGCTGGTTGCGGCGGCGGCGAACATCGACTCGCTCCACCGGATGACGCGCGAGGACCGCGACCTCACCGGGCTCGTGGCCAGCGGCAGCGACCACCTGACGGCGGCGAACGTCTACGCGGAAGCGGTGAACCAGCACGGCGTCCTGGGTGAGGTGTACGGGCTGCCCCGGCACCTCTTCGAGGAGGGGCTCACGGAGTGGGCGGAGCGGCGCGGCGTCCTCGTCAAGGCGGTGGAGGACGCCGCCCTCGGCGTGGCGGCGGTGTACCGCGCGCTGGAGCTCCCGCTCCCGAAGACGATGCCCTACGCCTCGAAGGAGCTGCGCGCCCGCTTCATCGAACTGGTGGCGCACGTCATGCCCTTCGACCTCGTGATCGACGAGCTGACGGCGGACGGCACCGAGGCGCGCATCTCCCGCACCTCGATGGCCGGGAGCTGGGGGGCGGTGGCGGGGACGCTGCGGTTCTTCGGGGACCGCTACGGCAACCCGCGCGCCGGGATCGACGGCACCACGATTCCCTACGACCTGGTGCGGCGGAACGCGCGGCGGGGCCACCCGGAGGTGAGCGTGGCGGGTCCGCGGAAGCACCGCCACCTGGCGGTGGCACGGCGGCTGACCTACTTCGGCTTTGCGCTGGAGACGGTCGTGGAAGAGCTCCGTGGGGAGGTGCCCGCCGCGCTGCAGGCGGCGGCGCGCGACGCACTGGCCGATGCGCTCCTCGGCGGGGACACCCCGCACCCCGACCAGGGGAGGATCCGGCGCGCGCTCGCCGAGTGCGGCGAGCTCTGGCGCCGCTCGGGTGGGTCGCTGCCCCAGGTGGCGACCCCGGAACTCCGGGGCCGGATCCGCACGGCGCTGGACGGGGTCACTAGCTGGCAGGGGTTCCTCACGACGCGCGTGGCGCTTGACGCCGACGGGCTGGTGGACGCCGCCACCCGGGCGCGGCTCCTCGAGCTCCCCTCCGCGGTCCATCTCCTGGGCGACGCCGTCCCGCTGGAATACGAGGTGGAGGACGGGATCGGCGTGGTGGTGTTGCGGCTGCGGGAGGGTCAGGTGCGGCGGCTTCGGGAGGGTGACCTCCCCGCCACCGATCGGCCGCTCCGGTTCAGCGTGATGCGCGGGCCCAGGCCCGCCCTCCGCGGGAAGACGCTCGACGATCTGCTCGAGGCGCTTCGCAACGAGCCCCGGGAACGGCGGACCAAGCACACCGACCGACGCCCGCCCCGCGGCCACGGAGGGCATGGGGGCCGTGGCGGCCACCACGGAGCCGGCCGCGGCGGCAAGGGCGGCCGCCGGGGC
Organism: uncultured Gemmatimonadaceae bacterium; assembly: GCA_964574295.1. Lineage (GTDB taxonomy): Bacteria > Gemmatimonadota > Gemmatimonadetes > Gemmatimonadales > GWC2-71-9 > SPDF01. The sequence continues at coordinate 13,986 of CAZNLY010000031.1, forward strand.
TAGTCAGGGGAGGAGGGTGAGCCAGAGGAGGTGGTAGGACTCGCGCACCTGGGATTCCGGGGCGCCGAGGAGGAGCGCCAGCTGGAGTCCATCGAGGGCGGCGGGGAGAAGAATGGCGCGGGCCGGGTCCCACGGGGCCAGGTCGAGCGCCCGGGCCACGGCGGCGGCCAGCGCCTCGGAGTCGGTGGCTCGCGACGGCGGCCCCTCGATCTTTGGCGCCGCGGCGATGGCGCACCACGCGGCGAACTCCCCCGACCGAACCTCGCGGACCAGGGCCAGCCAGAGCCGGTCGAGCGCGGCGGCTCCCGCCGAGGTGAGCGCGGTGACCCGGTGGGCCTGGCGGGCGGCAGCGAGTGAGGTGGCAACGCGCTGCAGCAGCTCCCGTTTCGTTCCGTGGTGGTAGTGGACGAGCCCCTTGGCACACCCCGCCTCCAGCGCCACCCGGTCCACGCTCCATCCAGCCAGCCCATCACGCACCAAGACGCGGGCCGCCGCATCGGTGATCGCGTCGCGCAATGGTTTGTTCTCCAATGACTTAGTAAATTGACTGTCCGACCAGTCAATCTATAGCTTCTGGTGCCGCCTCGGCAAGGTGTGTATCGGATTCCGGTGCCCGCGTCGCCCCTGTAAACCAGGTTCAGGCCGACGTTTCAGCGCGTCCCTGAATGAAACCTTCCACTCAGGCCGAGCGTATCCTCAGGTTATGAACCCGCCTTCGCCCGCGCACCCGACCCCGTTGCCGTCCGTCTTTTCTCCGCTTGCCAAGGCCCTCCTCGATGGATTCAGCGAGGGCGTCGTCGTCTTCGATCCCTCGGGCAAGGTGCTCTACGCCAACACGCAGGCGCGGGCCCAGCTGCAGGGGGTGGTCGACCTGGGCGGCGAGAGCGCCGAGAGCCTCCAGCCGCGGCTCGCGGAGATGGGCGGCCGGATCCGTCCGCTGCGGGTCGGGGCCATCGAGCTGGGCGAGGCCCTCTTCCTCCCCGCCACCGAGGGGCCGACGACGCTGGCCGCCCGCGAGAAGGATGCGATCGTCGCCTCGCTCGACTCCCACGGGTGGAAGCTGGCGGAGACGGCCAAGAGCCTGGGCATCAGCCGCACCACGCTGTGGCGTCGCCTCAAGGCCTACGGCCTCCACCGTGACGGGCGGAGCCGGTGGGCCTCGGCGTCCTGAACGCGGCGGCCCTGCTCGTCACGCTCCACGCCCCCGCCGACACCCTCCCGACCTTCTCCTCCGACATCACGCGCGCGCTCGTGGCCCGGGCGCAGGCGCGCCACGCCGCCGAGGACACCACGGTGTCCGACTACTCGGCGCGGCTCCGCTACCGCCTGTCGTTCGCGCTGGGCCGCCGCAAGTGGGCCCGCGTCCCGACCTACGCCGTGGAGGAGCAGGAGGGAGCGGTCCAATGGCAGGCGCCCAATGACCTCCGCCTCGACATCGAGGGGAGCCGGACCGCCAGCCGCTCCGCCCAGGTCAACCTCTCGAGCGACTTCAACCGGCCCTGGTTCGTCCCCCGCGGCCTGGGCGACTCGGTGCGCATCTTCGGCAACGACTTCCCGACGCGCGCCGCCCTCCACCCGCTCGCCTCTGACGGTCCTGAGTGGTACCGCTACGCGCTCACCGACAGCATCACCCTCACCACGCCGGGCGGCAACACGGTGCGGCTCTATGCCGTCGAGGTCACCCCGTCGCGCCCCGGGCCGTCGCTGGTGGTCGGCACCCTCTGGCTCGACGCCGCGTCGGCGCAGGTGGCGCGCTTCACCTTCCGCTACGTCGGCACCCGGCTCTGGGTGGACCCCGACGACGACGACCCCGACCTCAAGCACCTCGGGGGCCCGACCCGGGCCAATTCGTTCATCAACCGCATCCTCACCGTGGACTCCGACCTCGAATACGGCCTCCAGGAGGAGCGCTACTGGATGCCGTCGCGCCAGGTGCTTTCCGGCACGGTGCAGCTCCCCTTCCTGAACGACCTCGTCATCCCCTTCGAGGCGGTCACCACCTTCTGGGACTACGAGATCAACACCGGCAAGAAGGTGGCGTTCGTGCTCCCGCCCACGCCCGCGGACAGCACCGACTCGTCCGCCGTGCGCGTGGGCGACCCGCACGACTCGCTCGGGCCGTACGTGCGGGCTGGCCGATGGGCCGGGGGCCAGTACGAGGTGCACCGGGCCCCCCGCGATTCGCTCCGGGCGTACACCGGGTGGGGCGACTCCCTGAAGCTCGACCCGAGCCCCGAGGTGGACCAGCAGGTGCGTGAGGTGCAGGCGCAGCTCGCCGTGATGGCCGACAGCCTCCCTTCCGACATCTCCGGCATCCGGCCGGGCGGCGTCAACTACGAGGCCTTTGCCGACATCTTCCGGTACAACCGGGTGCAGGGCCCCTCCTTCGGGTACGGCTACGCCCTCCGGGTCAAGGGGATGTCGTTCACCACCGCGCAGGCCACCGCGCGGCTCGGCATTTCCGACTTCCGCCTCACCGGCCAGCTCGGCCTGGTGCGCAACGCGCCGTCGGGGCGCTGGCGCCTCGACGCCTACGTGGCGATGGCGGAGGCGGAGCCGTTCTTCAAGGTCAACACCTTCGGCAACACCCTCAACGGCGTCTTCGCGGCGCACGACGACGCCGACTACTACCTGGCGCAAGGGGGCCGCATAGGCTACGAGACCTCCCTGGCGCGCGGGGTGGAACTGGCCCTGCAGCTGCGCGCCGAGGACCAGCAGAGCGTGTCCACCGAGGCGCGGAGCGCCATCAATGACCTCTTCGGCGGCAGCGGCGACTTCCCGCCCAACCCCGACGTGATCGAGGGGTTCTTCATCGGGGCCACCGGCTCGCTCGAGGGGCTCGTGGGCAGTGGCAACTGGCGGCTGTCGGCGGAGGGACTCACCGGCCAGGGGGTGACCGTCGGCCGCTTCCTGGGCGAGCTCCGCCAGCGCGCCTTCGGCGCCCGCGGCGTGACGCTCACCGGCCGGGCCGGCGCGGCCACCTCGGACACCCTGGCGCAGATGCTCGTCCGCCTGGGCGGCCTCAAGACGGTGCGCGGCTTCAACTACGGCACCGAGCGGGCGCAGGCATTCTGGTCGCTGCAGGGCGACTGGACCCCCTTCAAGGGGCCGGTGCGGCCGGTGGTGTTCGTGGATGTGGGGCAGGCGGGGTCGATCGACGGGGTCCTTGAGGAGCAGCCGCTGGTGGGGGCCGGGGTCGGCATCTCGGCGCTCGGCGGGATGGTGCGGGCCGACCTGAGCGTGCCGCTCCAGGGACCCGCGAGCGGGCTTCGGTTCGACATCCAGCTCGGCGCGCCGCGGTAGGGGGCGCCCCGCAACGCGCCTCGACCGGGGCGCCGGCGCTATCTTTGGCGCATGCCCGCCCCCTTCGTCATCGAGGAATACGTGCGGTGGTCCGACGTGGACGCCGCCGGCATCATCTTCTACGGCTCCTACGTCCGCTTCTTCGAGCTGGCCGAGACGGAGCTCTTCCGGGCAGCGGGCCTCCCCTTTGGCATCGTGTTCGACCAGCTGGACGTGTTCCTCCCGCGGGTGCAGGTCCACACCGAGTTCCACTTTCCGCCGCGGCTCGATGACCACCTCGCGGTGGCGGCCTACATCGGCAAGGTGGGCCGGAGCTCGATGACCCTCGAGTTCGACGTGGTGCGGCGGCCGGATGGCGTCCACTGCGCCGAGGGCCACCTCGTGCTGGTGTGCGTGGACCGTGCCACCCTCAAGCCCCGCCCGATTCCCGTGAGCATGGTGGCGCAGCTGCAGCCCTTCACCCTCACTCGCGCCGACGCACGCCGGCAGCTCGGCATCGTGGAACGCGCCGGGTGAGGGCTCGCGTGATCGTCGCGGGGTGCGTGGTGCTGATCGCGGCCTGTGGCCGTCCGCCCCGTCCCGGTGCGCTCACTGCGCGCTGGGGCACCCTCGACACCGCCAGCGTGACGCTCCGCGCCACGGCGCGATGGTGCGTGGGGGCGGGGCGGATCGACCTCCGCGCCCGCACCGGCGACACCGCCTTCGGTGTGGCGTTCTACCCCACCGACTCGGTGGCGGTGGCGGCGAGCTACCCGGTGTGGCAGCCGGGGCAGCCGGGGGCGTTGCGGCCCGGCGCGGGAGTGGCCGTCCGGTGGATGAGCAAGGCGGTGATCGAGGGGTGGTGGGCCGACTCCGGAGTGGTCGAGCTGACGGGTGGGTGGCCCAAGGTGGCGGGGCAGGGGCAGGCCCGGCTGATTTCGGGGCGCGGGCCCGACTCCACCATCCCGCTCGAGTTCACCTTCCGCGACGTCCCCCTCTTGGTGGACACCCTCTGCGACCAGCCGACCCTGCCGGCCGGCGTGCCGAACGTGCCCGATTCGGGCACCCCAACACCGGCCGCCGGGGTACATTGACTCCCATGGACCAGACCTACTTCCGCCGGGGATTCGGGCTCCGCAAGGACATCGCGGGGACCCTCACCGCCGACTATGCCAGCGGCGTGGTGGACGCGTTCCTCAAGGGCGGGCACACGGTGGCGGCGGGGCCGCTCACCTTCCGCCTGGCCAAGGAATTCGGCTTCTGCTACGGCGTGGACCGCGCGGTGGAGTACGCCTACGAAACGCGCGCCAAGTTTCCCGACCGCCAGCTGCACCTGGTAGGGGAGATCATCCACAACCCCCACGTGAACGCGCGGCTCGAGCAGATGGGCATCCGCATCCTGGAGCACGGTGCCGACGGGGAGTTCGACTTCTCGCACCTGACGCCCGACGACGTGGTGATCATGCCGGCCTTCGGCGTCACCATCCGCGACTTCGAGCGGCTTCGGGCGGTCGGGTCCGTCCTGGTGGACACCACCTGCGGCTCGGTGCTCAACGTCTGGAAGCGGGTCGAGTCGTACGCGCGGGACGGCTTCACGGCGGTCATCCACGGCAAGCACTACCACGAGGAGACGAAGGCCACCGCCAGCCAGGTGATGAAGCACCCCGGCGGCCGCTACCTGGTGGTATATGACATGGCCGAGGCGCGGCAGGTGTGCGACTTCATCGAGGGGCGGGGCGACGCGGCGGCGCTGGCGCGGCAGTTTGCCGGCAAGACCTCCCCCGGCTTCGACTTCGCGCGGGACCTGGAGCGGGTGGGCATCGCCAACCAGACCACGATGCTGGCGGGTGAGTCGCTGGCGATCGCGGCGGAGTTCGGGAGGAGCCTGGCCCGGCGCTACGGCGAGGCGCATGCCGACGAGCACTTCCGCAGCTTCGACACCATCTGCTCGGCCACGCAGGAGCGGCAGGACGCGGTGCTGGCGCTGCTCGAGGAGCCGCTCGACCTGATGGTGGTGGTGGGCGGGTACAACTCGAGCAACACCTGCAACCTGGCGGCGCTCTGCGAGGCCCGCGGGGTGCGCACGGTGCACATCGAGGACGCCGACTGCATTGACGTGGCCGGCGGCGCGGTGCGCCACCAGCCGATCCGCACCAAGCGGGAGGTCACGACGGCGGGATGGCTCGAGGGCGCCCGCCGCATCGGGCTCACCGCCGGCGCCTCGACGCCGAACAACAAGATCGGCGAGACGGTGGTCCGGATCTGCGAGAGCGTGGGGGCGGTGGCCGCGCTACGGGAGTTGCTCGAAACCAAGTCGTGAGGTGCCTCATGGCTCCTTCCTGCCGTCGCTCAACCCTGCCGCTCCTGTCGGTCCTGTCCGTCGCGCTCCTCGCCGCCTGCAACGATCCCGTCGGGGAGGATACGCCCTACCACGTCGTGGCCGTCACCACGGGTCCCTTCGCCGCCACGGCGGGATGGGCCGTGGCCGAGACGCTCGTGGCGGAGCTGCGCGACGCGGAGGGGAAGCCGGTTGCGGGGGAGCCGGTGCACTGGTCGGCGGGGCAGGGGGGGCGGGTCGCGGTGGTGTCTCCGAGCCCCGATGATTCCACGGCCGGCACCACCGATGCCAAGGGGCGGAGCTACGCGGTCTGGACGCTGGGCCTGCCGGAGGGCACGCAGGTGGCGCGTGCGGCAGCGGGGCCGGCGGACACCCCAGCCGAATTCGAGGCGACGGCGACGGTGCTGCATGTCGCTCAGATCACGGCGGGAGAAGGCTACGCCTGCGCGGCCCTTCTGGATCAGCGTGCGGTCTGTTGGGGGGGCACCTCCTTCGGCTCACTAGGTATCAGCGATTCGGTGAGCCAATTCGCTGCAGTGCCCACCTATGTGAAAGGCCTTGACCCTGTGAAGCAGATTGTCGCCACGCTCAATGGTACTACCTGCGCCATCGTGCAGGCCGGCGGCGTTTGGTGTTGGGGTCGGTCGGTGTCCGGGGTAGCCGGCCCTTCGGCCTCACAGCCGTATCAGCCGACGCCCGTTCAAGTGCCCGGCATCGGTGACGCCAACTCCCTCACGATCTCCAATATCTGGTTTGCCCACGCGTGCGCGGTGAGTCAGTCCTCCGGGGTCCTGTGCTGGGGGGCGAATCACCGCGGCCAGCTGGGGACTGGGGACAGCACGGCGTCGGCCGTCCCGCGGGCCGTCGTCGGCGGAGTCAACTTCCGAAGCGTCTCGGTGGGGGGCGACCGCTCGTGTGCTCTCGACCCGGCTGGTGAAGTGTGGTGTTGGGGGGACGGGTCACATGGGGAATTCCGCCCGCTCCCGGAGGCCGTGTATCCGCTTCCGGTACGACCAGTGCCGGGACATCAGTACGCCAGCATTGCCACTGGGGCCTTGGCCACGTGCGGGATTCAGTTTGGAGGGGTGGCGTCCTGCTTCGGTGAAGACTTCGGGAGTTTCGGGAGCTTCCCAGTGACGGAGCTGAAGCCGGGGGATCCTCCCGCAGTCGTTCCTGTTGCCGAAGCGCTGGCGACGATCGTCTCCGATGGCTACAACGGCACCTACGGAAGGTCGCGATACGGCCTCGGCTACGTCTGGGGCGAACCTGGATGTTGTGACGTCTGGATTGGACCGCCGATAATGATTACCCCATCCATCCGAATCGAGGAGATCGTTGCCGGCGGAAGCACCTACTGCGTGAAGTCCGAGACCGGCGGTGCCTATTGTGGTCGCACGAACTGGTGGGTCCCTTGGTGGCGCGAGCGCGAGACCCTTGCGGGAATCCCGGACACTGTGGCTTCCTGATCAAGCTCCAAGTCATTGCCCTGTTTGTAGTTAGTCTCCAGAACAGCAGGGCAGCGTCCCCACCCATCCGCACCCGTCGCCCGCTGGCCCCGGCCTTGCACCCCCGGACTCCTGGGCTCTTCCGGGCCCTGAGGGGGGAGGGCCTAGCGGAACGGCTGTCCGCGCTGCACTTTAGCCGCCCCTCTTCACCCAGCTTCACAGGCCGCGGCCACATGGTTCGTCCGACATCCGATGCCTACAGGCTGGTCCAGGCCGCCTTGGCCGACCTGCCGAATGTGACCACCCGCCGGATGTTCGGCGCGGAGGCCTTCTTCCACGGCCGCCGGATGTTCGCCTTCCTGCGCGAGGACCTGGTGGTGCTCAAGCTGCCGGAAGGGGAGCGCGAGGAACTGCTGGAGGCCAAGGCGGCGCGGCCGTTCCTGGTGAACGGGAACGCCTCGTTCGGCCGCTGGGTGGAGGTGCCGGGGACGGGCGCCGCGTCCGACCGGCTCGTGCTGCTGGTGCAGTCGGCGTACGCAGCCGCCAAACGGCCCGACCGCGAGGGCCCGCGCCGACGCCGCCGGCGCCGTGCGGCCCCCGAGGCCAAGGTGTGATTCGCGGCCCGCGCTCAGGCGCGGGCCGCTTCGTTTCCAGCCCGCTCCGCCAGCATCCGCGCAATGGCCGTGATGGTGAGCGGCGCGCTCCCCTCCGCTCGATTGTTCACCAGGATGTACGCCGGAATCCGCGCGTGCACCGCCGTCTCGATCAACTTCACGATGTCCGCCCGCAGCTCCGGGTTGCGGTCCTGGATCCGGTCGTACGGCTGGAAGGCGTCCACCGCCTCGGCGTAGTAGCGCCCCGGCCTGAGCAGCACCCGCGCCACCATGAAGGGTGCGCCGATGGCGCCCGGCATGCCGAGCTGCCGCCCGATCGGCGGCATCCGGGTCCACGAGTTGAAGCAGTGCGCCACGCCGTGCTCCCGCAGGACCGCGAAGTAGGCCGGCGTCAGGTACTCCTCGTTCCGCACCTCGACGGCGTAAGGCGCCGTGCGGGGCAGGGCGGAGAAGAACCGGTCGAGCTGGTCGGCAAACTGCTGCGGCGCCACGCGCGAGCCGCGGGTGATGGCCTGGAACTCGAAGACGAACGGGCCCAGGTGGTCGGCAAAGTGCTGGAGGCAGGGCCCCAGCACCGCCTCCTCGAAGAGTGCGGCGTTGAGGAAGTCGGGGTTCGGTTCCCCGGCCTTGGCCTTGTCGCGCATCTTGCTGTGGGTGTGGACGGTCAGGCGGTCCCAGACCTTGCTCACGCACCGGAACCCCGCCGGGAGGGCGGCGGCGTATTCCGCGAGGGTGCGCTCGGAGAGGGGATTGTAGAAGCTGGCGTCGATCCCCACCGTGCCGAAGAGCGGCCACCGCGCATACTCCGCGAGCATCTTGCCGGAGGCGCCGGTCTTGGGATAGGGCTGGTGGTACACCAGTCCCTGCCAGCCGGGGTAGTTCCAGGACGACGTCCCGAAGTGGATGCCGGCGGGAATCGCCGCGCGGAGCCGGGGGAATTCCTCCGCGGTGGGGGCGGGGTCCTGGTCGGCCACGTCAGCTGCCGGGGGCAATCCGGTAAATGGTGCCGCCGGCCATCACGATGTACACCTCGCCGTGGCCGTCCTGGCCGAAGCTGGTGATCTGGCCGCCGGTGGCCAGGGTCGGCCAGGAGCGCTGGTCGGTGGCGCGCCCGCCGGCGTAGACGAAGCTCCGGATCCACCCCTCGCAGTAGTCGCCGTAGAAGTAGGTGCCCGCCAGGGCGGGGAGGGCGCGGCCCCGGTAGACGAACCCGCCGGTAATGCTGCACCCGTCGTCGTGGCTGTACTCCACGAGCGGCAGCACGAGCCCCGCCGTCGAGCAGCTCCCGCCGTAGCAGTGCGTCCCTTCCATCCGGTTCCAGCCGTAGTTCTCGCCGCCCGGGCTGCCGGCCGGCTGCACGTCCACCTCCTCCCAGGCGTTCTGGCCCACGTCGGCGATGTAGAGGTCGCCGGTGGCGCGGTCGAAGCTGAAACGCCAGGGATTGCGCAGTCCCCAATTCCACAGTTCGCCGCGAATGCCGGGCTGCCCCACGAACGGGTTGGAGGCCGGGATGGTGTACGGCGTCCCGTGGTCGAGGTCGATCCGCAGGAGCGAGCCGAGGAGGTCGCCACGGTCCTGGCCGTGGCCCTGCGGGTCGCCGCCGCTGCCGCCGTCCCCCAGCCCGAAGTAGAGGTAGCCATCGGGGCCGAAGGTCACCTCGCCGCCGTTGTGGTTGCTGTAGGGCTGGTCCACCTCGAGCACCAGCTGCTCGGTGGCGGGGTCGAGGACGTCGGGATTGGCGCCGGTGCGGAAGGTGGCGACGCGGGAGCGGCCGCCGCCGGTGGAGCCCGGCACCGTGAAGCTCAACACCACGCGTCCGTCGCTCGGGTGGAACGCCATGCCGAGGAGCCCCTGCTCCATCCCCTTGGTGACGCGGGCGCTGAGGTCGATGAAGGGCGTGGGGAGCAGCGCGCCCTGCCGGAGGATGCGCACCGTCCCGCCCTTCTCGACGATGAAGAGGCGGGTCGTGTCGCCCGGCGCCGCGGTGACGAGCACGGGGAAGGCGAGGCCGGTGGCCACCGTCTCGAGGCGCACGTCCACCTCGCCCGGGGGGAACGGCTCGCCGCCGCCGTCGTTCCCGCAGGTGGCAGTGAGGCCGAGGAGGGCGGTGGTCGCGAGGGCGGGGAAGGCGAGTCGGGTCATCGCATCTCCGGCGGTCGGCCGGCGGGGCGGCCGAGGCGCTCGAGCGCCTCGGGCTCCACGCTCTTGAGGTGGAGGTCGCGCTGGGGGTACGGGACTTGGATGCCGGCCGCGGCGAGGGCGTTGCTGACCTCGGTGGCCACCTCGCTCCGCAGGATCGCCACCCGGTCGGGGTCATTGGTCCAGAAGCGAAGCTCGAAGGTGAGGGCGCTCTCGCCGAACCCGGTGAAGAGCGCGACCGGCTCCGGGACGGGGAGGACGCCGGGGGTGGCGCGGGCCGCGTCGTAGAGGACCTTGGCCACCCCGACCGGATCGTTTCCGTACGCGACGCCCACGGGCAGGGTGAGCCGCCGTTGCGGGTCCGACAGCGTCCAGTTCACCACGTCCTTGGCGATGAGCGAGGCGTTGGGCACGATGACTTCGGCGCCCTCCCAGGTGCGGATGACGCTCGCCCGGAAGCCGATGCGCCGCACTTCGCCCTGCAGGGTGTCGAGCTGGATGATGTCGCCCTCGCGGATGGGGCGCTCGAAGGCCAGGATCAGCCCGGAGACGAAGTTGCTGACCACGTTCTGCAGCCCGAAGCCGATGCCGACGCCGAGGGCGCCGCCGATGATGGTGAGCTGGGTGAGCTCGACGCCGAGGGCGGCGAGCGCCACGAAGAAGCCGAGGGCGATGAAGGTGTACCGCGTGAGGCGCCCGATGACGTTGGGCAGCCCGCGCGGCAGGTCGAGCCGGGAGAGGACGTCCACCTCGAGAAGCGCCGAGAGCGCGCGACCGAGGAGGACACTCACCCAGATGGTGGTGAGGAAGAGCAGCGCGGCGCCGAGGGAGAGCGAGAGCTCGCCGACGTGGAGCGAGGCGGCGAGGAGCCGGCGCACGAGCGCCACGAGCGGCGCCTGGAGGTCGAAGAGCCAGAGCGAGAGGGCCACCCAGCCGGCGGCGCCGAGGAGGTGGACCAGGCGCACGCCCGCGTGGACCAGCCGGTCCTTCCGCTGGGCCACGAACCGGGAGACGCTGGCGGTGCGGGACCTAGTCAGCACGATGAGCACGCCGTCGGCGACGTGGACGGCGGTGAGCACCACCAGCAGGAGGTAGGCGCTCGCCAGCATGCCGGAACTCACGAACAGCGCGAGCGACACGTTCCCGACGATGTTGGAGACGACGGCCCCGGCGAAGAGGGCGGCCGCGAGGCGGGTGGCGACGCGCAGGGCGTGCGCGTACGGCGTCTCGCCCAGGGAGGCGAGGGGACCTCGGCGCCGCAGGAGCAGGAGCGCGCCGGCCAGGCAGGCGAGCGCCACCAGGAGGCTGCCCGGGCGCTGGTAGGACGATTCGCCGATGAGGATTCCTCCGAGGCGCTGGACGGCAAAGAGCACCGCGCAGACGACGGCGGGGCGCCGCAGCGCCGCCGGGAGGATGCCCGGGAGGAGGACCAGGAGGGGGGGCACCGTGGCCACGAGCGCGAGGTCGTAGATCGACAGCGGGGCCCGCGGGTAGAGCACCAGCGTGGCGAGCGCGGTGATGAGGACCGCCCCCGCGAGGGGGTTGTCGAGCACCCGCCGGGCGGAGGCGGCGGGCTGTTCGGTGGTGTGCGGCTCCAGCTTGCCCCGGAACCAGAAGACGGCCACGAAGATCGCGAGCGTCGAGGCCAGGTGGAAGTAGATCGGGATCCGGTACACCTCCACGAAATACGCCACGACGCCGGCGGTGCGCGCGATTCCCCCGCGCACGGCGGCCCCGAGCCCGGGCGCCTCCGCCAGCTGCCCGCCGGCCTCCCAGAGCGGCGGCGCGTCGAGGCGGAGGAGGCTCCGCCGCGCCGAGGCGAGCTGCTCCGCCACCTGCGTGCTGGCGCGCTGGACGGCGTTGGCGGATTGGGTCAGGCGCGACTGCAGGTGGAGGAGGGTGTCGAGCTGCGCCCTGACCGCGGCTTCGCTCGTGTTGAGCTCGCCGAGCGTCTCCGTCACGAGGTCCACCACCTCGCCCCGCCCGCCCTCCTTCCGCTCCTCGGAGAGGGTGAGCTGCCACCGCGTCTCGCGCCGGCGGAGTTCGGCCTGGGCGGCGCTGAGCGTGGCGGCGCGGTCGCCCGTCGTCTTGCGCCAGGCGGCGAGCTGGGCGGCCCGCCGGGCCCATTCGCTCTGGAGGTCGGTGAGCGCGCGCTTGGTGGGAGGTTCCGGCGTGGGCCGCGCCTGGAGCGCGAGCAGCTGGGCGATCGTGTCCTGCGTGGCCTCGAAGGCGGCGCCGAGCTGCGCGATGGGCCGGTTGGCGGCGAGCAGCTGGCGGACCTCCTCGAGGCGCACCTCGGTGGCCTCCGCCTCGCCGGGGATGTCGGCGAGCGGGATGGCGACGGGCGGCTGGGCCGTGGTGTCGGCCGCCTTGGCCGCCGTGTCCTGCGCCAGGCTCAGCAGGCCCTGGGCGGAGGCGGGTGCCGCGGCGGCCAGCAGCGCGGCCAGGAGGAGCGGGGCGGAGCGGGGCATCCGGGTCTCGGGAGCAGGGGAGTCCAGCCTCCAAGATACGCCGGGCCCGCGCGGGCCGCACACCGCTCAGGCGCCCTGCCGCGACGGGATCCGCTCCAGCCGCTCGAGGTGCGTCACCGTCACCGTGATGGCCCCGAACTCCTCCTCCACCCGCCCCTTGAGGAGGAACGGCCCCTGGT
>CAZNLY010000032.1:0-13897 GCA_964574295.1 uncultured Gemmatimonadaceae bacterium
ACCTGCGCGTAGTCGCGCACCCGGCGGAGGAGGCGGTTGGCCACCCGCGGCGTGCCGCGGCTCCGCCTCGCGATTTCCATCGGCCCCTCGGCGTCGGTCGGCACCTGCAGCAGCTGGGCCGAGCGCATCACGATCCGCTCGAGGTCCTCGGCGGGGTAGAAGTTGAGCCGCTCCACCATGCCGAAGCGCGCCCGCATCGGCGGCGTCAGCAGGCCGAAGCGGGTGGTGGCGCCCACCAGGGTGAAGCGCTCCAGCGCCATCGGGATCGTCTGGGCGTTGGGCCCGTCGGCAATCCGCACGTCCACCCGGAAGTCCTCCATGGCCGAATAGAGGAACTCCTCCAGCGCGGGGCGGAGGCGGTGGATCTCGTCGATGAAGAGGATGTCGCCGGCGCCGAGCGTGGTGAGGAGCCCCACGAGGTCGCCCGGCTTCTCGAGCACGGGGCCCGAGGTGGTGCGGAGCTGGACGCCCATCTCGCGCGCCATGAGCATGGCGAGGGTGGTCTTGCCGAGGCCGGGCGGCCCGAAGAAGAGGGTGTGGTCGAGCGACTCGCCGCGGCCGCGGGCCGCGTCCATCGCGATCTGGAGCGACGCCTTGACCTGCGCCTGGCCCACGAACTCGTCGAGCCGCGACGGCCGGAGCGCCGACTCGGCGCCGGTCTCGTCGGGGAGGACGTCGGGGGTGGTGACCTCGAGGCGCTTGGCCATCGGTGGGCGGCCGCTAGCTGGCGCGCGCCAGCCAGCGCACCGGCGTGTCGCCCTCGGCGAGCCGGTGCTTCGCGTGGCAGGTGACGCAGCGGTCGGTCGTCTCGTTCCGGTCGTAGGCCACGAGCTTCCGGTTGGTGACGCCGCAGCGGGTGCAGATCCACTCGGCGGTGCGGGCGGTGACGGTCATCGGGCGCTTCCTCCCTTGCCGGCGCCCAGGTGCTGGAGCGCGCGGCGGACGAGCAGTGCGGTGTCGTCGGTGGCGCCGGCCCGGAGGGCGGCGCGCACCGCCTCCTCGGCGGCGGCGGGCGGGTAGCCCAGCCCCGTGAGCGCGCGGACCGACGCCTGGTCGGGGCGCGCCGCGGCCGGCTCGGCGGCCACCGGCAGGTCGGCAAACTTGTCGCGGAGCTCGAGCACCAGCCGCTCCGCCTTCTTTTTTCCCACCCCGCTCACGCTGGCCAGCGCCGCCAGGTCGTTGGCCAGGATGCTCTTGACCGCGCGGTCGGGCCCCAGCGTCGAGAGCACCGCCAGCGCCAGCCGCGGGCCGAAGCCGCTGGCGGTGAGGAGCCGGCGGAACACCGTCCGCTCGTGCGCCGAGTCGAAGCCCACCAGGAGCCAGGCGTCCTCGCGCACCACGAGCTCGGTGAAGAGCCGCACCTCGCCGCCGGGGGCGGGGAGCCGCCCGAGCACGCCGAGTGGCAGGAGCACCTCGTAGGCCACGCCGCCCGCCGTCTCGATGGTGGCGAGGTCGGCCTCGAGGGCGAGCAGCGTGCCGCGGAGCCCGCCGATCATGCCGACCGTCCCGCCACCGCCCGCACGGGCCGGCGCGTGGAGAGGATCTGGTGCGCGAGGGCCACCGCCACGCCGTCGGCGGCGTCGGCCGGGGTCGGGGGACGGGTGAGCCGGAGGAGCTGGGCCACCATGTAGCCCACCTGCGGCTTGGCCGCCGCTCCGCGCCCCACCACCGCCTTCTTGACCAGCGCCGGCGGGTACTCGCGGATCGGCACCCCAGCCTCCTCGGCGGTGACGAGGATGACGCCCCGCGCGTGGGCCAGCACCACCGCGCTCCGCGCGTTCTTGCCGTGGAAGACGTCCTCGACCGCCACCGCGTCGGGGTGGTGGCGTTCGAGCAGTTCGAGGAGCCCCTCGCGGATGACCCGGAGCCGGGCGGGGAGGGGGTCGCGCGCGGGGGTGCGGACGACGCCGCACTCCACCAGCCGGCGCGCCATGCCGGGACCGGCCTCGATGACGCCGTAGCCCATCACCGCGGTGCCGGGGTCCACGCCGAGGATGATCACCGCGCGCCGGTCAGCCGGCCGCCTCCGCCATCTCAGAGTCGATGTCGAAGTTGGAGAAGACCTTGGAGACGTCGTCGAGTTCCTCGAGCGCCTCGATCAGCCTGAGCAGCGCCTCGGCGTCCTTCCCCTCGACCTTGACGGTGTTCTTCGGCACCATCGCCAGCTCCGCCTCCTCGGCCCGGACGCCCTTGGCGGCCAGCGCCTCCTTCACGGCGTGCAGGTCGTTCGGATGGGTGGAGACGATGTACTGGTCGCCCTCGCGGACGAAGTCCTCGGCCCCCGCCTCGAGGGCGAGCTCGAGGGTGCGGTCCTCGCCGTACTTGGTGGCGTCGAGGTAGAGCTGGCCCTTCCGGTCGAACATCCACCCCACCGAGTTGGTGGCGCCGAGGTTGCCCCCGTTGCGGGTGAAGGCGTGGCGCACCTCGGCCACGGTGCGGTTGGGGTTGTCGGTGGTGGCCTCGATGAAGAGCGCGGCGCCGCCGGGGCCGTAGCCCTCGTACGCCACCTCGTCGATGTTGCCGCCCTCCAGCTCGCCCGTGCCCTTCTTGATGGCGCGGTCGATGTTGTCGTTCGGCATGTTGACGGCCTTGGCGGCGTCAATGGCGGTGCGGAGCCGGGGATTGCCGGTCGGGTCGCCGCCGCCGGCCTTGGCGGCGATCGTGATCTCGCGGATCACCTTGGTCCAGGACGACGCCCGGCGCGAGTCGGTGACCGCCTTCTTCCGCTTGATCTGTTTCCATTTGCTGTGGCCTGCCATGTCCCACTCCACCGGCTGATTCCAAGGGACAAGCATAGCCGCGAGCCCCCCTCCCGGCAACGCATCGGCTTGACCCGGCGGGCCCCCGCCGCTACTCTCCGTCCCCTATGCGCCGCCGTCACTTAGCCCTCTTCGTGCTCCTCCTTGCCGCCTGCCGCCCGGACACCAGCCGGGAGGTCGTCTCGGCCGGCGACGCGCTGCCATTCATCCCGATTCCGCCGGAGTCGGAGATCATCTCCAGCAGCGGCTCGTCGAACGCGCTCCAGGTGGCGTTCCACAGCAAGCAGACGCCTGAGGAAGTGGCGGGCTACTACCGCGTCCTGCTGCCCCGCGGCGGGTGGACCCTCGAGAACGACGCGACCGACGACACCGGCGCGATCGCCCTCTACCTGACCAAGGAGAAGCGGCCGATGTGGATCCGGATCTCCCGCACCGCGGGGGCGCCGGGCTCGACGGTCGAGATCAACGGAGCCGTCGTTGAGGGGGCGCCGCCGGCGCCGAAGCCGGCCGATCCCGCCGCGCCGGCGCCCTCCGGCACCTGACGGCCTCCGCTTCCGGCTCCCTCAGCGCCCCGGTTCCCCCGGGGCGTTTTCGTGTCCGCCCTCCTCGAGCAGCGCCTCGATCGACTCCTTCATCCGGCGCGAGGCGTGGCCGTCGAGCCGGTAGAACAGGTGGTCGCGCTCCCGGTCCTGCGCGGTGCGCATCGCGGCGGTGGGGGCCAGGGCCCGGGTGATGGCGTCGCCGAGGTCGTCGGGGCGCGCCACGTGCACGAAGGCGTCCTTGAGGAAGGCGCGGTTGTCCTCGCCGAGGAGCGGCATGCCGTCGCTGTGCCGAAGCTGGTCGCTCGGCAGGTCGTAGATGATCCCGGTCTTGCCGAGGGCCAGGAAGTCGAAGACGGTGCTCGAGGCCTCGCTCAGGAGGGTATCGGCGGCAGCCATCCACGGCACGATGTTGTACTCCTCCATCGGCACCAGGCGGGCGTGCGGGAAGCGCCGCACCCGGCGCTCGAAGATCCGGTGCTGCTCGTGCGGGGCGTACTTTCCCATCCAGCTGTAGTGGTGGAGCTTGACGACGAGGTTGCAGCGGTCGCGGGTGGCCTCGAAGATCGCGTCCTTCACGTCGTAGAGGCAGGTGGGCTTGTAGGTCGGCGCGAAGAGCACGGTGGGGAGGTTGGGGTCGAGCCCCCGGGCCGCCAGGAACCCCGCCCGGTCGGCGTAGCGGCCCTGGAAGACGCCGTCCAGCTTGGGGAGCCCCACCACGTGCACCTCGCTCCGCCCCTGCTGGCCCGATTCGCGAATCTTCTCCTCCCGGTAGCGCCCCTCCACGTAGATCTGGTACCGCGTGTCCCGGTGCTGGGCCAGGTTCCGGTAGAGGATCGTCTTGATGCCGGTGCCGTGGTTGAGGAAGCAGAGCAGGGTGCGGCCGTAGGCGGCGGCGTCGCGCACCGTGTCCCCCGCAATGACCACGTCGAAGCCCCGCTTTTCCTTCGTGAAGCGGTACCCCTCGCGCACCCACTGGTCCACGATCGGCGGACGGTACTGCAGGTCGAGGACCCCGAAGCGCCGGATCCGCTCTTCGTCGAGGGCAAACCAGACATCGTACCGGTCGTCGGCGAGGAACTCCTCGATGACCGGGTCGAACGCCGCCTTGTGGTAGACGAAGCCGATCTTGAACAGGAGGCGGGTGCGGGGCATCGGGGCCGGCTCAGGCGAAGGTGGCGCGCCGCGCGAGGGCGTGGCGATAGCTCTCCGGGGTGTCGATGTCGAGCCACTCCGCCCCTGCGGGGAGGAGGAGGGTGCCGAACCCCGGGCCGCGCACCAGCTCGCGCACCCCGTCGCTGATCCCCTCGCGGCCCTGCGACACCGCCGCCTCGAGCGCGGTGCGGAACCGCTGGTCGAGCCGGAACACCCCGCAGTCGAGCACGTCGTACTCCACCAGGTCCTTCCCGATGTCGGCGATGCGGTCGCCCTGGCGCCGCACCTTGGTGGCGTCGGGGAGGTCGAAGCAGGCGTCGATCCGCGGGTCCACCAGGAGGAGGTTGAGTCCCGGCGGGGCGTCGACCATTGCCGCCAGCGCCGCGGGGCTCACGATGTGGTCCGACATCGAGAGGAGCACCGGCTCCTCGGGCGCCAGCGCCGCGAGGGCGCGCAGCACGGAGATGCCGTTGCCGCGGTGCCACTCGGGATTGTCGAGGAGGGTGATGCCCAGTCCGTAGTTGTCGTGGTCGCGGAGGTGCCCCGCGATCAGGTCGCCGCGGTAGCCCACCACGATGAGGAAGTCGCGCACCCCAACCCGGGCGAAGTTGCCGAGGATGGTGGCGAGGACGGAGGCGTCGCCGAAGGGGAGGAGGGTCTTCGGCTCGCGCCCCGTCGTTTCCCAGAGGCGGCTGCTTTGGCCGGCGGCGGTGATGATGGCCTTCATGCGGCGGAAGTTCGCGCCGTCCGGGCGGCTTGCGCAATCGCCTCGCCCGCCTCGCTCCCGAGGGTGTCCCGGGCCGGGGCCACGAGCAGGGCGAGCGCCAGCGCCGCCTCCGCGGCGCCGCCCAGCTCGAGGTGGCCCAGCGCCGCGCCGAGCGCCCGGCGGAGCGGGGCGGGGACGGTGAGGCTCGCAAGGCGCCGCGTGAGCGCGGCCACCCGCCGGCGCTGGGCGCGCTCGGGAAGGGGAGGCGCCAGGCTCATGTCGAGCGCCACCCGCACCGTGAGCCACAGGGCAAAGGTCCCCTCCCGCCTGGGGCCGCGTGCCGTGCGGGGAAGGAGCTCGGCAATCTGGGTTGCGGCGGGGTCCCAGGCGCGGGCCAGCGGGCGCTCGGCGCTCACCGCACCCCCAGCTCGGCCAGCGCGTCGCGCACGGCGTGCGGAAGGAGTCCGCGGAGGCAGTCGTGATGGCCCAGGGGGCAGCGCGGCCCGCCCATCCGGGAGCAGGGGCGGCAGGGCAGGGGGCGCTCGAGGACGCGGGCCGCCCCGCGGTAGGGGAAGAACCCGAACGCCTCGACCGTCGGGCCGAAGAGCGCCACGACGGGCGTGCCGACGCCGGTGGCCATGTGCATCACGCCGGTGTCGCCGGAGACGAGCGCCGCCGCGCGCGCCAGGAGGGCGCCGGTGCCCTGGAGGCCGAGGCGCCCCGCGGCCACCAGCGCGCCCGGCGCGGTGGAGGCCACCTCCTCGGCCACCGCGGCGTCCTCGGGGCCGCCCACCACCACCAGCGGCCGCCCCGCCGCGTGGAGCTCCGCGGCGAGCGCCTTCCAGTGGCCCAGTGGCCACCGCTTGGTGGCGTGGGCGGCGCCGGGCGCCAGCGCCACGAGGCCCCGCGCCGGATCGAGCCCGGCCGCCTGCAGCAGGGCGTTGGCGCCGGCGCGGGCCTCGCCGGCCAGGTGGAACTCGGGCGGACCGCCGTCGGGGCGGACGTCCAGCCCCGCCGCCGCCTCGAAGTACCGCTCGGGCACGGGCGGCGTGCCGGCCGGGTAGAAGTCCTTCCGGGTGCGGATCAGGATGGCCCGGGCCACCCGGTGCTTGCGGTACCCGCGCCAGTGGCCGGGGGCCAGGAGGCGGAGGACCCGGGTGCGGAGGCTCCCGTGGAGGTCGAGCCGGTGGGTGTGGCCGCCGGCCCGGAGCCGGGCAGCCAGGGTGGGGAGCGGCTCCCCCTCGTCGGGGGCCAGCACGGCGTCGAGGCGCGGGTTGTCGGCCAGGAGCGGCGCAAAGCGGGGCTTGGTCAGGAACTCGAGGCGCGCCGCGGGGTGGCGCGCGCGGAGCGCCCGGATGAGCGGCGTGGTAAGGAGGATGTCGCCGATGGAGCTGAAGCGCGCCAGGAGGATGCGCGGCGCGCCGCCGGGGCCGGTGTGGGACACGGCGGGAATGTAGGGCTCGCCGCGGGGAGCCGCCAGCGCGTTGTGTCGCCCCGCGCGCGGCGGTTAGCTTTGGGACATGCCGCGTCCGAAGAGCATCCTCTGGGTGGACGACGAGGTCGAGAGCCTCACCTCGCACGTCCTCTTCCTCGAGGAGCACGGGTTCCGCGTGGACAAGTCCACCCACGCCGACGACGCCCTCGTCCTGCTGCAGCGCCAGCCGTACGGGGTGGTCCTCCTCGACGAGCAGATGCCGGGTCGGCGGGGGCTGGAGCTCTTCCAGGCCATCCGGCAGGTGGACCACGCCATGCCCGTGGTGATGGTCACCAAGAGCGAGGAGCAGGAGACGCTCAAGGACGCCATCGGCGCCGAGATCAGCGACTACCTGATCAAGCCGGTCAATCCCCGCCAGATCCTCTCGGTGGTCACCCGGCTCCTCGAGGGCGACCGGATCCGCCAGCAGCGGCTCTCCCGCGACTTCGCCACCCGCTTCCGCGAGCTCGACACCCGCCGCGGGCAGGCGATGGCGTGGCGCGAATGGGTGGAGCTCATCGTCGAGCTCGCCGAGTGGGAGGTCAAGCTCGGCCGGGAGGACGAGCCGGGGCTCCAGGACGCGCTCCGCACCCTCCAGGACTCGCTGCGGGCCGACTTTGCCAAGTACCTCGGCCGGCACTACGGGGCGTGGCTCGACGGGACGGAGGAGGACCGGCCGGCGCTCTCGGTGGACATCGTGGCGGAATTCGTGCGGCCCACCCTCGACGCGCACCGCAAGGCGCTCCTCGTGGTGGTGGACTGCCTGCGGCTCGACCAGTGGGCCATGATCCGGCCGCTGGTGGCCACCCGGTTCGAGATCGAGACGGCGCACTACTTCTCGATCCTGCCGACGGCCACCCCCTTCGCGCGGAACGCGATCTTCAGCGGGCTCTTCCCGAACGAGCTGGCGGCGCGGCATCCCACCTGGTGGCGGACCGAGGACGAGGCCGGCCTCAACGCGCACGAGCAGGAGCTCCTCCACGAGCACCTCCTCCAGCTCACCGGGCGCGAGGTGCCGGTCCGCTACGAGAAGGTCTTCACCGCGGCCGACGGCGAGGGGCTCCTCCGCCGCCTGCCGGCGCACCTGGCGCAGGACGGGGTCACCGCGCTGGTCTTCAACTTCATCGACCAGCTGACCCACGGCCGCACCGAGAACTCCACGCTGTACGAGGTGGCGCGCGACACGCAGGCGCTCCGGAGCCTGACCCGCACCTGGTTCGAGCGCTCGCCGCTCTGGGACGCCCTCCGCGAGGCGGAGCGGCGCAACGTGCCCGTCCTCCTCACCACCGACCACGGCTCGATCCATTGCCACACGCCGGCCACGGTCTTTGCCCGGCGGGACACGACGAGCCACCTCCGCTACAAGTTCGGCGAGGACCTGCGGGCCGAGGACGCCGACGCCGCCCTGGTGGTGGAGGACCTCGAGCGGTTCGGCCTGCCGCCGCGCACCCCGGGCACCCGCCTCCTGCTGGCCACCGGCGACCGCTTCTTCGTGTACCCGACCAAGCTGCGCGAGTACCAGGCGCGCTACCGCGGGGCCTTCCTCCACGGCGGCGTGTCGCCGGAGGAGGTGGTGCTGCCGATCACCCTCCTCACCCCCCGGCGGCCCTGAGGGTGCGGACCGAGCTCCGCCTGCTCCGGCAGGTGCGGCCGTACCGCGGCCGCCTGGCGCTCGCGATGGCCACCTCCGTCCTCTCCTCGCTGCTCGACGGGACGACGGTGGTGGTGCTGATCCCCCTCCTCCGCCTCCTCTTCGGCACCAGCGGCCAGCTCGGCGCCTCCGGCTCCGTGGCGCTCACCCGCTTCATCGACTGGTTCTCCGCCCCGCTCATCGCGGGCGTCCCGACCGGCGTGGCGGTGGCCCGGCTCCTCGCCATCCTGGTGGCGGGGCTGATCCTCCGGAACGCGATGGCGTACGCCACCTCGCAGATCCAGGTCGCGGTGCAGGAGGGGCTGGTGCGCGACCTGCGGAGCGCGCTCTTCCGGCACCTGCTGACGCTCGACCTCGGCTTCTTCCAGCGCACCCGCCAGGGCCAGATCCTCTCCACCCTCACGACCGAGGTCGACCAGCTCAAGGACGTGGTGACCGCGGCCCTCGTGCGGCTCTTCCAGAGCGTGGTGAAGATCGCGACCATCCTCATCCTGATGAGCCAGATCAGCGGCCGGCTGATGCTGGTGACCCTGCTGACGGCCCCGCTCTTCATCCTCGGGCTCCGGTTCATCCTCGTGCGGTTGCGGCGCCACGCGCGGGCCCGCACCCAGGACCGGGCCGGCATCAGCGCCATGCTGGTGGAGCAGGTGGGCGTCGTGAAGCTCATCCGGGCCTACGGCGAGGAGGAGCGGCAGGCGGAGCGGCTGACGGACCAGCTCACGAGCTACCGGAAGAAGGTGCTGCGCACCCAGCGGTACTCGTCCCTCACCGGGCCGATGAACGAGGTCTTCGGCGGCCTCCTGATCATCCTGATCCTGGTGGCGGCCACCCAGCCGGCCCTCTTCGGGGGCGTCCCGCTCACGCCGGAGGCCGCCATCGCCTTCCTCGTGGCCTCCCTCCAGCTGATGTCGCCGATCAAGCAGCTGTCGCAGTACCCGGCCACGATGGCCGTGGCGATGGCCAGCGCCGAGCGGGTCTACGCCCTGCTCGACGAGCCGAGCGTGGAAGTGGACGCGCCGGACGCGCGGGCCGCCCGGTTCGAGCGGGACCTCGTCTTCGATCATGTGTCGTTCCGCTACGGCACCGACGAGCCGGTGCTGAGTGATGTCTCCTTCCGGGTGACGAAGGGGCAGGTGCTCGCCATCGTGGGGCCGAGCGGGGCGGGGAAGACCACCCTCGTGGACCTGCTGCCGCGCTTCCACGAGCCGCTCGACGGGCGGATCTACCTCGACGGCGTGCCGCTCGACGAGCTCCAGCGCGGCTCCCTGCGCGCCCTGCTCGGCGTGGTGAGCCAGGACACGGTGCTGCTCAACGACACCGTCCACGCCAACATCGCCTTCGGCTCGCCGCGGGCCACCCGCGCGCAGGTCGAGGCGGCGGCGCAGGCCGCCAACGCCGCGGAGTTCATCCGCGGGCTCCCCGCCGGGTACGATACCGTCCTCGGCGAGCGGGGCACGCGGCTCTCGGGGGGGCAGCGCCAGCGGATCAGCATCGCGCGCGCGCTCCTCCGCGACCCGCCGATCCTCATCCTCGACGAGGCCACCAGCGCGCTCGACACCGAGTCGGAGCGGCTGGTGCAGGAGGCGATCGACCGCCTCATGCGGGACCGGACGGTGCTCGTCATTGCCCACCGGCTGGCCACGGTGCGCCACGCCGACCAGATCCTGGTGCTCGAGGGCGGCCGGGTGGTGGAACACGGCACCCACGCCGACCTCCTGGCCCGGGGCGGGCTCTACCAGCGGCTCCACGACCTGCAGTTCCGCGACCCGCCGGAGCGGCCGGCGTGAGGGTCCTGGTCGTCGCCGCCTACGACGACGCGCTCAATGCGCACGCCGCCCAGCGGGAGCGCGCCCTCGAACGACTGGGCCAGACCGTCACCCGCTTCGACCTCGCCGCGCGCCCCGGCCTCCTGACCCGCCTCCGGGGCGGCGACCTCCTGAGCCGGCTCGACCGCGAGCTCGAGGTGGTGGCGCCCGATGTGGTGCTCGTGATCCGGGGCGAGGCCCTCTCGGCGCAGGGGATCGCGACCCTCCGGAAGAGCCACCCCGGGACCTGGGCCAACTGGATCCCGGACGACGTGCATGGGCTGGCCATCGTGCAGCACGCGCTCCCCGCCTACGACCTCGTCTTTGCCGCGGGCACCGACGTGGCCGAGCTCCTGGCGGCGCAGCTGGGCCGCGAGGTGCATTACCTGCCGCTCGCCGCCGACCCCTCGGTGTACAAGCCGATGCGGTCCCGCGACCAGTACCGGGCCAACGTGGTCTTCGCGGGGACGGCCACGCCCCGGCGCGAGCGGCTCCTCGGCGAGCTGGTCGAGTTCGGGCTGGCGGTGTGGGGCCCGGGGTGGCGGCGCACGGCGCTCCGGGACTATTGCCGCGGCGAGCAGCTCGACACGGAGAACTTCGTCCGGGCCTACGCGGGGGCCTCGGTGGCGGTCAACATCCACCGTGCCGCCGATGCGGAGCCCGCGGTGGCGGAGTGCGGGGTCAACCAGCGGCTGTTCGAGATCGCGGCGATCGGCGTGCCGCAGGTGGTGGACTTCCGCGGTGACCTGGACCGGCACTTTGCCGACCGGCAGGAGGTGCTGGTGTACCGCTCGGTGGAGGAAATGCGCTCGATGGTCGAGGCCGCCCTCCACGACCCCGCGGCGGCCGGCGCGATGGCGCAGTCGGCGCGCGACCGGGTCCTCCGCGAACACACCTACATGCACCGGCTCCGCGACCTGCTCGCCGTGGTGCGCGCCGCGGCGCGCGGCTAGATTCCCCCCTCATCCAACGGCTGCTGGGGCCCCATGGTCGGCATTTCCGGCTTCACGATCATCAAGAACGCGATCCGCCACGATTTCCCGATCGAGGCGAGCATCCGGTCGATCCTGCCGGTGTGCGACGAGGTGGTGGTGAACGTCGGGCCGTCGGACGACGGCACGCTCGAGCTCATCCGCGGCATCCAGGACCCGAAGATCCGGATCATCGAGGGCGAGTGGGACGTCAAGCGCCTCAACTGGATGCTGAGCGACGAGACGCTCCGGGCGATGCGCGCCTGCACCCACCCGTGGGGCATTTACATCCAGGGCGACGAGGTCCTGCACGAGCAGGGCGCCGCGGACCTTCGCGACGCCATCCAGCGGGTGGATGGCGACCCGGTGGTCGAGGCGCTGCTGGTCAAGTACCTGCACTTCTACGGCGACTTCAACACCATCGCCACCAACCGCCGCTGGTACCGCCGCGAAATCCGCGCGCTGCGGCTCGACCCGGCCCTCGACCTCCGCCCCTACAAGGGGGCCCAGGGATTCCGCGTGGGGCCCGAGTACCGGAAGACCCGGGCCCGGCTGACCGACGCCGTGATGTTCCACTACGGCTGGGCCCGTCCCGCCGCGGCGCTCCGGGCCAAGATCGTCACCAACCGCACCATCTACCCGTGGTCCGCCGAGCGTGAGGCCAAGCGGCCCCTGCTCCCCTGGATCCCCGGGCTCCGGCCCTTCACCGGGCAGCACCCCGCCGCGGCCCGCGAGTACATCGCGGCGCGGGCGGTGGATCCGGAGCGGATGGTGGAGCCGCGCCATTTCGAATGGAAGCACCTGCGCCTCTACGGGTCGAACATCATCGAGCGGCTGACGGGCGCCCGGATCTTCGAGTACCGGAACTACCGCCTCGTCTGACCGACGTCCCGTGGAGCCCTCCGCCCCCCGCCCCGGCTCCCGCCTTCCGCTGACCATCGTCATTCCCACCCTCAATGAGGCGGGGAACATCGCGGAGTGCCTGGCGAGCGTGGCGTTTGCCGACGAGGTCATCGTGGCCGACGCCGGCTCGACCGACGACACCGTGGCGCTGGCACGGGCCGCCGGGGCCACCGTCCTCGAGCGCACCGGCCCCACCATCGGGGCGCAGCGAAACGCCGCCATCGCCGCGGCCCGCCACCGCTGGGTCCTGGCGCTCGACGCCGATGAGCGGGCGAGCCCCGAGCTCGCCGCGGAGCTGCCCGCCATCCTCGCCGCGCCGAGCCACCCCGCCTACCGCATCCGCCGCCGCAACTTCTATCTCGGCGTCGAGCAGCGGCACGGCAGCTTTGCCGGCGACTGGGTGCTCCGGCTCTTCCCATCGGACCGCCGCTACTCGGCGCGCCGGGTCCACGAGGGGCTGGGGCACATCGCCGACCGGGGCGACCTCTCCGGGACGCTGCTCCACCAGCCCTATCGGTCGCTCGCGCACCATCTCGAGAAGCTCACCCGGTACGCCGAGTGGGGGGCGCAGGACCTCTGGGACCGCGGGGTGCGCGCGCGCTGGAGCGACCTGGCCCTCCGGCCCGCCGGACGGCTCCTCCGGGCGTACCTGCTCGACGGGGGCTGGCGCAACGGAAGGATGGGCGTGGTGCAGGCGGGGCTGACGGCGTATGCGGGGTTTCTGAAGTATGCGAACCTGTGGGCAATGGAGCGGAGAAAGGAGAAAGGAGAGTAGAGAAAAGAGGGGCTGAATGAGAAAGGAGAAAGGGCAGTTTCGTCCTGGAAGCCGCATTTCTCTTTTCTCCTTCCGCCCCTCCTTTCTCCCTTCTCTTTTCTCCTTTCTCTTTCTATCCTCCCGCCTCCTCCCTCCCCGCCGCCCTCGCCGAGATCGCCCACGTCGGGCAGTTCCTCACATAGACGCCGTCCAGCGGCGACCAGGCCTGCCGCGGGGCGATGACCTCGGCCTTCCCCTGGGCGTCCATCCGGAAGATCCCGGGCGCCCGGAGCGCGCAGACCCCGCAGCCGATGCAGCGCGCGCGGTCCACGTGGATCCGCATCGGCGCCTGCGGGAAGATCCCCTCCTCGTCCGAGTCCATCAGGCGCAACAGCTCCGGGATCTGCTGCCGCATGGCGCGGTAGCCCTCCGCCACGAGCTCCTGCGCGCGATCGAAGACGAAGAGGGGGTAGTCCTCCACGCGCGGATGCACGAGGAGCATCGGGGGCGACTTCCAGGCCCGGAGCGTGCGCTCGAGCATCGTCTGCATCACCAGCTCGAGGCCGCGGGCGTAGGTGGTGGCGAAGCCCGACTTCTCGATCTCGCTGCGGAGCGCCATCGAGGCGCTCACGTCCACCGCCACCACCGGCCCGCCGCCGAAGACCGTCGCCGCCTTGACGGGGAGGTTGTCGGCCACGGCGCCGTCCACGTACCAGCGGCCGGCGATCTCGCGCGGGGGGAGGATTCCCGGAAGCGCGCAGGAGGCGAAGACGGCGTCCGCCACGGGCACGTACCGGAGGCCGGGGAGCCCCCAGAGCACCTGCATCCCCGAGTTGATGTCCACCGTGTTGACGATGCAGGGGCGGATGAGCTCGTCGAAGGTGCGGTCGCCGACGAGGTCGTGAATCAGGAAGTCGAGCGGCTCGCGCCGGTACACCGCCGGGCTGTGCATCCGCTTGAAGGCCATGTCGGTGTGCGCCACGCGGAAGACGTCGCGCCGCCGGAGCCGGAGCGCCCGCTGGTGCAGGTCGTCCACCGGAACGCCGGCCGCCCACGCGGCGGCAATCAGCGAGCCGATGCTGGAGCCGACCACCCCGCTCGGCCGGAGCCCCGCCTCCTCCAGCGCCTGCAGCACCCCGATGTGCGCCAGCCCCTTGAGGGCGCCGCCGCCGAGGACGAG
>CAZNLY010000032.1:13997-24752 GCA_964574295.1 uncultured Gemmatimonadaceae bacterium
CCTGCAGCACCCCGATGTGCGCCAGCCCCTTGAGGGCGCCGCCGCCGAGGACGAGCGAGAATTCCCTGGTTGGGGGCATGGTGCAAGATACAATCCTGCTTAGCTTCCTTCATGCTCGCCGCCCGCCTCCGCACCGACCGCTTCTTCCAGCTGGGGCTCCTGCTGGTGGTGCTGGTGGTGGCGTCGGCGCTCCTGGCGCCGTGGCTGGCGCCCTCCAGCCCCTTCCAGGGCGATCCCCAGACCTCCTACCTCCTCCCCCCCGGCTGGGGCCACCTCCTCGGCACCGACACGCAGGGCCGCGACGTGTTGAGCCGGGTCATCTACGGGGCCCGGATCTCGCTCGCGGTGGGAGTGATCAGCCAGCTGGTGGCGTCGGCGCTGGGCGTGACCCTCGGCCTCGTCTCCGGCTACTACGGCCGCCGGGTGGACGCCGTGATCATGCGCCTGGCCGACGTGACCCTCGCCTTTCCGACCCTGCTCCTGCTCATCGCCGTGGCCGCCGCGCTCAACCCGTCGCTGCCGGTGGTGTTCGTGGTCATCGGGGTGGTAGGGTGGGCCGCCATGGCGCGGCTGGTGCGCGGGCAGGTGCTGGTGCTCAAGGGCGCCGAGTACGTCCAGGCCGCGCGCGCGCTCGGCGCCTCGGATGGGCGGATCCTCTTCCGCCACCTCCTCCCCAACGTGCAGGCGCAGGTGATCGTGGCCGCCACGCTGGGAATGGCCGGCGCCATCATGGCCGAGGCGGCGCTCTCGTTCGTGGGGCTCGGCGCCCAGCCGCCCACCCCGAGCTGGGGGGCGATGGTCTCCGACGGGCGGGACCTCCTGCGGGTGGCGCCCTGGGTGTCGTTCGCGCCCGGCATCGCGATCGGCCTTGCCGTCCTCGGCTTCAACCTCGTGGGCGACACCCTCCGCGAGGCCTACGACCCCAAGCTCCGCACCGAGCGATAGGAACCCCGATGGCCGTGGACTTCGACGCCCTGCGCCGCGAGGAATTCGGCGCACTCGACGGCACGATCTACCTCAACAGCGCCTCGATCGGGCCCTATCCCGAGCGCACCCGGCGGCGGCTCGGCGAATACGACGCCCTCCGCGCGGCGCCGCACCGGATGCACGACCAGGACTTCTTCGCCGAGCTGGACAAGGCCCGGGCCCTGGTGGCGCGACTGCTGAACACGACCGCCGCCGAGGTCGCCCTCACCTTCAACACGAGCTATGGCCTCAACCTGGCGGCGGGCGGCCTGCCGCTCGAGCGGGGCGACGTCATCGTGGCAAGCGAGCGCGAGTTCCCCGCCAATGTCTATCCCTGGCTTCGGCTCGGCGCACGCGGCGTGACGCTGGAACTGGTGCCGGTGACCGCCGAGGGGTGGCCCGACGAGGCGCGGTTGCTGGAGCGGATGGCCGACCCGCGGGTGCGGGTGGTGGCGGTGTCGCTGGTGCAGTTCAGCAGCGGCTACCGGGTGGATCTTGGCCGGCTCTCGCGGCGCGCGCGGGAGACGAACACCTACCTCGTGGTGGACGCCATCCAGGGCCTCGGCGCCACGCCGGTGGACCTGCGCGAGACGCCGGTGGACATCCTCTCCTGCGGGGGGCAGAAGTGGCTGCTCTCGCCGTGGGGGAGCGGCTTCACGGTGGTGCGGAAGGAGCTGCTGGAGGTAGTCGAGCCGCCGGTGCTGGGGTGGATGAGCTTCGAGGGGACCGACGACTTCACGCGCCTGACCGAATATGACCCCCGGCTCCGCGCCGACGCGCGGCGGTTCGAGATGATCACCCTGCCGTTCCAGGACTTCGCGGGGTTCAACACCTCGCTCGACCTGCTGCTCGACGTCGGCGTGGCCAACATCGTGGCCCACATCGCGCGGGTGCAGGCGCCGGTGCTCGACTGGGCGCGGCGGCGCGGCGTGCGGGTGACCTCCCCTGTGGGCGCGCACGGCTCCGCCATCGTCTGCGTGGCGGTGCCCAACCCGGCGGAGGCCTACAAGAAGATCCGGGCGGAGGGCGTGGTGGCGAGCGTGCGCGAGGGGGCCATCCGCCTGAGCCCGCATTTGTTCAATACGGTGGATGAGATGGAGCGGGTGGCGGGGATGCTGGAACGGTACACTCAGGAATCAGGGACCTAGGGACTTGGGGACTTGAGGACTGAGGGACTTGGAGGGGAGAAAAGGGACCAGGAGAAAGGAGGGGCGCCTGCACATCGGCACCCCTCCTTTCTCGTTTCTCCTTCCGCCCCTCCAAGTCCTCAAGTCCCCAAGTCCTATAGTCCTCCCGCCCCTTACCCTGAGACTCTGATCAAGGCGTAGTTTTTCTTCCCCTTCTGCAGCAGCACCCACCCGCCGGCCACGACGTCCGCCGCGGTGAGCCGGGCCTCCGGGTCTCCCGCCTTCACGCCATTCACCGAGAAGCCCTTCCCCTGGATCCCGCGCCTGGCATCGCTCTTCGAGCTGGCCAGGCCGGCGGACACCAGTGCGTCGACCAGGGGGAGGCCCCCGTCCAGCGCGCCCCGTGGCAGGCTCGTCGTGTGGACCTCGCCGGCGAGCACCTCGAAGACGCCGGCGTCCGCGGCGCCGAGGTCGGTCCCGCCGAAGAGGATGGCGCTCGCGGCAATGACCCGCTCCGTCGTGTCGGCCCCGTGGACCCGGGCCGTGATGTCCTGGGCCAGGCGGCGCTGGGCGGGCCGTGCCCCGGGGTCCGCCGCCTGGTCGCGCATGGCGGCGGCGATCTCCGCCGCCGGCAGGAAGGTGAAGAAGTTGAGCAGTCTTTCAACGTCCCGGTCGTCGGTGTTGAGCCAGAACTGGTAGAACCGGTACGGACTCGTCCGGGCCGGGTCGAGCCAGATGTTCTCTCCCTCGCTCTTGCCGAACTTGGCGCCCGCCGCGGTGGTGAGGAGGGGCATGACCAGCCCGTGGCCCTGGCCCTGTTCCCGCCGCCCGATGAGTTCGATGCCCGCGGTGATGTTGCCCCATTGGTCGCTGCCACCCATCTGGAGCTCGCAGCCGGCCTCGCGGAAGAGGTGCCAGAAGTCGTACGCCTGCACCAGCATGTAGCTGAACTCGGTGAAGCTGATGCCGGACTCCATCCGGCTCTTCACCGACTCCTTCTGCAGCATGTAGTTGAGCGTGAAGTGCTTGCCGGTGTCGCGCAGGAACTCCATGAGCCCGATGCGCCGGAGCCAGTCGGCGTTGTTCATCAGGCGGGCGGCGGCGGGCCCCTCGAAGTCGAGGAAGCGCCCCAACTGCGCCTTGAGCGCCGCGCTGTTCCGGTCGATCGTCGCGACGTCGAGGACGGGCCGCTCCTCGCGCTTGCCCGACGGGTCTCCCACCATCCCGGTGCCGCCGCCCACCAGCGCGATCGGCCGCCCGCCGTGGCGCTGGAGCCAGGCCAGCCCCATGACGGGGAGGAGGCTCCCGACGTGGAGCGAATCGGCGGTGGGATCGAAGCCGACGTACCCGGTGATCGGGCCCTTCCGGAGCCGGGCCTCGAGCCCCGGGGTGGCGTCGTGGACGAGGCCGCGGGCGGTCATCTCGGCGAGCAGGGTGGTCATGTGGGATAAACCTACGGCCGAGATTACCTTCCCTCAATGCTCAAAGGGCTCCTGGCCAGCGCGGGGGAAACACTCCTCCGCTGGTGGCGCACGCCGTCCATTCGCCGGGGCGTGCTCCTCACCGCCATCGGCGTCGTGGTCTTCGGCGCCGCCCTCCTCTGGGGGGCATGGGCCCGCGCCTGCGCCGGCAACCGCTGCCCGTCGATCGAGGGGCTCGACTCCTACGACCCCGACCAGGCCTCCAAGGTGTACGCCGCCGACGGGCGGCTGATCACCGACCTCGGCATGGAGCGGCGCACCGTGGTGCCGCTCGCGGAGATGAGCCCCGCCCTCGTGGCCGCCTTCCTGGCCACCGAGGACAAGCGCTTCTACGAGCATCACGGCATCGACTGGGTGCGCTTCCTCGGCGCGGTCAAGGCCAACATCCTTGCCGGCGGGCTCAGCGAGGGGTTCTCGACCATCACGATGCAGCTGGCGGGCAACCTCTTCCCCGAGGACATCAACCGCCAGGAGCGGACGATCGGGCGCAAGCTCCGTGAGGCGCGCGTGGCCCGCGAAATCGAGGCCCGCTACCCCAAGGACAAGATCCTCGAGCTCTACCTCAACCAGATCGACCTCGGCAACCGCGCCTTCGGCGTCGAGGCGGCGTCGCAGCGCTACTTCGGCAAGTCGTCGCGCGACCTGAACGTGGCGGAGGCGGCGACGCTCGCCGCCATCCCCAAGGCCCCCAGCCGCTACAACCCGCGCCGGCACCCCGCCCGGGCCATCCAGCGGCGCAACCTCGTCCTCGGCCTCATGGCGGAGGAGGGGATCATCACCCGCGAGGACGCGGCCCGCTGGCGGGCCTACCCCCTCCTCCTCTCCACCCGCGACGACTACAGCGGCGTGGCGGAGTACTTCGTCGAATACATCCGCCAGCAGCTCGACGCCCGGTTCGGGCCCCGGCTCTACACCGACGGGCTCCGGATCTACACCACCCTCGACCTCGATGTGCAGCAGGCGGCCGAGCGGGCCCTGGAGGCCCAGCTCAGCGCCATCGAGGGGGGCACGTATGGCCCCTACAAGCGGGTCACCTACGCCGAGTACCTCGAGCAGAAGGCGGAGCGCGAGGACGAGTCGGAGCACACCACCACGCCCTACCTCCAGGGGCTGGCGGTGACCCTCGAGGCCCGGACGGGACGCATCCTGGCCATGGTGGGCGGCCGGGACTTCGAGGACAGCAAGTTCAACCGCGCCACCCAGGCGCTCCGGCAGCCGGGCTCCACCTTCAAGCCGATCGTGTACACCGCCGCCGTCCGGGCCGGGATCCCCCTCTCGACCATCATGGTGGACGAGCCGATCACGGTGCAGATGCCGGGCGCCCAGCCGCCGTGGGAGCCCCAGAACTACGACAACAGCTTCGACGGCCCGATGTCGCTGCGGCAGGCGCTGTACAAGTCGGTCAACATCATTGCCATCAAGCTGGGCATGGAGATCGGCGAGGAGGCGGTGATCGCCGAGGCGACGCGGTTCGGCCTGGTGGCGTCGCCCATCCCGGCGGTGCCCTCGATCCACCTCGGATCGGCGGTGGTCAAGCCGCTCGAGCTGATCGCCGCCTACACCGCCTTCGCCAACAACGGCGAGCGCGTCACGCCCCTCGGCATCCTTCGCGTGGAGGACCGGCAGGGCAACATCCTCTGGCAGCCGCGGCCCCGGCTCGACCCCGTCATGGACCCCCAGCTCACCTGGATCATGAACGGCGTGCTGCAGGACGTCGTCCGCCGGGGGACCGGCACGGCGGCGGTGGTGGGGCTCGGCTTCCCGGTCGGCGGGAAGACCGGCACCACCAACGACGGGAACGACGTCTGGTTCGTGGGGTTCACCGCCGACCTCGTCACCGGCTTCTGGTTCGGCGTGGACGTGCCGGAGCGGATCAAGCCGAACGCGCAGGGCGGAATCCTGGTGGCGCCGGCGTGGCGGCAGATGATGACCGAGGTCTACGAGCGGCGGCCGACGCCCGGCGGATGGCCGCAGCCGGACGGACTCGTGAGCGTCGAGATCGACCGCACCACCGGCTTCCGGGCCTCCCCCTACTGCCCCGCCGCGGTGCGGGTGAGCGAGTGGTTCATCCCCGGCAGTGAGCCGAACGAGGCCTGTCCGGTACACCTCCCGGGCGGCCCCGCCGCCGAGGTGGATGCCGCCCCGGTGGACACCACCGCCCCCGCCACCACCCCACCCGCCGGGCGCTGAGGTGCGGCCCCGCCGCCTCGCCGCCGCGTGGGTGGTCCCGATGCGCGGCGCGCCGATCCGGCGCGGCGCGGTGCTGATTGGCGGCGACGGACGCATCCTCGAGGTCGGGCCCGACGACGCCGTCTCCCGCCCCGAGACCGCCGAAGCATTCGACTGGCCTGCCGCGGCACTCCTACCCGGATTCGTCAACACCCACACCCATCTCGAACTCACCGGCTTCGGGGGGCAGGCCCAGGAGGCCGACTTTCCGGCCTGGATCCGCCGCATCCGCGCGCTCAAGGCGGAGCGCTCGTTCGAGGCGTTTCTCGAGGCGGCGCGTGCCGGCCTCGCGGCGTGCCACGCCGCGGGGGTCACCACGGTGGCGGACACCGGCGATTCCGGCGCCGTCATCCAGGCCCTCGCCGAGGCGGGTGGGAGCGGCATTGCCTACCACGAGGTGTTCGGGCCGCATCCCGACCAGCTCGAGGAGAGCCTTGCCGGGCTCGCGCGGCGCGTGACGGAGCTCCGGCGGTTCGCGTCGGCGCGGGTGCGGCTCGGCGTGTCGCCACACGCGCCGTACACCGTGAGCGCGCCGCTCTACCGCGCCGTCGCGCACTATGCCGAGCGGGAGGGGCTGCCGATGGCGGTGCACCTCGCCGAATCGGCGGCGGAATCCGAGTTCGTGCTCCGGGATGGGGGCCCGTTCGCCGAGGCGTGGACCGGGCGCGGCATCCCGCTGCCCGGCGCGCGGACGTCGCCGGTGGCGCTCCTGGACCGGCTCGAGGTCCTGGGGCCGCGGACCCTCACCATTCACCTGGTGCAGGCGAGTTCGACCGACGTGGAGTTGCTCGCGGCACGGGACGTCCCCGTCGCGCACTGCCCGCTCTCCAACCGGAGGCACGGCCACGGCACCGCGCCGCTCCCCGCATTCCTCCGTGCGGGGCTCCGGGTGGGGGTGGGGACCGATTCGGAGGCGAGCGTGGGGAGGCTGGACCTCCTGGGCGAGGTGCGGGCCGCGCGGGCCCTGGCGGGGCTCTCGGCGGAGGGGGCGCTGGCGCTGGTGACGCGAGATGCGGCGCGCGCGCTTGGCCTGGAGGAGGAGGTCGGCGCGCTCGCTCCCGGCCTCTGGGGCGACGCGGTGGTGGTGGCCGTGGGCGAGCAGGGGCCGCCCGAGGGGGTGTTGGAGGCGATCGTGGCGAGCGGGCCCGGCGACGTGCAGGCCGCGTTCATTGCGGGCAGGGCGGTGCACCGTCGGTGAGCTTGGGTGGGGCTCCCTTGCTGGGGTGGGGATCGGCCGTTACGATTCGGGCACCCGTTTCGACGCGGAATCCGCACGATGCGCTGCCTCGCCCTGAACGCCTCCTTCGAGCCCCTGACGATGGTGCCCGTGCGCCGGGCGCTGCGGCTCGTCATCGAGGGGAAGGCGGAAATCGTCGAGGCCGACGGCCCCGAGGTGGTCCGAAGTGAGCGGCTGGCCATTCCACGGCCAGCCATCATCCGCCTCACCAAGTTCGTGCACGTCCCCCGCCGCTTCCGCCGCCACGTCACCAACACCTTCCTCTTTGCCCGCGACGGCTACCGCTGCCAGTACTGCCACCGGAGCCAGCCCGAGTTGCGCCCGCGCGAGTGCCTCACGCGCGACCACCTGGTGCCGATCTCGCGCGGCGGGGGCAACGCGTGGACCAACGTGGTCACGGCCTGCAGCAGCTGCAACACCCGCAAGGGCAACCGCCTCCCCGAGGAGTGCGGCATGCACCCGCTCCACCCGCCGCACGAGCCGCACTTCGTGCACCTGGCCTGGGCGGTCCGCCGCCTGAGTCACACGCAGGCCAAGTACATCCGGCTGTTTTATGGGGAGGCGGCGCTGCATGCACTCCGAGGGAGTTGAGGACTTAGGGACTTAGGGACTTGGAGGGGAGAAACGGGACAGGATAAAGGAGGGGTGCCGAGTCATCGGCACCCCTCCTTTCTCATTTCCCCTTCAGCCCCTCCAAGTCCTCTAGTCCTCAAGTCCCCAAGTCCTCACCTCCTTGAGCACTCTACTTCGCCCTAAACCCCTCACTCTTCCCCTCCACCCTCATGATCGGCAGCCCCGCCACGCGCAGCAGCATCTTGCGCGCGGCGCGGCCGACGGCGTCGCCCAGGTCGGCGTTGTCGCCGGTGGCGGCGCCCGGTTCGCCGCGCAGGACGCGGTCCATCTCGTCCAGGTCGGCGTCCGAGAGCGTCGAGACCGAGAGGGTCGCCACGTAGTAGTACTCGCCCGGTTCGGCGGGGCGGATGGTGATCCGGTACGCCACGCCGAGGGCGGTGCCGAGGGCGTCGAGGCTGGGGTAGCGCTGCTGGCGCGTCCGGCCGAGGAGCACCGTCGTCACGCTGTACTGGTCGAGCAGCGGTTCCCGCCGCACCACCACGTCCCACTCCACCGCCCGCACCGCGGCATCGAACCAGGTCGAGCGTTCCCGCCAGAGCTCCATCCGGTAGTGCAGCCGGAGCGGCAGTCCGCTCAGCAGGGCGCTGGTCCAGCGCTCGTCCTGGAGGAGGCCGGTCACCTTGGCCTCGGGGAGGCGCCCGCCGGGTCGCGCGGCGTCGGGCACCAGCGCCACGGCCAGCCCGACCCCGGGCGCCGCCTGGGCGCGGAGCGGGAGCGCCGCCGCGAGGGCGAGCGCCAGCGGGAGGAGGAGGCGGGCCGGCCGGCGCATCCTAGAAGCGGCGCTGCAGTCGGAGCGAGAGGCGCAGGGGGCCGTCGTCGGTGACCGACTTGGCCAGGTAGGCGGCGAGGAATCCGAAGTCGATGCCGACGCCGATGTCGGCGGACCAGTAGTCGGCCGAGGGGAGGCGGTCGTTGGGGACGCGACTCGGCCCGGTGCCGGTGAGCCAGGCGGTGCCCACGTCGGAGAGGAAGACGAGGTCGGCGCCCTGGACGCCGGCCACGCGGCCGGGGTTGTCCTCGGTCGGCTTGGTGATCGTCACGTGCCAGCCGAGGTTGAGGCGGTGCCGGTACTCGGCCTGGAAGAAGATGGTGCGGTCGCAGAGGCTCGCCTCGGAGGGGAGCGTCGGGCCGGTCGAGGGGCAGTTGACCTGGCGGAAGCCGTCGCCCGGCAGGACGCCGGGGCCGCCGAGCGAGAGGCGCCGCTGCATCGGGAGGGGGTCGCCACCCACCCAGCCGGAGAAGTAGCCGCGGGCGCTGAGCCGGTCGTCGGGCGAGAGCCGGAAGTACCGGCGCGCGTCGAGGGTCAGGAGCGTGTATTCGTAGGTCCCGTCGGTCGGGATGGTCCCGCGGATGCCGGTCGGGAGGTCCACCGGCGCCACGTTGTCGCTGGTGCCGTATTCGAACGCCGCCTTGCCGTACCAGCCCGAGGAGGGTTCGCGGTCGCTGTCGCGGGTGTCGAGGGTCACGGCGGCGCTGGTGAGCGCGTAGGTCCCGTCGTCCACCAGCGGGTTCGCCCGCCAGCGGGCGTCGTTGACGAAGAGCGAGAAGGGGTTGCTGGCCGACACCGAGGACTGCCGGTCGCTGTTCCACGCCAGGTCCAGCCGGAGCTGACGGGCCGGGAGCAGGAAGCCGTAAACGCCGAGGTTCTCGCTGTTGTAGTAGTCGTACTGGTCGTCCTGGATCAGGATGGACGTCCATCCCGATTCGGAGCGGGAGAGCGTCTGGTTGGGGATGACGTCGATCACGCTCCAGGCGCGCCCGCCGACGCCGTAGCTCACCTCGCCCAGCCGGCGCCACTCCAGCCGCGCGCGGTAGCCGAAGTCGCTCCGCGTGTCGGTGTTGTCGCTCGAGGTCCGGAGTATGCCGGTCAGGTCCAGGTGGACCCGGTCGCGCGGTGTCGCCTTCCAGACGAAGGCGGGGCCCAGTTCGAGGGGGAAGCCCTCGACGCGATCGTAGGTGCCGCCGAAGGAGGCGTGCACCGTGGTGCGGATCTTCCCGACGCCGAAGGAGGCCTGGGCGCTGCCCAGCGTTTCGAGGTCGGGGGTCTTCTGCGGGGCCAGCGAGCCGTCGCTGGCGCGGGCGACGGGGGCGAGGTCCCAGTAGACCGTCTCCTTCCCCTCGAGGGTGCTGCCCTCCTGCTTCACCAGCCGGCCGCCGACCACCAGGACGTCGCCGGTGATCCGGCCGCCGGGGAGGAGGATGAGGTTCCCGTTGATGACGGTGACCGAGCCCTCGATAATGCCGCCGACGCGGAGCGCGCCTCGGTAGAGGGCGACGGGGCCGGTGAGCCGGCTCCCGGGGGCGAGGAGGGTGGTGCCGGAGAATCGGGTGGTGCCGGAATCGTTCCAGGTGCGCAGGAGCTGCTGGACCACGGCGGGCGGGAGGACCCCGGGCCCGGCGCTGTCCGCAAAGGGCGCGTCGGGGTCGATGACCATCACGCTGTCCTGGGCGCGTGCCGTGGTGGCGAGGAGGAAGATGCCCAGGCATCCTGCGAGTACCCGAATCCGCGTGGGCGACCACGGGGTGGGCGTATGCCCACCCCTAGCGCAAGGCTCACCCAATTTCGTGGAGCGAGGAATGCCTCCGCCCTGTCGCATCAGTCCTCCGCGGGATTCAGCACGCAACCCCCTAACCCTCCTCGATTCCACCTCACCCCTTGACCCATCTCGATTCCACCTCACCCCCTAGCCCCCTCTCCGTGAAACGGAGAGGGGGAACTACTCCTCGGTTCCCCCGATTCCCAGCCGCTTCATCCGTCGGTACAGGTTTGCCCGGTCGGTTTGCAGCATCCGCGCCGCCTCGGCCACGGTGCCCCCCTGCGCCAGCGCCGCCTGGATCAGCGCCCGCTCGTGGTTGTCGAGCGATTCGGAGAGGGAGGCCCGCCGGACTGGCGCGCCAAGCCCTCCCGCCCCCCTCTCCACATGGTGGAGAGGGGGAACGGGGGTGAGGTGATCGCGGGAGGAGAGGGGGGCTGTGTGCACGCCCGGCAGCACCGCCCGGACATCGCCTGCATCCACCTCGTCTCCCGCCAGGATCGTCAGTCGCTCCACGATGTTGGCCAGTTCGCGCAGGTTGCCGGGCC
>CAZNLY010000033.1:0-20409 GCA_964574295.1 uncultured Gemmatimonadaceae bacterium
GCCGGCGCGGCGACCGCCGGAGTCGGCACGGGCTGGTCGGGAGGCGTGGGAGTTGGTGGTTCGGCTTCCGGGGGCGGGACGACAGGCTGGCTCGCCACCGCCGTGGCCGCTGCGGGAGGACGGGGCAGCGGCGGCAGCGAAATATATCGGAGCCCCTGACCCCCGCCACCCCCGCCGCCGCCACCACCGGGCGCCAGCAGCGGGTTCCCCGCCGCCGGCGTCTCGAGGAAGGCGTCGACGGTGCCCCGGATGACCAGCACGACGAGCGCGGCGTGGAAGAGGAGCGATACCGCCGCGCCGATGAAGCGGCGGGGATCGCGCGTCCGCTCGAAGAGGGGGTGCGGCGGGAGCGGCGGGGTCGGAGCAGACGGGGGTCGGGTCACGGCTCCCTCAAAGATCGACGGGCGCCGACCCCGCCGCCAAGGGCGAGGGCCGGCGCCCGCTGCGTGTGGCCGGCCACCGGGAGACGCCCCCGGCGGCCTCGACACGCACGGTCACCCCGCTACTGCACGTCCTTCGGGGTGAACCCGATGACCTGGACTCCCGCCCCGCGCGCGATGTCCATCGCCTCGACCACATCCTGGTAGATCCGGGTGGGCGCCGCCTTGACGAACATCAGCTTGACGGGCCGCGGGTCGTAGATGGCGTGGAGCTGCGCCTCGAGCTGGTCCTTCGGGTACGGCTGCGAGTTGATGGCGTACGACCCGTCGGCCAGCAGTTCGAGCACGATCTGCGCGGACGGCGGGGTGTTGGTCTGCGGCGTGTCGGGCGGCGGGACCTGGACGTCCATCACCATCCGCGACAGCGGCTGCGTGATCATGAAGATGATCAGCAGCACCAGCAGCACGTCGATCATCGGGGTGACATTGATCTCGGACGAGACCTCGCCCGCGCCACCCCCGCTGCTCATGGCCATCGGCTACTCCTCCTTCTTCTGCAGGAGCCCCGTCTGCTGGGGCTCCGTCACGGCCGCCATGACCCGGACGCCGGCCCGGCGCGCCATCTCGATGGCGTCCTGGACCCGGCTGAACTGGATCTGGTTGTCGGCCTTGAAGTACAGGATCTTGTCCTCCGTGCGCGCCGCGTAGGTGGCCCGGAGGTA
This sequence comes from uncultured Gemmatimonadaceae bacterium, assembly GCA_964574295.1. GTDB lineage: Bacteria > Gemmatimonadota > Gemmatimonadetes > Gemmatimonadales > GWC2-71-9 > SPDF01. Next base: position 1,103 of record CAZNLY010000033.1, read on the forward strand.
GTCCTCGAGCGTCGCCTCGTCGACCGGCTTCATGTTCAGGAAGAAGCGGCCGGCGTGGTCGATGCCGAGCACGACCTCGCCCTCCTCCTCGGGGCGGGGATCCAGGTTCTTGCCCTTGGGCATGGTGGCCTGGAACCCCGCGGCGATGAGCGGCGTCACGATCATGAAGATGATCAGGAGCACCAGCATCACGTCGATCATCGGCGTGACGTTGATGTCCGCGTTCACCTTCCCGCGGCCCTTACCCGTGGAGATGGCCACTGCCGGTCACCGCCTTCTGGGCCTGGAATTCCTTGGTGAAGATCGACCGCCCCTGCGACGCGCCCACGTTCTTGATGAGCTGGTCGATCAGCTCCTTCGAGGCGTAGGTCATCTCGACGGAGAGATTGTCAATCTTGGTGGTGAAGTAGTTGTAGAACCACACCGCCGGGATGGCCACGAGGAGGCCGAAGGCGGTGGTGATGAGCGCCTCGGCGATACCGGCCGAGATGCCCGCCAGGCCGCCGGAAGCGCCCGCGGCCGCCATGCCGGTGAAGGCGTTCACGATACCCATCGTCGTGCCGAGGAGGCCGACGAACGGCGCCGTGGCGCCGACGGTGCCCAGCACGCCGAGGCCGCGCCGGAACTCCGACAGCAGGATCAGCATCTGGCGCTCGATGGCGCGCTCGGAGGAGTTGATGTCGGCCGCGGTGATCGTGGCCCGGTCGCTGATGAGGGGCTTCATCTCGGCCAGCGCGCCGCCCAGCACCCGCGCGATGTGGCCGGTCTTGTTCTTCTCGGCCAGCTGGATGGCGAGCTCGAGGTTGTCCTCCATGATCGCCTTCGACAGCTGCGGCGCCAGCTTGGCCGTGGCGCTCGTGCTGCGCTTGATCTGGATGAGCTTGGTCACCGCGATCGTGAGCGAATAGATCGACATGATCGCCATGACGATCACGACGCCCTTCGCGAACGAGCCGGACTGGGTCCACAGTTCCATCATTGAAACGTTCATCGGTCACGCCTCCCTGGGTCGCACTGCAGGCCGCCGGCGGCGCCGGCGGCAGGATGAATGGTCGGGGCTACGGGTTGAACGAGACGGCCTGCTGCACCTGCACGCGCACCGCCTGCCCGCGCACGCGGCCGGGGCGGAAGACGCTCTTCATGATCATTTCGCGCGCCGGCTCGTTGAAGGCCGGATTGGTCGAATTGAGGACCTTGAAGCCGGCCTGCTCGGGGTGGCCGGTGGTATCGATGACGAACTGCGCAATGACCCGCCCGCCGATGCCCGCCCGCTCCAGCACCGGGGGGTAGAGCCGCGGGCCCGCCGAAATGAGCGACGGCGGATCGTCCACCTGCGCCTCGAGGTAGGTCTCGCCGCCGACGGGGATCGGGCCGGTGCCACCCACCACGCCGACGCCCACGCCGCCCTCCTGCCCCGTCCCGGTAAAGTCCTTGGGGTCGAAGCGCTGGTTGAGGTCCACGGGCGGGATTTCAGTGGGAATGTCCTGCACCGCCACGACCGTCTGGAACCCCTTCGGCGGGGGATTGGCGGCCACGACGGCGTCGGGAGGGGGCTGGTCCGGGGGCGGCGGGGCCTCCTTCGGGGGCTCCAGGAACACCAGGGTGGTGTCCGCGAGCCGCTCCTTGACCACTTCGGCCGCTCCCATCGTGCCGTACACCGCGCCGGTGATCAGCAGCGTATGGACCACCAGCGACACGGCGAACTGCCCGGCCGTGCGCTGCTTCTTGGGCTTGGATTCGACCAGAACCTCGAACACGGTCCTACCTCCGTGGTGAGTCAGGTACGGGATCCAAGCTACGGAACCCGCCTTGCCCCCCGCTTGCCCGAAGATGACAAAACGATGACAACCGGATGAGGAGTCCGGCCGCCGTGGGGAAGGGCGCCAATCTACCCCCCGGTTTCGGCCCCGCCAGCCCCGGGCCGTGGAAGGGTGACGACAAACTGGGACCCCCGCCCCGGCCGACTCTGCACCGTGATGGTGCCACCGTGCGCCTCCGCGATCCACTTGGTGATCGCGAGTCCCAGCCCGACGCCCGGGCGGTCGCCGGTGCGGGACCGGGCCGGGTCGGCCCGCCAGAAGCGGTCGAAGATGTGCGGCAGGTCCACCGAGGCGATCCCGATGCCGCTGTCGCGCACCGTCACACGGGCGCCCTCCTCCCCCTCCTCCAGGCTCACCCCCACCTTCCCGCCCGCCGGCGTGTACTTCACCGCGTTGGTCACGAGATTGAGGAGGAGCTGCTGGAAGCGGTGCGGATCCACGTCGGCCTCGACGGGACGGTCGGGGAGGGACACCGTGACCTCCAGGCCGTGCTGCTCGCCCAGCATCTCGGCGGTTTCCCCGGCGTCGGCCACCAGGGCGCGGAGGTCCCGGCGTTCGAGGGTCAGGGGCGCCAGCCCCTCGTCGGCCCGGGCCAGCGTCAGGAGGCTGTCCACCAGCTGGTTGAGCTGGTTGAGCTGCTCCAGCGTGGTGTCGAGCGACTCGAGCACCTCGGGCGGGGTGCCCGGGTGCACCAGCGACCGCTCCACCCCGGCCCGGAGGACCATCAGCGGCGTCTTGAGCTCGTGGCTGGCGTCGGCGGTGAAGCGGCGGAGCTGGCTGAAGCTCTGCTCGAGGCGGGAGAGCATGGCGTTGAGGGTCACGGCCAGCCGCGCCACCTCCTCACCCGAGGTGGGGACCGCCACGCGCCGGTGCAGGCTCCGGCCGTCGGTCACCTCCTGGACCTCGTCCATCAGGCGCTCGACCGGCCGCATGGCGCGGCCGGCCATGAACCACCCCAGCACGCCGGACGCCAGGAAGATGAGCGGGACCACGAGGAGCATCGAGCGGACGAGGTCGCCCGGGCCGAAGGTGACCGCCGAGAGCGGGGCGCTGACCATCACCGCGCCGACTTCGGCGCCGGCACCGTCCACCGGCAGGACGACGTAGCGCATGGCGGACTCCCCCGCGGGGAGCTCCACGGTGCCCGTGGCCGCCCCCACCGGCGCGGGGCCGGGCAGCGACACGAGTCGCTCGAGCGCGGCAAAGTTGAGCCGGCGGACGGGGTCGTTCACGTAGAGCGCGGCGCCGGCGCGATCCACCACCAGCAGCAGGTCGCGCACCCCCTCGAAGTTGGCGGTGACGGTGCGCTCGAGCTCGGCGGGCTCGCCGGGGCGGCGGAGGGTCTTGTAGACGGCGAACGACTCGTTCAGCCAGCGCCGGGCGAAGTCGGCCTCGATGGCCAGGCGCTGGTCGAGCTCGCGGACGCTGGATTGCCGCCGCTCGAGGTAGAGCGCCCCGCCGAAGACCACGACCGTGGCGGTCAGGGCCACGGCGTACCAAAAGGTGAGCCGCCCGCGGATGGTCCTCACGCCTTCACCACGTACCCCACCCCGCGCACCGTGTGGATCAGCTTCGTCTTGTGCCCCGAGTCCACCTTTTTCCGGAGCCGGGTGATCACGACGTCCACGATGTTGGTGCCCGGGTCGAAGTGGTAGTCCCAGGCGTATTCCGTGATGAGGGTGCGGCTCATGACGCGGCCGGCGTGGCGCATCAGGTAGGCCAGGACGGCGTATTCCTTGGGCGTGAGGTCGAGGCGCTGCCCGGCGCGGTGCACCTCGCGGGTGCCGGTGTCGAGGGCCAGGTCGCCGACGACGAGGGCCGGCGGCGCCACCTGTTTCGGCCGGCGGCCGATGGCCTCCACCCGCGCCAGGAGCTCCTCGAACGCGAACGGCTTCGTCACGTAGTCATCGGCCCCGGCGCGGAGCGCCTGCACCTTGAAGTCGATGGCCTCCTGGGCGGTGAGCACCAAGATGGGCGTCGTGACGCCGCGATCCCGGAGCGTGCGCACGATCTCGATGCCGGTCATGCCGGGGAGCCGCAGGTCGAGCACCATCAGGTCGTAGAGTCCGCCCGACGCCAGGCGCAGCCCCTCGAGCCCGTCGTCCACGAGGTCCACCTGGTTCTGGTGCTCCTCGAGCCCGCGCTTGACGTACGGGCCGACGGTGGGATCGTCCTCGACGACCAGGATCTTCATGACAGCGCGGGGAGGAAGACGCGGAAGGTGGAGCCGAGGCCCGGCTGGCTCTCCGCCTCGAGCCGGCCGCGGTGGTCCTCGACGATGCCGTAGCAGATGGAGAGGCCGAGGCCGGTGCCGCGCCCCTGCGGCTTGGTGGTGTAGAAGGGCTCGAAGATCTTCGGCAGTTCGGCGCGCGGAATCCCGACGCCGGTGTCCTGCACCTCGACCACCACCTCGTTGTCGCGGAGGCCGCCGAGGCGGCTCCGGACGGTGAGCATGCCGTTCCCCGCCTCCATCGCGTCCACGGCATTCAGCATCAGCGACATCAGCACCTGCACCAGCTGCTCGGAGTTGGCCAGCACCTCGGGAAGGCCGTCGCCCAGTTCGCGGCGGACCGTCAGCTTCTTGAAGCGGGTGTGGTGCTTGAGGAGGAAGAAGGTCTCCTCGATGACGGTGTTGACGCCCACCGGCCGCTTTTCCATGCCCTTCGGCCGGCTGAAGTCGAGGAGGCTGTCCACGATGTGGGTGCAGCGCTCGACTTCCTTGTCGATGATGTCGATATACTCGCGGAAGGCCCCCTGCGAGGCGCCGGGCACGTCGCCGAGGCGCCCCTCGAGCGCGGCCGCGCAGGCGCCGATCGTGGCGAGCGGGTTGTTGATCTCGTGCATGACGCCGGCGGCCAGCTGGCCCACCGCCGCCAGCTTCTCGTTCTGGAGGATCCGCTGCTGAATCCGGTACCACTCCGTCACGTCCTCGCCGATCGTGATGACGTGGGTAATGGCGTCGCCGCCGAGCCGCATCGGGATCTTGCTGATCCGGTAGAAGCGGTCGCCGGTGGGGTCGGTGACCTCGATGTCCATCTGCGACACCTGGCCCGACTCGAAGATCTGGTCGAACTCCCCCTTGAGCTGCTCGGCGGACTGCCGCGTCAGGACCTCGAACACGGGGCGCCCCACGACGTCGTCGCGGTGCATGCCCTGGGTGCCGGTCTCCCGCTTGCGGTTCCAGATCTGGATGCGGTATTCGCGGTCCACCACGTAGAGGCCCACCGGCAGGCTGTCGATCACGAGCCCGGTGAAGCGCCGCTGCTCCTCGATCTGGCGGGCCCGCACCGCCACCTCGAAGGCGAGGTCCTCGGAGAGCTCGATCAGCGCCACGTGCGGCGCGAGGAGCTCGGCCACGACGGCCGCCGCATCGCGCCCCGCGCCCAGCGCCGCCCGCTCCACGTCAAGCATGCCGACCGTGGCGCCGTCATGCACCAGCGGGAGGCGGAGCCCCGCGACCTCCGCGGGGGGCAGCGCGGTCAGCGAGGGGAGCGGGAACGGCGGCGTGGGGGGAACGGGAGCCATATACGGCGTGAACGCCGCCCCGCTCGGCTGCCGCACCCAGATCGTGACCGATTCGGCCGGAATCCCGCGCCGGAGGAGGTCGGCCACCCGCGCAATCGCGTCCTTCGACGCGCTCCGGTTGAGGAGCCGCGCGACGGCCCCGACCAGCCCCAGCGGCTCGGCGCCGTCCTGGCCCTGGTGGGTCACCGCTTCCCCGGCGCCGGCATCGCGTGGTAGCCCACCCTCCATCCCCCGGGTTCGCGCCGCAACACGAAGAGATGGGAACGCTCACCCTCGCCCTCCTGCGGCGGGGGCGAACTGATGACCCACGCGGTAGCCAGGTCCTGTTGCTGCCGCACATCGCTCCGAAGCACCCGCGCCCAGGGCTGCTCGCGCGCAAGGTACGCCGCCACGGCGGACCGAATGGCCGCCTCATCGGCGGGGACGCCCGCGGGCGGGTGCGACTCGAGCCGACAGGCGGCAGGGGCCAAGCCGAGCGCCAGGGCCAGCGGCAGGACGCGGAAGGCGCGCATTGCGGGGGACTCTCGAATGGATGGGGTCGAAGGGAAGATAGCGCCGGACGCGACCAGCGCGACCTAGCCCGGCCAGACGAGGGCGTGACCGGCCTCGGCCTCGAACGCCACGCGGGCGCCCCGCAATTCGACATCATCAACCAGTACAGGGCTTTCCGGGACCCCGCGGAGCACAAACTCAACATGCACGCGGGGTCCGTACATCCGCTCGACGCGGGCGGCCACCTGCCCGAACCGCCGGCGGAGCTGCACCCGCAGCACCGACTTGCCCACGCGGAGGCGGTCGAGCGCCATCACCTCCCACTCGGGGGGGAACCACGGCGCCAGGCGAACCCCGCCCTCGAGCGCGTTCGGCCGGACGCCCCAGACACCGAGCACCGCCGCGCGCGCCACCGCCGCCCCTGCCTCCGCAGGCCGCGCCGCACTGCCGTCCACGAGCCCCGGCGCCAGGCGCCGCCAATCGCCGAGCGCCGCCGCACCGGCTGCGGCGTCGGTGGGGTCAGCCCAATTCCATTCGGAGGCCCACGGCCCTGCCGGATCCCCCTCCATCTCCGCCAGGTGCCGCGCCAGCGCCTCCGACACCTCGGGGTGCCCCAGCGCCTCGGCAAGGGGCAGGAGCGCCCCCATCGCCTCGCGCCAGTGAGCCCGGCGGGGACCGAGGTGCGCGCCCGTCGCGATCCCCGCCTCCAGCGCCCGCCGAATGGTGGCCCACCGGTGCGCCAGGAAGTCGAGCTCGGCCGTCCACGCGGCGTACCGCGCCGCGAGAAGCAGGTAGTGCGGGGTGGCCTCGGATTCATCCACCACGCCGAGACCACTCGTGGCGCAGGCGCGGAGGAGGCGGCCATCGGCGGTGGCGGTCAGGGAAAGGAACTTGAGGATGTCCCGCGGCCCGCCGCGATCGCCGAGCGCGAGCTGCGCGAGTGCCATCCCGAGACCGCGGGTGGCCCCGAAGGTGGTCGGGAGTTCGTCGGAGACGGCGGACCGGCCGACCCCCGGCGCCCCGGCCACCATGGCATCCATCCGGAGCTTGGCCCATTCCACCGCGGCGCCGAGGACCGGCTCCGGCGTGTCGAGGGCCGTGGCATACGTGGCGAGTTCCCGGGCGTGGTCGGCGCGCTGGCCCTCAAGCGCCGCCAGGTCGCGGCGGGACAGGAGGTGGGCCGAGCGATCCCAGTCGGTGGCGTCGGCGGCGCCCACCATGCGGACGCGCGCGTGGCCCGTGGCGCGGAGCGTGAACCGTACGGTGGCCGGGGCGAGCGGGGTGGCCTCCATCGTGCCGCCGTCCACCTCGACCAGGAGCCTGAAGGGATCGCCGGCGGCGGCCACCGTCGCCGCGCGCCCGTCGGGCGCCATCGCCAGGTCGAGGTCGCCTGCGGCGCCGGAAGGATCCGGCGGCGCCCGCCGCAGGTCACAGCTCCACTCGAGGCGGAGGGGACGGTCGCCGTCCGCCTCCACCTCCCACCAGAGAATCGGATGATCGAGCGCCGCCGACCAGCGCTCGCCCACCACTCCCTCCCCCGCGCGCGAGCGGCGCGCCACGCCGACCGGTGACTCGAGGAGTGTTTCGACGGCGGGTGCGGTGCCGTCCACGAGGAGGACCACGTCGGCGACGATGCGGAAGGGGTGGAGCCACGCCTCGCACAGCCCTTCGGTGGCAGAGCCATCGAGGAAGCCCCGCCGCCCCGTGACTCGCCACGCACGGGACGGGCCCGCGGACGAGGCGATTTCCGGCTGGGCGGTGCGCGCCCCCAACGGGCCCGCCAACCCGGGCAGGGTCGGGACCGGAGCAAGATCGCGACGGACCACCCGTGCCGCCGGTGCCGGCCAGTGCCGCGCACCAGGCCGCCGAGGGCCCGCCGGAATGCCGTCCCGCGCCAGGGCGTTTTCGAGCACGATGCGGAGCTGTTCCCCGCACACGCCGGCCGGCCGGGTGAGCGCCACGCCGGATCCGATGCAGAGAATGCCGCCCCGGCCGACCGTGTACTCCCAGGCGGCGATCCGTCGGGCCTCGACCTCGTCTCCCACGCGCTCGAGGGCCACGACGGCGGCCTCCACCGGGCGCGCGGCGACGTACGTCGCCGAGCGATACGGCTCGCCCGCGGCGGGCTGCCAGAGGTGGGCGCCCTGCGGGAGGCCCTCGAAGAGGGGATGCGGACCGTACGCGGCGAGCCCCACCGGGAGACTCCCGCCCTGGGGCCAGGTCGTGTCGCGCAGTTCGTCCGGGGGAGCGGGCTCCAGCCCCATCGCGCTCGGGAGCACGGCGGCGTCGAGCGTGGCAAGCAGCCGTCCGCCGGACTGGACCCAGGAAAGGAGGGAGGGGTTGGAGGTGCGGAGGCCGTGGACCCAGAGCGCGTCGACTTCCCGCCATGGCACGGCGTCGAGTGCCGGTGCCACCGTGAAGCGGATGCCGGGGACCCGGGCCAGCCAACTGCCCAGCGCCTCGGCGTCCGCAGGGCGGCCCACCGCCACGATCCGCCTCATGGTGTCGCGGACGGCAGCCCCGCTCGGGCCTCCGGCCTCAGGTGGCCCGTACCTGGGCCAGGAGTTCCTCGTCGGTGCGGCGCAGGCCGTTGTGCGCCTCGACGTGGGTCCAGCGGAGGATCCCCTCCGCGTCCACCAGGAAGTAGGCGCGGTTGCTGTGGAACTTCTCCTCGTTCAGCACGCCGTAGGCGCGGGACACCTGTCGCTTGAAATCGCTGAGCAGGTCCACCGCCAGCCGGTACTTGGCCTTGTACTCCTTGAGAGTCGGGATCGAGTCCACCGAGAGGGGCAGGACGACGGTGTCCGCGTCGGCAAACTGCGCGTAGTCCTCGCTGAAGGCGCAGACCTCCTCGGTGCACGTGCTCGTGAAGGCCAGGGGAAAGAAAGCGAGGAGCACCCGGCGGCCGCGGAGGGCGGACAGCGTGACCGGCTCCCCCGCCGTCGAGGGGAGGGTGAAGTCGGGGGCGCTCAAGCCAACGGACGGCAAGCTCATGAGAACTTCACTCCTCAATCTTCAGACCTCGTCCCGCAGTCCTCAGTCCCCGTCGCTCGGTCCTCGCTACTTCCCGTACCGCGCCGCCACCACGTCCCAGTTCACCACGTTCCACCACGCCGCCATGTAGTCGGGGCGCCGGTTCTGGTACTTGAGGTAGTAGGCGTGTTCCCAGACGTCGCAGCCCAGGAGGGGCGTGCGGCCCGCCGAGAGGGGACTGTCCTGGTTCGGGGTGCTCTCCACGACCAGCTTGCCGGCGGTATCCATCGAGAGCCAGGCCCAGCCGGAGCCGAAGCGGGTGGTGCCCGCCTTGGTGAACTGCTCCTTGAAGGTGGCGAGGGTGCCGAAGGCGCCGTCGATGGCCTTGGCGAGCGCGCCGGTCGGCTGGGCGGCGCCGCCGGGCGTCATCATTTCCCAGAAGATGGTGTGGTTGTAGTGCCCGCCGCCGTTGTTCCGGACCGCCATCCGGACCCCCTCGGGCACCATCTCGAGATCGGCCAGGATTGCCTCGATCGGCTTGGCCAGCAGGGCGGCCTGTCCCTCGAGGGCGGCGTTCAGGTTGTTGACGTAGGCGGCGTGGTGCTTGTCGTGGTGGATCCGCATCGTCTGTTCGTCGATGTGCGGCTCCAGCGCGGTGTAGTCATAGGGGAGCGGGGGCAGGGAGAAGGACATTGCAGGCTCCTGGAAGGGTCGGCATCGGCGACGGTACGCACTGGCAATATGGGCCGGCCGTCAGGGAGGGTCAACGCGTTCAGGCAGGCAGTCTTGCCTCCTCCGCGAGCACGGCGAGCAGCGCCGTCGCGGCGCCGACGAGGACGACCGTGAGCAGCACCTCGCCGTCGAGCAGGCCGGGCAGCGCAACGTACCCGAAGGCCCCGGCGAGCGCCGCCGCCACCCACGGCGTAGGCCTCACCATCAGCGCCGTTGCCGCCAGCCCGACCCAGCTCACGCGCGCCAGGTCCGGCGCCACGAAGCACGTGGCGAGCCCCACCGCCGCGAGGGCCAGCGCCGGGCGCCGGAGCGCCACGGCACACCACGCCAGGAGCGCGCCGACGCCGAACCCCACCGGTTGCCAGAGCCGGAGCCAGAGTGACCAGCGGAGCGAGGCCATGCCGAGCACCAGGACCAGCGCGATCAGCGCGCGTGTGCCCCACGGCGCGCCGCCACGCGACCAGGGCAGCCGCTCCGCAACCCATCGCACCGGGCGCCCGGCGCCGAGGGCCGAGGCGCCCAGGTACAGGAAGGCGGCGCCGAAGGCGATTGCCCCCGCCGACAGCAGCGCCGGGAGCGCCCCGCCGAGGCGGAGGAGCGGCCACGCCGCGAGGAGTGCCAGGACGGCTGCGAGCGCGGCGGCGGGAGCGGTGATGAGTCCGGTGTGGAGTCGAGGCCGCGCGCGCCAGGCCGCAAGGAGCAGCGCGGCGGGCCCCAGGAGCAGCATGCCGGTGCTGATCCAGAGCGCCGGATCGGGGCCGCGGAGGTCGCCGAGCAGGGGCGCGCTCGCCGCGCCGAGGGCGCAGGCCGGAAGGCCAAGCGCGCCGCGGAACCGATCGGCGCGCGAGGGAAGGAGCATCGCCGCCAGCACCAGCGCAGCGAATGCGACGGGGAGTAGCGCGGTCACTGTGGTTCGACCGACCCCGTCAGGATGCCGTGCCGGATCCGGAGCGCCGATGCCGACGCGTTCGGGTCGGTCACGATGTGGTAGCTCCTGAGGGTGAGGAAGCGAATGGGCATCTGGAGCGTGGTCGGCTGGCCGTTCCGCCGCACCGTCACCGGAATGACCGTCCCCTCCGCGGCGCCGTTGTACTTCCGCCGGAACTGTTCGGCCCAGCTCCCGGTGCTGGCGTCGAATTCCGCCACCTTCACGAGCTCGTCCCCCGGCTGCCCGCCGGCCTCCGCATAGGCGCCCCCGGGGGTGACGCCCACCACCCGCGTGGCGCCGCTGTCGCTGCTGGTCTGGATTCCCACCCGGGCCACGCGGTTGCTGTCCACCACGAACTTCCACCCTGCCAGCGCCAGGTCGGCGGCGTAGGGGAAGGGCTCGCGCCCGTCGATGTAGCGGGTGTTGAAATCGGCGAACGAGGCGCCACCGGCCGCGGCGGAAACGGCGTCCCACCATTCCTTGCCGGTGAATCCCCTGCCCTTTCCGTACGTGGACTGATAGAGCCCGCGCATCACGTCATCGAGCGAGCGGCGGTTGCCGGTGGCGGCCCGGATCCGGATGTCGAGCAGCAGCCCCGCGAGCGACCCTTTGGGGTAATAGATGGAGGCCGTCCCGTCGGTAGGGCTGATCCAGGCCGTCAGGGACGCGTCCTCGAGGGTCACGACCGGGGCGTCGGCCACTTCCTGGATCTTGGAGGTGGTGAAATTGAGGAACTCGGCGGAGTCGATCACGCCGGCCCGCACGAGCGCCAGGTCGGCGTAGTAGTCGGTGATCCCCTCGCTCACCCAGAGCCAGGGGGTCGGCATCCACTGGTCGTAGCGGTAGGGCACCATCTCCGCCGGGCGGAGGCGCTTCACGTTCCAGAGGTGGAAGATCTCGTGCGCCGTGATGGACGGCAGGATGGGATTGCCGATGAGGAGCGGCGTGTAGATGCCCACGTGCGAGTTCTGGTGCTCGAGGGCGCTCCCGCCGCCGTAGTCCTTGTCGAAGATCAGGAGGTTGCTGTAGGTGTCGTACGGCGCCACCTGGAAGACGGCGATCTCCACCGGAAGGTACTTCTGCAGCTGGGCCCAGAACTCCTCGCGCGGCGCTCCCGCAAGGGTGCCCGCAGGGTAGCTGGCCAGCCGGACCCACTTCCCCGCCACCTGCGCGCTGTCGAGGTCATACCGCCCGATGAAGAACGGCATGTCCACCAGGTCGTGGTAATTGGTGGCACGGTAGGTGTTCCGGGCGCCGGCAGGCGTCATGCCGGTGGTCACCAGCCAGGTCGGCTCGGTGGTCACCGACACGGTGGCGGGAAAGTCGAGGCTCCGCCCCTCAGGGTAGAGGAAGACGTTCGTCCCGTTGACGAGCAGGAAGTCGGGCGCACTCCACGCCATGGCGTTGTCGAGCTGGTCGGCCTGGAAGTCGAAGGTGACCGTCACCTGCCCCTTGCCGGAGGGTCGAATGCGCCAGGTGTCGGGGTCGCTCTTGTCCCAGGTGAGCGGGGCCCCGCCCTGCGTGGCGGAAAAGTCCGACACGCGACGGGCAAAGTTAGAGACCTCGTACGCCCCCGGTGTCCAACTCGGCAGCGACAGGAGGACGGGATCGGGGCCCGACGCCTGGAACCGGGTGGTGACCGTGAGGCTCCGGGCCCCGGCGGTGGCGGAGGTGAAGGTCAGCTGGTATTGGAGGTCGGTGACGGGGGCCGACTGCTGGGCGGCAGCCGAAACGGGCAGGAGCAGCAGGGCGCTCAGGAGCGGGAGTCGCATGGAGGCCAGGAGGTCAGGGAAGACAAAGCCGGGGCGGTTGCGCCGCCCCGGCAGGGGGCGGGCACCCTACGCGAGTGCCTGCCCCGAAGTGTCAGGAAATCGACGGGGATTACAGCCCGTAGACGGATACCGGCATCTTGAGGACGACGGTCTGTGGCATGAACGTATCGTCGTAGGCGTTGCCGACCACGACCGTGCCGTCCTCCGAGGCGCCCGCGATGTTCACCCACGACCAGCCGGCGGGGATCTCGATCCCGTTGGCCGCGGCGATGTCGAAGAGCGACTGCACGCCCCCCGCCTGCGTCCAGACAAACGGCACTGCCGGGTCGAAGAACCCAGCCTGGTTGGTGCCGAACACCAGCTGGCCGTTGAGTGCCACGGCCTGGCCCCAGCCGAATCCGTCGCCGGACAGGTTCACCGCGCCGCCGGCCGAGGTCCACATGAACGCCTTCTGGTTCCAGATGCCGGCCGCGGTGGTCCCGTTGGCGCTGATGGCCAGGACCTCGCCGGGGGCGTCCTCGGTGAACACCGAGCCGCCGTCGAGCATGAAGCCGCTGCCGTTGCTGTTCCAGATGGCCGGCCAGCGATCGATGAAGTAGTCGGTGCCGCCGACATTGGCCACCTTCGACGCAAACCCGCCCGCCCGCGTGCCATCATCCGACACCACGGTGGCGCGGTTCTGCGCCGGCTGCCCGGTACCCATCGGACCGGCGCCGAGGAGGTCGAGGGCGGTGAAGCCGCCCACGCCACCCACGTCCGACCAGAGGTACGCCTCGGGATTGCAGCCATTCCACACGAGGCCCACCGCCGTGTGGCCATCGGCGCTGATGTCCCACGCGCTGCTCTGGTCCTGGTCGTGGGTCACGTCGTCGTACTCGCACCCGGTCGGATAGATATTGCCGAGGTCCTCCCAGCCGGTGGCTTCCGACCAGAGGCCGGCGTTCTCCGGCTTGCCGTGGATGGCGCTGACCCGCAGGGTGTTGGAGATCCCGGTGGCGAAGTCGAACAGTGCGTCGCCGGCAGCAGCCTTGTTGGCGGTGGTGCCGTCCGCGACGTCGAAGAAGGCAAATTCCGCGGTCGGAGAGGACAGGTCGGTCATCAGGACGGTCGAGCCATCGGGCGAGATGTCCTCGGCCCGGTAGCCCGCAATGGTGGTCACCTCACCGACCGGCTTCTTGGTCGGCTCGGTCGAGTCACAGGCGCCCAGCACGCCGGCCACCAGGCCGACGGCGAGGAGGGAACGGAACGAGCGGGAAAACCGGATCACAGCCACTCCAGGGTCAAGAAGGTGATGACGTGGCACAGCCCCGACCGGTGCTTGCGGGGCAACGGCCTGGGAAGGGTTGGAGTTCTGAGTCAGGGGGACTCGGCACGCGATCCAGCGGAATGCCTACTGTGCCACGGTGCGGGAGCGAAAATAGCCGGGTGGCCGGGGAGGGTCAACGGCGCCCCGGGCGGGGGGGTGTGCAACCGGAGCCGCCCGGGTAGTCTTCAAGTGAGGCCCGCCGGGCAGTCCGGCGGCGATACCCCCACTCTCGAGGCCGCCCGTGTCCGTTTCCCCGACTCTCCTCCGGCTCCGTCCCCTCGCGCTGCTCGCCGGCCTGGCGGCGGCGGCCGCCGGGTGCTCACCGCCGTCCATCACCGGGCAGGCCAATCCGGCCATCCCGATCCCTGCCGGAGCCACGGTGGCCTTCCATGGCGGCACCTCCGAGGGCACCAACCAGGTGAGCCCCGAGGTCTCGAACGACATCATGCACGCCCGGATCCAGAAGGCCATCGCGGCGCAGCTCGCCGCCAAGGGCTACCGGGTGGTGGACAGCAGCCAGCCGTCCACCTTCAACATCCGGTACTTCGTCGGGATCAGCCAGAGCACGTCGTACGTGACCACCACGACGGGCGTCGGCGCCACGCCGTACTACGGCGGGTACGGCCCCTATGGCTATGGCTATGGGTACGGGTATGGGTGGGGCGGTGGCATTTCCACCAGCACCACCACGCCGGTGACCAACACCGACGTCCAGCTGGTGGTGGAGCTGGTGCAGGCCAGCTCGGGACAGACAGCATGGCAGGGGGTGTACAAGGGGCAGGCCGCGTCCTCCCCACCGAGCGACAACGCCCTCAACCAGAAGGCGAAGTCGCTCTTTGCCACCCTGCCCCAGGTGCCGGGGACAACGCCGCCCAAGAACTAGCGCTATTCGTACCTGAGCGCCCGCACCGGGTCGAGTTTCGCGGCCCGGTGCGCCGGCGCCCAGCCCGCCAGCAACGCCACCAGCGAGAGCAGGAGCGCAGAGGCCAGCAGGACCACCGGATCGGTCCCGTCCAGCTCGTAGAGCAGTGACTCCGCCACCCGCCCGATTCCGTACGCCCCCGCCAGCCCGAACGCCCCGCCCACCAGCGTCATCCGCCCCACCTGCTTGAGCACCAGCGCACGGACCCGGGCCGGGTCGGCGCCGAGCGCCATCCGCACGCCGAACTCGCGCGTCCGCTGGGCCACCGTGTACGCCAGCACCCCGTAGAGACCCATGGCCGCGAGCAGCGTGGCGAGCAGCGCAAAGGTGAGCGCAAAGACCGTCATGAACCGGTCGAGGAAGATGTTGTCCGCCACCTGCTGTTCCATCGTGCGCAGGTTCTCGAGCGGCAGGGTCTCGTCGAGCGGCTGCACGACCCTGGTGATCACCGGGAGCATCGCCGCCGGGTCGCCACTCGTCTTGACGTAATAGACCATCCAGCCGAGCCGCCGGTCCTGCATGGTGGGCAGGTACACCAGCGGCGGCACCTCCTGCTTCACCTCGCTGTACTTGGCGTCCTGCGCCAGCCCGACGATCTCGATGTCCAGGCTGTCGTTCCCCATGTCCATCCGGCGCCCGACCGGGTTGGCGCCGAGCCCGAACTTCTTGGCGAACGCCTGGTTCACGACGGCCACCTTGGGCGCGCCGAGGGCGTCGCTGCGGGTGAATTCCCGCCCCGCCAGCAACGGGATGCCGACGGTGGCGAAGAAGCCGGGCCCCACCTCGTTGAACCGGGCGTTGTTGTCCACGTCCGGCCCCTTGGGATACCCCTCGACGCCGACGTCATTGCCCCAGTTGCTCCGGGCGATGAGCGGCACCATGGCGCCTGCCACCGACTGGACGCCAGGCGTCGCGGCGAGGGCGTCCTCGACGCGGAGGAAATACTGCTGGCTCCGCTCGGGCGGGTAGCCGTTGAGCTCGGGCGAGATGCCGAAGGTGGCGAGGTGATCCACCTGGAGCCCGAGGTCGACCCGCGTGATGTTCGCCATGCTCCGGGCAAAGAGGCCCGCGGAGGCGAGGAGGGCGAGCGCGAGGCCGATCTGCGCCGTGGCCAGCGCGGTCCGCCAGCGCGCGGCCGCACGGCCCCCCGACGGCTGGCCGCCCTGCTCCCGGATGGTGCTGATGAGGTCGGGACGCGTGGCGTGGAGCGCCGGGAAGAGCCCGAAGGCCACCGCGGTGAGGATGGCCAGCACGGCGGCAAAGATCACCACGCGATAGTCGAGGTGCGGCTGGAAGATGGCGGAGGCGTCCTGCGGCAGCATGGCGCTCACGCCGCGCAGGGTGAGCTCCGCCACGCCGAGTCCCGCCACGCCGCCGGCCGCGCCGAGGAGCAGCGACTCGGTGAGGAGCTGGCGGATGAGCTGCCCCCGGGTGCCGCCGATGGCCAGGCGCACCGCCATCTCCCCCGAGCGGGCGGCCCCTCGCGCCAGCAGCATGTTGGAGATGTTGGCGCAGGCGATCAGCACCACCAGCAGCGTGATCCCGAAGAGGATGGCCAGCGGCGTCGCCACTTCCTTCCGCGTCGAGCTCTGCCCGTACACACCGGGCGCCAGCACCAGCTGCTTCGCCTTGAACTCCGCCATCCTCTTGTCGCTCATCCCCTCCTGGAGGGGCACCTCGACCGTCTGGATGATGCCGCTGTACACCGTGTTCAGCGACGCCGTGGCCTGCGCGATCGACACCCCCGGCTTGAGGCGCCCGAAGAGGTAGGCCCAGTAGGTGCGGCGCTTCTCGAACCCCTCCCAGCCGGGATTCATGGTGCCGCGCATCGTGATCGGCACGAACACCCGGGGCGAGAGGCCCAGCGTGGTGCCCCGGAAGCCGCGCGGCGCCACCCCGATGATCTCGAGCGACTGCCCGTTCACCACGATCGTCTTGCCGACGATCTCCGGATCGGCGCCGAGCGCGCCGCGCCAGTAGTCGTGCGCCAGGACTGCCACCCGGCCCTCCCCCACCACCGCCGCGTCGTCCGGCCCGATGAGCCGCCCCAGTGCGGGCGCCAGCCCCAGCACCGGGAAGTACGAGCCCGACACCAGGAGCCCCTCGGCGCTCACCGTCCGCCCCTGCATCGCCAGGTTGGCGCCGAAGCCGACGTGGGCGGCCAACCCGGTGAACACCGTCTGCTCCCGCTGCAGGTCGAGGAACATCGGATAGGAGAACACCTCCTTGCAGTCGCCGATCTGGCTGCACGACTGCGAGCCCGGGTTCGGCCCCGGCGCCTTCAGGTTGACGAGCCGCCCCGGCTCTGCCACCGGCAGCGGACGGAGGAGCATCTGGTCCACGAGCGAGAAGATCGCGGCGTTGGCGCCGATGCCCAGCGCGAGCGAGGCGATCGCCACGGCGGTGACGAACGGGCTCCGCACCAGGTGGCGCACGGCAATGCGAATCTGTCCCACGACGACCTCCGGACGGACGGGAGTGGTTGGCCGGCCCTGGTCAGGCGCTGGCGAGCGCGAGTTCGGGCGCATCGGCCACGCGACCGTCGAACAGGTGGATGACCCGGTCGGCGTGCTTCTCGTACCGGGCGTCGTGGGTCACCATGCAGATCGTGGCGCCCGCCTCGTGCAGCGCGGCCAGGAGCTGCATCACGGCCACGCCGTTGGCGGAGTCGAGGTTGCCGGTCGGCTCGTCGGCCAGGAGGATGAGCGGGTCGCCGGCCACCGCGCGCGCCACCGCCACCCGCTGCTGCTGGCCACCGGAGAGCTGGGAGGGGAAGTGCCGCATCCGGTGTCCCATTCCCACCCGCTCGAGCGCGGAGCGCACCCGCACCTGCCGCTCGGCGGCCTGCATCCCCCGGTAGGTGAGCGGCAGCTCCACGTTCTCGGCCACGGTCAGGTCGCCAATCAGGTTGAAGGCCTGGAAGACGAAGCCGATCTCCCGATTCCGGATCCGGGCCCGGTCGGCGGGGGTGAGCTGGGCCACCGGCTTGCCGTCGAGCCAGTACTCGCCGTCCGACGGGGCGTCGAGGAGGCCCAGGAGCGAGAGCAGGGTGGTCTTGCCGCAGCCGGAGGGCCCGGAAATGGCCACGTATTCCCCGCGGCGGATCTCGAGGCTGATGTCGGAGAGGGCGTGGGTCTCCACTTCGTCGGTGTAGAAGACCTTGCGGATGCCATCGAGCCGGATGAGCGGCTGGGCGGACTGGGTCACGATCGCTCCAGGGGTATGGGGAATGGCGTTCACTTGAGGCGGACGCGGTCCACCGCGTCGAACCGGCTCATGTCCGAGAGAATCACGACGTCGCCCGGGGCCAGCCCCGAGACGATTTCCACGGCGTTGGCGGAGGTGCGGCCGAGGACCACCTGCACCCGCTCGGCCTCGTCGCCATCGGCCGTCAGGCGGAAGAGGCCGATCGTGGCGTTGGCCTGCCCGTAGGTCGGCCGACCGACGTGCAGGACGTCGCCCATCCGCTCGAGCTCGATGACGCCGTCCACGCTCAGGTCGGGGCGAGCGCCCTTGGGCAGCGGCCCGTCGAGCGCCACATCCACCGTCACCATCCCGCCGGTGGAGGAGGGGTCGATCCGGCTCACGTGTCCCTTGACGATGCCGTTCCGGGTGTCAATCGTCGCAGTCTGGCCCAGGGCCACGTCACGCGCCTGCGTCTCCTGGACGCGGAGCACCGCCTTGAGGCGGTCGGGCTGGACCACCTTGGCCAGGGTGGTCCCGCTGGTGGCAAACTGCCCCACCTCGAGCGGGAGTTCCTGCAGGACGCCGTTGGCGCCGGCCCGGACCACCATCGCCCCGGCCAAGGAGCGCTGGAATCGCACCACCGCCTTGAGGCGCTCGACCTGGTCGCGCTGCACCTGCAATTGCGCCGGGATGTTGGCGGTGATCAGCCGAAGCCGCTCCTCCTCGATGGCAAGCCGTTCGGTCAGCTCCGCCCCGCGTTCCTTGGCGCGGGCCACCTCGAAGGGCGAGAGGAGCTGCTGGCCCGCCATCGCATCCGCGGCCTTCGCGTTCCGCTCGGCCTCCGCGTGCTCGCTCCGCACCTGCGCAACCACCCCGGCCTGGGTCAGCCGCTGGTTCTCGAGGCTCACCTGCAGCGCCACCAGCGCCGCCTGGGCGTCGGTCAGCTGCCGCTCAGCCTGGAGGAGCTGGATCTCGACGTCCGGATTGGTGAGTTCCATGAGGACCGTTTCCGGCGTCACCTTGGCGCCGGGCTGGACCAGCTTCTTCTCGACCCGGCCGGGGGCCACGGCGGAGATCCACCGGATCTGTTCCGGGACAAGGGAGCCGGGGGCCCGGACCTCCCGGAGCATCGGGCCGGAGACCACGGTGTCGATGGAAAGCGAGAGCCGCTCGGCCGCGGGGGCCGCGGGCCGGAGGCGTGACATCCCGATCACCGCCACCAGCGCCACCACGCCACCGCCAATCAGCAGCGAGCGGCGGGACCGCTGGGGAGGAGTCCGGGCGATGTCCATTCGACCTTCCGTCATTTGGGTTGGGCCAGCCGACCAAGACTAGGACGGACATGCCGGCGAAAAGGTTGCAATACGGAACAGCACCGAGCTTCCTCCACGCGTCCTGGCCCCTCGCCCCACCGGCCAGTGGGCTCCGGTTGCGCCCCAATCCGGCCCCCCTAGATTCGGGCCGTGTCCCGCCCATCGTACGACCTCTCGAAGCTCCGGATCGACCGCGACGCCGCCCCCGAAGTCCGGACGGCCTTCGCCAGGAACCTCTTCCTGGCTGGCGCGGCCGTTGTCCTCGTCGGGGGGGCCATCCTCTTCCTCCGCCGCGGCGGCGCGGTGCCGGTCGAGGCCTTCGTGGTGCAGTCGGCGGA
>CAZNLY010000033.1:20509-24537 GCA_964574295.1 uncultured Gemmatimonadaceae bacterium
ACCAGGAACATCCGCGCCTCCAACCCCAACCTCGTCTCGGCCCAGGACGAGGAGGCGGCCCAGAGCCGGATGGTGCAGGCGGAGGCGCGCGCGGAGGCCGCGGCGGCGCGAGTGGAGGCGGCGGAGGCCGGCCTCCGCTTCGCGCGGGCCAACCTCGAGAACACCTATATCCGGGCGCCCTTCACCGGCACCGTGCTCCGCAAGGAGGCCGAGGTGGGGGAGGTGGTGGCGCCCTCGGTGGGTGGCGGGCTCACGCGCGGGGCGGTGGTCACGATGGCCGACCTGACCACCCTCGAGGTCGAGGTGGACGTGAACGAGGCGTACATCGGCCGGGTCGAGAAGGGCCAGGAGGCCCGGATTACCCTCGACGCCTACCCCGACACCGCGTTCCGCGGGCGGGTGCGGCAGGTGGTCCCCACCGCCGACCGGCAGCGAGCCACGGTGCAGGTCAAGGTGTCCATCCTCGACCGGGACCGGCGCATCCTGCCGGAAATGGGCGCCCGGGTGGACTTCCTCGCGGCGCCCGACACTGCAGCGGCTCGCGGGAGCGCGGACTCGGCCGGCGCGGCCCCGACCTTCCGGGTGCCCGCCGAGGCGATCCGTGAGGACGGCGGCACCACGGTGGTCTGGCTCATCCGGGGCGGGCGGCTCGAGCCCCGGACGGTCGAGGCCGGCCCCGTGAGCGCCGGGTATCGCGAGGTCCGATCCGGGCTCACCGGAGGCGAGATGCTCCTGGTGGCCGGCGTCGAGCGCCCCTCCGCCGGCCAGCGGGTCGAGGTGCCGTCCCGGTAATCCTGCAGTCACCCACCCTTTCGTCCGAGCAACGCATGGCCCTCGTCGAGATTCGTGATGTCTCCAAGGTGTTCGCGCGCGGTGCCGAGCGCATCGAGGTCTTCACCCGGCTCACCATGGACATCGAGCAGGGGAGCTTCACGGCGCTGATGGGTCCGTCGGGTTCCGGCAAGTCCACCCTGCTCAACCTCGTCGCCGGGCTCGACGCGCCGACCAGCGGGACAGTTCGTGTGGGCGGCGCCGAAGTGAGCGCGATGTCGCCCACCCAGCTGGCTGGGTGGCGTGCCGAGCACATCGGGTTCGTCTTCCAGCAGTTCAACCTGCTGCCGGTGCTGACCGCCTACCAGAACGTGGAACTGCCGCTCCTCCTGACCCGGCTCTCCAAGAAGGAGCGCGAGGAGCGGGTACACATCGCCCTCGGCGTGGTCGGGCTGGAGGACCGGGTGGACCACTACCCGCGGCAGCTTTCGGGCGGGCAGGAGCAGCGGGTGGCGATCGCCCGCGCGATCGTGGCCGACCCGACCCTGGTGCTGCTCGACGAGCCGACCGGCCAGCTCGACGCCACGAGCTCGCAGGAGGTGCTGGCGCTCCTGGCCCGCCTCAACGACGAGTTCGGCAAGACCATCGTAATCGTGACGCACGACCCCTCGGCGGCCCGGCGGGCCAAGCGGGAACTCCACCTCGACAAGGGGACCTTCGTGGAGCAGGAGGGAGCGCGCGCATGAAGTTCTGGACGCTCCTCCGGGCCAACCTCGGCCGGCACAAGCGCCGCACCTTCCTGACCGTGGCGAGCGTGGCGCTGGCGCTCTTCCTCTTTGCCTCGCTGCGCACCGTCATCACGACGATCGCCGCCGCGGCGCAGTTCGGCAGCGCCCGCCGGCTGGTCACGACCAACGCCACCGGCTTCGTCCTGCCGCTGCCGGTGTCGTACGCCGCGCGGCTGGTGACGGTGCCGGGGATCGAGAAGGTCACCTGGGCCAACTGGTTCGGGGGGCGCTACGGCGACGGCAAGCGGTTCTTCGCCACCTTCGCGATCGACGGCGAGTCGTACCTCGACCTCTACCCCGAGATGGCCGTCCCCGCCGACCAGAAGGCGGCGTTCCTGCAGGACCGGGGCGGGGCGCTCATCGGGGCGCGGCTGGTGAACCTCTTCGGCTGGAAGGTGGGGCAGAACATCACCCTGCAGGGGACCATCTTCCCGGGCGACTGGACCTTCACGGTCCGCGGCGTATACACCCCCACCGACCCCGCCATCAACGACGACGCGATGATGTTCCACTGGAGCTATCTCGACGAGCGGGCGGGGCGCTCGGGGCTCGCCGGCTGGTACATCATGCAGATCGACCGTCCGGAGAACGCCGCGCGCGTGGCCACCGCCGTGGATGACCAGTTCCGCAGCTCCCCCTACCCCACCAAGACCGGCACGGAACAAGCATTCAACGCCAGCTTTGCCACGATGTGGGGCAACATCGGGCTCCTGATGAACACGATCGGCCTTGCGGTGGTGTTCGCCATCCTGCTCGTCACGGCCAACGCGATGATGATGAGCGCGCGGGAGCGGACCCGCGAGGTGGCGGTCCTCAAGGCGGTGGGCTTTACCGACCGGCTGCTCTTCGGCCTGGTGCTGGCGGAGGCGGGGCTCATCACGGTGACGGGCGCGGTGCTGGGCCTCGGCGCGGCCAAGGTCCTCTACCGCGCCACCAACTTCAACGCCGCCGGCTTCCTCCCCGGGTTCGACGTGACGTGGGGCACGATGGCGCTGGGCGCGGTGATCACCACGCTGCTGATGCTGGCCAGCGGGATCGTGCCGGCGGCGCAGGCGGCGCGGCTGCCGGTGGTGACGGCGCTGAGGAACGTCGAATGAAGATCCCGCTCCTCTACAACCTGCGCAGCATGCGGGCCCGCCCCGTGTCCACCGCGCTCACCGCCCTCGGCATCGGGCTGGTGGTGGCGGTGTTCATCGGGACGCTGGCGCTGGCCAACGGCTTTGCCTCCGCGCTGGTGCGGACCGGCTCGCCGGAGACGGTACTGGTGCTCCGGAAGGGGGCCGACTCCGAGCTCTCAAGCGCCATCGACCGCAACGCCGCCAGCATCCTGGCGGCGGTGCCCCAGGCGTCCCGGGGGCCCGACGGCCGCGCGCTCGTGAGCCCCGAGGTGTACGTCGTCATCCCGATCGGCCGGATCACCGACACCACCGGGATGGCCAACGTGGTCATCCGCGGGGTCGGCCCCGAGGCGTGGCAGGTGCGGCGCGGCGTGCAGGTGGCCGAGGGCCGCCTCCCCGCCACCGGGCGGAACGAGATCTGCCTGGGCCGGAAGCTGGTGGGGCGCTTTCCGCACACCGCCATCGGCGACTCGATGCGCTTTGCCGGGCGGCCGTGGGAGGTCGTCTGCCACTTCACGGCCGGCGGGTCGGCGTTCGAGTCGGAAATCTGGGGCGGCAACGAGCAGGTGATGCCCGCCATGCGGGGAGATGTCTTCCAGTCGGTGTCGTTCCGGCTGGCGGACCCGGCGGGGTTCGAGGAGGCCAAGCGGTCGCTCGAGGCCGACAAGCGGCTCACGGTGGATGTGCACCGGGAGTCGGAGTTCTACGCGCAGCAAAGCCAGCTCCTCGGCAGCATCCTCCGGGTCCTGGCGGTGCTGGTTACCTCGATCATGGCCATCGGCGCCATCTTCGGCGCGGTCAACACCATGTATGCCGCGGTGGCGTCGCGGCGGCCCGAGATTGCCGTGCTGCTCACGCTCGGCTTCCGCCCGCGAAACATCCTGGCCAGCTTCGTCATCGAGTCCGCGGTGGTGGCCACGCTCGGCGGGCTGGTGGGGTGCCTGCTGGCGCTGCCGCTCAACGGGCTCGTGACCAGCACCACCAACTGGGCCAGCTTCAGCGAGATCGCCTTCGCCTTCCGGATCACCCCCTCGCTGCTGGTGGCGGGGCTGGTGTTCGCGGTGGTGATGGGGGTGCTGGGCGGGTTCTTCCCCGCCCGGAGCGCGTCGAAGGTCTCGGTGGTCCGCGCGCTCCGGTAGCGCCGCTACTCGGACTTCTTCCGGGTGGACCACCCGAAGGGCAGGTACGCCGGGCACCAGCCGACGAAGCTGGTCACGACGAACGCCACCGCGATGACCAGGAGCACCGTGCCGACGGTGCCGGTGATCCGGCCGGTGTACCAGAGGAAGGCGATGACGATCGCCGCGAGGATGCGGATGGTGCGGTCGGCGCTGCCCATGTTCTTGGTCAT
>CAZNLY010000034.1:0-18745 GCA_964574295.1 uncultured Gemmatimonadaceae bacterium
CGCGCCGCGAGTTCATCGAGCGCAACGCCCACTACGTGACGAACCTGGACGTCTAGCCGCGGTCACGCCGGCACCAACAGACGCTCCTCGCGCACCCCGCGGGGAGCGTTTGCCGTTTCCCACACCTCACGGTAACTCGCATCCAGGCGGTCCAGCTCCGCGTCCCACGAGAGCCGCTCCGCGGTGGCGCGCGCTCCCGCCCCCAGCCGGCGCGCGAGCGCCGGCGAGCGCACCAACCGGCAGAGTGCCGCCGCCATCGCGCGCGGGTCGCCCGGGGTGTAGGCCAGGCCATTCTCCTCGTGCCGCAGGTGATCCGCCACCCCGCCCACGGGCGCCGCCACCACGGGGAGCCCGCTGGCCATCGCCTCCAGGATCACGAGCCCCAGCGTCTCCGTATGCGAGGAGAAGAGGAAGGCGTCGGCGCTCGCGTACAGCGCCGGCAGCATCTGCCGCCGGTCGAGGTTGCCGAGGAACGAGACCCCCGCCGGCGCCGCGGCCCGGAGCGCCCGCTCCGCCGGCCCCACCCCTGCCACCACCAGTCGGACCTCGCGCTCGGCCAGCGCTTCCCGCGCCAGCCGGAAACCCTCGAGCAGCCGCTCGACACCCTTCTCGGGGGCGAGCCGCCCCACGTGCAGCATCAAGAAGGTGTCACTGTCGCCGTACGATTGGCGGAACATCGGGCTCCGGTGCCTCGGGTGAAACGCCTCGACGTCGACTCCGCGCCCCCACAACTCGGCGTGCTCGATACCCAGTGCCCGCAACTCGGCTTGCGCGAGGATGCCCGGCGTGTACACCCGCGCGCTGCGGCGGTGGAAGCGGCGGATGTAGCCGCGCACCGGCTCGCGGAGCCAGGGGAGCCCGTAGGCCTCGGTGTACCGGGAAAAGTCGGTGTGGTAGGACGAGACGACCGGGATCCCGCGCCGGATCGCCTCCCGCTGCCCGAGCCGGCCCAGCATGAACTCGGTCGCGGAGTGGACGAGGTCCGGCCGGAAGTCCTCGACCAGACGCCGGATCGGACCTACCGCCGGCGCCGCCAGCCTGATTTCCGGATATCCCGGCATCGGCATGCTTGGGATGGTGAGCGACGGCACCCGCAGCAACAGCTCACCGTCGGCGCCGAAGGGGTTCGTCCCTCCGGGGGGGTATGCCGGGGCCACCACCGCCACCTCCCAGCCGCGCGCCAGGAGGCCCGTCACGGACAGGGCGGTCACGACCGACACGCCGTTCACCTGCGGCGGGAAGGTGTCGGTGCAACAGAGCAGTCTCGGAGCTCGTGTCATGGACCCGAAAGCTCCCCGGCGAGCGTGACGAACGGGTCACGCGTCCGCCACGGCCGAGTCACACGGGGTCGGGCTCCGGCCGCACAAGCTGGTACCTGGCCGTCACCGGCATGTGCCGTGCCGACACGAACTTTTGTCCGTCGATGTCGACCACGTTCTCAGCGAGCGCACGCATGCATGGACCCTCCGGCACGGAGCGGGTGATCCTCGTCATCCTCGACGGATTGCGTTCCGACGCCATTCCGCTCCTTCCCCTGCCCCACCTCCGTCGACTCTCGGAACAGGGCGCCTACACCCTCACCGCACAGACAGTGCGTCCCAGCATCACGGCCGCCGCGCTCACGAGCCTGATGACCGGCGTGGGGCCGGAGGTCCACGGCGTCCGGTCGGAGCGGCTTGTCGGCCGGCGCGCGGTGCCCGGCCTGGTGCCCCTGCCGAGGGTGCTCGCCTCGGCCGGACTGCCGGTGCGCGCGTTCCGGACGGCGGTGCACCCCGCCGCCGCGGGGCTGGCGGCGCAGCTGGCGCGACGACTCGGGATCGAGGCGAGCTTCCGGGGTCGGACCGCCGTCGAGGTGCTCGACACCGCTCTCCCGTCCCTCCACCAGCGTCGGCCCGGCTTGACCGTGCTCCATTGGCTCGAGGCGGATGCGGCGGGCCACCGATGGGGGTGGGGCTCCAGGGAGTACTTCGCGGCGGCGCGGGGGCTGGATGAGGCGGTCGGCAGGTTGGTGGAGGAGACCGGCATCCTGGCGGATCCGACAGCGCTCCTCGTCCTCGTGGCGGACCACGGGGGTGGAGGGGCGGTGATGACGGATCACAACAGCGATCACCCGCTGGATCTCACCATCCCGCTCATCCTGGCGGGCGGCTAGGTCCTCCCGCAGGTCCTCGGCGTCGGAGCCACGCTCCTCGACATCCCCCCGACGATCAGGTGGGCGCTGGGGCTCCGGCGCCCTCCCGCCTGGACGGGACGGCCCCTCACGGCGGCGTTCCGGAGTGTCGGGTTCCCGCTCGAGGCTCGGCGGCCCCCGGCCGAGATCCAGGCGGCCTGATGGCGGTCGCCCGATTGCTGGGGGTCCTCGACCGGCGCGACCGCGGACTCTTCGAGCGCTGGGCGCTGCGCCCGGGGGGGCCGGCGCTGCCGCGCCGGGCGTGGACGGCGCTCACGTGGGCGGGCAGCGCCGCCGTAACGATCCTCGCGGTGCTCGTGCCCTGGGGTCTCGCACCTTCCTCCCGCCCGGCCGCCACAGTGGCAGCGATCAGCCTGGCCGCTTCCCACCTCATTGTACAGGCGCTCAAGCGATCGGTCGGTCGCGCCCGGCCCGACCGGCCGTCGGTCATCGCGCACCCCGACCGCTTTTCCTTCCCCTCCGGCCACGCCACCGCCGTTCTCGCGGTGGCCCTCTCGTATGCCCCACCGGAGCCGGTGGTCGCGCTCCCCCTTGTGGCATTCGCCCTGCTGGTCGGATGGAGCCGTGTGGTCCTGGGGGTGCACTACCCGGGCGACGTCGCTGCCGGGCAGGTCATCGCGACATTGACCGTAGGGGTGGTGCGCTTCCTCAGCTGAGGCAGTCGTCAGGCCCGCAGGTGGTCGGCCCGCCAGTCCTTCACCATCGCCTTGATTTCCTTCGTGTCCACGATGTTCCCGTCCAGCACCCGCCGCACCAGGTCCGGCAACTCCGCGTCCGAGGCGAAGCGCAGCGCCACCAGCTGTCCGGGGGTGAGGTCGTGGATGCGGACGCGAAGGTCCGCCGGCAGGAGTTCCTGCATGCGGAGCCGCTCCTCGAGGCGGATGACGCGGTCCTGGACCGTGAGGGCAAACGCGCGCACGTACCAGAAGAGGAGCCAGAGCGAGGCGGCCAGGATCAGCCCGAACACCGACGGCCCCGGCGTCTTCACGAACTGCACGACAACCCGGATGGTGTAGAGGACGAGGAGCGTCGTCAGCACGAAGTGAAAGCCCGGGACGTACCGCGCGTGCGTCGCGAAGTCCTGCCGTTCAGTGGCCATGCGTTCCTCGGGGTGCGCGGGGTGAGTGGGGAATCAAGTCGGAGTGCGCGGCCAGGCCTCGACGCCCGCCGCGGTGACCCGATGAGAAACGAGGGGCCGGGGAGCGGGCGCCCCGGTGCCGATGGCGATGGCCTCGCGGAGCGCCGCGGCGCCGGCCTCGAGCCCGGCGGCGTCCCGGGCGTGGATGGTGGCCAGGGGCTGGCCCCGGTTGACGCGGTCGCCGGGCCGCGCGGTGATCACGTAGCCGACGGTCGGGTCCACCGCGTCCTCCACCTTCATCCGGCCTCCGCCCATCGCGATGACCCCCTGCCCCACGAGGCGGGGAAGCACGGCGTTGACCACCCCCGCCCCCGGCGACGTGAAGACGGCGGTGCGCTCGGCCTGCGGAAGGAGGGCGGGGTCGTCCACCACCGCCGCATTGCCGCCCTGCGCCTCGATGATCTCCGCGAGCTTGCGCCGGGCCGCGCCGGAGGACAGGCAGTCACGGAGCCGGGCACGCGCCGCATCGGGCGTGCGCTCCAGCCCCGCGGCCAGGAGCATCTCCACCCCCAGCGCCTCCGTCACCGCCAGGAGGTCCTCCGGGCCCTCGCCCCGGAGCGCCAGGACGCATTCCTCCACCTCGAGCGCGTTGCCGCAAGCGCGCCCCAGCGGCCGGTCCATGGCGGTGAGGAGCGCCACGGTGCGCACCCCGTGCGCCTCGCCCAGGCCAATCATGGTGCGGGCCAGGTCGAGGGCGCGATCCTCCTCGGGAAGGAAGGCGCCGCTCCCCACCTTCACGTCCAGCACCAGGGCGTCGAGCCCCTCCGCCAACTTCTTGGACATGATGCTGGCGGCGATGAGCGGCACGGAGGGGACGGTGCCGGTCACGTCGCGCAGGGCGTAGAGCCGGCGGTCCACGGGGGCAATCTCCGGCGTCTGCCCGAAGAGGGCGCAGCCGAGTTTCCTGACCTGCGCCTCCGCCGCCGCGAGGGCGAGCTGCGTGGAGAAGCCCGGAATCGATTCCAGCTTGTCGAGGGTGCCCCCGGTGTGGCCCAGGCCGCGGCCCGACATCATCGGCACGGCGGCGCCGCAGGCCGCCAGCATGGGGGCCAGCAGGAGGGAGGTCTTGTCGCCGACCCCTCCGGTGGAATGCTTGTCCACCCGGGGCACCGACCAGCCATCGAACCGGAGCCGGGCGCCCGAGTCGAGCATCGCCTCCGTCAGCTCCGCCAACTCCCCGGGGGTGAGCCCGCGCCAGACCACCGCCATCAGCAGCGCCGACATCTGGTAGTCGGGCACCTGCCCCGCCGCGTACGCGCGTGCCAGCTCCGCCCACGCCCCCGGCGGGAGCGCGGCGCCGTCTCGCTTGCGTTCGATGAGCGACGGAACCACCATTAAGGCACCCTTCCGACCCGCTGGTTTCCACACCCGGAGACGTCGTGCGCCTGCTGCCTGCCGCGGTCCTTGCGGCGCTGGTTTCCGGCCCGGCCGCCGCCCAGTCCCAGGGCGTGGCGGAGCTCGTGGCACGGGGGGTCGCCGCGGCCGACGCGCGGGATCCGGCGGCGGCGCTCCGCGACTTCCAGGCGGCGCTGGCCCTCGACTCCGCGAGCTACGAGGCCAACTGGCGCGCCTCGATCTCGGCGGTGGACATCGGCAAGCAGACGCCCGACAGCGTCAAGGACCCGGCCCGCGACTCCCTCTACCGGCTGGCCGAAAGTTACGCCGCCCGGGCCGTGGCGGCGAATCCCGACGGGGCCGACGGCTACTTTGCCCTGGCCAACGCCATCGGCCGGACCTCGCTGACACTGGGCAAGAAGGAACGGGTGCGCCGCGCCGCCGAGATCCGGACCGACGCCCTCCGTGCAATCGAGCTCAACCCGCGGCAGGACGGCGCCTTCCACGTGATGGGGCGGTGGAACGCCGAGATCATGCGGCTGTCGGGGTTCTCGCGGTTCTTTGCGAAGACCTTCCTCGGCGGCGCCATCTTCAACGAGGCGTCGTGGCCCAACGCCGTGTCGTACATGGAGCAGGCCATCGCCATCCGGCCGGAGTTCATCTACCATCACTACGACCTGGCGCTGATCTACATCGACACCAAGCAGTGGGCCCTGGCCCGCCAACAGCTGGAAATCATCCCTTCGCTGCCGCTCATTGACGTGATGGACCCGACCTGGAAGGAGGAGGCCGCCGGCTTCCTCCGCCAGATCGCCACCAAGCACTGACAGGACGACCCGCCATGATCCAGTCCGCCGCCACGCACGAGGAACTCGAGCGCCTCAACGCCCGGGTGGAGGCGCTCGAGCACGAGCGCCGGCACCTGCTGGCCGTGATCGAGATCCTCGAGGAAATCGGGGGCTCGCTGCACTTTGCCGACATCGTGCAGTCGATCGCCCGAAAGCTCGGCGAGGCCTTCGGGCTCGACCGCTGCGCCATCTACCTCTCCGAGCGCGGCGGGCAGACGGTGCGGCTGGTGGCCAGTTTCGAGGATCCGAGCATCCGCAACTACGAGGTGGACCTCGACCGGTACCCCGAGCTCAAGCGCGCCATCCACTCGGGGCAGACGGTGTTCATCCCGGACGCCGTCAACGACCCGACCCTGCGCCACGTGCGCGGCGCCCTGACGCACCGCCGGGTCAAGAGCATCACCGTGGTGCCCATCACGTGGCGGGGCACCCCCATCGGCGCCATCTTCCTCCGCACCTTCCGCGACGGGCCGAGCTTCAGCGAGGCCGACGTCCGCTTCTGCCAGGTGGTGGCGAGCCTCACCGCCAAGGCGCTCCGGAACGCACACCGCTTCGAGCGACTCCAGTCCCGCCGGGGCGACGAGGCCCCCGGCCGCTACGAGGACCGGGAGCGGGTGGCCCTCCTCGGATTCGTCCGCCGCCTCCTCGAGGCGTACGCGCAGAAGGATGGCCCCTGGGAGGAGGGCCAGCTCGGCCGGGCCACCGCCGAGGAGCTGGATCGGCTGGTGGGCGTGGCCCGCACGGTCCTGGCACAGGAGGCCGCCGGGCGGTGACCCCGGCGGAGCGCGCGGCGGAACTCCGCCGCCTGATCGACCGCGCGAACATCGCCTATTACGTCCACGACGCGCCCGAGATCTCGGACGCCGAGTACGACCGCCTCTTCCGCGAGCTGCGTGCGCTGGAGGAGGCCCACCCCGCGCTCGTCACCCCCGACAGCCCCACCCAGCGGATCGGCGCCGAGCCGGCCTCCGCCCTCCGCAAGCACAGCCACCTCCGGCCGATGCTCTCGCTGGCCAACGCCTTCAGCGACGAGGAGCTCTCGGCGTGGGAGGATCGGAACGCCCGGCTCAACGCCGAGGCCCGGCAGGGCGGCTACACCACCGAGGTCAAGATCGACGGCGCCGCGGTCAACCTCACCTACGTCAAGGGGCGGTTCGTGACCGGCGCCACCCGGGGCAACGGCACCGTGGGCGAGGACGTGACCGCCAACCTCAAGACGATTCCGGCGCTGCCGCTCGTGCTCAAGGGATCGGGCCACCCGCCGCGGATGGAGGTCCGGGGCGAGGTGTACTTCTCCGCCGCCGCCTTCCGGCGGCTCAACGCCGACCGGGAGCAGGCCGGCGACGAGCCCTTCGCCAACCCGCGGAACGCCGCCGCCGGCAGCCTCCGCCAGCTCGACGCCCGGGTCACCCGGAGCCGCCGGCTCGGCCTCTTCGCCTTCCATGTCGAGGTCGTCGAGGGGGCGCTGGCCGCCACGCATCAGTGGGAGGTGCTCGACCTGCTCGAGGCCTGGGGCTTCCCCGTGGCCCCGCACCGGCGACGCCACGCCGACCTGGCCGCGGTCACCGCCGCGGTGCACGAGTACGAGACGCTCATCAAGCAGCTCCCCTTCGAGGCCGACGGCGTAGTGGTCAAGATCGACCGGCTCGCGCTGCACGACGACCTGGGCGTGGTGGGCGGGCGCGAGCCCCGCTGGGCGGTGGCCCGCAAGTTTGCCCCCGAGGTGGCGGTGACCCGGCTCCTCGACATCAAGGTGAATGTGGGCCGCACGGGGGCGCTCACCCCGTATGCGGAGCTGGAACCGGTGGAGATCGGCGGCGTGACGGTGTCGAGCGCCACCCTCCACAACGAAGACGTGATTGCCCAGAAGGACATCCGCATCGGCGACTGGGTGGAGATCGTCCGCGCGGGCGAGGTCATTCCCCAGGTGGTGGGCCCGGTCCGCGCACGGCGGGACGGCAGCGAGAAGTCGTTCGTGATGCCGGGGCGTTGCCCCGCCTGTGGCACCGAGGTGGACCGGCCCGCCGACGAGGTGGCCCGCTTCTGCCCCAACGTCTCCTGCCCGGGGCGGGTGCTCGAGGGGATCGTGCACTTCGCCTCCCGCGAGGCGATGGACATCCGCGGGCTCGGGTACGAGCGGGTGCGGCAGCTGCTCGATGCCGGGCTGATCACGACGGTGGCCGACCTCTACGACCTCGAGGCCGCCAAGCTGGAGGAGCTGGAGCGCTTCGGGGCGCAATCGGCGGAGCAACTGGTGAAGGCGATTGCCGACTCGAAGGCGCGGCCGCTCTCGACGCTGCTCTTCGGCCTCGGCATCCGCCACGTGGGGAAGACGGTGGCCGTCCTCCTGGCCCGGCGGTTCGGCACCATGGCCGCGCTTCGCGACGCCCCGGAGGAGACGGTCAACGCGGTGCCCGGGATCGGGCCGGTGATCGCGGAGGCGGTGCACCACTTCTTCCGGGCGCCCCGCAACCGGCACCTCGTGGATCGGCTGGAGGCGCTCGGCCTCCAGATGACGGAGCCCGACGCCGCGGCCGCCGACGGCCCACTCACCGGAATGACGGTGGTGCTGACCGGCACCCTCCCCACCCTGTCCCGCGGCGAGGCCACGGCGCTCGTCGAACGGGCGGGGGGGCGGGTGACGGGGTCGGTCAGCAAGAAGACGTCGCTGGTGGTGGCCGGGGCGGAGGCGGGGAGCAAGCTGGAGAAGGCGGAGGAACTCGGCATTGCCGTGATCGACGAGGCGGAGCTCTTGCGCCGCGTCGGCTCGCGCCCGTAACGTTCAGCCCAGGAGGTAGCCATGGCGAGCCCCGCCCCGTTTTCCCAATACCAGTGCCTCGGCCTCGGCCGCCGCGCCCTGCACCAGCTCCGGGCCAGCCTCGAGCGCGACCGCGGCGTCCAGACGGCGGCGCTCCTGCAGGAGGCGGGGGTGGCCGGCGGGGAGGGGCTCTACGCCGCCTTCAGTGACTGGCTCCAGACCGCCTACGGCGTCGTCCAGCCGGGTGACCTCGACTCCGCCTACCTTCCCGAGGCGCTGAAGGGATTCTTCGGCGACTACGGCTGGGGCACGCTGACGGTCACCGAACTCGCGCCCGCCGTGCTGGCGCTCGACAGCGACGATTGGGCGGAGGCGGCGCCGGAGCAGGGCAGCTCCTATCCGTCGTGCCACCTCACCAGCGGCCTCCTGGCCGACTTCCTCGGCCGGATCGCCCAGAGCGCCGTGGCGGTCATGGAGGTCGAGTGCCGCACCCGCGGCGACGCGCGCTGCCGCTTCCTCGTGGGCGCCCCCGACTCGCTCTCAACCCTGTACGACCGGATGGCCCGGGGCCTCACATACGACGAGGCGCTGGGCTCAGCACCCAGCGCCTCGTAGGAGCGTCCCCGCCGGCAGTCAGCTCTGCTGGCGGAGGACGATGTCGCCCGAGCCGGTATCCACGGTCAGCGTTCCCTCCCCATTCCCGATCGTCCCCGTCAGCCCGTCCCGTGATTTCCGCGTCACCTGGAGCGGAAACTCGGTCGTGATGTCGCCGCTGCTGGTCTCGACCTCCACGCGGACGCCAAGGGACCTGGGCGCCGTCACCGTCACGTCACCCGAGCCGGTGTCGACATCGAGGTCGGTGATGTCCGCCGTGAGGCCCAGGGAGACATCCCCGCTCCCGGTGTCCACCCCGATGGAGCCCACCGCCGCCCCACTCACCATCACGTCGCCCGAGCCGGTGTCGACCTTGAGCGACGGGCTCGTGAGGCCGTCCACCCGCACGTCACCCGAGCCGGTGTCGAGGTTTACGGGGCCACCCGAGACCTTGCCGAGGACGATGTCGCCCGAGCCGGTGTCGACTGAGAGCTCGCCGGTGTGGCCGGTCAGGGTCACGTCGCCGGAGCCGGTGTCCACGGAGAGGCTGCCCGCGGTGCCGCTGCCCTCCACGTCCCCGCTCCCGGTATCCACCATGATGTGCCCGTCGACGTTGGCCAGCGTCACCTTGCCGACGCCGAGATTGACCTCGGCCCGGGTGCCGCGCGGGAGGAGAATCTTCATCTCGGCCCAGGCGTTGAGCCCGTCATTCCCCCGGCCTCGAATCCGGACCTTGCGCCCGCCACCCCGGTCATTCCCTCCGAAGGTGCCGTCCTCCCGGACGCGCATGTCCGATTCGGAGTTGGCCCCCATCCCGGCATACACGAAATCGGTGCCGGGAAAGACGATGCTGACGGTGGAGCCGTCGCGGTGCAGCGAGAGCTTCGCGCCGTCGGCTCCCTGGAAGGTCACCTCGGCGGCGGGCCCCCCCGAGGTCCCCTCGACCTGGATGGTGCCGATGAGGTTGTAGAACTCGAAGCTGGTTCCGGTGAGGGACACCCGCTGCGGCTGCTGCGCGGCGAGGGTCGAGGCGGTCGTCGCGGCCACCGCAAGCAGGGCGGCCAGGAGGCGGGACGGGTGGGGCACGGGGATGGCTCCTGATCTGGGGAATCAGGAGGTTGGACGGGGGGACCCCCGAAAAGGTTGCAGGATGCTACCGGGGGGCCACCGAGACCCCCTCCAGGAGGATCGGCGGCGCGGCCAGGCTCCCCCGCCATTCGACGTCCTTCCCGAGCCCGGCGATGCGTCCCAGCAGCTCGTAGGCGTTCCCCGCCACCGCCGCGTCCTTGACCCGCCCGACGATCTCGCCATTGGTGACCCGGTAGGCCAGCGCCACCGGGTGGGAGAAGGCCCCGCCGATCACGTTGCCCTGCCCCACGCCGATGAGGTCATCCACCAGGAGGCCATCGGCCACCCGCGCCACGAGTTCCTCGCGCGACTCGCTCCCCGCCCCGATGACGAAATTGGAATAGGCCGCCTGCGGCTTGCCGAAGGTGGTGCGCCGCGCGTGGCCGGTGGCGGGCGTCCCGGTGCGCGCCGCCGTTTCGAGGTCGTAGATGAACCCGCTCACCCGACCCGCCTCGACGAGCGGGAACCGCCGGGTCACCACCCCTTCGTCGTCGATGGCGCGCGACCCCGAGGCGCCTTCCACCCAGGGATCGTCCACCAGGTCCAGCACGGCGTCGAAGACCCGCTCCCCGAGCCGCCCGCCGAGGGGCGAGGCGCCCTGGAGCACCGCCTTGCCGAGGCACGCCTGGCGGATCGGCAGGAAGAGCACGCGGCTCCCGGCGGGGGTGAACAACACGGGAAGTTCCCCGCGCGGCGGCGGGGCCGGTCGCTCGGCCCACTCCACACGGCGGCGAATCGAGTCGGCCAGCGCGGCCACGGCCTCCTCGTCGGGAAGGTCGGCAGCGGCGTAGTGGTCTTCCACCATCAGGATGTCGTCGCCACGGACCCGGGTGACCTCGGCGGCCACCGTCACGGCGGTCACGGCGTAGCTGGCCTCCACACCCCGCGTATTGGCCACGCGGACCTCACCACTGCTCCGCTCCACCGTGGCGGTCACCTGCCAGCCGTCGTGCCGGAGCCGCTCCACCAGCCCCTGCCCCAGCCGGGTCAGCGCCTCGACGGACGCGGCGGCCGCGGCGGGAGCGTGGGTGCGCACGGCCGGAAGCGGTGCCGGCGCGGGAAGGATGAGGTCCACCGGGTCGCCCACGGCGGCGGAGGCGAGCGCGGCGTCGAGCAGCGCGCCGGCATCGCTCCCCGTGGTGCCGGCCACGCCGAGCCGCCCGCTGGCGCGCACCCGCAGGTTCACCCCCCGTTCCTCCGCCCAGGCGCAGGACTTGAGCCGACCCGCCTCGAAGTGCAGCGTCACCGTTTGGTCCGACTTCTCCGCGGCGTCGGCCGACTCCGCCCGGCGTGCCGCCTGCTCCAGGATGCGGTGGATCACGCCAGGCTCCCGCCCACCAGCGCCTCGCTGATGCGCACGTGGGGGGCGCCCTCGGTGACGGGGAGCGGCGCCTGCCCGCCCTTGCCACACCCGCCCCCCAGCTCGTTCCACTGGAAGTCGCCGGCAATCCGGTCGATGCGCTCCAGGGTCTGGAAGAGGTTCCCCGCGATGACCACGTCCTTCACCAACTCGCCGAGCTGCCCGTTCCGGATGAGGTACCCGTAGCCGGCGGTAAAGGAGAAGTCCTCGAGATAAGTCTGGCCGCCCTGGGCGTCGCACGCGTAGATGCCGAGGGGGATGTCGCGGAAGAGGTCCTCGCGGGTGCCCCGCCCGTTGGCGATGTAGGTGTTGGTCATCCGGACGATCGGCGGGTGACGGAAGGAGAGGGCGCGGGCGTTGCCGGTGGGGGCCTCGCCCATCCGGGCGGCGGTCTCCCGCGAGTGGAGTCGGCCCACCAGCACGCCGTTCTGCACCAGGATGGTGTTGCGGGTGGGGGTACCCTCGTCGTCGAACGGCAGGGTGCCGCGGAGGGCGGCGGCGCTGCCGTCGTCACCGATGGTGAGCTCCGGCCCGCCGAAGCGGCGGCCCAGGGTCATCATCGCCCGCGCCTCGGGGTTCTCGTACACGAAATCGGCCTCGCTCAGGTGGCCAAACGCCTCGTGCACAAAGACCCCGGCCAGCTTCGGGTCGAGCACCACGGGATAGGTGCCTCCCTTGACCCTCGGCGCGGCGAGGAGCGCCACCGCGCGGTCGGCCGCGGCCAGGAATTGCGCCTCCCGCCCCTGGACCGCCTCCCAGCCCGCGCGGCGGCCGAGCGACTCGAGCCCCCGCTCGATGGTGCCCTGGTCGCGCGCCACGGCCACGGCCGACAGCGTCACCTCGGGCCGGAGCTCGGAGAGCAGCGTCCCCTCGGAGTTGGCGTACCAGTACTCGACTACCTCGTCCCGGTAGGAGGCGTGGGTGTCCACGATCCGCCGGTCGCGGCCCAGCATCAGGGCATTGAGCGCCTCGAGGTGTCGCTTTTTCTCGTCGAGCGACACGCCGCGCACGTCGTGCCCAAGCGGCAGGACGACGTCCGCTTCGCGCACCGGCACGTCGGCCAGCGCGATCGGCGCGTCGAGCCGCACCGCCAGGGAGAGCTCGTGGGCGCGGGCCACCATCGCGGGGAGCTGGTCGAGGGAGGTGAAGCTGGCCATCCCCCAGCCGCAGCCGCGGTTGAGGGCGCGGACGAAGCCGCCCTCGTCGGTGCTGACGGTGGCGCCCTCGAGGCGGGTGCCGCGGAAGGCCACCGCCGAGGTGACGCTGCGTTCAAGGCGGATTTCGGTGAAGTCGGCCCTCGAGGCGGCGAGGGCGTCGCGGAGCCGGTTCTTCACTTCCGGCGGGCGTATTCGGGGTGGGGCACCAGCTCCCCGTCCACCACGACCTCGCGGTCCCAGGGCAGGATGATGAACTTCTCGGTCTCGAAGGCGTGGTAGTCGGGGGTGTACGGGCCGGTCTTGAAGGACACGGCGGTGCGGACGGCGGCGGGCTGGAGCAACCGCACCTCGCTCAGCGCCAGCTTGAGGGTGCTGCCCGATTCGCAGGTCTCGTCCACCACCAGGACGCGCCG
The DNA here is from genome assembly GCA_964574295.1 of uncultured Gemmatimonadaceae bacterium. Taxonomy (GTDB): domain Bacteria; phylum Gemmatimonadota; class Gemmatimonadetes; order Gemmatimonadales; family GWC2-71-9; genus SPDF01. Next base: position 12,923 of record CAZNLY010000034.1, read on the forward strand.
GCCGCGGATGGTGGCGGGCGGGCCCGCCACGAGGACCGGCTCCTTCCGCGCGCTCGGGCGCGTCACCACCATCGAGGCGAACTCGCGCTGGAGGATGGAGGCCACCACGACGCCGGGCATGACGCCGGCCTTGGCGATGCCGAGGATGACCTCGGGGTCGAAATCGCGGGCCACCTTGAGGGCGAGCGCGCGGCAGACCTCGCCGAAGAACGGCCAGTCGATCTCCATCACGTCGCGGAGGTCGGGAGCGGCGGCACGGGGCATGGGAAGTCCTGGTGGGGGGAGCGCCGACCGATGCAAGCTATCCATGCCACCCGCCCTCGGCAACCACGTTGCGACCCCCCACAACGGCGGCTATCTTGCGTGGGCATCACGACTTGAGCGCGTTTCCACCCGAGGTCGAGGCATCGCCGTCCATATGAGCTTCTGGCGACGGTTGCTGGGCAGGGGGAAGTCCTCCACGCTGCGCCCGCAGCGCCTCGACTACCTGAACGAGGCGCTCGCGCTCGAGCGGCAGGGCGACTATGAGGCGGCGCTCACCTCCTATCGGCTGGCGCTCCGCGACAACGCGCAAGACACCCGGATCCTCCAGAACATGGCGATCGCCTTCACGAAGACGGGCCAGCCCGATGAGGCGGTGCGGCACTATCGCCGCGCCATCGAGCTCGATCCGACGCTCGTGGGCGCCCACTATGGCGTGGCGTTCCTCCTCCTCAAGCGCGGCGAGGTGGCGCAGGGCGCCGAGCATCTCCGCGCCTTCCTGGCGCGTCCGCCGAAGGGTCCCGACGGCGAGCGCTGGATCCGGCACGCCGAGGCGGCGCTGGAAGACGCCGAGCGGACCCTGGCCGAGGAACAGGGATGAGGGCGCGCGCGGTGCGGGCCGCGGCACTGGTGGCGGCGCTCGCCGCCTGCTCCGACGTGAGCAACAGTGACGAGTCCGTCATTGCCCTCGAGGTCACCAGCCCACCAGGAGGCGTGGTGGAGGTGGGCGACACGGTGCAGTACACCGCGGTCGCCCTGAACCGCAACGGCGACCCGATTCCAGCCACCATCGTCTGGTCCACCCCCGACACCGCCAACATCACCGTGGACAGCCTCACCGGCGTGGTGGTCGGAAAGAAGGGCGCGACCCAGGCGAGGGTGCAGGCGCGCTGCGAGGGGCTCGTCTCGCCGCTCAACATCATCACGGTGGTGGCGGTGCCCGACACCCTCATCCTGGTGCCGCCCGACACCGTGCGCGTGGACGCGCTGCCGGACACCGCCTCCCCTGCCCTGGTGGCGCGCCTCGAATCCACCAATCCGGTCGGGCCGCTGAGTGGCCGGGCCCTGATCTACACCATCATCGAGCCGGTCTTCACGCCGCCCGCGGTGCCCTCGGCCAAGCTGCCGAACGGCGCCCAGACGGACACCGTCACCACCAATGCCAGCGGTGAGCCCAGCACCCCGGTCGTCGTCTCCCGGGTGGCTGGCATCACGTCGCCCGACAGTGCCATCGTCGAGGTCCGCGCCACCTTTCACGGCGGCGCCGACACGGTGGCGGGGTCGGGCCAGCGCTGGATTGTCCGCTTCACGCCGTAGCCGAGACTGGAGGTTGCCGTGAGCAACACCCCCCGTACCCTCAACGAGATCTTCTTCAGCGCGATGGACCGGTCCGCGGCGCGGCCGGTGGCCATGCGCATCAAGCGCGACGGCGCCTGGGTCGCAACCAGTTTCCGGGAGCTGCTGGAGCAGGTCCAGGCCTTCAGCCTTGGGCTGGTCGAGCTCGGTATCCGCCCGGGCGACCGCCTGGCCATCCTCTCCGAGAACCGCCCCGAGTGGGCCATCACCGACTTTGCCTGCCTGGCGGCGCGCTGCGCCGACGTGCCGGTGTACCCCACGCTGCCCGCCAAACAGATCGAGTACATCCTGCGCGACTCGGGCGCGGTGGCCATCTGCTGCTCCTCGACGGCCCAGCTGGACAAGGTGCTCGAGATCCGGGGCAACCTCCCCGCCCTCCGGCACATCGTGGTGTTCGACGCGGCGGCGGCCAAGGGCGGCGCGCTCACCTTCGGCGATGTGCTCGCCAAGGGCCGGGCGGTGAAGGACAAGCATCCGAACTGGCGGGCCGACGCGCTCACCGTGACGGCGGGCGACCTCGCGACCCTGATCTACACCTCCGGCACCACCGGCGACCCCAAGGGCGTGATGCTCACCCACGGCAACATCACGTCGGACGTGGTGGCCGGGCTCCAGGTGCTCGACCTCCGCCCCGAGGACGAGTGCCTCTCCTTCCTGCCGCTGTCGCACATCTTCGAGCGGATGGCGGGGCACTACTGCATGACGCAGCAGGGAGCCATCATCAACTACGCCTCGAGCATCGAGGCGGTCCCGGCGGAAATGGGCGAGATCCGGCCCACCGTGGTCTGCTCGGTGCCGCGCCTGTACGAGAAGATCTACGCCCGCGTGCTCGAGAACGCGATGGCGGGCTCGCCGCTCAAGCAGAAGATCTTTCTCTGGGCCAAGCGGACGGGGGAGGCGTGGGCGGAGCTGGCCATCGAGGGGAAGCCCGTCCCCGCCGCGCTCGGGATCAAGTACCGGCTGGCGTTCAAGCTGGTGTTCAGCAAGCTGGTGGCGCGGGTGGGCGGCCGGCTCCGCTTCTTCGTGTCGGGCGGCGCGCCCCTCTCGGCGGACATCGCGCGGTTCTTCTACGCCGCGGGGCTTCCCATCATGGAGGGGTACGGTCTCACGGAGACCTCGCCGGTCATCGCCGTCAACGGCTTCGGCCGCATGCGGCTCGGGACGGTGGGCAAGATGGTGCCCGGGGTGGAGGTGAAGATCGCGGCCGACGGCGAGATCCTGACCCGCGGCCCCAACGTGATGACCGGCTACTACAACAAGCCGGAGGCCACCGCGGAGGCCATCGACGCCCAGAGCTGGTTCCACACCGGCGACATCGGCGAGGTGGACGCCCAGGGCTTCCTCAAGATCACCGACCGGAAGAAGGACCTCATCGTGACGGCGGGCGGCAAGAACATCGCCCCGCAGCCGATCGAGAACGTGGTCAAGACCAACGGCTTCATCCTCAACGCCGTCATGCTGGGCGACAAGCGCCAGTTCCCCATCATGCTCGTGGTGCCGAACGTGGACGCGGTGCGGAAGTGGGCGGAGGCTCAGGGGATGACGGGCCGGAGCGACGCCCAGCTCCTGGGCGACATCACGGTGCAGAACAAGGTGGCGGGGGAGATCAAGAAGTCGCTGCGCGACCTGGCCCACTACGAGATGCCGAAGAAGTTCATCCTGCTGGACCGCGACTTCAGCATCGAGGCGGGCGAGCTCACGCCGACGCTCAAGGTCAAGCGCCGGGTGGTGGAGAAGATCCACCAGGAGCGGATCAACGAGCTCTACGCCTCCGGCAGCGCGGAAGTCGTCTACTAGCCCGCTCGCGCCACCCAGACCCCGTCCGCGCTGGCCAGCACCTCGAGGCCGGCCGCGGGCGGGGTCTCGCCTTCGCCCACGATGTGCCGCCCCGGAAGGACGGCCCGCACCGCCTCTGCCACCCAGGCGGGGTCGCTCGCGAAGCCGGGGCCGAGGGCCACGCCGCGCAGGTACCGGCTCCGGACCGGTATCGACGGCCCCTGCGCCACGCTGAGTCCGCGGCCGGTCGGGGTCCCGGCGGGCGGGTTGACCCCCAGGACGTGAATCCCGTCCCGCGCGGCGAGGAGCCCCTGCCAGTCCGACGCGGCGCCACCCACGAGCGCCACGTACCCACCCGGCCCCGCCAGGCCCAGGAGCGCCGCCAGCGCCGGCCCCGTGAGGCGGGCGGACCCTTCGACCTCCGCGGGCGCCGGGCCGAATTCCGCTACCCCGCGCCTGACCGGATAGACCGCCCCGCACTCCAGGCAGCCGAGCTGGCCCGACTCGACCTGGCGGTCCACCACGCCGTCGGGCAGGAGGACCAGGAAGCCCTCCGCGTGGTCCGCCGGGCAGCGGAGGATGTCGGTCAGCTCGATGAACATGTGCCTACGGGCGGAAGACGACCCAGGTGACCTTCCCCTCCTCGACCGTGACCTTGCGGTACACCTTCCTGCCGTTGATCTCCACGCCCATGTAGTAGACGCCGATGGGGACGTCACCCACCGCGAAGTGCTCGCCGTAAAGCGGATGCGGATGGTTCCTGGGGCCGTACGTCTCGGCAAAGGAGTACGGCGTCTCGGCCGGCTCCGGCTTCACGATCCCGTACACCCGCGCCTGGGGAATCGGCTGGCCGGCGTCGTCGAACACCTGGCCCGCCACGATGCCGGTTCCCGGCAGCTGCGCAATCCACAGTTCCGGGTTGGTGGTGTACGGCGGATAGCGCTCGAGCGAGTCCACGATGGGGCGGACCTCGTCGGTGGGTGCCGTGTGCACCTCGAGGTGCAGGTGGTCGTTGGTGGCGCGCCCGGTGTTGCCGACGTAGCTGATGACGTCGCCCGCCTTGACGCGGTCGCCCACCTTGGCCTTGAGCGCCGAGTTGTGGTAATAGACCGAGAAGATGAACCGCCGGCCGTCGTCGGTCTGGAGCAGCGAGTCGTGGCGGATGGCCACCGTCAGGGCGCCCGCCTCCGCCGGCCCGGCATAGACCACCGTGCCGTCGCCGATGGCGTGGACGGCGGTGCCGTCGGGGTTGTTGAACTCCACTCCCTGGTGGGGCTGGAAGTTCCCGCCCATCGTCGAGCCGTAGCGATAGGTCTGGTCGATGAACGAGTTGTCGGTGAGGGCGATCGGGCGCTGGAACCAAGTGGTGCGGGGCGCCGCCGGGAGGTCGCCCGGCTTGGCCAGCCGCGCGGCCCGCTCGTAGCAGGGGGTCGTGTCGTTGACACTGCGAATGCCGCAGGGCGTCCCCTTCCAGCCGTCGAGGCGCGCCAGCGGCGGGAAGCCGGCATAGGCCCGCTGGCTCGCCGAGACCGCGCCGTCTGGCGTGAAGGTGAGGGCCAGCGCCCCCCGCAGCGTGTTGAGCAGGATGCCGTTCCGCGCCCGGGCGATGCGCCGCACGTACTCACTGGGCAGGATCGGCAGGGCGGTGTCGGCGGGGCCCCGGGCCGCGGGCCCGGTGGCGTCCACCAGCGCCGCCCAGTGCGCACCGTTGTCGTGGGTCATCTGGACGCCGTCGGCGGTGCCCACCCAGACGGTGTCGCCCCGGATCACGATCCCGGCCGGCGCCACGTACTGCCATTCAGGCCCGAGCTGCCGGTAGGTCCAGTTCCGCCAGGTCTGCCCCCCGTCCATCGAGACGCCCCAGCCGTTCCCCACCGTGCCGTACCAGATCTCCCCGCCCCGCCCGAAGGCAATCGAGTGGACAAAGTCCCACGAGAGGGCCGTGGGGAGGGTGTCGTTCCGGATCCGCTGCCAGAGGCTGCTGCCGGGCGGGAGGTGGTAGATGCCGCGGCCGTAGGTGCCGGCCCAGACGCCGCCCGACGGGTCGCGCACGAGGGTCAGGACATGGACCCCCCACCCCGTCGTGTCGGGGAGGGGCGGCAGCCCGCCCTGCGCCGCGAGCGGCGCGGCGACCAGCAGGGCGGCGAGCGGGAGCAGGCGACGCGACATGCGAGGGCGCCTCATGGCAGGAAAGTGGCCACCGTCAGGCGGGACCGAGGCGGAGCCAGTCGAGCTCCACATGGGCGGGCCGCGTGGCGGCAAAGAGGACCGCCTCCGCCACATCGGCGGGGCGGAGCATGCGGGAGCGCGGCGTGAAGCCGGGCCGCGCGTCGGGATTTACGGGATCCCACGCCGCCGTGTCGGTGGGCCCCGGCGAGACGAGCGTGAACCGGACGCCGCTGCCGCGATACTCGGCGCGGAGCGTCTCGT
>CAZNLY010000034.1:18845-23146 GCA_964574295.1 uncultured Gemmatimonadaceae bacterium
GAGACGAGCGTGAACCGGACGCCGCTGCCGCGATACTCGGCGCGGAGCGTCTCGTGGAGCCCACGAAGCGCGTATTTCGATGCCGCGTAGGCGGTGTTGCCCGGATACGGGACGTGATCGGCCACCGAGCCGATGGTCACCACGAGGCCCTTCCCCGCCTCCTCCATAGCCGGGACGAACGCCCGCGCCACGAGCCAGGGCCCGCGCAGGTTGGCGCCCACCTGCGCGTCGAAGTCGGCGAGGGCGGTCTCGCCGAACGGGGCCAGCAGGAAGGCCCCCGCGTTGTTCACGAGGAGGTCCGGGACGCCGACCTGCCGGCGCACCCGCCCGGCCACGGCCTCCACGCGGGCGGCGTCGGTGACGTCGCAGGGGAAGTCCACGCGCGCGGCGCTGGTGTGCTCCGTGAGCGTCCGGGCCAGCCGGACGACCCGCGCCCCCTCGGCCCCGAGGCGCTCGGCCACCGCCGCGCCGATGCCGCGCGAGGCGCCGGTGACGACCGCCACCCGCCCCGCGAGGGCCGTCACTCCCGATCCGCCCGCGAACCGTGAGCCAGGCGCAGGAATTCGGCCCGCGTCTTGGGATCGGTGGTGAAGGTGCCGCGGAGCGCGCTGGTGACGGTGCGCGAATGCTGCTTCTCGACGCCGCGCATCATCATGCAGAGGTGCGACGCCTCGATCACCACGCCGGCGCCGAGTGGGGCCACCACCTCCATGATCGCGTTGGCGATCTGGTCGGTCATCCGCTCCTGCACCTGGAGCCGCCGGGCAAAGACATCCACGATCCGCGGCAGCTTGGAGAGGCCGAGGATCCGCTTGTCGGGCAGGTAGGCCACGTGGGCCACGCCGAAGAACGGCAGGAGGTGATGCTCGCAGAGGGAGTAGAACTCGATGTCGCGCACGAGGATCATGCTCTCGTGCCCCTCCTCGAAGAGGGCGCCACCGACCGCGTCCTTGAGGGTCAGGCCGTAACCGCGGGTGAGCCAGCGGAACGAGGCCTCCACCCGGTCCGGTGTGCGCTGGAGCCCCTGGCGCTCGGGATCCTCCCCGATGGCGCCCAGGAGGGTGCGGATGAGCGGGGCAATCGGGGCGTCAGCCCCCGGTGTATTCGACATAGTTCCTCGGAGTTTCCCAGAGGCGGATGCGCGCCAGGCGCCCCCCGCCCGCGGGCAAGGCGCCGGCCAGCGCCTCCCAGCAGAAGAGGGCAATATGCTCTGCGGAGGGGATGTGGTCCCGGAACCACGGGACGTCGAGGTTGAGGTTCCGGTGGTCGAGCACCGCCACGATCCGGTCGTCGATGAGCTGCTGCAGGATGGCGGTGTCCAGGACATAGCCGGTGTCCGGGGCAATCGGCCCCTCCACCGTCACGTCGAGCTCGTAGTTGTGCCCGTGGAAGTTCGGGTTGTTGCACGGCCCGAAGGTCGCGCGGTTCCACGCCTCAGACTGGGCGGGGTTGTGGAGCCGGTGGGCGGCGTTGAAGTGCGCCCGCCGGGTGACGGCACAGGACGGCATCGGGATTCCCGAGTGGGGATGACGGAAATTGGCCGATTCCCGGGCAGGGTCAAGCGCAGGGGCCAGAGACGCGAAGCGCCGACCACGGGGATCGGCGCTCGAGTGGGGACGGCGGCGGGAAGGGTGGATTGAAGCCCGAAGAGAATGCGCGGTGTCCTCGCCAGGGCGTCTGCCTTCCCCCGGGGGGCATGGCATCGGCCGCAGCATATGGACCCATCATCGGACCTGTTGGCTCAAGCACGAAGTTTCCCGCCACCGTCCGACCGTGCTAAGATAGGAAACGGTTCCCGTCCCGTCAACGCGCATTCGGAGCGCCGCATGTCGTCACGAGTCTCGCTTGCGCTGGCCGCCGCCGCCCTGTTGCTCTGGTACGTGCTGGCCGTCGTGGTCCGGGTGCAGGCGGGCGCGGTGCACCTCCTCCTCGCGGCCGCCGCCGTGCTCCTCGTGCGGTGGTGGGCCCTCCGGGCAGAGCCCCGCTAGGCCCCTGCCAGCAGGACCAGCAGCCCCCATCCGATGGTGAGCAGCGCCACCGGGATCCCGGCGCGCGCGTATTCCCACGCCCCGATCCGCACCCCGCGGGCCTCCGCCCGCTCGGCGACGATCAGGTTGGCCATCGAGCCGATGAGGAGGAGATTGCCGGCCAGCGTGGCGCTCATGGACACCACGAGCCACATCCGCGGGGGATCCGGCAGCGTCGGCACCACGTTCCGCCAGAGCACCACGGCGGGCACGTTGCTGATGAGGTTGGAAAGCGCGGCCATGGCCGCGGCCACCGACACCGCGGAGCGGACCGGCGCCTCCGGCGCGATGGCGCCGAGGGCGATCCGGTCGAGGGCGTCGGCGGCGCCAGACCAGGAGAGCCCCCGCATCACCACGAAGAGCGCCGCGAAGAAGAGGAGGAGCTGCCAGTCCACCCGGGCCAGGGCGGGTGCCGGGTCGCGCCGGCCGAGCGCGATCATCAGGGCGCCGGCGGTGATCGCCACCAGCGGGAGGCTCGCCCCCGCCAGCCAGGCGCCGAGCGAGGTCCCGAAGAGGAGGAGGGCCGTGCCGACCAGCGGCCGGTCGACGGCGGGCCGCGCCACCGCCACGCGGCCCGGCATCCCCCCGGCCAGCTCCTTCCGGTAGAGGAAGAGCAGGACGCCGCAGGCGATGACCATGCCGCCCACCACCACCGGCAGCATCCGCCACGCGAAGGTGGCGAACGGAATCCCGCTCCAGAGCCCGACGAGCATGTTCTGCGGATTGCCCACGATGGTGAGGGCACTGCCGATATTGGCCCCCATGGCGAGGGCGATCAGGTACGGCACCGGCCGGAGGCCCAGCGGCCCGAGGGTGGCCAGGAGCACCGGGGTCAGCATGAGGCAGACGGTGTCGTTCACGAAGAGCGCGGACAGCATCCCGCTCCCGACCGTCACCACCACCAGCAGCTGCCGGGGCGACCGCACCCGCGGCAGGATCCAGGCCGCGGCCGCCTCGAAGAATCCCCCCTCCTCGAGGTAGGCCACGAGGAGCATCACGCCCAGCAGGAAGACCAGCACATCGAGATCGATGGCGCGGTACGCCTCCTCGAGGGGCAGGCCGGCCACCACGACCATCGCCACGGCGCCGAGGAGGCTGGCGGAGGGGCGGTTGAGGTGGAAGACATGGATGCGCTGGACGGAGATGAACAGGTAGGTGACGGCAAAGACGAGGAGTGCAGCGGTCACTCAGATCTCCCAGTTGGAGAGGACGATCCCCCTGGCCGGGCGCTCCTCGTGCCCCACCAGCGTCATCCGCAGGTCGGTCCACTGCACCTGCCACCCCGCGTCAGTGAGCGCACCGTAGAATTCCGCGTACGACGATTGGCAGCGGACGGTGACGCGCCCCACCTGCTCGCCCCCTGCTGCCACGCCCACTCCCGCCAGGACCGCCTGCGCCTCCGGCACCCCGCGCGCCACCAGCTTGAGCACCCGCAGTTCTTCCCTCGGCCGCCCCTCGGCGAGCGGCGCGCCATGCCAGAGCGCGAAGGCGGCGAGCCGGCCCCCCGGGCGGTAGAGCGTGGCGTCGCCGAGGGCGAGGTCGCCAGTCAGGCGCAGCTCCCGCTCGAAGGAGAGCCCCGGCGCCACCTCGGCGAGCAGCGCCTCGCACTCGCCGAGCGCGGCGGCGCGATCGACGGCGGCGGAAAGCGACTCACAGTCGCGCGCCGGGCCCGGCTCGGCGGCGCAGGTGAGTGACACCGTGAGCGGGCCGGGACGGAAGCCGAGCCGGCTGTAGAAGCCGACGTTCTCGATGGTCCGGGGCATGGTCTCGAGGCCGATCACCCGCGCCCCCTCGGCCTTGAGCCAGGCAATCCCCGCCTCCACGATCGCCTTGCCGAGCCCCTCGCCCTGCCGGTCGGGGCGCACCGCCAGCGGGCCCATCCATCCCTCGACCCCCGACCGGTGCGCGAGATTGAAGGCGACGAGGTCGCCCCCGCGGTCGCGCCAGACCATGGCACCCTCTCCCGCACTCTCGAGGGCAAAACGCCAGACCGCCGGGTTGAGGTGCGGCACCCGCACGCCGGGCATGCCATCGCGGCGGTAGCGGTCGGTGAAGGCGTTGGCAAAGAGCCGGTTAAGCCCCTCGATGTCCTCGAGCGTGGGCCGCTCCGGCCCCCGCGGCGGCCGGGCCTCACGCCGCCACATGGTGTTCCCCCGCCGTCACCGGCTCCTCGCGCGCCACCGCCACCCGCCGCGCCGGATCGCGATCCACGCGGATGATTCGGTCGAACCCCTCGCGCACCGCCTCGATGTGGGTGATCAGGATGACCTGCGG
>CAZNLY010000035.1:0-16447 GCA_964574295.1 uncultured Gemmatimonadaceae bacterium
GTACGAGTAGATCACCGGCCAGAGGGCGGCGAGGATCGCCGCCGCCAGCAGTCCCTTCATTGCGGCCGACCGCGACCCCACCACGCCGAGCAGCATGATCGCCACGCCCGCCACGGTGAAGCTCGTGGCGCCAACGACGTGCGTCTTCCGCCACACCTCGGGGCTGCTCAGCGTCCAGGGCGTCCGGATGCCCATGAACCAGTTCGGCTGCATCCGGGGCAGGAGCCGCCCGATGAACACGAACAGCGCGCCGACCAGCACCGGCACCGCCGCCCCGATCGGCACCGCCCACCCGAGCGCGGAACCGAGGACCAGCAGGTGGATGGCCAGCATGAAACAGACAACCACGTTGGCCAGGAGGAAGTACACCGACCCGTGGAACTCGTAGTTCTTCCGCAGCGGATCGATGGTGGGGAGGACGGAAAGAATCCCGGTCATCAGCAGCATGATGCCCGGGAGGAGGAACGCGGCGGTCCGGGCCGAGGACCACCCGTTGGGCTGGCCGTCGAACCCCCAGTGGGTGACGACCTGGTCGGGCAGCCGGGACAGCGCCCAGAGGGAGAAGCCCAGCGCCACCACGGTGGCCAGGAGGGCGGGCAGCATCTTGCGCATTGTGTGCTCCTTGAGCGGGACAACCGCCCTTGGAATCTGCCCAAGCGGGCCCCGCGGTGCCAACGCCCGGGCCCCCGCCCCCGGACTGGCTTGCCCGGCCCCCCGTCCGGTACGACTTTTCTGCCATGGCCCGCCCAGATCCCGCCGCCGAGCCGCGCGCCCGACAGGTGCGCCGGGTGCTCGTGGGCGTCATGGTGGCCAACCTCGCCGTCGTGGCGGTCAAGTTCGTGGTGGGGCTCGGCATCGGCTCGCTCGCCGTGGTGGGTGACGCGGTGCACTCCTCGGTGGACGCCATCAACAACCTCTTCGGGCTCGCGGTGGTGCGATACGCCGCGAAGGAGCCCGACGCGGACCACCCCTACGGCCACGCCAAGTTCGAGAGCCTGGGCGCCCTGCTCATCGTGGTGTTCCTGTCGCTCTCGGTGTTCGAGCTCCTGCGCGGCGCGTGGGAGCGGCTCCGGACCGGGGCGCCGACCCTTGCCCCGACGAGCGTGGAGATCGGCCTCCTCGGGCTCACGCTCCTCGTCAACCTCTGGGTGGTCTGGTTCGAGACTCGCGCGGGCCGCCGGCTCAAGAGCCCGATCCTCATCGCCGACGCCTCGCACACCCGCGTGGACGTGTTCATCACCCTTGCCGTGCTCGGCGGGCTCGCGCTCGCGCGGGCCGGCTACCCCGCCGCCGACCCCATCCTGGCCATCTTCGTGGCGATCCTCGTGGTGCGGGTGGGGTGGGAGATCGTGAGCCACTCGCTCCCGACGCTGGTGGACGGCGCGGCGATGGAGGAGGCCACGATCCGGGAGCAGGCCAGCCGGGTCCAGGGCGTCATGTCCGTCTACGGCATTCGCTCGCGGATCGCGGCGGCGCTCAGCTTTGCCGAGGTCACCATCGCGGTGGACGGCCGCCAGGATGTGGCCACCGCCCATCGCATTGCCGACGAGGTCGAGGCCCGGCTCCGCGAGGAGCTTGGCTTCTTCCACGTCCAGGTGCACGTCGAGCCGTGCTGACCCTCGAGCAGGCCCAGAAGCAGCGCCGCCGGCGGCCTCCGCCGTCGCTGCAGCACCAGTACCAGGAGTTCGTCATGCAGCGGGTGGAGGCGTTCAAGAACTCCATCACGCGCGAGGAGCTCCTCCGCCTGGGCGACGAGGCCGTCTCCGAGATGGAAGACACCATCCAGGGACAGTTCACCCTCACCGAAGTGCTCATGGCCGACCAGGTGGACCGCCTCATCAAGAAGCGGCTCGGCCTTCGGTCGTACGCCCGCTGGCGAGGGCAGTTCCTCAAGCTGCGCGCGGCCCAGCGCGAACCGATGCACTGGGGCGTGGACCCGGGACACCCGGCGGCGCGCCTCCTGCCCCGCCTCGAGCCCGGGGACGCCGCGCTGGTCCTCGGCGCCGGCGCGGAGCCCGTGGCCTACCTGCTCGCGGCGCACGATGTCGCCGTGACCTTCGTGGCCGGGAACACCGGCGCCATCGACCGCGTCGAGTCGCGGATGTCGGCGGAGACGCTGGGCAGCCAGTTCCTGGCCTACATGGTGGTGCCCGGCGGTCGCCTCGCGCCCTATGTCCCACCGTTCCAGCTGGCGGTCATCGACGCCTCCGAACTGCTCACCCTCGAGCCCGACGGCCGCCGTGCGGCGATCGAGGAGGTTCAGGACCTCACCCTTCCGGGCGGCGTGAACGGCGTGATGCCGACGCGCGGGCTGGCCCCCCACACCTTCCGGACGCTCTATGCGGAATGGGAGGACGAGTCGGACAAGGCCGGCAGCAAGGGGCGTCGTGAGGGGTTGATCTTCTCGAAGCGGCTGGACCAGAACGACACGGCCTGACCCATTGCGCCGTGTCCGATTGACACACGCCGAAGATCGGCTGAACTGTAAAGCGTTGTAATACAAATAGTTGGAGTCGTGCCTCAGGAGGCATGATCGGTGCTCCTTGGAGGGCGTCCCGGGGAATGTCCCCGTACCCCTTGCAAGGAAGCAACGATGACCAGCCTCCCCAACGAGTCCACCGAGACGACCTTCGGGATCGTCATCCGGACCCCGAGCGCCGCCGCACGGCCGGTGCGGTTCTGGGCCTACCTCTGGGCCTCCGACGAGGCCACCGAGGGGCGCCCGTGGCACGAGCGGGTGCCGGTCGAGCGGCCCGCGGTGTAACCCAGCGGCGTCGCCCCGCATGAAGGCAGAGGCCCCCGGTCGAGTGACCGGGGGCCTCGTCGTTCAGGCATCGGATGACGTCAGGGCGTGACGATCGTCCCCATCCGCACCACTTCGAAGTCGCTCCCGTGCACCTGGCGGAACGCATCGAAGATGGCCGGGTCCCATCGGGGATCGGACACACCGGAGACGTACCAGTTCGAGCCGTTGTCGGCCAGGATCATTCCGTAACGCTTGAGCGCCTGGAGAACGGCCTGGGCGTGGGGTGGGTACCCCGAGAGGTCGAATCCCGCCTTGAGCCGCACGCGCATCCCCATCGGCGGGAGCGTGGTGTCGGTGGAGCTGCTTGCCCAGTGGCGGGCCGGGTGCACGTAGGCCCGTCGGGTGCGCGAGGCGGTGAAGCGGAGGGCGTGGCGAATCTCCCCCGCCGCCGCCTCGTCGTAGCGCGCGAGCCCCGGAAAGATCGGGAGTCCGGCGGCGTCGGCCGACGTCCACCCCGCCGGCCGGAGCCCGTTCGAATGGAGGTCGAAGATGGCGCCGGAGCCCGCCGTCCACCCCTGGCCGAGCGTCGGCGGGTAGGCGGCGTAGAGCTCGTAGAGCATCCAGTTGTCGCGATCGAGGATCAGGATGTGGCGGTCACCGCTGCTCGACGCGCCACCCTCGATCGGCGGGTTGGGCGGGATCGGGTAGGGACCGGGATCGCTCTCGTCGGCGTAGTCGAAGGTGACCGCGACGCGTGGCGTCGCGCCGGAGACGACCACGTAGGGAATGCCGTAGTACGACTCGGTGGTGCCCCAGTCGGGATGGAGGCTTGTGCCGAGGCCGATGCTGGCGATCAGCACGTCGGAATTCGGGTCGACGGCCGCGGTATCGACCGGGACATTCCACGGATTGTCGGCCGGGAACGGGACGCGCCCGTTGAGGCTGGCGTTCACGCCGAGGTCCGGGCTCCCCGGCGGCGGCTCGTTGCCACCAGTCGGGGTCCCCTCGCCTCCGCAGGCGGCGAGGGGAACAAGGCAGATCGCCACGACGGCGAGTCGAGCAATTCGTTGCATCGGGAACCCCATCATCCCGCAACTGCTTCCGGGGAATCGGGTTGGAAGTCGCGAGGCCGGACGACCCGTGGTCTCGGGTTCAGCGCCCCGTTCAAGGGGGCAGGATCTGCGCCCGGCGAGGGGCCCACGGTGTCACACGGGGATCGACCCAACAGCGCAGGAATCGCTGCCGTGCGATGCATGCCACACCCGTACGAACCGGGCTTCCCCTGACTCTCTAACAACATGCTAAACATAGACTTATCTCTGCATCTCGAAGCGGCAGGGGGGCACACTCCTTGCTCCCTCGGAGGTGTCGCCGTCCAGCTTCCTCTTTCCGGGCTCCCGCCATTGACCGCTGACCCTCGCAGCAGCGTCACCCCGCTGGGGCAGAGCCGTTCCGGCCGGAACGGACCGGGAGGGGCGTGGCTCGCGTCGACCGGGCTGCGGATGACCCACCTGGCCCGCCGGGTGTTCAGCCTGCCCGCGGTGGAGTTTCTCGACTTCGTTCGAGCCCATGCGAGCCTGGCCCGGGCGAAGTGGCTGCTCCTCACCAGGCCGAAGGGTGCCCTGCTGCGGACCGTCGCCTCGAGCGGCCCCTCCGGCGGCGCGAGCGGCGCGGCAAGTCTCGAGCGTCTCGTGCTTGCGCTCAATCGGGCCGCAGAATACGGCCTGTTCCGCCCCACCTGCCTCGTCCGGGCCGTGGCCCTGGAGCGGATGCTCGAGGCGTCGGGCGTTCGCGGCGCGGTCGTTCGCGTCGGTGTCCGGCCCGCAGGCCAGGAGCTCCTGGCGCACGCGTGGGTCGAGCTCGAAGGCCGGGTGATCGGCGACGATCCCACACGCGTCTCACGGTTCGCCCCCTTGAGCGATTTTTCGGCGCTGCCCCGATGAGCGGATTCCTCGCCTACACCGGCCTGGTGTCTCCGGTCCGCGTCGACCTGGCGCTCGGCCGGTTGGCCTACCTGGGCGGCGAGTTCGAGGACGCCGGGACCGATGGCCACGCCAGCCTGGCGGTGACGCGAAAGGGATGGGAAACCGGCGACGACTTCTCCGGCCCGGTCGGCGTGTTCGAGACGGCCGAACTCCTCGTGGCCGCCGATGCCACGCTCTACGATCGGGCAGGGCTCATTCGCGCGCTCGCGCAGGCCAGGGTGGCGCCCCACGGCCTGACCCCGACGCACCTGATCGAGGCCGCCTACCGCGCGTGGGGCACCGGGCTGGCCGCCCACCTGACAGGCGATTTCGCCTTCGTGATCTGGGACCGCCCGCGGCATCGCCTCGTGGCCGCGCGGGATCCAATCGGCATGCGGCCGCTCTTCACGACGGAGCACTCGGCCGGGGTGGCCGTCGGGTCTTCCGCCCGTGCGCTGGCGGAATTGGCCGGCCGGGGTGAATCGCTCGACGTCGCAAGCCTCGGCGGGCAGGTCTCGGGGCTCATCTGGGCCAACGGAACGGCCACGGCGTTTCGCGGGGTCGATCCGGTGCCGGGAGGGTCGCTGCTCGTCGTCGAGGGTGAGCGGCGTCGCATCGAGCGGTACTGGCACCCCGCTCCAGAACCGGATGCCAGGGCACCGGGCCTGCGCGAGGCGGCCGTCATGCTCCGGGAACTGCTCGGGACGGCGGTGAGCGACCGACTCTCCACCGACGTCACGACGGTCTGGATGAGCGGGGGATGGGATTCGACGTCCGTGTTCGCCGCAGGCCAGGACCGGCTGGCCCCCGAGGAGCGGGGCCGCCTGCGCCCGGTTTCGATCAGCTACCCGCAAGGAGATCCCGGCCGCGAGGATGAGTGGATCGCGGACGTGGCCTCCCAATGGGGCGCCTCGGTCCAGTGGATCCGGAGCGAGGACATTCCCCTGTTGGCCCGCCTCGAGGAGCGCGCCGCGCTGGCGGACGAGCCGCCGGTGCACCTGTACGAATTGTGGAACAGTGCCCTGGCGCGCGGCACGCGCGCGGCGGGAAGCAGGGTGGCGCTCGACGGCTGCGGCGGGGACAACCTCTTCCAGGTCTCCGATGTCGTGCTTGCGGACCACCTGGCCCGCGGGCGCGTGCTCGAATTCGTTCGCCTCGCGCGGCGCCGGCGCGCCATGGGATGGCGTTACGTGCTGCGGAGCGGCGTCCTTCCGCTGCTGCCCGAGCCGCTGGTCCGCGCGCTGGAGACGCTGGGCCGCCGGCGGCTCCCGCGGCACTACATGGAGCACGCACCGGCGCCGTGGATCCGTCGGGAGTTCATCGAGGCGAATCATCTCCGGGATCGCGCCCTGGCGACCCTGCGCTCAGAGCAGGCCGCGAGCCGCGCCCAGACGGAGAACATCCTGTACCTCACCGCCCCGGCGTGGGGATGGGCCGGGGGCTACATGCGCGGGGTCCTGCTCCAGGAGGGGGTGGAGGCGCGATCACCCCTGCTCGACCGGCGCATCGCGGAGTTCGCGCTCGCCCGCCCGGTGGCGGAACGGTCGAACGGGCGGGAGACCAAGATCCTGCTGCGGAGCGCCATGGAGGGCCTGCTGCCGGCGTCCGTCCTTGCACCGAGGGCGCGGCGAACCGGGAGCGCGGCGGGCTTCTCACGGCGCCGAATGGTGGAGGATTACCCGGCCCTCCTGGCCGCGCTCCTCGCGCAGCCGCTTCGCCTGGCGGCACTCGGCGTCGTGGATGAGGCCAAGCTGCGCGCGGCGGCCGCGGCCTGGCAGCACGACGGAGCGGATCGCACGCGGGTGGGCCTCTTCGACGTGATGCGGGTGGAATTCTGGCTCCGGGGCCAGGAACGTCCGCTGCCCCGGGCGCGGGAGGGGCAGCGAGCTGCGACCCGCCTGGCGACGGTGTCCGCGGCTTGACCAAGCCGACTGGGCCGGCAGATTCCGGCATCCCTCAGTGAAGGTGAAGGAGGTGATCTGCACATGTACCAGAAGCCAACTCTGCAGCAGTTCGGGCAACTCAGGGAACTGACCCTGATTGGGTGGGGTGCCGACGGCGACGGCGGCATCCAGGGATGGGGGTACATCATTGGGACGGTGACCGACGGCTGCGAGGTGGTGGCTAGCGGTGCCTGCGACAGTAGGTCGTAGGACTACCCGGGGACGTCCGGCCGCCGGAACCCAATCCGGCGGTCGGGCCCCCCAACCATCCTGCTCATGAACGACTACGGGCTCTTCGGCGGCGTGCTCCGGTCGGACGTCGAGCTGCCCGAGCTGGCACCGGTACCGCAGGGCCCGCTCCGCTGGCACCTGACGACCGTCAGCGCGCTCGAGGGGCAAGCCGACGGGGTCCTGCTCGGCCGGGAGCCGGTCGAGGCCGGGGTCACGGTCGGGCTGTACCGCAACGCGTCAGGATACCGGCTGGCCTTCGACGACACCGGCACCTTCGGCATCACCCCGGACGGGAGCCGCATCGCATGGCTCCCCCCGCCCTCCCCGAACCTCTCCGCGGTCCGAAAGGACATTCTCGGGCGTGTCATGGCGGTCTGCCTCCAGCTCCAGGGCGTCGTGGCCCTCCACGGAAGTGCCGTGGACCTCGAGGGGACCGGCCTCTGCTTCCTGGCGCCCAAGTTCCACGGGAAGTCGACGACCGCGGCGGCGCTGGTGGATGCCGGCGCGCGGCTCCTGGCGGACGACCTGGTGGCCGTCGCCTGCGGCGCGACCCCGATGATCCTTCCCAGCGTGCCGTGGCTCCAGCTCTGGCGGGACTCCGCCGAGCGCGTCGCGGTGAGCTCCGAGTCCATTCCGGGCACCGAGAGCGAGGCAAAGGTCCAGCGGCGCTGGGCCGAGCGCCGGGGCGACGAGGCCTCGCGGGTCCCGTTCACGGCGGCATACCTGCTCGCTCCCGTCGCGGACAACGCATCGGCATCGGTGCAGCGGGTCAAGCTCGGCGGCGTTGCGGGGTCGCTCGCGCTCCTCAGCCAAGCCAAGATCGTGAACCTGCTAGGGGCGGAGGGACGAGCCGCCTTGCTGGGCTCCCTCAGCGATCTCACCGCCCGCGTTCCCGTGTATCGACTGCTGGTGCCGCGGAACTTCGAGCGCCTCCCCGAGCTGGTGCAGGCGCTCCGGGAGTGGCACCGGCACCCCGCCGCCGGCTGATTCGCCTCCCGTGCCCGCTCCGCTTGTCCGCGTCCACGACCTCCGGAAGGCATTCACCGTTCGCCGCCCGGTTGCGGAAGTCGTGCGACGACCCTTCGACCGGCGCCACGTCGCCGCGCTTCGGGGGGTTTCCCTCGACGTTGCCGCGGGCGAGTTCTACGGATTGCTCGGGCCGAACGGGGCCGGCAAGACCAC
Organism: uncultured Gemmatimonadaceae bacterium; assembly: GCA_964574295.1. Taxonomy (GTDB): domain Bacteria; phylum Gemmatimonadota; class Gemmatimonadetes; order Gemmatimonadales; family GWC2-71-9; genus SPDF01. Next base: position 8,067 of record CAZNLY010000035.1, read on the forward strand.
CCTCTTCAAGACGCTGGCGACGCTGGTCCTTCCCGACTCCGGCTCCGTGACGATCGCCGGCCACGACGCGCTGGCCGATCCGGCCGCGGTGCGGCGCGTGCTGACGCCGGTGCTCGCGGACGAGCGCAGCCTCAACTGGCGGCTGACGGCGCTGGAAAACCTGCTGCTCTTCGCCGCGCTCTACCGCCTGCCGTCGCCCGAGCGGCGACCCGCGGCCACCCGACTCCTCGAGGTCGTGGGTCTTGCCGCCGCCGCCGACCGGATGGTCGGCACCTACTCCTCGGGGATGAAGCAGCGCCTGCTCATCGCGCGCGCCCTGCTGTCCCGACCCGCCGTGCTGCTCCTCGACGAGCCGACGCGGAGCCTCGACCCCGTGAGCGCCCGGGACTTTCGCGCGTTCCTGCGCGAGGAGATTGCCGGACGGCAGGGCTGCACCGTCCTGCTGGCCACGCACGACGCCGACGAGGCGCTCGACCTCTGCGACCGGCTGGGCGTGCTCCACCACGGGCGCATGGTGGCGGAGGGCACCGCGCGACAGCTGGCCGCGAGGGCGGGGCACCGGCGCTGGCGGCTCCTGGTTCCCGCGCCAGACATCGATCGCGCCCTCGGACAGCTGCCGGAGGGGTTTGCCCGCGCCGACGGCGCCTCGGCCGAGGGCTGGGTGCCCCTGGAGGGCGATGTCGACGGCGGTCCAGTGGCGGCCGCCGCGCTCCTGGCCTCCCTCGTGACGGCGCGGGTTCCGGTCTCGGAGTTCGGGCCGGTTCCGCTCCGGCTGGCCGACCTGATCGAACGGCTGGCGGACCGCGAGGCCGCCGCATGACCGCGATCATGGCGCTCATGACGGCCCAATGGCGGGTGACCGTCAGCTACCGGGTCCAGACCCTGCTGTCCTTCGCCGCGCTGGGCTTCACCGTCGTCCCGCTCTATTTCATCGCCGACGCGGTCCAGCCGGTCATGGCCAATGCCATCCGGGGCGAGGGAGGCTCGGCATTCAGCTTCCTCCTCGTCGGCACGGCCGTCATCTCGATCGTCGCGGTGGCGCTCTCAACCATCCCCTCGGCCGTCGGCGCCGCGATCGGGAGCGGCACGTTCGAGGCGCTGTTGGGCACGCCGACGCCTCCGGCCGTGCTGATCGCGGGCATGGGGGCCTTTCCGCTCCTGATGGCCACGGTGCGGGCGGTGGTGGTCCTCGCATCCGGGGTGCTTCTGGGGGCTCACCTGGCCGGTGGCGAGATCCCCACCGCGCTCCTCATCCTGCTCCTGATCGTCGTGAGTCACCTGGCGGTCGGCCTGATCGGTGGCGCGATGGTGCTCGCCTTCCGGACCGCCGGGCCGCTCCCTCGAGTGATGCTCCTGGCCTCGAGCCTTCTTGGAGGGGTGTACTATCCGACCGGGGTGGTACCCTCCTGGCTCCGGACCATTTCGGACATCCTGCCCCTCAGCTACGGGCTCCGCGCGCTTCGGCGCGTCCTCCTCAACGGCGCCGGGCTCGAGGCGGTGCGGCAGGACGTGCTGATCCTGGCCGGGGAGACCAGCCTGCTCCTGGCGGTCGGACTCGGAGCCATTGCGGCCGGGTTCCAGTTTGCCCGTCGCCAAGGCACCCTGACCCAATACTGAGCGCGACATGCTGCCACTCCTTCCCCCGGAAGCCCGACTGCTGGTGCTGGCCATCAGGCCGCCCGGGCCGGAGTCCGAGGAGGAGATTTCGCGCCTGGCCCGGTCGGGCCTCGATTGGCAGCTCCTCGGGCGGCTCGCCGAGCACGAGAACGTGACTCCGATCCTGTGGCAACGCCTGCGGCCGCATGCCGCGGCAGTCCCGCCGGAGCTGGCGCACCGGCTCCGCGGTCAGGCCGTCGTGACCGAGTTCCGGATGGCCATGACGGAATCAGTCCTCGAAGACGTGGTTACCCGCCTCACCGCCGGCGGAATTCCGGTCCTCCTCATGAAGGGGGCGGCGCTGGCGAAGACCGTGTACGCCTCCTTTGCCGAGCGACCGATGGGCGACCTCGACCTCCTTGTGCCCGCGGCGGAGGCGGAACGGGGCTGGAAGTCCCTGGTGTCCTCGGGGTGGAGGGTCGAGTTCGTGGGCCACGAGGAGTTTTATGGCCGGCACCACCACCTTCCCGGACTCCTCGACCCGAAGGGCCTCAACCTCATCCTGGAGCTGCATCGGGCGCTCCTGCCGGTGGGCGGCCCCTTTGCGCTGGATGAAGCGGAAATCTGGCGGGAGGCAAGACCGATCCGAGTGGGGAACGCCGAGGCCCTCGTGCCGCGGGCCGAGCCCCTGCTGCTGCACCTTTGCATTCACTTCGCATGGTCGCACATGCTGTCCGACGGGCTCAGCCGGGCGGTGCGGGACGTCGGCGCCCTGCTCGCGAAGGACCGCGTGGACTGGGATCGGTTTGTGGAGCTCGCCGGCCTGGCGAGGGCCTCGAGTTGTGCCTATTGGACCCTGCTGATGGCGCAGGAGATTGGCGGGGCCCAGGTGCCGCGAGAAGTCCTGCGCCGACTCATCCCGCCGGGATTGGGTCCGATGCGAGAGCCGATCCTGAGGGGCCTGACTTCCTCGGCGCTCTATCGGGCCTGCCCGTCGATCACGGTGCTGAAGCGGCTCTGGACCTCCGCGATCCAGCCCGCAGCATCGGGACATGGCGACTCGCGGCCCTGGGACCTCTCGGAGGAATTTGCCAAGGCGTTCAAGCGCAGGCCGCCGGCCAGCATTCCGGAGCGCCTGCGGCGCCAGGTCAGGAGCTGGGGAGACTGGATGCGCTTTGCATCGACGATGGGCCTCCCGCGCCGGTTGCTGTAGCTCCCGCGAGCCCCAGTGCCCGGGCGCACCGGACTCCGCCCCACGCACCGACGATGGCCGCGATGAGCATCCCGGGTGAGGGAAGGGCGCAGCCCGCCGCAACGGCGCTCAGCACGAACGACACCCCTCCCCAACCCACGACCAGCCACCAGCGGCGCGCCAGGCAGACGCCGAGGAGGAAGGCCGAGAACATGCCGGGGACGATCCACCACCAGAAGGCCCCGCCAGAGGCTCGATTCCACTGGGCGGAAAAGTAGAGTTCGGGCGAGAGCCGAAGCTGCGACCGGGTCGTGCGCCCCTGCACCGTCGCCTCCAGCTCGATGGCATGCCGCGTCGCCACCAGCCGCGCCTCCACGGAGTCGCCCCGGGATGCATGAAACGCCGGGGGAAGTTCGATCCACGGCGTGCGCAGCCCCACCCACCAGAGCCCGGTGCGCTGGTACCCCCGAACGGTCGTTCCCGCCTGGGCGATCGTCAGGAACCGATTGCGCCCTTCGCCAACCATCACCTGCGCGATGGGACTCGAGCTGGTGGAGTCGCCCCACACGAACCGAACCCGGAAGAGGGTCTTGCGCGAGGCCATGAGCTGCGCGCGGAGTGCTTCGGGATCTTCCACCTGCCCTGGAGGGATGGGGCGGTGCTGGAGCTCCACGTCGAGCACCGTCCCGGCGAACCGTCCCCCGTCGGGACCCTCCGGCGCCCACTCCACGAGCCAGCCGGGAGCGCCCGGGATGGCTGGCTGGGCCACATACCCGCCGAGGAGCCATGCGAACACGACCATCGTCGCCACGAGGCGCGCCATCCATGGCCACCAGCGCCGCCGGCTCTCCCATCGGGACACCGCCAGCGCCCCCACGGCAGCGCCGCAGGCGTTGGCCGCGAAATCCACCGGGGAGGCGAACCGACCGGGGACCCACCAGAGCTGCGCCAGTTCGACGCCTGCGGAGCAGCAGAGGCCGAGCACAAGGGCCCAGCGCGCCCGGAGCCCGGACAGGCCGAGGGCCACCCCGAGGGGGAGGAAGAGGAGGATGTTCAGGATCACGTCGGAGGGTGTCCACGAGGCCGCCCCACCGACCGCGCCCACGCCTGGTCGGAGCGTCGCCCAGCCGATCAGCCAAAGCGCCGCCACGGTCAGCACGACGCCGAGCCGCTTCGTGAGCACCGTGGGCGGAGGCGAGGCAGTAGAATTCATCAGGGGAATCTGACGCGGCCCCTCTCACCGCGCCACGCGGGCCTTGCCCGCCCGGCCGGCGTTCCCTAGACTCGATTCACCTCCGTCCACAGGACGCCTTCGCTTCATGTCGAAGACCGCTCGCCGGGATGTTGTGCGCATGGCGCTCGCGTTTGTCGCCGTGCTGATTGGGCACCCGATTCGAGGCCGACGGTGGAGTGGACATCCTGGGGCTGCCCCCTTCGAAGCCCTTCGGCGAGCATACCTGGCATCGGGCGGGTGCCCGGCGGCTGCGCGGGCGCACCTGGCCCAGGTACTTGAGGAGGGGGCCGACGGCCCCGGGGCGGGCGTCAGTGGCCTGGGAAGCCGGCGCACGGAGGATTTTGCCCGTGGGCGGACACGCCTCCTCGACGGGTGGGTGCTCTCGGAGTCCGAGGTGCGGTGCGCCGTGGCCGTCAGCCTGGAGGCCGAGGCCGCGGCATGATTGACGACCTGCGGCTGCAGCAGGATGGCACCACCTTCGAATGCGACGTCTGCATCATCGGCGCGGGGGCCGCGGGAATCTCGATCGCCCGGCGCTTTCTCGGCGGCCGACAATCCGTCCTCGTGCTCGAATCGGGAGGACTGGGGTTCGAGGAATCCACCCAGGCCCTGTACGCATTCGAGAACGCGGGCCTCCCGAGGTCGCGGGACACCCGTTTCCGGCTCTTTGGCGGGACCACGGCGGCGTGGGACGGACGCTGCGCCATGCTCTCCGAGGTGGATTTCTCCCCCCGGCCCTGGCTGGCCCACTCGGGGTGGCCGATCGGCGCGGCGGACCTGCTGCCCTACAGCCTGGCGGCGCATGGCGCGTGCGGGCTGGCCTCCGACGACCTTCCGACCCAATTCGCGCGAGGAGTGGGACGAGCGTTCCCTGCGCTGGCACCGGACAAGCTCCGGCTCCACCTCTGGCAGTTCGGCCCAGGGGGGCCCAAGCGATTCGGCACCGCCCATCGAGAGGACTTCGAGTCTTCCCGGAACGTGCATGTGCTGCTCCACGCCAACGCCACGCGCATCGAGGCCGCCCCCGGCGGCGCCGCGGTCGAGGCGGTGCGGATCCAGACGCTTGAGGGCAAGCAGGCGCGGGTCCGAGCCAGGTTCGTCGTGCTCTGCGCAGGCGGGATCGAAAACGCCAGGCTCCTCCTACTGTCCAACGACGTGGCTGCGGCCGGGCTGGGAAACTCTCGCGACCTGGTCGGTCGCTTCCTGATGGACCATCCGCGGCGGGTGGCCGGCACTATCGTGGCGCGCGACCCCTACCGCTTCGCGGATGCCTTCCTGAGCCACCGGCTCCCGGACGGCACGCGACTGCTTCCCGGCGTGGAACTGTCTCCCGACCTGCAGGCGCGGCAGGGGCTCCTCAACTGCGGGGCGCTCTTCTTTGCCCAGACGTCGGGGGAGTCGGGCACCGCGGCGCTCCGCCGCCTCCTCGGCCGGCCGGAAGGCGACTCCCAGCCTGGAGGGCTGCTCCGGGATGTCGCCCGCGTAATGACCGACCTGGACGAAGTGCTGATCAATGCCCGGCGGAAGGTGCTGGAACCGGCCAAGGAGCAGGTCTCCACCCCGCAGGTCGTGACGATGCTCTGCGATGTGGAGCAATCGCCGAACCCCGCCAGCCGGGTCACGCTGGCCCGCGACCGGGATGCCCTCGGCCTCAACCAGGCACGGATCGAGTGGCAGGTGACGGAGGCCGAGCGGCGGACGGTCCGAGCCATCACCGTCGCCGTGGGCGAGGAATTCGGCCGCCTGGGGCTCGGGCGAGTCCGCCTCGACGAGGCGCTGGTGCCGGAGGAGGGGCCGCCGGACTTCACGGAGGCCCACCATCACATGGGCACGACACGGATGGCATCCGATCCTTCCCAGGGCGTCGTGTCGCCTGACGGGCAGGTGTTCGGGATCGCCAACCTGTACGTGGCCGGCAGTTCGGTCTTCCCGACCTCCGGACACGTGAATCCCACGCTGACGCTGGTCGCCCTGAGCCTGCGCCTGGCCGACCACCTTGCCTCGCAAGCCTGATGGCGCCCTTCCCGATCCGCGCGCTCTTCTACCTGCTCGAGGCGGGCGTGCTCTCGGCGCTCATTCTTGCCGGCCTCTGGATGGCCCGCGGTGGCGCCCCAAGGCTCCGGCGACGCGTCCCATCGGCCACCTGGCCGCGCGCGACGGCGCTCTTCGCCATCATGGCGGTGGCCGATTGGGCCGTCACGGAGCACGCGGGCCCGCAATATCTCTCCCTCCACTTCCTCGCAGGACTGGTGTTCGCAGCCGGCGTGTTCACCTGGCTTCTGGCGCGGATCGCCGGCCCCCGGGCCGACTCGCATCGATAGCGGGGAGCTTCGGACGCCACGCGCGCCCTTGCCGCCCGGGCGGGGCCCCCGTAGACTCGACATGACCCCCGCCAACGGATCCCGCCGAACGATGCCGTCGCTCACGCTCAACGGGCAGGCCATTCCGATTCCCGAGGGCGCCACGATCCTCGACGCCGCGCGCGCCAGCGGCCACGAGGTCCCGACGCTCTGCTGGTATCCCAGGCTCCCGACCGTCGGGAACTGCCGGCTCTGCCTCGTGTCGGTGTCCGGCCAGGGCAAGCTCGTCCCCGCCTGCGCCACCCCCGCCACCGACGGCATGGTGGTGGACACCGAGAGCGACGCCGCCGTGGCCAACCGCCGCGGCGTGCTGGGCCTCCTCCTCGAGCGCTACCCCCTCGAGCACCTCCGCGGCAACGGCCACGCCCCCCCGCCCCGCAACGAATTCGAGCAATACGTCCGCCGCTACGACGTGCCCCTCCCGCCGGAGCAGCCGCTGGGCCTGCGCGGGGGCGACACCCGGCCGGGCGACGTGATGATCCAGCACGACATGTCGCTCTGCATCCTCTGCACCCGCTGCGTGCGCGCCTGCGACAGCATCCAGGAGGTGGGCGTCCTCGACGTCGGCGAGCGCGGCGTGCACACCGAGATCATCGTCGGGGGCGACGGCGATCCGGACCACGCGGGCTGCACCTGGTGCGGCGAGTGCGTCCGCGTCTGCCCCACGGGGGCCATCTTCGAGGTGCTCCCGCGCCAGCGCTTCGGCGAGGAGGCGGTGCGGGCTCCGGACACGGTCACCCGCTCGGTCTGCCCCTACTGCGGGGTCGGCTGCCAGGTGGACCTGCACGTGAAGGACGGCCAGCTGGTGCGGGTCACGAGCCCCTGGATCGAGGAGAACACGCCGAACCAGGGGAGCACCTGCGTGAAAGGGCGGTTCGGGACGGACTTTGCCCAGCACCGCGACCGCCTCACCGTGCCGCTGATCCGCAAGGGGTGGGTGCGCGAGGAGGGACGGTGGCGCTGGACCGGCGAGTTCCCCCGGCACCGCGAGGGGCCCTGGCCCACCATCGAGGAGCTCGGCGGCACAAGGAAGCCCCGTCCCCCCAAGCGAAGCGTCGGGAAGTCGCCGCAGACGGGGCTCCCGGTGGTGGGCGACGGCGACGTGCGCGACCGCGCCGCCACCCCGCCCGAGTGGTACGACCCGTTCCGGGAGGCCACCTGGGAGGAGGCGCTGAGCCTCACGGCGCAGGAACTCCTCCGGATCAAGAGGGAGCACGGCCCCCGCGCCCTCGCGGCCCTCTCCTCCGCCAAGTGCAGCAACGAGGACAACTACCTCTTCATGCGGATGATCCGCGGCGCCCTCGGCACCAACAACGTGGACCACTGCACCCGCCTCTGCCACTCCTCCTCGGTGTCGGCCATGAGCCGCGCCCTCAGCACCTCCGCCGCCTCCGGCTCGATGCGGGAAATCGAGGAGGCGTGCGACGTCATCTTCGTGAGCGGCGCCAACGTCACCGAGAACCACCCCGTCTTCGGTGCCGCGGTCAAGCGCGCGGTGACCCGGGGTGCCAGGCTGGTGGTGGCGGACGTGCGGCGGACCGAGCTGGCCGCCCTGGCCGACGTGCACCTCCAACTCCTGCCGGGCACCGACGTGGCGCTCTACAGCGCCATGCTGCACCACATCCTGGCGACGGGGCTCGAGGACAAGGAGTTCATCCGCTCCCGCACCCGGGAGTTCGAGTCGGTGCGGGCGGCGGTGGCCCCCTACACGCCGGAGGTGGGCGCCAAGCTCACCGGTGTGCCGGTGGAGAAGATTCGCGCCGCCGCGGAGCTCTACGCCAAGGGGCCCAACACCTCGACGCTGTGGGCCATGGGCCTCACGCAGCACGCCACCGGCACCGACATCGTGGCGAGCCTCCTCAACCTCCTCCTGGCCTGCGGGATGATCGGCCGGTGGGGCGCGGCGATGCTCCCGATCCGCGGGCAGAACAACGTGCAGGGGGCGAGCGACGTCGGCGCCATCCCCTTTGCCTACACCGACTACCGCCCGGTGACCGAC
>CAZNLY010000035.1:16547-21919 GCA_964574295.1 uncultured Gemmatimonadaceae bacterium
TGGGCCGACGTGGTGCTGCCGGGGAGTTCGTTCGCCGAGAAGGAGGGGACGTTCGTCAACACCGAGCGGCGGATCCAGCTCTCCTCCCCCGCCCTGCCGCCGCCGGGGCAGGCCCGGCGCGACCTCGACATCCTGGTGGACCTGACGGAACGGCTGGGGCTCCGGAGCCCGTTCGCGGGGGCGGAGGCGGTCATGGCGGAGATCGCGGCCGTCACCCCCTCGTGGCGCGGGGTCACCTACGACGGGCTCCGCCGGCACAACTACGGACTGCAGTATCCGGTGCCGACCCCCGACTCCGACGGCACCAGCTTCCTCTTCGACGACCGGTTCCCGACGCCCGACGGCAAGGCGCTGTTCGTGCCGGTCGAGTTCCTCCCGCCGAGCGAGCTGCCGGACGACGAGTATCCGTATGTGATGGGGACGGGGCGGCAGATGTACCACTGGCACACCGGCACGATGACCCGGCGTTCGACGGGGCTCGACTCGCGGGAGCCGGTGCCGATCGTGGAGATCCACCCGGCGGACGCGGCGGCGCTGGGGGTGTCGGAGGGCGACACGGTGCGGATCAGTTCCCGGCGCGGCAGCATCCTCATCGGCGCCCGGCTCAGCTGGCGCCAGGCCCGCGGGCAGGTGTTCGTGCCGATGCACTTCCGCGAGGCGGCGGCCAACCTGCTCACGAACCCCGCGCTGGACCCCTACGCAAAGATCGCGAGCTTCAAGGTGAGCGCGGTGCGGGTGGAGAAGGCGTAGAGTCGCCTCCACCAAGCGCCCCTGCCAGCGCTTCCAGCCGGGTTCCCAACCATCGACCGACAACACGATTCCCCGCCGCCGAATAATGGGCGGTGGCGAAGAGGGCGGGAACATCCGCCGCCTTCGTCCCCTCGAACGCCTCCCCGGCATCCAGGGGGTCGAACCCTCGCGCACGCAGCGTGTCGACGAGCGGCTGGTAGGAGGGGGCGAGCCCATCCGCAATTCGATACAGCGTCGCCCGGTCCGGGAAGAACACCAGCAGCGGCATCGCCCCCTGGGCTCGTATGGAGTCGACGACCTGCGCAAAGAGTTCCACCTGGATTCGGAAGGCCTCCGACCTCGGGTTCGCCCGCCCGTCGATGTACAGCCGTTCGGCGCCCAGGTACCTCCGTGATGCTCGGATCCAGAAGGTGGTCAGGAGGCGAACGGTCGATGAATAGTCGTACAGGGGGTTTCGGTAGATCAGCGCCGAGTACCAGGCGTCCGCCTTCCCCAGCGCCAGCACGTCGCGGGGATGCTGCAGGACCCGCTGGTAATCTCCCATGCCGTGAAAGGGGGTCGGCAGCAGGGTCAGCCCGCCGGAGGCTCCAAGAAGGAAGCGCGGCTTGACCAGCGGGGGCTCCTGAGTGGAGAGAAACCGCCGATAGACGTTCACCGTCCGCCGAAGCTGGTCCGGCACAAACCCCACGAGGATGACCTGCGGGTGCAGGTCGCGGCCCTGCGCGGAGAGATCGAGGAGGACCTGGTCGATCCCGTAACCTCCGACCCCGTAATTCGGCACCTCGATGTTCGGGAATTCCCGCTCGAGGACGGCGGCCCAGGCACTCGAATCCGGCATTTCCGTCCCGAAGACGAACGAGTCTCCGAACGCGTCCACCCGCAGGACCCCCGGCGCCGGGAGCGGAGAGTACGGGCGCGTTCCCCGCACGCCTTGCGGCCCGACCGTGTACAGCTCGGACCGATAGCCGGGGCGCTGCCGCCAGCCGCGCCGCTCGTCGAATACCACGAAGAGCTTGGTGGAATCCGCCTGCAGCCAGTCCTGGATCCGTGCCGATTGGTCCGCGAAGATCTGCTGGGTGCGCTGCACCGGCTCCTCGAGGCGGGGGGAGAGCGCCCGGAGCGCCACCCAGGACACCAGCTCGAGGAGTGCCAGCGCGAGCACGGCCGTGATCGCGGCAAACAGGAGCTTCGTGCGCCGCGACAGGGCTGGCGGAGTCGAGGAAGACATCGGCTACGACGGAAAGATCAGGGGAACCAGGCGGGGATCCTCGCCGAAGAACCGCTGTCGGACGCGGTGCGCCAGCAGGCGGAGCCGGCCGATCTGCGGCAGCGTGGCCCGGACGCCCGTCCAGACCCGATGCCAGGTGCGGTCCACATTGTGTGGACCGTCGCGCTCCGCCACCTCGTCGAGGTGGCGCTTGATGGCGTTCATGGCCCAGGCCGCGTGGCCCACCGACACGTTGTCGGCCGCGTTGTGGACATCCACGAAGAGCGTCGGATACCGGAACCGTCGCAGCGTGTCCCGCGCCTCCATGTACGGCCCCCCGACCCCCGCCAGCTCCACTGCGAGGTTGAGCCCGAGGATCTCCGGCAGGAAATGCCTGGGAAAGCAGGAGATCGTGAGCCAGAGCGCAGGCACGTCGAAGGAGGCGTCCTCCAGCCGCGACCAGCGGGCGAACTCCCATGTGTCCACCGGAGGGGGTTCCTCCCCCATCGCCTTGAGGAGGTTTCGGTAGATGTTCGCGTGATGTTCCTTCACCTTGCCCTCGCCGAGCTCCTCGACGAAGACGTGGAAGAGCATCCGGCCGACCGTCGTGTGGATCAGCGCGGGCGAGGCCATCCCCTGGAGCCAGCCGCCATCAATGAGGATGAGGGGGGCCAGCTGGACCGTCGCCTCGATGAAGGCATCCTTGGGCGCCTCCGGCCGCACGTCCGGTGCCCGGTAGGAATCCACCTGCTCGCGATGCTTGGTGTACACCCACTGCTCGAGCGCCGCCGGGTCGTAGTGCCGCGAGGGAATCGGGCGCTCGCCCCTCCACAGCATCGCCATGGATCGTTCGAGTCGTTCGTGCGCGAAGCGCTCGGCTACGGGGAGGATTTCCGGATGGAACTCCACGTTGATCAAGTGGTAGTACAACTCCCGGACCGAGCAGCCGCCGTGCAGGCGACGGCTCCGGTTGCGGAAGGCCACGGGCTCCCAGGTACGCCCCCTGATGAACTGCTCCTCCCGGATGGTCGGCCCCGATGGTGCGCCGGCCGGGGCGGCGGGGGCGGCGGCATCCGCCAGTCGGGCATGTGGGTCCCGCGGCGGAAGCGAATTGATCCAGGTCCGGATGATGTCCTGTTCGACCGGGGTGAAGACGGCCATCATCGGGCCGCCGAAGCCGATCAACCGATTGAGCAGCGGGCTCTTCTCGGCGTTGCCCGGCTTGACCCAGGGAGAGGCGGCGAGGGCGTCCAGTACGGCGGGACCGTTGAACGTCGCAGGATCCAGGAACTCATCGATCCGCCGTGCCCCAAGGCGCTTGTCGTGGTGGTACCCGCAGGCGTGGGGTGCCTTGCGCCAGAAGAGGTCGATCACCTCCTGCCGCGGGTCCGGGGGGCCAACGGGAGCCGCGGCCCGCGTCGCCTCGAACCAGTCGCTCCAACCCTGCACCCCGAGCGCCACGCCTCGCAGCAGGGCCGCCCACGTGTCCCGCAGGCTCGCCTCGCCGACATCCTGCAGCAGCGAGAGGACGGCCTCCCGGGCCATGCCACGACCGGCCTCGAGGTAGGCCGCATCGGCAAGGTCCTCTCCCATTGGAGGCAGTCCGTAGGCGCGACAGGCGTCGCGAATCAGTTCCGGACCAAAGGCGGACAGGCCGAGGTACTGCCAGGCCAGGTTGAGGCCGAGGATCTCCGCGGGATGCGTCCTGGGAAACTGCCCGATGCACAGGAGCAGGATCGGCAGCGCGAGGCTCGACTCGAGGAAATCGGGCCGCGCGGCAAAGGAATGGGAGGAAATGTCCTCGAGCGGCGCCCCGAGCCGGCCGTACACGGCCCGGTAGTCGGCCACGAAATGCCGGCCGGGATCCGCCACGAACGCGCGCACCTGGTGCTGGTACAGTCCGGTCATCGAGGCGCCAACGGCCGTATGGGCGGTGGAGACCCGGAGTCCGCACTGCAGCCAGCAGCCGTCCACGAAGGCGGTCGGCATGTACTGCACGAAGTAGTGCAGCACCTGGCGCCGGGTCAGGTCCTCGGACTCGTGCCGCCACGGGTGGGCAAATTCGGCGCGCCGTCGGGCGAGTCCGTCGAGCAGGGCGTCGAGCCGGGCCGGGGCGTCCCGGAGCCCGAAGGCGGCGTCCGCCGCCGCTCCCGCGGCGGCGCGGAAGCGCTCCTCGACCAGGTCGAAGGCCAACGGGAGCACCTCCGGGTGCTCCTCGATGTTGACGAGGTGGTAGTACGCCTTCCGGTAGCTGAGGCGCGTGGGACGCGCCGCCAGGGCCGGATCTTCTCCGTCAAAGGACGGCGTCTGCGCCTGACGGTTGACTTCGGTCATGATCATGAATGGTCTCGGCTGGCCGGGGCGGTCCGGGAAGCGGGATGGCGGTTCGGAAGCACCGGTCGGGCCAGCACCCCCTGACCCCCGAATTGCTTGTGACTGGCTGACTTGAGCATAGCGAATCCCGCCACCGCCACGCAACAGCGTGGGATCCCAGCCGGCACTGCTGCGCGGGCGCCACAGATGGGTCGCACCCCGGTGGCCGAGGGCGGCGCAAGCGCCTCCCCGCGGTGCAGTTCGACCTTCTTCACTGGGGCCCAGGTGGCGTGAGACTTGCCTGACCTGCCGCGCCTGACCGTCCGATGGCCACGGAAGACACCCAGGGAGCGACCTCCGGAATGGCTCCAGTCACGATCCTCGGCATTTCTGCGTTCTACCACGACTCGGCCGCCGCCATCATCCGCGACGGCGAGATCATCGCCGCCGCTTCGGAGGAGCGATTCACCCGGAAGAAGGGCGACCCGGGGTTTCCCACTCGTGCGGTGGCCTATTGCCTCCAGGAGGCGGGGATCTCCGCCCGCGACCTGTCCGGGGTCGGATTCTACGACAAGCCGATCCTCAAGTTCGAGCGCATCCTCGAGTCGTATCTCGGGGTGGCCCCCCGCGGCCTGAAGCAATTCCTCCTGGCCGGGCCGTTGTGGATCAAGGAAAAACTCTGGATGGACCGCAACCTCCGCTCGGAGATGGGGGGGTATGCCGGTGACATCTTCTACGCCGAACACCACGAATCGCACGCCGCGAGTGCGTTCTTCCCGTCGCCCTTTGACCAGGCCGCGTTCCTGACGATCGACGGCGTCGGGGAGTGGGCCACCGCCTCGTACGGCGTGGGCAAGGGCTCCGACATCCAGCTCCTCCAGGAAATGCGGTGGCCCGATTCGCTGGGCCTGCTCTATTCCGCGTTCACGTACTACACCGGCTTCAAGGTCAATTCGGGCGAGTACAAGGTCATGGGCCTGGCCCCGTATGGCCAGCCGAAGTATGTCCAGCAGATCTACGATCATCTCGTGGACCTCCGCGAGGACGGCTCGTTCCGGCTGAACCAGGAGTACTTCGGGTACCTGGACGGCCTCACGATGAC
>CAZNLY010000036.1:0-7529 GCA_964574295.1 uncultured Gemmatimonadaceae bacterium
TAGTAGTCGAGGTTGGTGTGCCCGCCCGTGCCGGGGACGCGGTCCTGCAGGAACTGGAACCCCGGCAGCCCCACCTCGTCGAACGACACGTGGTCGGTGCTCCCGACGCTCTGGTTCGACACCGCCGTCATCCCGAAGTCCGCAAAGGGCGCCATCCAGGCGGTGAGCATCTCCCGCGCCGCCTCGTTCCCCTGCAGGTAGATGCCGCGGTAGGCGCCGGGCCCGTAGTCCTGGTTGAAGTACGCCGAGAGCCTGGCGTACCCCGGCTTGACGCCCACCGTGCTGTCGTTGGGGTTGCCGAAGTGCTGCTTCACGTAGGCCCGTGACCCCCAGAGCCCCTGCTCCTCGCCGCTCCAGAGCGCCACGCGGATCGTCCGCCGCGGCCTGGCCCCCACCGCCTTGAGGATCCGCATCGCCTCGAGCACCGTGGCCACGCCCGAAGTGTTGTCGCTGGCGTTGGGGCTGGCGTGCCAGGTGTCGAAGTGCGCCCCGATCATCACCACCTGGTCCTTGAGGTCGGTGCCCGGGATCTCGGCCACGATGTTGGCGGCCTGCTCCACCTGCTCGCCGATCCGGTTGCGCACGTCCACGCTGACGGTGACCGGGATGCCGCGCTGGAGGATCCGATACATCCGGTTGTAGTGCTCCGGCGTGATCGCCACGACGACCGGCGAGGCGAGGATGCCGGCGCGCGACCACCCGTCCTGCCGCGCCCCAGGCCGGGAAAAGCCGCGCACCGCCCCCGGGAAGCCGCCGTCGCACTGGAAGACCGCCACCACCCCTTCCGCCTTGAAGAAGGCGAGCTTCTCCTCCGCGCCGAGGAGGTCGGGATTGCGCACCGCGCGGGGCGGCGCCGGGCGGGCCGGGGCAATCACGACGTGGCTGATCGAGTCGAGCTGCGCCTCGGTCCACGGCCGGACGCCGTTGATGAGCGGCGCCAGGTCGATCGGCGCCGGGGGCGTTGCCAGGACCACCTTGCCCTGCAGCGTGCCGCGGTACTTCGCGAGGTCATCCCGCGTCAGGAGCTCGACGATGACCGCCTGGGCCACCTGGGGGCCGTTGGTGCCGGGGGTGTGACTGATCGGGTACCCCACCATCGGCGTGTAGTCGGGCTCCAGCAGCTGGAGCGAGACGTACTCGTTGTCCCACGTGACGCCGAAGTCCATGAACGGCTCCACCGCCACGTTGGCCAGCCCCAGGCGCCGGAGCTCGGCCACCGCCCAGGCCTGCGCCCGCTGCATGTCCTGCGAGAGCGTGAGCCGGGCGCCGAGGACATCCGTCATGTAGCTCTCGTAGTTCATGACCTGCGAGCGCTGGAGCCCCTCCTCGCGGATCCGGGCGACCATGGCCCAGTCCACGGTGGGGGTGTCGGAGGCCATGGCGAGGGTGCCGACGAGGAGGGCGGGGAGGAGCAGGTGATGGGGACGGACTCGCATCGTAGGACTCCAGTGGGTGGGGCTAGCGGCGTTCGCGGCGCCACCACGATCCCGCGACCGAACCACCGGCCAGGAGGCTGGACGCGGGGTCGATCCGGAAGAGCTCGAGCGCGTTGTCGCTCATGATCCGCTGCCGGTCGGCGGGGGGCAGGGCCAACTGGTCCATGAACTCGAGGTAGCTCTCCATCGAGGCAATCGGCCAGTCGGTGCCGAAGAGCACCTTGGTGGGCTCCACGCCGTACACCAGGACATCCTCCACCTGGCGGCGCATGTACTGCTCGAAGCGATCGGTGAAGTTGCCGAGGACGAAGCCCGAGAGGTCCGCATAGACGTTGGCGTTCTTGTACACCACCTCCATGCAGTCGCGGATCCAGGGATTCCCCAGATGGCAGATCACGAACTGCACGTCGCGGTGGTCCACGGCCGCATCATCCACGTGGAGCGGGTGGGCGTACTTGACCTTGCCGTGCGGATCGTAGGTGTCGCCGGTGTGGATCATGACCGGGAGGCGGTGGCGGGCGGCAAAGGCGTAGGCCGCGTCCCAGCGGACGTCCGCCGGGTAGAAGGGCTGGTAGCCGGGGTAGAGCTTGAGCCCCTTGAGCTTGCCGGAGGCCACGTGCTGCTCCAGCGCGTCGAGTTCGGCCGGGGTGAAGTCCTCGTAGCTCAGCCCGGCCACGACGTAGAGGTGCGGATGGTCGCGCACCGCCTCGAGCACCGCCAGGGTCGAGGGGCGGCCCGGGGTGACCTTGTAGGACGTCAGGATGACGGCGATGTCCACGCGGTTGAGGCGCAGGGCGCGGTTGAGCGCCGCCACCTGGTCGGGCAGGTTGGCGACGCGCTCGTCCTCGTAGTTGTTGACGTGCACATGGCAGTCGACGATCATCGGGGCTTCCGGGTCCGCTCGAGAATCCGGGCCGCCCAGTCCTTGCCGCCGAGGCCGAAGGCCAGGGCCAGCGCCAGGCAGAGCCCGCCAAAGGCGAGCTGGAAGGCGGAGAGGAGGACGTCCCCGGCAAACTGCAGCTGCCGGAGCGCCAGGGTGAGGATGAAGGCCAGGGTGGCCATCCGCGTCAGGAACGCAATTTCCCGGGCGCGGTCCACCCCGACATTGTTCAGGTAGGTCTCGACGAGCCCTGCCACGAAGCGCGCGAGCATCGCGCCGAAGACCACGATGACCAGCGCCACCAGGATGTTCGGGAGGTAGGCCGACACCTGCGCCAGGATGGCCCCGGACACCTCCAGTTCGAGCACGTTGAACACCGCCAGCGCCACCACCAGCATCAGCACCCAATACACGATGGCCCCCGCCAGGGTCACCGCCGTGAAGGGCACCCCGCCGCGCATCAGGAAGGTCTCGACGCCGGTGCGTTCCGCCGCCGATTCCAGCCGCGCCCAGCGGAGAAGGCGCACCAGCCCGTTCTGGACCGCCCGCGCGAACAGCCACCCGAAGATGAGGAGGAGCGAGGCGCCCACCATGCGCGGCGAGAAGATCTGCAGCTGCGACCAGGTGAGGCGGAGGGCGTCGAGGATCGGGTCGAGCACCGACGACATGGTGAGACTCCCGTCAGGGATGCCGAGTAGGATAACACCGGGCCCGCCTCCGGGCACCGGGGCGGGATCCACGCGGTGTGTGAGCGCCGTCACTTGCGGATTCCGGGCAATGGTGAACCTTTCGACGATGAGTCGTCCTCCAGCCGGATCGTCGGGGCCGCACGACGTCCTCGTGCGGGGCATGCAGGCCGCGGACTTTGCGGAGGTCCGGGCGCTGTCGTCCGCCGTCTATCCGGACTCTCCCTCCTGGGGCGAGGTCCAGCTTGCCAGCCACCTCCAGGTCTTTCCCGAGGGGCAGCTCGTGGCGGTCAGCCGGGAGAGCGGCGCGCTGGTCGGGATGGCGGCCAGCCTCATCGTCCTGTGGGACGATTACACCCTCGAGTCCTCCTGGCGCGACTTCACCGACGCCGGGATGTTCACCAATCACGATCCCGGCCGCGGACGCACGCTCTATGGCGCCGAGGTGATGGTGCATCCGGCGTGGCAGGGGAAGGGGGTCGGGCGGGCGCTGTACGCCGGGCGGCGAGCGCTGGTCCGCCACTTCGGCCTGCTGCGGATCCGGGCCGGAGCGCGGCTCCGCGACTATCACCGGCACGCCCAGCGGCTCTCCCACGAGGCGTATGTGGCGGCGGTCGTGCGCGGCGAGCTGCACGACCGCACCCTGAGTTTCCAGCTGGGGCAGGGGTTCCAGGTCATCGGGGTGGTGTCCGGATACCTGTCACACGACCCCGAGAGCCTCGGGCATGCGGCCATCATCGAATGGGTGAACCAGGACGTGGCCGCCCGGTCGGGGTACGCCCCGCCGGTGTGGTCGCCGGGCGGGCGCCTGCGCCGCCGTCCCAGCGGCGAGTCGCCGGTGCCCTGACCCCGATCCTTCCCTCGGTCGTCTCGCCCCTCCCCAGGCCACTCCGCTGGTGAACGCCTCCTCCCTCCTCGTCAATCGCGCACCCGTGCTGACCCTCTGGGCGGCGGTCGTGGCCGAGCGGCTCGGTCACCCGCGCGCCACGGCGCTCACCCTGGGCAAGGCGGTGGCGGGGCTCAACGCCCAGTCGAAGGGGCGCCGCCTTGGCATCTACGCCGAGCCGGACGCCGCGCCATCGGAGGCCCGGCCGAAGCGCCGCCCCTCGAAAAGCGTGGTCCACCTGCTGGGGCGCGCCGTGCCGGTGGTTTCCACGCCGAAGGGCCTGCGCGCCTCGGTGAAGGGCGCGGTGGAGCAGCCCGAGCCGGTGGAGCGCTATCTGGCCCAGAAATTCGGCGACGCACTGCCGGACGTCGAGGCCGCGATGACCGAACTGGCACGGGCCTACCCGCCCAGCGAGCTGGGTGAGGAGGCCTACCGGCTCTATGAAGCGTTCCGCCCCGGGATTCCCGCAGGCGTGAAGGGGTGGGGCGCCAAGGGGCGCCTCGACCTCGGACGCATCCGCGCGCTCGCGCGGCGCGCCTAGGGGGCGTATCCTCAAGGCGGTCCCCAACCCGCCGACCACCCGGCCCCCATGCCCCTCGACGAACTCGACCGCCTCCGCACCGCCCTGGCCGACCGGTACCGCGTGGAACGCGAGATCGGGCGCGGTGGCATGGCGGTGGTCTGCGCGGCGGAGGACCTCAAGCACCGGCGGCGGGTGGCGGTGAAGGTGCTGCGCCCCGAGGTGGCGCTCTCGATCGGGCCGGCGCGCTTCCTCCGCGAGATCGAGATCGCGGCGCGCCTGAGTCACCCCCACATCCTCCCGCTGTATGACTCCGGCGAGGCCACGATGCCCGGCGCCGGCTCGCCCTTCCTCTACTACGTCATGCCGTTCGTCGAGGGGGAATCGCTTCGTGACCGCCTCGAACGCGAGGTGCAGCTCCCGGTGGACGACGCCCTCCGGATCGGCCGCGCGGTGGCCGACGCGTTGGCCTTTGCCCACGAGCGCGGCTTCGTGCACCGGGACATCAAGCCGGAGAACATCCTCCTGCAGGCGGGGCATCCGATGGTGGCCGACTTCGGCATCGCCTCCGCGGTGCACGCGGCGGTGGGCGGGCGGCTCACCGACCCGGGGTTCGCCGTCGGCACCCCCACCTACATGAGCCCCGAGCAGTCGGTCGGCGAGGCGGTGGACGCGCGGAGCGACATCTACTCCCTGGCCTGCGTGCTCTACGAGATGCTGGCCGGCGCTCCCCCCTACACCGGCGCGACGGCCCAGGCCATCCACGCCCGCAAGGCGGTGGAGAGCGCGCCCCGCCTCCGGGTGGTGCGGGCGGCGGTGCCGCCCCACGTGGAGGAGGCGATCCGCCGCGCACTCGCTTTCGTGCCCGCCGATCGCTTTGCAACGGTGCAGGCCTTCTCGGCGGCGCTCGCCGCGCCGAGCGGCCCCGCGCCCGCCGGCAAGTCGGTGGCGGTGCTGCCCTTCCTGAGCCTCAGCGCCGACCCGGAGAACGCGTACTTTGCCGACGGGATCACCGAGGACGTGATCGCCCAGCTCTCCAAGGTGCGCTCGCTCAAGGTCATCTCGCGCACCTCGGTGATGCAGTTCCGGAACCGGGAGCAGAGCCTGCGCGAGATCGGCGCCCTCCTCTCCGCCGCCGCCATCGTGGAGGGCAGCGTCCGCCGCGCCGGCGACCGGATCCGCATCGTGGCCCAGCTCATCGACGCCGAGTCCGACCAGCACCTCTGGTCGGAGACCTACGACCGGCAGGTGACCGACATCTTCGCCATCCAGTCCGACGTGGCGCTCCGGATCGCCTCGGCGCTGCAGGCGGAGCTCTCCGCCGACGAGGCCTCGCGGATCCGCCACGCCCCGACCAGCGACGTG
The DNA here is from genome assembly GCA_964574295.1 of uncultured Gemmatimonadaceae bacterium. Lineage (GTDB taxonomy): Bacteria > Gemmatimonadota > Gemmatimonadetes > Gemmatimonadales > GWC2-71-9 > SPDF01. Next base: position 5,774 of record CAZNLY010000036.1, read on the forward strand.
ACCGCCTACCACCTCTACCTGCAGGGGCGGTACTGGTTCGTCCGCCACACTCCGGAGGGACTCCGGCAGTGCATCGGCTTCTTCCAGCGTGCGCTCGAGCGCGACCCGGGCTTTGCGCTGGCCCACGCCGACATGGGGCTTCTCTACCTCGAGCTGGCGCTCGCCTCGGGCGGGGGGCTCTTCCGGCCCGACGAGGCGTTTGCCAAGGCGGAGGAGTCGGTCCAGCGCGCCCTGGCCCTCGACCCGATGCTCGGGGAGGCGCACTGCGTGCTCGGCTTCCTGCGTTTCGTGCGCGACTTCGACTGGGTGGCCGCCGAGGCGGAGTTCAAGCGCGCGCTGGAGCTCAACCCCGGCAGCGCCGACGCCTACGACCTCTACGGGCGCATGCTGGCGGCCCTCGGCCGGCACGAGGAGGCGATCCCGATGGTGCGCCGGGGGCACGAGCTCGATCCCCTCTCCCACCGCACCGACCTCGCCTCCTCGCTCCTCCGCGCCGGGCGCACGGCCGAGGCGCTCGAGGCCGCCCGCCACGCGGTGGAGGTGGACCCCGAGTACGGCCGCGCCCGCGCCACCCTCGGCTGGGCCCTCTTCCGCTCCGGAGACCAGGAGGCCGGCCTCGCCGAGCTGGAGCGCGGGGCGGCGCTGGCGGCGGGCGACCTGATGTTCCTGGCCCAGTACGGCGAGGCGCTCGGCCTGGCGGGGCGGACGGCGGAGGCGCGCGACGTGCTGCGGCGCCTCGACGACGCCGCCCGGACGCAGTATGTCACGCCCTACTATCGGGCCTATGTCCTCACCGGGCTCGGGGAGCACGACCGGGCGATCGACTGCCTCGAGCAGGCGCTCGCCGAACACTCCGGCGGGCTCTACGGGATCCGGGCGTCCTTCCTCTTCGAGCCGCTCCGCGAGCATCCGCGGTTCATCGCCCTCCTGCGGAAGCTCAACCTGGCGTGACGGCCCCCGGCCCGTCGCTCGTGCGCGCCCTCGGCCGGCGCGACCTGACCCTCTTTGCCGTCAACCGCGTCATCGGCGCCGGGATCTTCGGCCTTCCCGCCCTCCTCTACGCCGGCGTCGGCCCCTGGAGCGTAGCCGCGGTGGTGCTCGCGGGCCTCGTGGTCCTCGGCATCACCCTCTGCCTGGCGGAAGTCGGCAGCGCCTTCGAGGCCACCGGCGGGCCCTACCTCTACGCGCGGCAGACCTTCGGCCCGGCCACGGGCTTCGTGACCGGCTGGCTGATGTGGGTCACCCAGCTCGGCGGCTTCGCCTCCGTCACCAACCTCTTCGTCAATTACCTGGCGTTCTTTGCCCCCGGCGTGGCGGCGGGGTTCCCCCGCATCCTCATCATCGCCTCGGTCCTGGCCCTCCTCACGGCCGTCAACGTGGCCGGGGTCCGGCGCGCCGCGGCGGTGAACAACGTCCTGACCCTGGCCAAGCTCGTGCCCCTCGGGTTGTTCGTGGTGGTGGGGGCGTTCTTTGTGGAGCCGGCGCTCCTTGCCCCAGCCGGCCCGCCGGGTGCGGGGGCGCTGGCCGGCGCGGTGCTCCTGGCGCTCTACGCCTTCACCGGGTTCGAGGTCCTCGGCGTGCCGGGCGGTGAGGTGCGCGACCCGGCGCGGACGATCCCCTTTGCCCTCCTGGCCGGGCTCGCGATCGTGAGCGCGGTGTACGTCGGGGTCCAGCTGGTGGCGGTGGGCACCCTGCCGGGCCTCGGCGAGTCGGCGCGCCCGCTGGCCGACGCGGCGGAGCGCACCTTCGGGCGCAC
>CAZNLY010000036.1:7629-19894 GCA_964574295.1 uncultured Gemmatimonadaceae bacterium
TCGGCGAGTCGGCGCGCCCGCTGGCCGACGCGGCGGAGCGCACCTTCGGGCGCACGGGGGCGCTGGTGATGGTGGGCGGTGCGCTCCTCTCCACCCTCGGGGTGGCCCACGCCATCGTGCTGGTGGCGGGGCGGATGCCCTTCGCCATGGCCGAGGCTGGCGACCTCCCCGCGCGCATCGCCAGCGTCCATCCCCGCTTCCAGACGCCGCACGTGGGGCTGTTCGTGTCGGCCGCCGGGATGCTCGCCTTCACCATCCTCACGAACTTCGCGTCCGCCGTCTCAATTACCGTCGGCCTCCGGGTGCTCATCTACATCGTGACCTGCGCCGTCCTTCCCGCCCTCCGGCGGGCGGGCGCGCCCGCGGCCTTCCGCGCCCCGGCCGGGCCGGCGCTGGCGGTGGCCTGCATCGTCACCTGCCTCGGGCTCCTCGCATCCCGGCCGCGGGCGGATATCATCCAGCTGGTGGTGGTGGTCGTCCTGGGGCTCGCGGGGTGGGTGCTGGTGGGCCGCCGCGGTTCAAGCCGTCGTGATTCCGTCGACTCCTCGTCTGGGAGGTAGCCATGGGTCGCAGGTTGCTCGGAGTGCTCGTCGGGATCGTTGTCGCGATGGTGACCATCGTCCTCATGGAGATGGCCGGGATGTGGGTGTATCCGCTGCCCGCCGGCGTGGACCCGAAGGACCCCGCCTCGCTCGCGGCAGCCATGTCCACCATGCCCGTCGGCGCCTTCCTTTTCGTGCTCCTCGGCTGGGTGCTCGGCGCCGGGGCCGGTGGCACGGTGGCCCGCGCCGTGGCGCGCCACGAAGGGCGGGGCGCCGCGCTGACGGTCGGGGGATTGGTGCTGGTCGGCGCCCTCTATAACCTCTGGACCATTCCGCACCCGGTCTGGTTTGCGGTGGTGGCGGTCATCGGCATCGTGGCCGCGACCTATCTCGTGGCTCGGGACCGCGCCTCCTCCGGCACGGTGGCCTGAAGGTGGGCACGCTCCTGCTCCTCCTGGCCGCGGCGGCGTTCGTCTTCGGGATACTGACCTTCAATGGGCTCATCCGGCTGCGCCAGCTCTGCGCCAACGCCTGGGCGGACATTGACGTGCAGCTCAAGCGCCGGCACGACCTCGTTCCCATGCTCGTCTCGGCGGTGCAGGGGCATGCCGGGTACGAGCGGGGGACGCTCGACGCGGTGGTGGCGGCGCGGAACCGCGCGATGGGCGCCAGCGGCCCCGCCGCCGCCGGCGTGGCGGAGGGCGAGCTGGCGGGGGCGGTGCGGCAGGTCTTCGCGCTGGCCGAGGCCTACCCGGAGCTCCGCGCGGCGGAGAGCTATCTGGCGCTCCAGCGGGGGCTCACCGAGGTCGAGGACCACCTCCAGAACGCCCGCCGCTACTACAACGCCGTCGTCCGCGACCTCAACACCCGCATCGAGCAGTTCCCCTCCAATCTCGTGGCCCGCACCGCCGGCATCCGGCCGGCGGAGTTCTTCGGCCTCGACGACCGCGCCGAGGCGGCCGTGCCCAGCATCAACCTGGATCGCAAGGCATGAGGCGGCTCGGCCTGCTCCTGCTGCTGCTCCTCCTCCCGTCGGCGGCGGCGGCGCAGCGGTCGCTCGCCATCAAGCGCTTCGAGGCCGGCATTGTCGTCCACCAGGACGGGACGCTCGACGTCACCGAGACGATCACCGTCGAGTTCCACGGGAAGTGGAACGGGCTCTACCGCACCGTGCCGGTGCGCTACCGCAACCCGCAGGGCTTCTCCTGGACCCTCCGCCTCGAGGACGCCGCGGCCACCGAAGCCGGCACCGGCGCGGCGCTCCGCCTCGAGCAGTCGCGTGAGCGGCACTACCAGAAGTTCAAGATCTGGGTGCCCGGCGCCGAGGATGCCACGCGCACCATCGTCTTCCGCTACCGGGCGCTGAACGGCCTCCGCTTCTTCGAGGACCACGACGAGCTCTACTGGAACCTGACCGGCGACGAATGGGACGTGCCGATCGAGGCGGTGGACGCCACCATCACCCTTCCCGCCGCGGCCACCGGGCTCCGGGCCATTGCCTTCACCGGCCCCTATGGCTCGACGGCGCAGGATGCCGAGGTCGCGATCCAGGGCGCCACGGTGCGGGTGGTGCGGTCGGCGCCGCTCGGCTTCCACGAGGGGGTCACGGCGGTGGTCGGGTGGAACAAAGGGGCGGTGGCGCAGCCGACGGCCTCGGAGCGGATCGGCGCCTTCCTGGCGAGCAACTGGCCCCTCTTCCTGCCGGTCGCCGTCTTCCTGGCCATGTGGCTGCTCTGGCAGCGGGTGGGGCGGGATCCGGAATCGCGGCCGATCGCCGTCCGGTACGAGCCGCCCGACGGGATGACGCCGGCGGAGGCGGGCACGCTGCTGGACGAGCAGGTGGACATGCGGGACATCACCGCCACGCTGGTGAACCTGGCGGTGGGCGGGCGGATGCGGATCGAGGAGCGGGAGGAGTCGAAACTCTTCGGCCTCCTGTCGAGTACGGACTACGATTTCCACCGGCTCGACCCGCCTGGGTCGGCGCCGCCGCTGGCGCCGCACGAGCAGGCGGTGCTCGACGGCATCTTCGACACCGGCATCCGCCTCGTCCCGCTCTCCACCCTGGAGAACGAGTTCTACTCCCGGCTCCCGGGCATCCGGACGGCGGTGTACGACGCGCTGGTGCGCCGCGCGCTCTACCGGACGCGGCCCGACAAGGTGAAGGGCCTCTGGACCGCGGGGGGCGTGGCGCTCGGGTTCGCCATGGCCTTCGGCGGGGTCGCTATCGGCGCCGCGCGGCTCGGCATGGTGCCGTTGCCGTTCATCGTCGGTGGCGTGCTGAGCGGGCTGGTCATCATCACCTTCGGGCAGGTCATGCCGGCGCGCACGGTGGCCGGGGCGCGGGCCTGGGAGGCGGTGCGCGGCTTCGAGGAGTTCCTCCGGCGCGTCGAGGGCGACCGCCTCCAGCGGGTGGTCAAGACACCCGAGATGTTCGAGAAGTTCCTCCCGTACGCCATGGCCTTCGGCGTCGAGAAGAAGTGGGCCGCCGCCTTTGCCGACATCGTGAAGGCGCCGCCGTCGTGGTACGTCGGCCCCAACCCGGGCGGGTTTTCCGTCTCGAACTTCAGCGGGCGGCTCGGCGCCCTCTCCACCCGGGCCGCGGGGACGATGAGTTCCTCGCCGAGGAGCTCGGGGGGGTCGGGATTCGGGGGCGGCGGGTCGTCGGGCGGGGGCGGGGGTGGCGGCGGCGGCGGGGGGTTCTAGCCAGGGAGGCGCAGGCCATGGCCACGGTCACGTTTACGCACACGCTGCAGCGCCACGTGCCGAGTCCCGCGATGGAGGTGCCGGGGACGACGGTGCGCGAGGCGCTCGAGGCGGTCTGGGCCGAGAACCCGCGCGCGCGGGGGTATGTGCTCGATGAGCAGGGGGAACTCCGCAAGCACATGGCGGTCTTCCTCGACGGACGGATGATCCGCGATCGCGCGGGGCAGAGCGACCCCATCCGCCCCGACTCCAAGCTCTACGTCATGCAGGCCCTCTCAGGTGGATGAACCCACAGGAATGGAGCACGGAACCCGATGAGCACCCGACTCTTCGCCGCCACCCGCAAGGGGCTCTTCCAGGTCGAGCGCGGCAAGTCGCGCTGGACGATCAAGAAGGTCCACTTCCTCGGGGACAACGCCACGATGGTGCTCCCCGACCCGCGGGATGGCACGCTGTACGTGGCGCTGGGCCACGGGCACTTCGGCGTCAAGCTGCACCGGCTCCGGCAGGGGGCGCGCAAGTGGGAGGAGGTGGCCACCCCGGCGCTCCCGCCCCGGGCCGAGGGCGCCGGCCCCCGCGTGGATCCGATGGGCCGCACCATTCCCGACGCCGTCCACCTCATCTGGGCGCTGGAGCCGGCTGATCCCGCCCGACCGGGCTCGCTCTGGTGCGGCACGATTCCCGGCGGGCTCTTCCGCTCCGACGACAGCGGCAGCTCGTGGTCGCTCAACACCGCGCTCTGGAACGAGCCGCGGCGCCTCGAATGGGTGGGAGGCGGGGCCGACTACCCGGGCATCCACTCGATCAGCGTGGACCCGCGCAACGCTCGGCGGGTGCTGGTCGGCGTGTCGACCGGCGGCGTCTGGGCCACCACCGACGGCGGCGCCACCTGGGCGCTCAGCAGCCACGGGATGCGGGCCGACTACTTCCCCCCCGAGCAGGCGCGCGACCCGAACGTCCAGGACGTGCACCGGCTGGTGCAGTGTCCCGGCCAGCCCGCCGAGTGGTGGGTCCAGCACCACAACGGGATCTTCCGCTCGACGGATGACGCCGCCTCCTGGCGCGAGCTCGAGGTGGCGCCGTCGTCGTTCGGCTTTGCGGTGGTGGTCCACCCGAGGGAGGGCCGGACGGCGTGGTTCGTGCCCGGCACCAGCGACCAGCGGCGCATCCCGGTGGATGGCGCCGTCATCGTGAACCGCACGCGGGACGGCGGGCAGAGCTTCGAGCCGCTCACCAAGGGGCTGCCGCAGCGGAACGCCTACGACATCACCTACCGCCACGGGATGGACATCGCCCCGAGCGGCGACACGCTGGCGTTCGGGACCACCACCGGCTCGCTCTGGATCTCCGAGAACCAGGGCGACTCGTGGCAGACCGTCTCCGAGCACCTGCCGCCGGTATACTGCGTCCGGTTCGTCGCGTAGGACACGTGCCGCGACGCACCTTCCGCCGGCTGGATGACGGCGAACTGCTGGCGACGCTCGGCCGGCTCCGGGACCGCATCCGGGAACGGTTCCCGGGTTCGGGCTTGGAGGAGGTGGCGACCGATCTCCAGGAGGTGGCCCGGTCGGTGGTGGCGCTCACCGCCGGGTTGGGGCGGCCGCAGTGGCTCATCCGCGGCGCGGCGGGCGTCGGGATCGCGGCGATGGCGCTGGTCCTCGTGGCGGTGGCCCGCACCCTCGAGTTGCCCGCGGGCATCCGCGGCCTCGGCGAGCTCATCCAGGCCTCCGACGCCGCCGTGAGCCTCCTCCTCGTGCTCGGGGCGAGCGTCTTCTTCCTCCTGACCCTCGAGACGCGCCTCAAGCGGCGCCGCGCGCTGGACTCCCTCCACCAGCTGCGCAGCCTGGCCCATGTCGTGGACATGCACCAGCTGACCAAGGATCCCGACCGGGTCGCCACGCCGCGGGAGGACACCGCCTCGTCGCCGGTGATCGACTACACCCCGATCCAGCTGGGGCGGTACCTCGACTACTGCAGCGAACTCCTCTCCATCATCAGCAAGCTCGCCGCGCTGCACGCACAGCACCTGAACGACCCCGTGGTGCTGGCGGCGGTCAACGACGTCGAGAGCCTGGCGGCGGGGCTGTCCAACACCCTCTGGCAGAAGATTTCCCTGCTGGGCGCGCCGGCGCGATGACGTGGGATCGCGTGATGATGGCCGCCGTGGCGCTGCTGCCGCTCGCGGCCTCGCCGGCGGCGGCCCAGGCGCCGACCAGCGCCGAGCAGGTGGAGCGCGAGGTCCGTCGCGTCGCCCTGACCGACTCCCTCTGGCCGGGATTCGACCCGCTGGCCGTGCCGCTCGCCATCTACGACGGCCAGCAGACCTGGCTCTTCCGGCATCCGTCGCCGCCACCGCCGTTCGCGGCGGTGCCCGGCTCCGACCTGGGCGCCTTCGCCATGCCGGGCCGGGAAGCGGCCGTCACCTCCAACTCCAGCGCCGAAATCGGCAAGACTGCCACCGCCACCCTGCTCATCGACGGGCCCCGCGCCAACCGCACACCGCTCGAGCTGGCCGCCACCGCCATCCACGAGGCGTTCCACGTCTACCAGCGGGCCCACCACCCCGGATGGGTCGGCAACGAGGGCGACCTCCTCACCTACCCGGTGGACAACGCCGACCTCCTGGCGCTCCGGCGGATGGAATCGGAGGCGCTCCGCCGGGCGCTGGCCAACCAGGAGCCGGCCGGTGCCGCCTGCTGGGCCGCGGCGGCGCTCGCCTTCCGGCGCGACCGCTTCGCGGCGATGGACTCGGCGTACTCCGCGTACGAGCGGTTGACCGAGTTGAACGAGGGGTTGGCCACGTACGTCCAGCTCCGCGCCGCCGGTGCGGCGACGGTCGAGATGCCCCAGGGGGAGTTCCTTGCCGAGGGGGTGCGGCTCCGCGCGTACACCGTGGGCCCCGCGCTGGCCTCCCTCCTCGACCGGCTGGCGCCGGCGTGGCGGCAGGAGGTCGAGGCCGCGGGCGGCCCCGCGCTCGATGTCCGGCTGGGGCAGGCGGTCCAGGCCACTGCGGCGGGGAGCGCCTGTGCCCTCACCCCGGTCGAGGCCACCGACCTCCGGCGGCGCGCCCGTCTCGATGCCGCGGAGGTCCGGGCGGGATGGGCCGCGCGGGCGCGCGCCTTCGACTCGCTGCCGGGGTGGCGCGTGCTGGTCCAGTCGGCCGCGGGCAAGCCGCTCTGGCCCCAGGGCTTCGACCCACTGAACGTGGTGCGGACCGACGACGGGCTGATCCACACGCGGTTCCTGCGCCTCGGCAACGACAACGGCCAGCTGACGGCGCTCGATGAGGCAGGCGCGGACATCGAGGCGCACACCGTCCCTGCCGGCGCCCATCCCCTCTTCAACGGGATTGCGTGGGTGGAGGTGGTCCTCCCGGTCCGGCCGGTCGTTTCGCGCTCCGCCCAATCGCTGACCATCAAGGGCCCCGGCTTCACCGCCGATTTCAGGGATGCGAAGGTGGAGGAGAGCGGACCGCAGATCATCGTACAGTTGACCGGCCCGGCACCTCGGGAATGACGCCAGTGGACGAGAGCGGGGTGAGCGCATGAGTGCACGAGACGAGTCAGGCTGGCAGGATCTGGGCCCGGTCGAGGAACTGAAGCGGTCGCCGTTGCGGCAGGTCGTGCTGGGTCGGACGAAGATTGCCCTGAGCTACCTTGACGGCCGATTCGGCGCGGTGTCGGGAGTCTGCAATCACGCCGGCGGCCCGCTGGGCGAGGGCTCGCTCGACGGGGAATACCTCGTCTGCCCGTGGCATCACTACAAGTATCATCGCACCACGGGCGAGGGGGAGCCGGGATTCGAGGCCGACCGCGTGCCCCGGCACGAGGTCCGCGAGGAAGGCGGACGCCTCCTCGTCAACCTCAGGCCGGCCACCACCCGGCACAAGCCGCCGCACGAGCGCCATCCGCTGGAGCGGCCGGTGGTACGGGAGCCGGGCCCGGTCCGCCTCCTCGGCCTTTCCACGACGGCGATGGACCCCGCCTTTCCGCGCTTCTCGACCTCGGATGCGCTCCTGGAACTGGCGCTCGCGCACGCCGCGACGCTCGGCGCCGAGACGAGGCTGGTGAAGGCGAATGCGCTCCGCGTCCGCCATTGCGAGGGGTATTACTCGAAGAGCGCCCACGCCTGCACCTGGCCCTGTTCGATCACCCAGATGGACCCTGACGACCAGATGGCGGAGGTGTACGAGGCGCTGGTCTTCTGGGCCGACGCGGTCATCCTCGCCTCGCCTATCCGGTGGGGCAGCGCGAGCTCGCTCTACTTCAAGCTCATCGAGCGGATGAACTGCATCCAGAACCAGGTCACGATCCGTGACCGGGTGCTCATCCGGAACAAGGCGGCGGCATTCATCATCACCGGCGGGCAGGATAACGTGCAGTCGGTGGCGGGGCAGATGCTGATGTTCTTCTCGGAGCTCGGCTTCGACTTCCCGCAGTTTCCCTTCATCGCCCACAGCCGGGGGTGGTCGGCGGAGGACATGGAGCAGAACGTCCTGTTCGTGCAGCAGAACGCCGAGCTGCACGAGGGCGCCCGGGCGCTGGCCGCCCGGACGGTGGAGAAGGCGGCGGCGCTCGTGGACCAGCACGCGGGGGTGGCGCGCCTCCCCCGCGGTGGGCGGAAGGCGCATCGGATGGGGGTGGGAGACCTGCCCTAGCCGCCCCCGAGGAACACCGCCCGCCGCTCGGACCACCGCTCCCCGAGTTGGGTGAGCGCCCCGGCGCCGAGGAGCGACTCGGCGAGCGGAAACGCCATCCGCTCCTCCTTCGCGAAGTGCTCCCGGGCCAGGGTCACCGCCTCGAGCAGGTGCCCGAGCGCCTGCGGCCCCTGGCTGGTGCCCTGAGCGCGCTCGAGCAGCCCCGCGATCGTCCGGTGTTCCTCCTCCATCGTGTCCAACAGTCCCGCGTCGGCCCCCGATGTGCGCATCCGGTCGAAGAGCAGCTCGTCCTCGAGGTGGGCGTGGGTCACGAGCGCCGCGGCCAGGAGCGCCGCCTGCTCTCGAACCTCCGGGGCCGGCGTGGATTCGGGGAGACCCTCGAGCCGGTCGAATTGGGCGTAGAAGGCGCCGTGCTCGCCGAGAAGGGCGTCGGTCAGCTTCACGGGGTCACCACCACCCGGATGGCGTCACCCCCGCGCAGGGTGTCGAGCGCCTCGGCAATGCGCTCCAGGGGAAAGCGGTGGGTCACCAGGTCGAGGAGCCGCACCTTGCCCTGGCGCACCAGCTCGATGGCCCGGGGGTAGTCCACCGGCCGGCAGCCGAGCGAACCCACCACCTCGATCTCGCGGAACATCACCCGGCCGGAGTTGAGGGGAAGCGTCTCGGGGCTGTACCCGACCAGCACCAGGCGCGCCCCGGTGGCCAGCGAGTTGAGCGCCAGCTCCTGCGTGGCCGCCTTGCCCACCGCCTCGAAGGCCACCTGCACCCCGCCGCCGGAGAGCGCGCGGATTTCCTTGTCGAGCTTCTTCGTGGTGGCGGCATTCAGGGCGGCGGTGGCCCCGAAGCGGCGCGCCGCCTCGAGCTTGGCCTCCTTGACATCCACCGCGATCACCCGCGCCCCGACCGCCGCCGCCACCTGCACCAGCGAGAGCCCGACCCCGCCGCACCCGAACACCGCCACCCAGTCCCCCGGCGTCACCTTGCCGCGCCGCACCACCGCGTGGTACGGCGTGGTCACCGCATCGGCGATGATGGACCCTTCCACGAGGGGGACGTCATCCGGCATCGGCACCACGTCCTTGGCCGGTACCGCCACGAACTCGGCGTAGCCGCCGTCGATGTGGTTGCCGAGCATCTGGCTCTGCTCGCAGATGTTCTCCCGCCCCGAGCGGCAGAAGAGGCAGTGCCCGCAGGAGAGCACCGCCGGGATGAGGACACGTTGCCCGGCGGCGAGCGCCGTCACCCCGGGGCCGACGGTCTCGATCGTTCCCGCCACCTCGTGCCCGAGGATGATCGGCGGCGGCTTGAAGGTGGGCGTGCCATGGTCGAGGTAGTGCAGGTCGGTGTGGCACACCCCGCACCCCGCCACCCGCACCAGCACCTCGCCGGCCCGCGGCTCGGGTGTGGGAACCTCCTCGATCCGCATCGGCTGGTCCGCGGCGCGGAACACGGCGGCCTTCATGCCGGCCTCCTGGTGTACACCACGCGGTAGCGCTGCAGCGCCTCGTGGCAGTCGGCGCACTCCTCCCGGAGGTCCTCGTCCGTGGGCGCCTCGAGCCGCACATCGAACCCGAGGCGCTGGTAGAGCTCGCGCGCCTCGTCGAGCCTGGGCCCCACCGCCAGGAAGCGGCGCTCCCACCCCTCGGCCACGAGGGGGTCGGGCGCGCGAGGCGCCTCGAACATCGGCAGCGGCCGTCCCATCAGGCGGCCGCCTTCCGCGCCAGGCGCTGTTGCCCGAGGACGGCCGCGCCGAGCGCGGCGGTGAACTGGGCCAGCGGCTCGGGCGGCACGTTCACCTCCGTCCCCAGTTCGTCGCGCAGCACCTGCACCATCGTCGGGAACCGCATGATGCCGCCCACCAGCGTGATCTCGGGTTCGATGCGCACCCGCTTCATCAGCTGGACCGACCGCGCCACGAGGGAGACGATGGCGCCGTGCAGGATCTCGCCGGGCGCCTTGCCGCTCGAGACGTGGTTGATCACCTCCGACTCGGCAAAGACGGCGCAGACGCCCGAGATCGACGCGGCGCCCGCCGACGCGGCGGCCACGGCGCCAATCTGCTCGGTGCCGAAGCCGAGGTACCGGGCGGTCTTCTCGAGGAAGGCGCCGGTGCCCGCGGCGCACTTGTCGTTGAGGCGGAAGGCGGCGACGCGGCCCCGCTCGTCAAGGCGGCTCGCCTTCATCGTCTGCCCGCCCACGTCGAGCACCGTCCGCGTGCGCGGGAAGCAGTGCCGCGCTCCGCGCCCCTGGGCGGTGAGGTCGGTGGCCTGCAGGTCGCGGAACGGCACCTGGTAGCGGCCCGCGCCGGTGCTCACCAGGTAGGCCACGTCCTCCCGGGTCACGCCGGCGTGGCGGAGCAGGGCGGCGTAGGCCTCCTCGGCGGCCGCCTCGAGGCGGAAGCCGGTGCCCACCATCGCCGTGGCCACGAGGGTGCCGTCGTCGGCGAGCAGCGCCGCCTTGGTGTAGGTCGAGCCGACGTCGAGGCCGGCGGTCAGCGTGGTCATGTGCTCGCTCCCGCGGGGGCGGTCTTTCCCGCCTGGATCCGGTCCATGGCAAAGAGGGCGGCTCCCAGCGCGCCCATGTAGTGCGAGTCCTCGCCCACCTGCAGGGGGATGGCCAGGAGCTCCTGCAGCACGTCCACCATCGCCACGTTGCGGGCCACGCCGCCGGTGAAGGTGACCCGCTCCTCCACTCCCACGCGGGTCAGGAGCGCCACCGAGCGCGCCGCGATCGACCGGTGCACCCCCATCAGGATGTCCTCCACCTTCTTTCCCTTGGCGGCCCACCCCAGCACCTCCGACTCCGCGAAGACGGTGCAGGTGGTGGAGATCTTGACCGGCCGGGTGGCGCTCCGGGCAATGCCGCCGAGGTCGCCGAGGGGGATGTTGAGGGCAAAGGAGGCGGCCTGCAGGAACCGCCCGGTGCCGGCGGCGCACTTGTCGTTCATGCAGAAGTCGAGGACGTCGCCGTTGGCGTCCACGCGGATGGCCTTGGTGTCCTGCCCGCCCATGTCGAGCACCGTGCGGGTGCCCGGGAAGAGGTGCGCCGCGCCGCGGGCGTGGCAGCTGATCTCGGTCACCTGGTCGTGGCCGAAGGTCACCTTGTAGCGGCCGTACCCGGTGCCGATCACGTAGCCGACGTCCGCCTCGCGCACCACGCCGTCGTCGAGCGCCGCCTGGAACGCCTCCTGCGCGGCGGTGACCACGTTGGCCCCGGTCATGATGAGGGCGCGCCCCACGATGCGCCGCGCCTCGTCGATCACCACCGCCTTGGTCTGGGTGGACCCGACGTCCACCCCGCCTGCGTATCGCATCCTGCCTCCCTACGCCGTGGCGCCGGCGGTCCGGAGCCGCCGGGAACCGAGGCCCTCGAAGAAGGCGTCGATCCGGTTCTTGAGCTGGGCCTCCGACACCACCCGGCGGTCCATCATGTCGGACTCGATGAAAAGGCACTGGACATCGCGCGCCTTCATGACCGCCTTCCGGCTCCCCGCCAGGCTGGTGGACACCGTCCGGCAGCTCTTGACCGGGTGGTAGACGATGCCGTCCGCCCCGAAGCGGTCCACCTGCTCGATGAGCGACTGGTCGTGGAAGAGCATCGCATCACCGGCGTGGCGCACCCCGACGAGGATCCCCTCGGCGAGGCTCTCGATCGGGCGGGAGAGGTCGTACTGAAAGCCGAGGTCGAGCCCGCCGGCGGCAAACCAGAGGTAGCTCGACGCCACGAAGACGCCGCCCCGGTCGGCGAACATCTCGTGGAAGCGGCGGAAGATCGGGTAGCAGGGCACGCCGACGAAGAGGAGCCGGTACCGCTCGTCGGGAATCGTCCCGAGCTCCTGGGCCGCCTTGGCCTCCATCTCCTCCACTAGGCGCTCGAAGTACTCGGCGCCCTCCCGGGTGCCGCGCAGCGCGTTGAGTACGCCGAGGTACACCGTCCCGTCCACCAGGGCGTTGAAGGGCGCCGGCCGGCGCGCATTGAGCTCCAGCACGCGCCGCCACGCCGCCGCCATCCGGTTGGTCCACCCCAGCACCTCGCGCAGCCGGTCGAGGTCCAGTGCCCGGCCGGTGATCCGCTGGCACTCGGTGATCAACTCCCGCAACTGGACTTCGAGGTACCGGCGATCGCGCTCGAAATCCGCCGAGCCGGGGGTCGGCCCCCCACCGACGGTCCGCGAGCCCGGGATGTCGAGCGTCATGATTGGGATCTTGTAGTAGCGCTCCCAGAACTCCGCCCACTTCACGTAGGTGTTGCAGGCGTTGGTGGCCAGGGCGAGCGCCGGCTTGGGGAGCCGCCCCATCGGGTGCGTGGCCCCCTTGAGGTGCATCGCCACATCGGCCTTCACGTAGCCGCACACGTCGGG
>CAZNLY010000037.1:0-19044 GCA_964574295.1 uncultured Gemmatimonadaceae bacterium
TCAAGCAGATCTCCTCGCAGACCAACCTGCTGGCGCTCAACGCCGCCATCGAGGCGGCGCGGGCCGGCGAGCACGGGCGCGGGTTCGCGGTGGTCGCCGAGGAGGTGCGCCACCTGGCCGACTCGAGCGCGCGGGCCGCCGAGGACGTGACCAAGACGGTGCAGTTCATCCGGAACCAGGTGCGCGAGGTGTCGGGCACCATGCAGGTGGGCACCGGCAAGGTGCGCGGCATCGAGGGGGTGGCGGGCGCCGCCGCCCGGGCGCTGGACGACATCGGCGCCGCGGTGCAGGAGGTGCGGACGGCGGCGGCGCTGGTCTCGGCGCAGGCGGCGCACAACCGGGCCATCGTGGACCAGCTGGGCGGCAAGACCGCCGAGGTGGCCGCGTCCGCCACGGAGCACGCCTCCGCCAGCCAGGAGGTGACGGCCGCTGCGGAGGAGCAGAGCGCCTCGACCGAGGAGATGGCCGCCGCCGCCGGCGACCTCCTCCAGGGCGCCACCCGCCTGACCGACGCCGTGAGCGCCTTCCGCACCTGAGCGGCGTCGGATTGCGATACAAAGCGCCCCCCCGGCTTCGGCCGGGGGGGCGCTGATTCTTCAGGGGCATTCGCCGCCTAGTGCTTCTTCTTCCTGGACGCCGGCTTCTTCTTGGCGGCCTTGGGCCGCGGCTTGGGCTTGGCGCGCTTGGCGGCGGGCTTCTTCCCGGCCCTGGCCTTGGCGGGCTTGGGACGGGCCGCCAGGCGGTCGAGCTTCTTCTGGTGGGCCTCGCGCAGCTCCGCCATCAGGCGGTCGCCCTCGTCCTCGGCCAGGAGGCCCCGGCGGGTGGCGTACTTCACCAGCTCATCGGCGTCGGCGATGTCGAACTCCGACAGCCGGGCGGCGGCCCGCATGACGCTCACGAGCGCATCGGCCACCGGGCTCCGGAGCACATTGGCGATCCCGGGGAGGCTCTCCAGCAGGGTCGAGATCTGGGCACCACCGAGTTCAGACACCACGACTGCTCCTCTGGCGCGGGTCGGGGTACCGGCACCCTAACGTCATGCCGGGCCGGGCGTTGCAGGCGCCAACGTACCACGGCGGGCCGCCCCCCGTCAAGCGAGTGGTTGGGATGGGCCGTCGGCAATCGGAAACGGTGTCATTCAGAAACGAAATCGGCGCCATTATGGCGCCACTTACAAATCATCATAAGTACACTAATCGGTATCAGGCCGACCAGCCGTGCTTTGCGCCCATCGCCGGCGAGCCCTACATTGGACTTGGGATTGGGATGCCGCATCCCGATCTGGAAGGACCAGCGATGGGACGACGGGGCATCAAGGAGTTTCGCGCCCCGGAGGCGCTTGCCCTGGTCGCTGCTGACCGCGACCGGAAGCCGCTGGTGTGCCCCTCCTGCGGTACCGAGACCATCACCCGCACGCCCCGCCGCCCTCCGTCCTCGGCCCCGCCCGAACTGGGGCGGATCGTCCTGCACTGCAGCAAGTGCGGGCGCAGCGCCGCCTACCTGCCCCGCGCCCCCGACCAGTCGCGCAGTCCCGAGGCGCCCTGGCACCCCCCCGAGACCGCCTAGCGTCCGAGCGTGCCGCGATAGATCAGGTAGGGGATCAGCACGTACAGGATGAGGTCGCGCACGAGGTAGAAGACCACAAAGGCGAGGATGGCGCGCCAGCCGAGGCGCCGCACCTCCGCCCAGGTGCGGGGGAAGCGGAGCCAGCCGCGGCGGCGCCCGGCGGGGCGCGCTGCCGTCACCTCGGGCGGGAGAAGGTCCGGCTCCACCGGATGGAGGTCAGGAAGGGGAGCGGCTTCCAGCTGTCGGGGTCATAGCTGTAGTAGATGAACATCGGCCGGCCCCGGACGTTCTTGCGCGGGAGGAAGCCCCACATCCGGCTGTCGTGCGAGTTGTCCCGGCTGTCGCCCATCATGAAGAAGCTGTCGGCCGGCACGACGATCGGCCCCCAGTCCTGCAGGTCGGGGTTGTAGGTCGCGGTGTCCCGCCCCACCAGGTACTTGACCTGCCAGCGCCGCATCTGGATCCGTTGCTCGGGCGCCGCCATCGGCAGCGGCGTGGCGTGCACCACCCACGGCTCCACCAGCCGCTCGCCGTTGCGGATCAGCTGTCCCCCCTCCATGGCCAGCGTGTCGCCCGGCATCCCGACCAGTCGCTTGACTACGTCGATCGGCTCCTCCACGGAGTCGAAGACGAGGATGTCGTTCCGCACCGGCTCCCGGAATGCCGGCAGCCGCTTGTGCACCAGCGGCACTTCGGCGCCGTAGAGGGCCTTGTTGACGAAGAGGAAGTCGCCGATGAGGAGCGTGTTTTCCATGCTCCCCGACGGGATGCGGAACGCCTGGATCAGGAAGGTGCGCAGGATGAGCCAGACGACCGCCGCCACCGCGATGGACTTGATCCAGTCCCAGAGCCAGGAACGGAACCGCTGCGTGGCGGGAAGGTGGGGCTGGGCCATCGGCACACGGGCTCCGGGGTGGGGACGGGGGCGAGCAAAGCTAACGGGACCGGCGCGGGGGGTGAAGCGGGCCCCGCCAGCCGCCGACCCTACGCGGGGCTCACGGGGCCGGTTTCCGCGCCGCGCCCGGGGTCAGCGCACCCAGTCGGCGATGAAGACGTTGGTCTCGCCGCGGGTCTTGGCGTACCGATTGGACGCCCAGACCAGCTTCTTCCCGTCGGGGCTGAACATCGGGAAGCCGTCGAAGTCGGGGTCGAAGGTGACCTGCTCGAGCCCGCTGCCGTCCACGTTGACCAGGAAGAGGTCGAAGTTCCGCCCCTTCGGGTCCTTGTGGTTGGAGCTGAAGATGATCTGCTTGCCGTCGTGCGTGAAGAAGGGCGCGAAGTTGGCCCCGCCGAGGTGGGTCACCTGGCGCGGGTTGCTGCCGTCGGCGTTGGCCACCCAGATCTCGAGGTGGGAGGGCCGCACCATCCGCTGCCCCAGCAGCGACAGGTAGTCGGCGCTGTCGGCGGCGGTCTCGGGGTAGGACGCGCGCCAGACGATCTGCTTGCCATCCGGCGAATAGAACGCCCCGCCGTCGTACCCGACCCGGTTCGTGATGCGCCGGACGTCGGTGCCGTCGAGGGCCATGGTGTAGAGGTCGATGTCGCCGTCGCGGGTGCTGGTGAAGATGATCCGCTTGCCGTCGGGGGAGACCGTGGCCTCGGCGTTGTACGACTGGTTGTCGGTCAGCTTGACGAGGTCGGTGCCGTCGGCGCGCGCGGCGTAGATCTCGAAGTGGCCCAGCGGCCACACATAGCCCTTCGACATGTCGGGCCGAGCCGGGCAGGCGCGGTCGAACTCGAAGGTGCTGCTGTAGAGGATGCGGCGGTCGTTGTCATAGAAGAAGCCGCAGGTGGTGCGCCCGTACCCGTTGGAGACGCGGCGCAGCCCCGAGCCGTCGATGTTCATCACGTATTCCTGGTCGCAGCCCGCCACGAGGTCTTCCTGGCGCTGGAAGATCAGCTGCTTGCCCGACTTCGAGAAATACGCCTCGGCGTTGTTGCCGCCGTGGGTCAGCTGGAGGACGTGCTGCAGGCGGGCCTCACCGGGCAGGGTGGCCACCGGCGCCGCCGGCGTGGCCACGACGACCGGGCTGCTGCAGGCGAGGGAGGCGAGCGCGGCCGTCGAGGCGGCCAGGGCAAGGGTACGAATGGGAGTCTCCTGGAAACAGGCGAACCAGTGTAGGGGCGCCGGTCGGGCGCCGACAATCCGTACGACTACGGACGCTCCGCGAGCGCCGCCAGCACTTCCGCCGCATGCCCCGCCGGGCGCACCCGCGGGAAGACCTTCTCGATCCGGCCGGTGGGACCGATGAGGTAGGTGGTGCGCAGGATCCCGAAATAGCTGCGCCCGTACATCTGCTTCCTGCCCCAGACGCCGTACGCCGTGGCCACCGCGTGGTCCTCGTCGGCCAGCAGGGGGAACGGCAACGCGTACTTCTTCCGGAACCGGGCATGGCTTGCCGGGCCGTCCGGCGACACCCCGAGCACCTCCGCGCCTGCCTTCCGCACCCGGGCCCAGCTGTCCCGGAAGCCGCACGCCTCGGTGGTGCACCCGCTCGTGTCATCCTTGGGGTAGAAGTACAGCACCACGTGCCGGCCCACGAAGTCCCTGAGCGCCACCGTCTCCCCCGAGTCGGAGGGGAGGCGGAACGCGGGGGCGCGGGCGCCTTCCGCCAGCAGGCTCATCGGCTCCCCCTCCCTCGCAGGCAATCGGCGGTCCCAAGGGTAGCCGCTCCACGGCCCCTCGGCCAGCCGCCCGGCCCGGGCGGGGTCCCGGCGACTCTCACGGCCGAGGGCTCCGGATCAGGATGCCGGTCACGTCGCCCACGCCATCCTCGATCGTGAACTCGGTCTCCGGAATCAGGCGCCGCGCCGCCCGCACCGGAAATTCGACCGGCGCCGCCCCCGCGGGGGACCAGGCCGACACCGATCCTGCCACCGCGATGGGATTGTCGGCCGATGCGAGCACCGCATTCCGGGCGGCGTCGGGACTGCCGAGCGCGGCGGCCAGCGCCCGCATCATCCGGAACCCCAGCACGTGCGTGTCGTCGGGGTCGTCGCCCTCGAGGAGCGCCAGCTTCCGCGCCTCGCCCACGCCGAGGGCGGGGACCGCCGCCTCGGCGCCTTCGAGGAGGACCGCGGTGCTCCACTCCGCGAAGCCTTCGGCCAGGAAGGGGTCGGGGGGCACGACGCGGAGCCCCTGCCCCTCGGGGCGAAGCATTCCGCCCACCGGCTCGAGGAGCCGCGTGCGGGTCATGAGCAGGTGCTGCCATTCGTGGACGGCGGTGGCCACCGCGAAGGCCGGCGGGATCCCCGGGTCCACGAGGATCTCGTCGCGCGTCTCGAGGAATCCCGAAGGGGTGCTGGCCGCCTCGCGCGCCGGCGTGGTGAGCGTCCAGTCGCCGTCGATGGCGAGCACGGCGTTGGGCGCCACGGCGGGGTCGAGGCGGCGGAAGACATCGAGGAGCGCGGGTGCGCCGCGCCGCTCGAGCCACGCGCGCCCCGACCAGTTGTCCGGCGTGAGGAGCCGCGGCACGACGCCGCCGGGCACCGCGACCCGCGGCACCGCCTCCGGATAGCCGAAGAAGCGCGGCCGCAGCGCGGGGATGTCGAGCTGGTCCCGTCCCCACTGGTGGGCGATGAGCGCCGCCGGCGAGGCCGGCCCGCCCGGCGTCGGCACCCAGGCCGCGCCGAGGAGGAAGCTCACCGCCTGGCCCGGCCACCCGCTGGCGCGGAGGTAGCCGTCGAGGAGCGCCTCCGCCGCGCGGGGGGAGGGCCCCGACGTGCGCGCCAGCTGCTGGCGCAGGGCGGCGTAGCCGGCGCTGTCGCGCTGTTGGAGCATGGTGGCGCGGTAGCAGGCGAGCGGGACGAGGGCGGTGCCCGGGGGCTGGTCGGGGGGCACGAGCCCCGCCGCCTCGAGGGCGGGGAGGGCATCGGCCCAGGTGACGGGGCGCGCACGTCGCGCGGCGTCGAGGGCGGCGTCGTGCAGGTCCACCAGCCAGGCGCCGCGCGGGCGGAAGAGGGCGTCGAAGCGCGCGCGATCCGCCGGCGCGAGCCGCTCCCGAATGGACGCGAGTGCGCCCAGCAGCGCCGGCAGCATCGCCTCGCGCTGCCAAAGCCCGAGCCCGGCGAGGACCGCGGCCGCGCGGAGGGAGTCGGCGGGAATGGCGGGGAGCCGCGCCGCACGCGCCAGGGACTCGGCGCGCACCGCGAGCGGCGCGCCGACCCGGGCGGCGTCCACCCACCGGGCGGGAATCAAGGCCGCGTCGCGCTCGCGTCCCAGCGCCAGCTGGGCGGAGCGGAACGTGGGGAGCGCGGCGTAGAACTCGGCGCCCGGCGCCAGCCGAGTGGCGCTCCAATGCCAGCGGAGGCCGGGCGCCGGCGATACCTCGCCGGCCAGGGAATCGCGGATGAGCGCCCCCGAGAAGCGCAGCGGCTCCCCGTTGTCCACCACGAACTCGAACGTGCCGGCGGGCGACAGGTGCCCCTCCCGGAGCGGCTCCGGGGGATCGGGCGAGGTCTCGAGCACCAGGGTGCCGGTGAGCGCGGTCCCCTGCTGCTGCAGCACGAGCTCCCCGCGGACGGTGGTGGTGCCGGTGGCGAGGCGCAAATGCCAGCGGCCGGCCACCGGCGCCTGGGAGGCGGCGGGGCCGGCCGGGAGGAGGAGGAGCACCGCGAGGAGGGCGGCGCGCCGTCGCATCGGCTCGGGCCTGGCGGTCAGCCCGCGGGCTCGGCGGCGGGGGGCGGCGGCTGGGGCGTCTCGGGCTTGGCCATGACCGGGACCCCGTCCTGCAGGCGCTCCTGTCCGCCGACGACGACGGTGTCGCCGGCATCGAGCCCGCTCCGCACCTCCGCGATGCCGGGCTGCCGGATGCCGAGCCCGACCTGCCGGCGCGAGGCCTTTCCGTCCACCACGACGAAGACGAAGTTGGCGCCCTGAATCGGGACGATCGCCTCCTCGGGGACGACGACGGCGTTGGGCCGCACCTCGGCGGCGAGGCGCAGGTCCACGAACATTCCCGCCTGCAGGGCGCGGCGCGGGTTCGGCACCAGCGCCTTGACGGTGATGGTGCGCGCCGGGAGCCGCACGACCGGATCGACGAAGTCCACCACGCCCGCGAACTCCTTGCCGGGCAGCGCGGCCACCTGGAAGGCCACCCGCTGGCCGCGGCGGAGCTGCTCGGCATAGCGCTCCGGCACCTGGAAGGCGGCGCGCACCGGATTGACGGTCTGCAGGGTGACGAGCGGCGTGGAGGTGGTCACGTAGTCGCCGAGGCTCACGAGGCGGGAGCCGGTGACGCCCGAAAAGGGCGCGCGCACGGTGGTGCGCGCGAGCTGGAGCTCGAGGAGGTCGAGCTGCGCCTGGGTGCTCCGCGCCGTGGCCTCGGCGCGCTCGAGGTCGGCCTGCGACGACGCCTTCTCGGAGAGGAGCTGCCGCGTGCGGGCCAGCGCCTGGGCGGCCAGGTCGCGGTCGGCGGTGGCGCGGGCCACCTGCGCCTTGAGCTCCTGGTCGTCCACCTTGAAGAGGGGGGTGCCCTCGGCCGCCTCGTCGCCCTCGTGGAAGAGGATGCCGACGATGCGGCCGTCCACGTCGGGGCGGAGCTGGATGGACTGGATCGCCTCGATGGCGCCGGTGGCCGCGATCGCGTCCACGACGGTGTCGGTGTGCGCCACCGCCACCTCGACCAGCATTGCCGGCGGGCCCCCGCCGGGGCCGCCGGGCCCGCCAGCGGGGGAGTCGCCCTTGGAACAAGCCAGCGCCAGCAGGAGGAGCAGGGGGGTCGGGTGTCGGGTCACGGGGCGGTCTCGCTGGGGAAGAGGCGGCGGCCGAGGATCACTTCGAGCCCCGACAGCGCAAGCTTGGACGCATAGCGGGCCTCGACGAGGGCCGCTTCGGCATCGGCCAGGTCCACCTGGCCGTTCAGGAATTCGATGATGTCCACCGCGCCGGCCCGGTAGCGGGCCTCCTGCACGCGGTAGTTCTCCCGCGCCACCACCACGGCGTTGGCGGCGATGACCTCCGCGTCGGCGGCGGTCTCGTAGGTGCGGTAGGCACGGGTCACGTCGGCCAGCGCGGCACGCTGGAGGTCGTCGCGGATGGCTACCGCCACGTCGTAGGAGGCGCGGGCCTGGGCCATGCCGATTTCGCGGAGCCCGTTGTTCCAGATCGGGAGGCTGATGGTCAGCGTCACCGAGCTCCGGTCGGCGGCGTCGGGCCAGAACTTGTTGTCGAACGCGGCCACGGTGCCGGAGACGGTGGCCCACGGGAGGTACTCCGCGCGCCGCGCCTTGACCACCGCCGCGCGGGCCCGGGCCGTGGCCTCGGCGGTCTGGATTTCGGGCCCCTGCTCGAGCGCGATCTGCACCGCCTCGGCCAGCGTGATCGGGAGGGGCGGCGGCAGGGCGGAGTCGGCCCCGGCGGCGTCCACCGCCACCGAGCGGCCCACCCGCCGGCCGAGCTCGGCGCGGGCCACGTCGAGGCCGGCCTGCTCGCGCAGCAGGTCCACCCGGGCCCGGCTCAGCTCGAGCACCACCTGGAGGGAGTCGGTCTGCACCGCGGCCCCCGACACGACGCGGGCCCGCGAGACGACCAGCTGCGAATCGGCGCGCTCCACCCGCCGCTCCGCCACGGCCACGAGCCCGCGGCGCGCCACGACGTCATAGAAGGTGGCCTCCGTCTGCGCCGCCGCCAGGAAGTTGGCCTGCACCTCGTTGGAGGTGGCGGCTTGGAGGTCGGCGGTGGCGCGCTGGTAGTCCGCGATCTTCCGGCCGCCGGTGAAGAGCTCGTACGACGCGTTGAGGCGCGCCGTCACGATGGTGCTCGAGAGGCTGTTGGTGCCGAAGTTGAACGACGGCGTGGACGACTCGGTGAAGTCGGTCGAGGCGGTGATCGACGGCAGGATGAACACCAGCATCGCCGCCCGCCGCACCCAGGTGGCCTCGGCGACGAACCCCGACGCCTGCACGTAGTTCGGGTCGTAGCGGGTGGCCTCGGCCAGCGCCTCCGCGAGGGTGACGCTGGGGAGGGTGTCGGCCTGCGCCATCTGGAGCGCGGCCAGCAGGGGGAGGATCATGCCGCCCCCGCGGACGCCGGCGTGGCGGCGTGGCGCCGGGCGCCCATCCGCTCGCGCAACCGCTCGAAGATCACGTACACCACCGGGACGAGGTACAGGGTCAGGAAGGTCGAGACGAACATGCCGCCGACGATCACGTAGCCGAGCGGCTGGCGGCTCTCGGAGCCCGCCGAGAGCCCGAGGGCGATCGGCACCGCGCCGAAGATGGTGGCGAAGGCGGTCATCAGGATGGGCCGGAGCCGCACGCGGCCCGCCTCGAGGGTGGCCTCGAGCAGCCCGAGCCCCCGCTCCCGGAGCTGGTTGGCGTACTCCACGAGCAGGATCGAGTTCTTGGAGGCGAGGCCGATGAGGAGGATCATCCCGATCTGGCTGTAGAGGTTGAGGGTCGACCCCGTGAGGTACAGGGTGACCAGCGCGCCGGTGACCGCCAGCGGCACCGCGAGCAGCACGGTGAAGGGGTGGACCAGCGACTCGAACTGCGCGGCGAGCACCATGTAGACCACGAGGAGCGCCAGGATGAACGCGAAATACAGCGCGGTGCCGCTCTCCGCGAACTCGCGCGACTCGCCGCTCAGCGCCGTCGAGCCGCCCCGCGGCAACAGCACCGCCGCCGCGGCGTTGAGGCTGTCGAGCGCCTCGCCGATGGTGAAGCCCGGCATGAGGTTGGCGCTGATGGTGAACGACGGCACCCGGTTGTAGTGGAAGAGCCGCTGCGGCCCGACGCCCTCGTCCACCGACGTCACGGCGGCGAGGTTGATCAACTCGCCCCCGCGGCCCCGCACGTACAGCAGGCTCATGTCGGACGGCGTGGCCCGGTCGGCGGGGTCCATCTGCACCATCACGTCGTAGAGCTTGTTGTCCCGGGTGAAGGTGCTGACCCGCCGGCCGCCGAGCATCGTCTCGAGCGTGGCCCCGACGTCGGCCACCGACACGCCCAGGTCCTCGGCGCGGTCCCGGTCGTAGTGCACCGTGAGCTCCGGCTTGTTCACCTTGAGGTTGGACTGGACGTTCACCAGCCCCGGGATCTGCATGGCGCGCCCGAGGAAGGCCGGCATGACCGCGGTGAGCGAGTCGAAGTCGGGGTGCTGGATGACGAACTGCACCGGGCTCCCGAAGCCGCCGATGGGCGAGGGGGCGAAGGCGAAGGCCATCACGCCGGGAATCCCGAAGAGCCCCGGCATCACGCCGCCGATGACCTGCTGGGTGCTCTTCGCGCGGTCGCGCCAGTCCTTCATGTTGACGAAGACAAACCCGCCGCTGACGTCGCCGCCGAACCCCACGATGCTGAAGTAGGAGTTGATCTCCGGGACGCCGGCCATCACCGCCTCCACCTGCTTCTGGTAGGTGTCGGTGTACTGCACGGTGGCGCCCTGCGGGGCGGTGGTCATGGCCATGAAGAAGCCGCGGTCCTCCGCCGGGATGAACTCGCTCTTGAGCGCCTTGAAGGTCACGAACGCCAGCACCAGCGAGGCGGCGGCCCCGGCGAGGATGACCCCCTGCCGGCGGACCGCCCACGCGAGCGTGGCGGCGTAGGTGGTGGCCATCCAGTCGAGCCCGCGCTCCAGCGCCTTGTACACCGCGCCGTGGCTCTTGGGCACGCGGAGGATCTTGGCGCACAGCATCGGCGTGAGGGTCAGGGCCACGAAGCCGGAGATGACCACCGATCCCGCCAGCGCCACGCCGAACTCGTTGAAGAGCCGCCCGGTGGTGCCCTGCAGGAAGGCCAGCGGCGCGAACACCGCCACGAGCGCGATCGTGGTGGCGATGACGGCAAAGCCGATCTCGCTGGTGCCGGCCATGGCGGCCGTCTCGGGGTCCTGCCCCAGCTCTTCCTGGTGCCGGTAGGCGTTCTCCAGCACGATGATCGCGTCGTCCACCACGAGGCCGATGGCCAGGATGAGCGCCAGCAGGGTGAAGGTGTTCACCGAGTAGCCCAGGATGTACATGGCCCCGAAGGCGCCGACGATCGACACCGGGATGGCCAGGCTGGGCACCAGGGTGGCGCGCATGTTCCGGAGGAACAGGAAGATGACGATCACCACCAGCACGAACGCCAGGAAGAGGGTGTCGATCGTCTCGCTGATCGAGCGCTTGACGTACACCGACTGGTCGAACGCGGTGCGGAGCGTGACGCCCGGCGGCAGCGCCTGCTCGATCTGGGGCAGCGCGGCGCGGATGGAGTCGGCCACGTCCACCATGTTGGCCTTCGACTGCCGCACGATGCCGACGGCCACCGCCGAGGTGCCGTTGAAGCGGAGCACGCTGCGGATGTCGCGGGGGCCGAGCTCGACACGGGCGAGGTCCCGCAGGCGGACCAGCTGGCCGCCCTGGTTGGCCACCACGAGGTCGCCGAACTCCTGCGGGGTCTTGAGCTCGCCGAGGGAGCGGACGGTGAACTCGCGGCTGTCGGACTCGATGCGGCCGGCGGGAATCTCGACGTTGCGGCTGCGGATGGCGGCCTCGACGTCCTGCACGGTGAGCCCGCGCGCCGCGAGCTCCTTGGCCGAGATCCAGATCCGCATCGAGATCCGGCGCTCGCCGTAGATGGCGGAGTTGCCGACCCCGGGGATGCTCTGCAGGCGCTGCTTGACGATCCGGTCGCCGATGTCGGAGAGGTCGAGGAGGCTGTAGTTCTCGCCGGAGAGCGCCAGCCAGTAGAAGGGCTGGGCGTCGGCGTCCTGCTTGGCGATGACCGGCTCGAGGACCTCGCGCGGGAGCCGGCCGCGGACGCGGCTCACCTTGTCGCGCACGTCCTGCGCGGCGCTCTCGACGCTGCGGTTGAGGTTGAACTCCAGCGTGATGTTGCTGAACTGCTCGCCGCTGATGCTGGTCAGGGTGCGGAGCCCCTCGACCGTGCTCAGCTCCTCCTCGAGGATGTCGGTGACCGCCGACTCCATCACCCGCGGGTTGGCCCCCGGAAGGAAGGTGGAGACCGAGATGATCGGCGGGTCGATGTCGGGGTACTCGCGGACGCTGAGCTTGGTGTAGCCGATCGCGCCGAAGAGCACGATGGCCAGGCTGAGCATCGTCGCCAGGACGGGACGGCGGACGGAGGTATCGGAGAGGAACATGGACTGGATTCCTGGACGGGCCGCCGGCGCGGGGCCTCCGGAGGGTTCCGGACCCCGGCGCGGGTGTCAGACGACCTTGTACGGCTTGGGGTTGCGAAAAGTTCCCGCCGCCGGGCGAGCCGGGGCCTCCCCGTACAGTTGCGGGAAGGAAAGGCGGCTAGGCGGCCTTGCGGGCCAGGAGCCGGTCGACCACCGGGCCGGCGAAGAGCACGACCATCCCGTTCACCAGCCCGCCCACCAGCAGCGTCACGAAGGTGAGCGCGAAAAGGATGAGCCCGGCGCCGAGGCCGGCGAGCAGCATGACGAGGACCTGGAACACGGGGGACCCCCAGGGGTTACGTCTGGTCGTGAGGGCAGTAGCTTACCACGGTCCCGGAGCCGGAGCAACCGGCGCCCGAACGCCCATTTCATGCCCCAGAGGCCCCCATGCGACACTTTCTCCCCGCGGCCGCGCTGG
The DNA here is from genome assembly GCA_964574295.1 of uncultured Gemmatimonadaceae bacterium. Taxonomy (GTDB): domain Bacteria; phylum Gemmatimonadota; class Gemmatimonadetes; order Gemmatimonadales; family GWC2-71-9; genus SPDF01. The sequence continues at coordinate 12,108 of CAZNLY010000037.1, forward strand.
CCCTCGTCCTTGCCGCGCCCGCCGCGGCGCAGAACGCCCCCGCCGCCGCCGCCCCCACCCTCCCCGCCGGCTGGATGGCCCGCGTGGACGGCAGCGGCGACGCCTCCAAGGTCAAGTTTGATCCGATGCCGCCGGGGTGGCACGTGACCCTCGGTCCCGCCACGATCTTCTACCAGCCGGGCGACACCGCCACCGGAAATTTCCACACCGTCGCCAAGTTCTTCCTCTTCCCCGGCGCGTCGCACCCCGAGGGGTACGGGATGTTCATCGGCGGCACCGACCTCAAGGGCGCCGGCCAGGCCTACACCTACTTCCTGGTGCGGAGCGACGGCAAGTTCCTGATCAAGCGCCGCAAGGGCGACGTGACCACGAAGGTGGTGGACTGGACCGCCAACGACGCGGTCAAGGCCGCCGATTCCACCGGCCACGCGGAGAACGAGCTCTCGGTGCAGGTCAAGGACGGGAAGGTGTCGTTCATGGCCAATGGCAAGGAGGTCTACTCCGCCCCGGTGGCCGATGTGGACTCCAAGGGCGTCATCGGGCTCCGGATCAACCACAACCTCAGCGTGCACGTGGCCAAGCTCGAGGTGCACCGGATGTAGCCGGCGCCGGCCCCGGAAGTTCGGCGGGCCCGGGGGACTCCCCCGGGCCCGCTTTTCATCCACCCCACTCGTCCTCGGGCGTTCGGCGCTCGAGCTCCCCCCGGGCCGCCGCCCCCACCTGCCCCTCGCCCTCCCGGGCCACCCGGGCCAGCGCCTGCCGCGCCGCCCGCGTGGGCGACGCCGCCGCCACCGCCACCGCTTCGAGCCGCTGCGGCAACGCGAAGCCGGCGCGCGAGAGCAGCCCCTTCTTCTGGAGCGCCACCCCCGCGAGGGCGGTGGCGGCTTCCGGCGATTCGATCCGCGACAGCGCGGTGAGCATCGCGCGCCACGTGGGGAGGTCCTTCTCGCCCTCCAGCGCCGTGAAGAGCGCCATCGCGAGCGCACCCACTCCGCGGCGGCCGATGGCCTCGGCGGCGTCGCGGCGGGTGGCGGGGGACTCGTGGCCGAGTCCCTTCCGGAGCGCGTCCACCGCCACGGCGCCCGGGTAGCGGGAGAGCGCATCGAGGGCGGCGGCCCGCACCCGCGGCTCCGGATGGTCGAGCAGCGCCCGGAGCGGCTTCTGCGCCTCCGCCGCCAATTGCCGGCCGAGGATTTCGGCGGCGTGCCGCACCTCGTGCCACCGGGGGCTCGCGAGGAGCGGGAGGAGGAGCGGGACCGCCTCGGGCATCCGGCCCAGCGCCTCGAGGAGGAAGCGGTGCGGCGCCGGCGATTCCGTCTCCCGCACCCGCTCGAGCATCAATTCGGCCGCCTCGCCGCCGCGCCACTGCAGGACCTCCGCGGCTCGGGGCTGCTCCTCGGGCGTGCGCACGGCGTAGGCGATGATCCCCGTGAGGAGGGGGCGGGAGAGGGCACGGCGGGCGGTGATGGCCACGGTGCGCCGGTCCTGCTCGGGGACTCGCCCGGTGAGCCGCACCAGCGCCTGGGCGGCGTGGAGCGCCTCGGTCCAACTGCCGCGGCGCTCGGCGGCGGCGACGGCCCGATTGAGGGCGGAGACCTCCGCATCGAAGCTGGAGCGCTCGCGGTCGTCCTGGCCCGCGTAGTCCTCGGGCCGCATGAGGACCAGCGGCGGCGGCTCGGCGGCGCGCGCGGGTGTGGTCGATTGCGCCGGGAGGGGCACGATCTGGGTCACCAGTTCGTAGGTGACCCCGGCCAGCTCGGGGAGCGGCGCGCTCCCGCCGAGCGAGCGGGCCAGTTCGGCGAGCGCGTCGGCGGGGACGCCGGCGGCGAGGGTGAGGACCTCGACCTGGCGGCGGATGAGGTGGGAGCGCACGCTGGCGACGTCGTACTCGCCGGAGCGGATGAGGCCGGCCTCGATGCGGGCCGGCGCAGCGGCGAGGAGGCGGGCCGACTCGGCGAGGAGGGCCGCGGCCCCCGCCTCCCCCGCGGGGCCGGCGCGATAGGCCGCGATGAGGCGGCCGAAGGCCACGTCGAAGGGAGTCGGCGCGCTCACGCCGCCTAACCTACACGGCACGGCACCCGTCCGCGAACCACGCGCGCGCCTCCCGCTATCTTTTCCGCATGCAGCTCCCCCTCCCGGCCCTGGGCTTCGAGCGGGCCGCCGGTTTCCTCGAGGCGGTCATCCTGGCCGCCCTGGCGGCGCTCTGCCTCCACCTCTACCGGCGCTACCGGAAGCCGTATTTCGCCTGGTTCGCGGTGGCGTGGGGCGTCTATGTGCTGCGGATGGGGGCCATCCTCAGCTTCCTTACCTCCGCGCGCCCGGCGTGGCTCTACTGGCACCAGGTCTTTACCGGGTGGACGGCGCTGGCGCTGCTCTGGGCGGCGCTGGTCTTCGTGCGGCGGCCAGCGTGGCGGGCCCGGTACATCCTGGTGGCCCTCTTCCCGCCCGCCTGGTCGTACATCGCGATCTACCGTCTCGACCACTTCGTGTGGGCCGCGCTCCCCGCGGTGCTCTTCCTCTCCTTTGCCACGCTGGCCACGGGGTGGGTGTTCTACCGGCACTTCGAGCGGGTGGGCGGCACCGGCGCGGGGCTCCTGGCGGGGGCGTTCGTCCTCTGGGGCGTGCACCACCTCGACTACCTCGTGCTCCGGGCGCAGGGCGCGTGGAACCCCTGGGGCTACTACCTCGACATCCTCTTCGAGCTGGCGGTGGGAGGCGGCATCCTCCTGCTGGTGCTCGACGACCTGCGCCGGGCGCTGGGCGCGCTCGCCGCCCTCTCGGGCGACCTCCAGCGCGCGGGCCGGGAGGACCAGGATGTCCTGGCCGCGCTCCTCGAGCGGCCGCTGGCGCTCCCCGCGGTGAGCGGCACCGCGCTCTACCTGCGCGAGGAGGGGGCGGTGCGCCTGGCGCGCGGGGCGGGCGCCTGCGCCGAGTGGCCCCCCGCCCCGCCGGGCGAACTCGCCGCTTCCCTCGAGGCGGCGATGGCCACCGGCCGCCCGCAGGTGGCCACCCAGGCGGCGCACGGCGGGCGGGAACACCTCTACGAGGCGGTGCTGCCAGTCTTCCGCGGCAGCGAGGTGTCGGGCGCGCTGGTGCTGACCGGCAACGCGCGCGATCCCTTCGCCGCGCTCGACGAGCGGTTTCTCGTGACCCTGGGCCAGCAGGTGGGGGCCGGGCTCGCCAACGCCGACCTGACCCGGCGGCTCCACGCCCGCACGGTGGAGCTGGCCCGGCTCTCCGCGCGGATGGTCGAGCAACACGAGGAGGAACGCCGGCGCCTCTCGCGCGAGCTGCACGACGAGACGGCGCAGGTCTTCTCGGCGGTCAAGATGGAACTCGGCGTCCTGCGCGAGGGGGTGCCGCCCGAGGTGGCGGGGCGGATCGACCATGCGCTGGCGCTGGTGGACACCGGCATCCGCGGCATCCGCAGCGTGGTGCATTCCCTCCGCCCCTCGCTGCTCGACGACTTGGGCCTCCTCCCCGCGCTCCGGTCGCTCACGGCGGAGTTCACGGCGCGGAGCGGGCTGGCGGTGATGCTCGACGCGCCGGCGGCGGTGGGCCCGCTCTCCAAGGACGCGGAGCTGGCCCTCTTCCGGGCGCTGCAGGAGGCGCTGAGCAACGTGGCGCGGCACGCGGGGGCGCGGGCGGTGGGTGTGCGGCTCCGCGAGGGGCGGGGCGCGCTCGAGCTGGTGGTGGAGGACGACGGGCGCGGGCTGGCGGCGGGCATCACCCCGGCCACGATCGAGCGGCCGGGGCACATGGGGATCGCGGGGATGCGGGAGCGGATCGGCGCCCTGGGCGGTGCGGTCGAGGCCGAGGCACCCGCCGGTGGCGGGTTCCGGCTGCGGGTGGTCCTGCCGCTCGAGGGCGCGCGGGGCCCGGGCACTTCGAGAGGAGCAGGCACGTGAGCGAACAGGCGAGTCCGATCCGGATCCTCATTGCCGACGACCACGGCATCGTGCGCGAGGGGATCCGCCAGGTGTTCCGGCAGGCGCCGGGGTTCGACGTGGTGGCGGAGGCGGCGAGCGGCGACGAGGCGCTGCGGCTGGCACGGCAGGAGCAGCCCGACGTGGCGGTGCTCGACATCACGATGCCCGGACTCACGGGGCTGCAGGTGGCGGCGGCGCTCCACGAGGAGCTGCCCGACGTGCGGGTGGTGATCCTCAGCATGCACGACAATCCGGAGTACGTGCTCGAGGCGGTGCGGGCGGGGGCCCACGCCTACCTGCTCAAGGACCTGGCGGCCACCGAGCTCCGCACCGCGGTGACGGCGGTGCATGCCGGGGAGTCCTACTACAGCCGGCAGATCGCGGCGATGCTCACGGCGGCGGTGCGGGGTGAACTCGAGGAGGCGCAGCGCACGAGCGCGCTCGACGCCCTGACCGGGCGCGAGCGCGACGTGTTGCTGGGCATCGTGAAGGGCGAGACCAACAAGGAGATCGCCGCCCGGCTCGGGATCAGCCACCGCACGGTGGAGACCCACCGCGAGAGCCTGATGCGGAAGCTCCGGATCCGCACGGTGGCCGGGCTCACCAAGTTTGCCATCGACGCCGGGCTCGAGGTGGGGGAGGGGTAGGCACCCCCACCCGCGGGCCACCTACCGCGCCGAGGCGGCGGTGGCGCTCGGGGTGGAATGCCCGGTGCCGAACTCCCCGACCTTCACTGCGCCCGCGGCGGCGGTGCCCACCACGGCCAGGCCCAGCACCAGGCCGGCGGTCCGGCCGGCGCTCATCTTCTGCACTTCCACCCGGGCCACGTCGGCCAGCGCCACGATCCGGAGCTCGCCGCCGAAGAGGAAGCCGCTCAGGGAGTCGCCCTCGACCCGGGGGAAGTCGAGCTCGAGGCGCTCGCCCGAACGGAGCGTGACCCGGGCGTCCTTGACCGGCTTCGGGGCCTGAAGGGTGGACACGGGATCCGGAATGGTCCGGTAGGCGGTGCAGGCCGGCAGGGTGGCGGTGGCCAGCAGGGCGAGGATCAGGCGGGTAGCGCGCATCGTGTGCTCCGTGTTGAGGACGGGGCCACGATGCGCCGGCGGCATCAAGCGCCGGTCAAGCGAGTCAAGCGGGCGTCAAGCGCCCGAAACGCCAACGCCCCTCCCCGGCTTCCCGGGAAGGGGCGTCGTCGTCCTGCGGGGCGCGCGTTACGCCACCGTCACCGCGATCTCCCGCGCCTTGGCCTTCTCGGCCTTCGGGATCACGATGCTGAGCACGCCATGCTCGGCCTTGGCCGTGACCTTCTCGGCCTCGACGGTGGACGGCAGGGTGAAGCGCCGGCTGAAGCTGCCGTAGGTGCGCTCATACCGGTGCACCCGCTCGGTCTTCTCCTCGGTGAGCTGCTTCTTCTCGCCGGAAATGGTCAGGGTGTTCTGCTCGAGCGAGATCTTCACGTCCTCGGGATTCACGCCCGGGATCTCGAGCACGATCCGGACCTGGTCCTTGTCCTCGAAGACGTCCACGGCCGGGGTCCACACGGCGGCCAGGGTGCCGTCGGCCTCCGCGGAAAAGGGCCAGCCGAAGAAGGCGTCCTCGAGCAGGCGGGCGGGGCGGCGGGTCAGCGTCAACATGGTGCACTCCTCCTGGACTGTGATGGTGTCGGGTGTCGGGCCGCGCGCCACTGGGGGCGGCCCGTCGGCGGAGGGGGAGTGCAGCGGATGTGCCAGCGAGAAGTTGCCATCCTGACACACCCTCGGAGGAGGCGTCTGTCAGCGTGACAAGTGGGGTGGGAAGGGCCGGGTCAATCTGGCACCCGGCGGGTCACTCGGTGGGGGCGGCGTCCTCGACCAGGCGGGGATCGATGCGGGAAGGAAGCATGTACAGGACGGGCATGCTGGCGAAGAGCACCAGGCCGATCTTGGGGAAGAAGGCGCCGACCAGGGTGGCGGCGAGGTACACGGCGATGCCCATCGAGATCCGTTCCCGGAACATCTCGGCGACCTCGGGGGTGACCTCCTCCGTCACGAGCCCGTGATTGACGGCGTAACTCCACGATGCGAAGTGGGAGAGCCCACCCAACAGGAGCGTGCCGCCGTAGATGAGCAGCCCCGCCGGCTGGAGCAGGTACCGGGTCAGGAAGGCGGTGGCGAAGGGGACGAAGGCGACGCAGAGCAGGTAGAGGACGTTGATCCAGAGCAGTGCCCGGTCCACCCGCCGGATGAAATGGAATTGATTGTGGTGGCCGATCCAGACCATGCCGAGGATGATGAAGCTCACCACGTAGCCGGCGACGCTGGGCAGGATCGCGAAGAGGGCGTCCACCATCCCCGCGCCGGTGATGGGCTCGGCGACCTCCGGGACCTTGACCTCGAGGACCAGCAGCGTCATCGCGATGGCGAAGACGCCATCGGCCAGCGATCCGACTCGGCGGGGGTCCATAGGACGCCTAGGTGCTCCTGCGTACTGTGGGCAAGTGAAGTCCAGAGTCCTTTCAAAGACTCTGAAGAAGGATTCACACCAACCTCAGGATCCGCTTACAGCAACGGCCATAGGATCTGGCGCATTTTCGCTGAAGCTACGCTAGCAACCGCAGGAGAACAACATGCGGACGCTTGGAAGATTTCTAGCAGAAGCGCTCGCGCCCTCCGCATGTACGCCTGACGACCACCAAGATACGGCCACGGGGCCGGACCTTGTCATTCGCCCGTTGTGCAAGGCAGGGTGTGTCGATCCCGACCCCTACCCGAATGCGCCGGGGGTATTCCTAGGTAGCGCGACGACCCCTGAGACTTGCGTAGGCGGTGGCCAAACTGACCACGATGGCGACGGACTCTCAACCTTTTGTGAAAACAACCTCGCCATGGCTTTCGCCCCCGAGCTTCGCTTCTGGCAGTTTGATGAGATCGGACGCGAGCCGTATTGGGCTGCGAGACCTACTTCCCCGGGGGATGGCTCGGTGGTCACAATCGCCTATCTCATCGGGTACTATCGTGACGCCGGGAGCA
>CAZNLY010000038.1:0-17651 GCA_964574295.1 uncultured Gemmatimonadaceae bacterium
GGGTGGCGGGTGGACCGGCTCGACGCCAGGCGCCGCTATGCCGAGGAGACGGCGCCGGCCGCCGGCTAACCCTCCCGCCGCTCAGAGCCTTGTCCGGCGGAGCGCGACCGCGTTGAGGGCGACGATGATACTCGACGCGGACATCAGCAGGGCGGACACCTCCGGGCGGAGTGACCACCCGAGGGACTGGTAGAACACTCCCGCCGCCACAGGGATGGCGAGCAGGTTGTACACGCTCGCCCAAGCCAGGTTCTGCTTCATCTTGCGCACGGTGGCCTTGCCCAGGCGAATGGCCCGGGCGATGTCGGCGGGATCGGAGCGCATCAGCACCACCTGTGCCGCCTCGATCGCAACATCCGTTCCCGTCCCGATGGCGATGCCGATGTCCGCGCGGGCGAGCGCGGGCGCGTCATTCACGCCATCGCCCACCATCGCCACGAAGCGGCCCTCTGCCTGCAGGCTCGCCACCCGTTCCGCCTTTCCCTCCGGCCGCACCTCGGAAAACACGCGCTCGATGCCGACCTCCGCGGCCACCTGTCCGGCGGTCTGACGCAGGTCCCCGCTCAACAGCACGGGCGTGATCCCCATGGCATGCAGGGAGGCGATCGCCGTGGCCGACGTCGGCCGGATCGCGTCGGTGATGCCGAAGACGCCCTGCAATTGGCCGCCCCGTGCGAGCCAGACGAGGGAGCGACCACGGGCGGCAAGGTTTCCGGCGATGGCCTGGAGGGGGGTAGGGTCCACGGCTGCCTCCTCGAGCAACGCCGCGCTGCCGAGCAGGACGACCTGCCCGTCCACGCGGGCCTCGAGTCCCTTGCCGCTGTGGTTGACGAGGCCCGCCGCGCCGGGCGGAGCGAGGTTTCGTGCCCGGGCCGCGCGAACCAACGCCTGGGACAGGGGGTGCGTGGAGAGGCCGGCCACGGCCGCCGCGAGGGCCAGGAGCGCGTCTGGATCCCCTCCCTCCGCCGGGACCAGGTCCGTCATGGTGGGGCGCCCTTCCGTCAGGGTGCCGGTCTTGTCGAGGACCACCGTGTCGAGCCGGCTCAGGGCTTCGAGGGTGGCGGCGTCCTTGATGAGAATATTGTGGCGGGCCCCGAGCCCGGTGCCGACCGCAACGGCCGTCGGCGTGGCGAGCCCGAGCGCGTCGGGGCAGGCGACCACGACCGCCGAGATGGCGAAGGTGAGGGCGGTGAGGAACGGCGCGCCCGCGACGAGCGACCACCCCAGGAACGTGACGAGGCCGGCGCCCACGGCGACGACGACCAGCACCCCGGCGGCGCGATCCGCGAGGCGCTGGCGGGGCGCCTTCGACGCCTGGGCCCGGGCGACCAGCCCGGCGATGTGGGCGAGCACGGTGTCCTTGCCGACGTTCGTGGCCCGCATCGTCACCGCGCTGGTGACATTGCTGGCGCCGCCCACGAGGGCATCGCCCACCCCCCGGCGCACGGGCCGGCTCTCGCCGGTCACCAGCGCCTCATCGACGTCGGTCGTGCCCTCGGTCAGGCGCCCGTCGACCGGAATCTTGTCGCCGGGGCGGAGCCGGAGCAGGTCGCCTACCTTGACCTCCTCGGTCGGCACCTCGACTTCGCGACCGTCCCGGAGCACCCGCGCCGTCGGGGGCACCAGGTCGAACAGGGCGCGGAGCGCGTCGGAGGTGCCCCGGCGCGACCGGACTTCCATCCAATGGCCGAAGAGCACGAAGGTGACCAGCATGCATGCCGCCTCGTAGTACGCCACCGGCTGTCCGATCAGGGTGAGGTACACGCTCGCCAGCCAGGCGGCGAGGACGCCCGTGGCGATGAGCACCGACATGTCGAGCGTGCGGCGACGCAGGGCGTACCAACTCCCTGCGATGAAGACCCACCCGGCCCACCACACCACCGGCAGGGAGAGCCCCAGCGCCAGCCAGTTCGCGAGCGGGGGGTGGATCAGCATGGGCACGCCGGGCACATGACCCGCCAGGAAGGTGACGGGCGCAGTGAAGACGAGCGCCACCCAGAAGCGCCGCCGCATGTCGCGCTCCATGGCCAGGGCCATGGCCGGGTCGGCCATCATCGCTGCGTGGTCGTGGGCCGGTGGCGCCTCGTGTGCATCGGCGCGATGGGCCCCGTGGTGGGCGTGCCCGGTCATGGCGCCACCCGCGTTTCGTGCTGCTTCCAGAGGGAATAGATGGCGGGAATGACCAGCAGCGTGAGCACGGTGCTGCTCACCATCCCGCCGATCATCGGCGCGGCGATCCGTCGCATGACGCTGGCTCCCGCGCCGGTGCCCCAGAGGATCGGAAGGAGGCCGGCCATGATGGCGGTGACGGTCATCAGCTTGGGCCGCACGCGCTCCACCGCGCCTTCCACGATGGCGTCGTGGAGGTCCTGCGCGGTCGGCGGGCGCCCGCCGGCCCGACGGGACTCCCACGCATGGTCGAGGTAGATGAGCATCACGACCCCCGTTTCGGCCGCCACGCCGGCCAGCGCCACGAACCCGATGGCCACGGCGACCGACCAATTGTACCCCAGGAACCAGAGGAACCAGAGGCCGCCGACGAGGGCGAAGGGGAGCGACAGCATCACGATGAGCGACTCGCCGACCCGGCCGAAGTTGAGGTACAGGAACAGGAAGATGATGGCGAGCGTGGCGGGCACGACGACCGTGAGCCGCGCCGCGGCGCGCTGCATGTACTCGTATTCACCGCTCCAGACGAGGGTATAGCCGGGCGGCATGGTCACGGCCCTGGCCACCGCCTGCTGCGCCTCCCCGACGTAGCTTCCGATGTCGCGGCCCTCCACGTCCACGTACACCCAGGCGGTGGGCCGCGCGCCCTCGGTCCGTACCACCATCGGACCCGCCTCCTGCCGGATCGTGGCGATCTGGCCGAGCGGCACAAAGGTCTCGGGCGCCCCCGGTCCTGCGGCGCCCATGCCGGCGTCCATCGCGGCGCCGGATCCGGAGGCGGAACCCAGGCCGTGGCTCACCGGAATGAGCACCGAGGCGAGCCGCTCCGGCGAGTCGCGCAGCTCCTGGGGGTAGCGGATCCGCACGCCGTATCGTTCACGGCCCTCCACCGTCTGGGTGACCGTCATGCCGCCGACGGCGGTGGCGATGACGGTTTGCACGTCGCCCACGTTGAGGCCGTGACGCGCCGCCTCGGCGCGGTCGATGTCGATGTCGAGGTAGTACCCCGACACCGCCCGCTCGGCAAAGGCGCTTCGGGTGCCGGGCACGGTGCGCACCGCGGCCTCCACCTCCCGTCCCAGGCGCTCCAGTTCGCCCAGGTCGGGGCCGAAGATCTTGATCCCGACTGGCGTGCGGATGCCGGTGGCCAGCATGTCGATGCGGCCCTTGATCGGCATCGTCCACGCGTTGCTGGTGCCGGGCAGGCGCACCGCCGAATCCATCTCGGCCACAAGACGCTCCACGGTCAGGCCGGGCCGCCAGGCCGACCGCGGCTTGAGGGTGATGGTCGTCTCGATCATGTCGAGCCCGGCCGGATCGGTGGCGGTGTTGGCCCGGCCTGCCTTGCCCCAGACGTGCTCCACCTCGGGAAAGTCCTTGAGAATCCGATCCTGGATCCGGAGCACCTCGCGGGCGCGCGCCACGCTGATGCCCGGAAGGGTCGTGGGCATGAAGAGGATCGTGCCCTCGTCCAGCGGGGGCATGAATTCGCTCCCCAGGCGCTGCCACGGGATCCAGCTGAGCAGCACCATCAGCCCGGCGGCCGTCACGACGCCCCATCGATGGCGGAGCACGGTGGTGATCATCGGCCGGTACCACCCTACCAACACCCGGTTGACCGGGTTGGCGCGCTCCCGGCGCAGCGTGCCCCGGACGAACAACCCCATCGCCACGGGCACCATCGTGACCGCGAGCAGGCTGGCGGCCGCCATCGCGAAGGTCTTGGTGAAGGCGAGGGGATGGAAGAGCCGGCCCTCCTGCCCGCCCAGGGTGAACACCGGCACGAAGGAGACGGTGATGATCAGCAGGGAGAAGAAGAGCGCCGGGCCCACCTCGCGGGCCGCCTGGCCGGCGATGGCCCAGCGCTCCTGGGGGGAGAGGAGGTCCGTGGAGTAGGCCGCCGGGGGCTCGGACTGGCCCGCGACCCGGTACTTGGCCTCGACCGCGCGTTCGAGGTGCTTGTGCATGTTCTCGATCATCACGATCGCGGCGTCGATCATGGCCCCGATGGCGATGGCGATCCCGCCGAGGGACATGATATCGGCCCCGACCCCGATGGCGCGCATCGCGACGAAGGCGAGGAGGATTCCCACCGGCAGGGTGAGGATGGCGACGAGCGCGGACCGGGCGTGGAGGAGGAAGAGCACGCACACCAGCGCCACAATGAGGCTTTCCTCCAGCAGTTTCTCGCGGAGGGTGGCGATGGCGCGCCGGATGAGATCACTCCGATCGTAGACCGGCCTGATCACGACGCCCTTGGGGAGCCCCACCTGTACCTCGGCGAGTCGCGCCGTGACCCGCTCGATGGTGCTGAGCGCGTTCTCGCCGATGCGCATGATGACGATGCCGCCGACGGCGTCGCCGCGACCGTCGAGCTCGGCGATGCCACGGCGCACCGCGGGACCGACACTGACGCGGCCGAGTTCGGCCACGCGGATAGGCGTTCCGCTCCGGGTGGCGCCGACCACGACGTTTTCGATGTCGCTCAGGCTCTTGAGGTACCCGAGCCCGCGCACCATGTACTCCCGCTCGGTGAGCTCCACCACCATGGCGCCGACGTCCGCATTGGCGTTCTGGATGGCGGTCATCACCGCGGTGATGGGCACCCGGTAGGCCAGGAGCCTGGCGGGGTCGAGATCCACCTGGTACTGCTTCTCGAACCCCCCGATCGAGGCCACCTCCGCGACGCCCGGCACCGCCGTGAGGGCGTAGCGCAGGTTCCAGTCCTGGAGGGCACGGAGCTCCGCCAGGGTCAACCGGCCGGTCGTGTCCTCCAGGGCATACTGGTAGATCCACCCGAGTCCGGTCGCGTCCGGACCCAGGACCGGGGTGACCCCCGCCGGGAGGCGGCCCTTGAGGCCGGTGAGGTACTCCAGGACCCGGGAACGCGCCCAGTAGAGGTCGGTCCCGTCCTCAAAAATCACGTAGACGAACGAAATGCCGAAGTAGGAGTAGCCGCGCACGACCTTCGCCCCCGGCACCTTGAGCATCTCGGCGGCGATGGGATAGGTGACCTGATCCTCGACAATCCGGGGCGCCTGCTCGTTGAACTCCGCCTGGACGATGACCTGCACGTCGCTCAGGTCGGGGAGGGCCTCCAGGGGGGTGGCACGCACCGCGTACCCGCCGGCGATTACCGCCGCCAGCGTGCCCAGCACCACGAGCACGCGGTTGCGGAGGGACCAGTCAATGATTCTGGTGAGCATCGTGCCCTCCATCCGCCGGGGCCGGGGCCGGGACTGAGGCCGGGGCCGGCGCCGGCGCCTTCACGTCCATCCCGGGCATGCTCCCCATGCCGCCCATGGCGGCGCCGAGGTTGGACTCGGCGTCGAGCAGGAAGGTGCCGGAGGCCACCACGCGCTCGCCGGCCACGAGCCCCGCCAGGATCTCGACGCGGTCGTCGGTCGCGGCGCCCGTCGTCACCTCCCGCGGGGTGAACATCCCGTCCGGGTCGGTCACGAACACGAAGGTGCGCTCCCCCGTGGCGAGCACCGCGGAGCGGGGCACGCTCAGCGCCTGCCGCGCCACGGCGCGGAACCGGATCGTGGCGTACATCCCGGGCTTGAGGAGCAGGTCCTCGTTGGCCAGCTCGACCCGGATACGGCCGGTGCGGGTCTCGGGGTCCAGCGTGGGGTACACGTAGCTGATCCGGCCCGCGCGCCGCACGCCCGGAAGGGCGGGGAACTCCGCCGAGACCGCCAGTCCCGGCTGGGCGGTCAGGAGGTCGGGTTCGAAGACTTCGCCCTCGAGCCAGACCCGGCTCAGGTCGGCGATCCGGAAGAGCCGCTCTCCAGCCATCACCCGCTGCCCGGGATAGACCATCTTCTCCACCACGACACCGCCGACCGGCGCATGGAACGGCACGCTCCGCCGCACCTCGCCGGTGGCCTCGACCTCCGCGACGACCGTCTGCGGGACATCCCAGGAGGCCAGTCGCCGGCGGGCGGCCTTCAGCGCATCCTCCGCGGCGGTACGGGCCGCCGGCGTGCCCTCGGCGACGTCCGCGACGAGCCGCTTCGCAATGAGCAGTTCCTGCTGCGCGCTGACCAGCATCGGCGAGTACAGTTCGAGCAGGGGTTCCCCGCGTCGCACCGGCTGGCCTGTGATGTTCACGAAGAGCCGGTCCACCCAGCCGTCCAGCTTCAGAGAGACGTCGGCCACGCGCGTCTCGTCGTAGGTCACCTGGGCGACCGTACGGACCTCGCGGGCCATTGGGCCGGCGACGGCCTCGGCGAAGGTGACGCCGATCCGGGCCGCCTCCGCCGCCGTGAGCATGACCGGGCGGGCGCTGTCCGCCTCCGCGGCGCCGTGCACGTGTGACTCCGGTGTCGCAACCGGCGCGGCCGGCGCGCGCGTGGCGCGAACCACCACCAACACCACGGCGGCGACGGCCAGCAGGGTCGCGCCGGCAACGATCAGGCGCCGCGGAGCGGCGGAGCCGGCGGATGGGAGGGGAGGGGTGTTCATGGTGCGCCTCCAGGCGCGACAGGGTCGGGGTCGGTGACGGTGGCCACCAGGGGCCGCCCGGTGACCATCTCCAGCTCGGCGAGCGCCTTCCCCTGCTCGGCCTCGAGCCGGAGGATCTGGGCGCGGTAGTCGTAGGCGGTCATCACCGCATCGAGCAGGGTCATGAAGTCCACATTCCCCACCTGGTATGCGGAGCGAGCGGACGCCACCGTGGCCTCCGCCTGGGGAAGGAGCGTGCGCGCATAGATGGCGCGGAGTTCCCGCACCCGGTCCAGCTCCGCGGCGAGCTCCGCGACACGGCCGCGGGTGTCGGCCCGCATCGCCTCCAGTTCGTCGGCGGCCTCGGCGCGCATGGCGGCGGCCTCGTCGCGCATCTTGAGCTGGCGGCTGCCGGCCCAGAGGGGCACCGTGGCCCCGACCATCACGCTCAGCATCTGCTCGGTGCCCCCGCCGCTCATCGGCTGCCAGCCGTAGCCGACGCCGAGCTCCAGGTCGGGCCAGATCTCGCGCTCCGCCAGTGTGGTCGCCGCCTCGGCGGCGCGCAGGTTGTCCTCGCCGGCCCGGAGCATCGCGCGCGATGCGAGCGCCCAGGTCACGAGGGAGTCCGGCGGAGGCAGCGTGTCGGGGAATGCCGGGAGGACCGGGACGCCCGTGGGGGCGGCCGCGGGACGGGCCAGGACGGTGTTGAGCCGGGCCGCCATCGTCCGGCGCATCGCGCCCATCTCCACCACCTGGCCGGTCATGCGCCCCACCTCGAGTTGCGCGCGCAGCACGTCGGCCTGCCGCACCTCGCCGACGGCGTACATCCCGCTGACCGTGGCCGAGAGCGCTTCGAGCACCTGTCGCGTCTCCTGCATCACCACCAGCGTGCCGTCCGCCTGGTAGAGATCGTAGAACGCCATCGCGGCGCGGGCGCGTTGCTCCCAGATGGACTCGCCGATGGCGGTCGCGGTCGCGTCGGCGCGCGCCTGGGCGACGTCGCCCGCCAGGCCCAGCTTCCCGGTTCCCGGGATCGGGAGCATCTGCGTCAGCTGGACCTGGTTCATGCCGAGGGGAGGCTCGAGGTCGAAGCCGGGAAGCTGCCGGTACATCGTGGCGAGCTGCAGGTTCGGGTCGGGGAGGCGGCGGGTGCCCGGGACGCGGGCGCTCGCGGCCGCCGCAGCGGCGCGGGATGCGGCAATCCGGGGGCTCAGGCTGTCCACCGCGCGGTAGAGTTCGCCGATGGTCAGCGGGGCACCAGCCTCCTGCGCCGCGAGGGAGGCGGCGGAAGCGGGCAGGATGAGCAATGCGAGCAGGGCGGCAGTCCGCCATGCAGGGCGACGCCCCCGGTCGGGGGTTGGGTTGTGCATGTCCTGATCCTGGTTCGCGTGTGGCCGCGCGCACCAAAGGGCGGCGCGGCGGTGTCAGGGACCGCGAGGATCAGGCGATGGGAGGGGGTGTGTCCGGGGGAATGGTGATGGACCGGAGCGCCACGTCCGGCTGGGTCGGCGGGTTCCAGGCCGGGGCAAGCGCCGCGAACGGAAATTCGGCAGTGGGACGGAGGGTGACGACGGTGCACCCCGCCATGGCCATGCAGTCGCGTGACGAATGATGCGAGGAGCCGGTGGGGGCATTGCCGGGACAGGGCCCGGAGTCCGCGGGCATCTCGTGATGCGGCGCCTCGGCGGCCGTCGCCGCCTGATCGTGGCTCTGCCCACACTCGAACTCTCCGCCCAGGGTGGCGTACTGGACGGTGAGGAGCAGGAGGAGGCCGGAGGACAGGAGACGCCCGAGCATGGTCGGAAGGTAGGTATGGGTACCGTGAAGGGCAAATGGAGGCGGAATGAAGGTTTCTTGGCTAGCCCTCTCCCCGCGCGCTGAAGCGCTCCAGGAACTCCCGTTCCCCCTCGGTCAGCTTGGCCGTCCCCTCCCGCTGAATCTTGTCGAGCACCCTGTCGAGCTCCTCGCGGTTGACCGGGTGGAGCTGGTCCCGCGGGATCTGCGTCCAGCGGGCCAGCGCCCCCGCCTCGGTGTCCCGCTTCGCGTACGCCAGCCCCACCGCCCGCGCGTGGAACTGCCGCCGCCCCCGCCCCTCATCGAGCAGCTTGAGGTAGAGCCACGCTCCCGCGAACCCGCCCAGGTGGGCAAAGTGCGCCACGCCGTCGCCGGCGCCGCCGAAGCCCGACACCAGCGAGATGGCGGTGAGCGCGATGACCATCCACCGCACCTGCACCGGCAAGAGCCCCCAGATCAGCACCTCGTCCCGCGGCCAGTAGTGGGCGTAGCCGAACATCACGCCATACACCGCGCCCGAGGCGCCGATGACGCCGATCATCGGGTTGGTGAAGGAGAGGAGCCCGCCGCTGATCCCGGCCGTCAGGTAGAGCAGCAGGAAGCGGCGGCTGCCGAGCCGCGCCTCGAGCCGGGGCCCGAAGAAGAAGAGCGCGAGCATGTTGAAGAAGATGTGCCCCAGCCCGCCGTGCAGGAACATGTACGTGACGAGCGTCCACGGGCGGGAAAGGAGCAGCGCGGGCACCAGCATCAGCGCGTCGCCCAGCCCCGGCACCACCAGGACCAGCACGTACATCAGCACGTTGAGGAAGATCAGCCGGGCCACCCAGGGGGTCATGCGGCCTCACGGAAAAGCCGGGAGCGGATGGGGTCGGCGACCCGCATCCGCTCCGGCGCCTCCGGGAAAGTAGGGGAGGGAACCTCCCCCGCGAAGGGCCCCGCTAGGGCGTGGACTGGGCCGGCGCAGCGGCCTGCGGCGGCGCCTGGCTGCTGTTCCAGATATCGTGCGATACCAGCCAGGTGCCGTTGACCTTCTTCCACGCCACCAGGTACTTCCCGTTGTCGTTGTAGGTGCTCCCGTCCGGCATCGGCATGCTGTAGGTCCAGGTGCCTTCCTCGACGGCCACGTCGCCCGAGGCGGCAATGGCAATGGCCACCGGGGTCACGACGAGCACGGCCTTGAGCGGCTCGAGGCCGGCAAAGCTCTGGCTGATGGCGTCGGTGCCGGTGAGCCGCTCCTGGTTGGGCGGCATCAGCACCGCGTCGGGGGCGTAGATGCTGACGATGGCGGAGTCGTCGTAGGCGGCGAGGCCGGCGTTGAACACCGCCACCTGCGCGCGGATGGCCGCCTCCTCGGCGGCGACATCCACCGTGGGCGCGGCGGGCTGGCAGGCGGCCAGCGCCGCCAGGGCAAGGAGGGAGAGGCTCGGGCGCATGCGGACTCCGTCACGGGGTTGGGGGACGGGGGAGTATGCACCGCGGCCGCCCCCCGCACCAGTCCCGGTGCTTGCGGCGCGGTTCCCCCGGTGGCAATCTATCGGGGCTCGTTTTCCCGCCATTTCCCTCGACCGGACAGGATGATGCGACGCATGCTCTTCCGCGGCGTGGCCGCCGGCCTCGCGGCCCTGGGCCTCCTGGGCCGGGCCGCTCCCGCACGGGCGCAGGCCCCTGCCCAGCAGCCCAACACCCTGACCGCGGCCGAGAAGGCTGCCGGCTGGACCCTGCTGTTCGACGGATCCACCACCAAGGGCTGGCGCGGCTACCAGATGACGACGGTCCCCGCCGGCTGGCAGGTGGTGGACGGGGCGCTCACCCGCGTGGGCGAGGGCGCCGACCTCATCACCGACGGCCAGTACGCCCGCTTCGAGCTGTCCCTCGAGTGGATGATCGCCCCCAAGGGGAACAGCGGGATCATGTACTGGGTGACGGAGGCCGACAGCTTCAGCTACATGACGGGGCCCGAGTACCAGGTGCTCGATGACGAGGGCCACCGCGACGGGCTGTCGCGCCTTACCGCGGCGGCGGCGGTGTACGGCCTGTACCCGTCGCCCGAGGGGCTGGAGCGCGCACCGGGCCAGTGGAACCAGGCCCGCATCGTGGTGAAGGGGGACAGCGTCCAGCACTGGCTCAATGGCACCCTCGCCGCCCAGTATGTGCTGGGCAGCCCCGACTTCAACGCCAAGGTGGCGGCGAGCAAGTTTGCCAAGTGGCCCGGCTTCGGGAAGGCGGCCACCGGGCACATTGCCCTGCAGGACCACGGCGACCGCGTGGCCTACCGCAGCATCAAGCTCCGGGTCCTGCCGTGAGCGGCGTCAAGGCGCGGCTCTCCGTGATGATGTTCCTGCAGTTCTTCATCTGGGGCGCCTGGTTCGTGACGATGGGCACCTACCTCGGCACCACGCTCCAGTTCCAGGGAGAGGAGATCGGGTTGGCCTACGGGGCGCTGGCCATCGCGGCCATCGTCTCGCCCTTCTTCGTGGGGATGGTGGCCGACCGCTTCTTTGCCACCGAGCGGATCCTGGCGCTCTTGCACCTGATGGGCGCCGCCCTCCTCTACTACGCCTCCACCCGCACCACCTTCGGCGCCTTCTACCCCGCGCTCATCGGCTACGGCCTCTGCTACATGCCGACGCTGGCGCTCACCAACTCGATCGCCTTCGACCACGTGAAGGATCCGGGCAAGGAGTTTCCCGCAATCCGCGTGCTGGGGACGATCGGCTGGATCGTGGCGGGGCTGGTGGTGGGCCGGATGGGCCTGGAGGCCACCGCCGCCCCGATGCGGCTCGCCGCGGGCGCCTCCGTGGTGCTCGGCCTCTTCTGCCTGGCGCTGCCCCACACCCCGCCCCACGCCGCGGGCAAGCCGTTCAGCGTGCGCGACGTGCTGGGCCTCGACGCGCTGGCGCTCCTCAAGGACCGCTCCTTTGCCACCTTCGTGGTCGGGTCGTTCCTGCTCTGCATCCCGCTCCAGTTCTACTACGCCTTCACCAACCTCTTCCTGAATGAAATCGGCCTGGCGGAGCCGGCCAGCAAGATGACGCTGGGGCAGATGTCCGAGATCGGCTTCATGCTCCTGCTGCCCTGGTTCCTGGCCCGGCTCGGCGTGCGGCGCATCCTCCTCCTCGGCATGCTGGCCTGGGCGGCGCGGTACTTCCTCTTTGCCAACGGCAACACCGGCCCTGGGGTGTGGATGCTCTATGCCGGCATCCTGCTCCACGGGATCTGCTACGACTTCTTCTTCGTGACCGGCCAGATCTACACCGACGAGCAGGCGGGCCCGAAGATCCGCGCCGCCGCGCAGGGCTTTCTGGCCTTCCTCACGCAGGGTGTCGGCTACCTGATCGGCGCCTGGGCGTCGGGGCGGGTGGTGCAGCGCTACGCCGCCGATGGCGGCCACGACTGGCACGCCATCTGGCAGGTGCCGGCGGTGGGCGCGCTCGTCATCCTGCTGGTCTTTGCCTTCCTCTTCCGGCCCGGGAGCGCGCGGGCCTCCACCTTGGCCTCAAGGACCTCCCGATGACCACCACGACCACCCGGCGCGAGTTCGTGGAAGGGATCGCCGCGGCGAGCACCGCCTTCACCATCGTCCCCCGCCACGTGCTGGGCGGGCCCGGCTACACGGCGCCGAGCGACAAGCTCAACATGGCGTGCATCGGGGTGGGCGGGATGGGGGAGAGTGACGTGAAGGGCGTCTCCGGCGAGAACATCTACGCCCTCTGCGACGTGGACTTGAAGCAGTCGGAGGACACCTTCCGCAAGTACCCCGACGCGAAGAAGTACCGCGACTATCGCGAGCTGTTCGACAAGGAAGGAAAGAACATCGACGCGGTGACGGTTTCCACGCCGGACCACAGCCACGCCGCCGCCACGCTGCTCTCGCTCCGGCTCGGCAAGCCGACCTACTGCCAGAAGCCGCTGGCGCGCACGCTGGGCGAGGTGCGGGCGGTGCGGGCCCAGGCCACGAAGTCGAAGGTGCCCACCCAGATGGGGAACCAGGGTCACGCCGGCGACGGGGTCCGGGTCCTCCGCGAGTGGATTGAGGCAGGTGTCATCGGGACGGTGCGTGAGGTGCAGTACTGGACCAACCGGCCGATCTGGGCCCAGGGGCTCGAGCGGCCCACCGACCTGCACGCGCCCCCGCTAACCCTCGACTGGAACCTCTGGCTCGGCCCGGCGGCGGAGCGCCCCTACAACCCCGCCTACCTGCCGTTCAAGTGGCGCGGGTGGTGGGACTTCGGCACCGGCGCCCTGGGTGACATGGCCTGCCACGGGATGGACGCGGCGTACTGGATCCTCGACCTCGGCTACCCGACGCGGATCGTGCCGGAGGCCACGCAGCGCTACAGCGAGACGGCGCCCAAGATGACGCGGGTGGAGTACCAGTTCCCCGCCAAGGGCAACCGGCCGGCGGTGAAGGTGGTCTGGCGCGACGGGGACCTGCGTCCGCCGCAGCCGGTGGGGCTGCCGATCACGATGGAGTGGCCGCCGAGCGACATCGGCGGGCAGATGTGGGTGGGCGACGACGGGGCGCTGCTCGCGGGGATGTACGGGGAGGATCCCGTGCTGCTCGATCCCAAGCGCGACGCCGAGGTGCGGGCCAACCCGCCGGCCAAGGTGTACGAGCGGTCGAAGGGGGTGTACGACGAGTGGATCGCGGCGTGCAAGGGCGGGCCACCGGCCAACTCGACCTTCGACGGCCACGCGGGCGGCCTCACCGAGATGGTGCTCCTGGGCTGCCTGGCCATCCGCGCGGGGCAGACGCTGGAGATCAACCCCGCCACCGGCGACGTGACCAACATGCAGCTGCCGGCGGAGTGGACGATGCCGGGGTACAGGAAGGGGTGGGCGCTTTAGGACGGAGAAAAGAGAAAAGAGAAGGGAGAAAAGAGGGGCGGAAGGAGAAAGGAGAAAAGTCCCTAGTCGGTCGTCGCCGGCTCTGTGGGCTGGGGGTGTTTGGGGAAGCGCGCGCCGATGAAGGCACCGATGCCTGCGCCGAGTGCAGCACCGATGAAGAAGGCTCCCGTCGTTTCCGCCGTGCAGTTCTCGCCAGTCTCGTTGAAGCTGCAGAGGCCCGCCGCAAGCAGTGCGGACAGGAGCCCCAACGTTGCGCCTCCGATCACGGCACCCCGCACCCAGTGGGTCTGGGGAATCGAGCCGCTGTCGGCGGGCAAGGGCATCGGGGCCGAAACCGGCTCCGGGAACGACACCCGCGGGCCTTGGGCGAGGGCGGGCCTGGCGTGGAGCACCACGATTAGGAGCGCAAGGACGATCCTGGTACCGCCGTTCCCGCTCTTGGTATGAGCCACGTTCACCCCAGCCTCGCGGCAGGAAGCCCAACGGTTACCAGTTCGGAAGAAATGATGTCGGCCGCGATTCTCCAGCGCGAAGGGCTGCATGATAGCTTTGCCGGTGCTTCACGGTTTGCGTGAGAGGGAAGCTCCTCGATTGCTGTTGACACCAGATTCCACCATATACTAGTCTCCACTTACGTGCTTGGCTCCCCCCTGTTGGTGTTCTTGAGCCCCTCAACTCGCCGGCCGACCGCAAGCGACCCGCCCCTATGGCTGGGCACTTGGCGCACCTTTATCACTGGACCGGCTGATGCACGCACCAAATCCCACAAGGGGGGCGCAGGCATGAATTTGGTGTCGCTCGCGTAGGTCATGGATGGCAGCACTGGCTCTCGGCGCGCTCGCAGGCTGCGTCGATACGGTTGCCAATGACGAGCCCGAGGCGGTCGAAGCACCGGCCCGCCCGATGTTCGCAGCGGCGGCCGTACAGGCGTCGCTTCCCGGACCGGCGCAGTACTCGATCAACACCGTGACCAGCCTGCCGACTTTCACCAATCCGACGATCGCCTACGTGTCGGTGAGCGGCGACATCCAAGTGTTCGACAATTGTCTGCATCCCGGGACGTTGGTCGGTACGATTCCACCGGCTGGCGGGAATCAGGGCCTACAGACCAACAACTGCTACGGCATGGTACAGATCTGGTACTCGTACGTCGGCACCGTTCCCGTCGGCACAGCCTGCAACGGCCCCGTGCGGACAACGCCGATCAAGCTCCATGGCACTGGCCAGGCGACCCGGGGATCCGGCTATCCGGGAGCTTCTCCGCCGGCTTGCGGGTTCTATCCCTACACGCCGTGCTACTACTACAGCGGCGGCGCCCAGGCGATCACGCTGACGCCCATCGACATGCAGCTGAAGCTGAGGCCTTCTCGCTACGTGGTGACCAGTGGCATGAGCGTGACCTTCACGGCCTCTGGAACTCCCGATAGCGTCTATCCCTACAAGTTGCCGTTCACCGTGCAGAGTTGGCAGTGGACACCAGACAGCGGCACGGCCTCAGCACCGTGCTCGGCCGGAGTGACGGCGTGCACCAAGAGTATTGCCGTTTCGGGCACGATGAAGGTCACGGCCCTCGTCAACGGTGAGGTGAAGAGTGAGAGCGTTCATGTCCGAGTCCTGTGCCAAGTTACGAACGATTCAATACTCAACAAATACCCGCTGCTCGATGCAATGAACTCGGCATGGACGTCATCTTATACGCCAAACCGTAGCGAACGGAGGGAATGGTGGTGGACGGTAGACTGTGATCCGAGCGGGTATTGCGTTTCAAAAACATATCTCATTCCTGGTGCCACCCGCTGTGGTGTTCCCTACTGGCCCCCGGAGCCGCCGCCGGGCTGGACGAGGAAGGGCCAAGGGCACACGCATCCGTTCGTGCCGTTCGATTACCCAGGCTGGGAGAGTATTTCCGATTCCGAGTGTCCGCCAGAGTCTGGTGTCCCAACTCACCCAGACAGTATCCGCATCGTTCCCCCGGGGCCCAGCGAAAAGGACTATATTGCGTCGCAGGGTGCAGGGGGAGCGGGTCGATTGATGTGCGCCATTGACCCCATCGCCATATACTGCTGGCCATCCAGTGTGGATCCTGTAACGGCCTGGGGCCAGACCCAAGATTATCCCCGAGGCGCTGGAAGTTGTAAGCTGGCACTTGTCCCATCCTCGAAGCCGCAACTACTCGCGACACGCGAGGACTCCCGGAAGGGGGAAGTATGATGCCAATCAAGTCCGCGCTCATGGGGGCGCTCATTCTTGCGGGAGCGGCGGTCAGTGCGCAGGCACAATCGTCGCCGTGCCTTACGCAACCTGACAGCGCATCCAAATTTGCCCGATTGACCAGCGGCATCTTCAGATTCTCGGATTCGACATCTGCGGTGGCTGCGGGTCATCCTTGGGCGAGAAGCGGTAACATTCAGTTGGTCACGGATTCGGCCACGTGTGCAGCCGCAGTGGCGGCCTACAACCAGCTTGGGGCATCCGGAACCCCGCTTGAGGCGACGGCCGCATATGTGTTCGCAATTGGGAATACTGGCTACGCTTTCGCTCGTCCTGGGATCAAGAGCCCCCATGGGAACATACCGATTCTACTCTTCACGCTCAGCTGGGCTTACATTGCAACCGCGGAGACGTGAACCAGCTTCGGAGATGTTCCGGTGGCAGGTCTTAGTTGCGGCGACTTGGCTTCTGGACTGCGTGGTTATGGCGATCGGGTTACCAGCATGCCTGTTTCTTCATTGGCAGGGCCTTGGATTCGGCTGGGGAATTCGCGCCTGTGGCGAGCCAGCTGAGCTTGGCTAGCGCTGCCGGCAGTCCATAGGATTGGTGAAGCAATGCACAGAATGGAGGGGCGCTGCGTGAAGGGCGCCCCACCTTTCTGGTTTCTCCTTCCGCCCCTCTCTCCTCCCTCCGCTCGTCACATTCCTGGTGGTCGCCTCCCCCCTCTCGATCAGCCGGAGAGGGGGACAGGGGGTGAGGACGGTGGACTACCCCTTCCACGTCCCCTTGGCCACCTTCGGCACGAACCGGTCGAGGTTCCTCGGCGGGAAGCGGACGGTCTTGCCCGATTCGGCGCTCATGTAGGCCGCCATGAGGGTCCGCACCACCTCTACCCCATCCCGGAAGGTGAGCAGCGGCTCCTCGAGCCCCAGGAACACCCGCACGAAGTGCCGGTCCTCGGCCTCGTACCCGTACGCCATCGGCTCGTTGGCCACCACCGGCATCTGCCCCTGCTCCGCGTTCTGCTTCTCGACCAGGTCCTCCCCCTCCTTGCCCCGCACCTCGCGGCTGAAGAAGAGCTTGAGCCCGCTGTCGAGGGTGTTCCAGCTCATCGAGTACTCGGGGCCCAGCAGCTCCGCCGAGAGGCGGAGCCCCGCGCCCACGAAGCTCCACGACGTGGTGGCCTCGCCGAACACCGTGTGGCCGTCGCTGGTCTCGAACTCGATGGTGACGCTCGCGAAGTCTTCCGCCGGGTGCCGCGCGTAGTCCACCGACGCGCCCATGGCGCGCTTCAACCGCCGCACATACTCCGGCCGGCTCCACTTGAGGCTCGCGATCCGCCCCGTCACCGCCACCGGCCGCACCGACTTCCTCGACTCGCCCGGCTTGGTGAGGAGGTGCCGCACCACCTCCACCGAGTGGCACATCATGTCGTTGAGCACCCCGCCCCCCTGCAGCCGCCCCTGCCAGAACCACGGCATGTGCGGGCCGCTGTGCTCCTCGGCCGCGCGCGCCAGGTAGGGCCGCCCCGTGGTGGCCGCTCCCCGCGCCCAGATGAGCGTGCGGCCATGCTCCACCTGCGGGCTGAAGAGCTGGTTCTCGAGGTAGCCGGTCTGGAGGCGGGCGGAGCGCGCCAGCGCCGCGACGGCCTTGGCCTCCTTGACCGTCCGCGCCAGCGGCTTCTCGCAGGCGAGCCCTACCAGCTCCCCGCGCCCGCGCACGATGGTGTCGGTGATCTCCTCGACGTTCGCGATCCGCGCGTGGTTGGGGCCGCAGAGCCAGATGGCGTCAATGGCCGGGTCGGCAACCATCTCCGCGATGGAGCGGTAGGCCCTGGCCTGGCCCACGTCCAGGCGCCGCGCGTACGCGGCTGCGCTCTGGGCGTTCGCGCGGTTGGGGCTCCACACGCCGAGGACATCGGCGTCGCGCACCCCCTGCCACCCCTGCATGTGGAACCGGGTGTTGAACCCGCTGCCGATGAACCCCACGCCCAGTCGCTTGCGCTGCTTCATGATGCCGCTCCGCCGTAGCTGACGCCCAGCTTCCGGAGCTGGGGCTCGGGACAGCCCACCCACTCGGCCACCGCCGTGTTGCCGATGTACTGGAGATCCTCCACCCCCGCCTTGCTCGACCAGTAGCCGGTGGCGGTGAGGTTGCGGAACTCGGTGAAGAACGTCGCCGCC
>CAZNLY010000039.1:0-16627 GCA_964574295.1 uncultured Gemmatimonadaceae bacterium
AGTCCGCCACCAGCGCGGAGCCATCATGCAGGAGGATGTTCTCGGGCTTGATGTCCCGGTGGATCACGTTGTGCCGGTGGGCGTAGTCGAGCGCGCTCGCCACCTCGCTCGCGATCCGCACCGCGTCCTGCACCGGCAGCTGCTTCTCCCGGGTCATCCGGTCCCGGACCGTCTCCCCCTCCACGTAGGGCATCACGTAGAAGAGGAAGCCGTCGGCCTCCCCCGAGTCGAAGAGCGGCAGGATGTGCGGATGCTGCAGGTTGGCGGTGGTCTTGATCTCACTCAGGAACCGCTCGGCCCCGATGACCGCCGCCAGCTCGGGCCGGAGCACCTTGACCGCCACCCGCCGGGCGTGCCGGAGGTCCTCGGCCAGGTACACCGTGGCCATCCCGCCCGCGCCAAGCTCGCGCTCGAGACGGTAGCGGTCGGCCAGGGCGGCGGTCAGCTTGTCGAGCGCGTCGGGCATCCAGGCTCCCCAAAAATCGCTTTCACGAAGACACGAAAGGACGAAAGCACGAAACCGCACCGCCCACCCTTTCTCCTTATCTCTTTCCGCCCCTCATTTCTCTCTTCTCCTTCCTCTTTTCTCCATTCTTCCCCCCCTGTCCCGCACTCCACCATGTGGACAGGGGGTGGTCCCGTCGTCAGCCGCGGAATATGGGGGCCAACCGCCCGTTTGGCGATGCCGCTACCAGAACCAGAGATAGAGGATCGCCGCGCCCGCCACCACCAGCCCGCCAAGGAGGCGGGCGTGCGGGGCAGGGGCCAGGTCCATGCCCTGCTGGACCGGCAGCACCCGGGCCTCCGCCAGCGGGTGGCGTGCCGTTTCCCAGAGCATGTAGGCCACGACCGCCGCGAAGGTGATCGCCATGTGGTGGAGGAAGGCCACCCCGGGAAGGAACCAGAGGAGGATGCCGTACACGGGGAGGCCGAGGAGCATGGCGCCGTGCGCCGCCCGAGGCGGCGTCCGGGGGTTGAGCATCCCGACCACGAAGGCCGCCACGATGCCGGGCGAGATGAACCCCCAGAACATCTGGATGTACTGGAAGACGCTCGGCGCCCGCCCGACGATCGGCGCCCAGAGGCACCCGACCAGGAAGAGCACCAGGGTGGCGAGCCGCCCCACGCGGAGGAGTTCGGCCGGCGGGGCGTCGGGACGCCACTGCCGGCGGTAGATGTCGAGGCTGAAGATGGTCGCCGCGGAATTGAGCAGCGACTCGAAGGTGCTGAGCACCGCGCCGAAGAGCGCGGCGAGCATCACGCCCAGCAGCCCCGGCGGCACCAGTTCGCGAATCAGCACCGGGAAGGCCTGGTCGGGATTGCCGATCTTCCCGGGAAAGATCGACGCGGCCATGATCCCCGGCATCACGATCAGGAAGGGGATGGTGAGCTTGATGCCCGCCGCGAACAGCGTTCCCCGCTGTCCCTCCGAGAGGCTCCGCGCCGCCAGCGCGCGCTGCGTGATGAACTGGTTGAGCCCCCAGTAGAACAGGTTGGGGATCCAGAGCCCGCCCACGAACACCGCCAACCACGGCATCTCGGGATCATTCCAGGGGAGCACGGTGTGGAGCTTGCCCGCCGAGAGCTCCGTGAAGCGATCCCATCCGCCGACGGCGTGAAGCGACAGGACGAACACGAGGAGGGCGCCGAGGAGGAGGGCGATGCCCTGGATGAGCTCGGTCCAGACCACGGCGCGGAGCCCGCCGTACGTGACGTAGATGCCCGAGAGGGCGCCAATGATCCAGATGCCGCGGAGGAGCGGGAGGCCGGTGACCGCCTCCAGCGCCAGCGCGCCGCTGTAGAGGACGGTGGCAAGCGCAACGAGCACGTAGGCGCTCATCATGAAGAACGCCATGAGGCTGCGCGCCCGGCCGTCGTAGCGATACTCGAGATATTCCGGCATGGTGAAGATGCCGGCCCGCAGGAAGCGCGGCAGGAAGTAGAGCGCCACCACCACCATCGTCACCGCCGCCATCCACTCGTAGCTGGCGATGGCCAGCCCGATCTCGTATCCTCGCCCGGCCAGCCCGACAAAGTGCTCGGTCGAGATGTTCGAGGCAATCAGCGAGATGCCGATCAGCCACCAGCGGAGCTCGCGCCCCGCCAGGAAGTAGTCCTCGGTGGTGTCGCGCCGCTTGCGGGCCGCCGCCAGGGACACGCCGAAGAGCAGGGCGAGGAAGCCAACGAAGCTGGCGATGTCGAGTGGATTAAGGCCCATGCGCGCCCGTCGCGGGGAGGGAGGCCACCATCTTGCCATCCGCCGGGATGAGACGCAACCTACCTGCGATGACGCGCACCCTCCTCGCGCTCGCCGCCTTGGCCCTGGCCCCGGTTCCAGCGCTCCGTGCGCAGGCCCCCGCCGAGCCGCCCAACGCCGCCGCCACCCTCGAGGCACGGGGGCGGCTGCTCGTCTTCCGGTACGACGGGGAGGTCATCCTGTCGGCCAGGATCGACCTCGCCGGGGAGCCGCCGACGTTCATCCAGCTCGTGGACAGCACGAGCGGCCGGGTGACGCAGGTGCTCAAGTGGACGGCGCCGCGGGGACGCCTCACCCTGACCGGCACGCTCTCCGGTTCGGCCGAGGCGTTCGCCGTGGAGGCCGAGCCCCGCGAGGACGGGCTCCGGGTGGTGCGGCACGCCGTGGGGCCGGTGTTCAACCGGCTCAACCGCGCGGTGTATGACCGCCACGGCGACTGGCTGCTGTCGGTGGACGAGCCCGCCACGGTGACGGTCGAGCCGGTGCCGACCCAGCATACGCGCGCGGAGTTCCGGTTCACCGTGTCGGGGGGCGAGGTGACGCTCCGGTTCCGGCCCCGCTACTACCAGCGGCACCGCGGGCTCGCGCAGTACCGGCCGCGGGAGTACCGGCCATGGCCGGCGTCGGTGGCGGGGTGGAGCTCATGGTACGCCTACTTCGACAAGGTGACGGCCGACGACATCACGCGCACCGCGGATGTCCTGGCCGCCCGTCTCCGCCCCTTCGGCTTTACCTACCTCCAGATCGACGACGGCTACCAGCAGCTCCCGATCGGCCTGCCGGAACATTGGCTCAACCCCAACGCCAAGTTCCCGGCGGGGCTCCCCGCGCTCCGGCAAGCGATCAGCGCCCGCGGGCTCGAGCCGGGGATCTGGACCAACGTGGCATTCCACGACCGGCCGGCGGCGGCGGCCCACCCTGCGTGGTTTGTCCGGGCGCCCGACGGCACCCCCGCGTGGGGGAACTGGGTGGGCTTCGTGATGGACGGGAGTTCGGCCGCGGCAATGGATACGCTCGTGTCTCCGGTGTATCGGGTGCTCCGCGCCATGGGCTGGACCTATTTCAAGCTCGACGCCCTCCGGCACCTCCGGTACGAGGGCTACAACAGCTACGCGGACTACTACACCAGCCTGGGACTCGACCGCGCGGCGGTGTTCCGGGGCGTGGTGGAGCGGGTGCGCGCCGCGATTGGTTGGGACGTGTACCTGCTGGCCTGCTGGGGCATCCGGCCCGAGCTCATCGGGCTGGTGGATGGCGTGCGCGTGGGTGACGACGGCTTCGGCTACGGCTCCTTTGCCCAGTACAATTCCTTCAACAACGTCGTCTGGCGGAACGACCCCGACCACATCGAGCTGCGCCAGCCGGACGGCTACAAGGCGGCGACCCTCACCACGCTGACCGGTGCGGTGCTCATGCTCACCGACCGGCCCGAGGTGTACGAGACGGACCGCGTGGAGGCGGGGCGCCGCACGGCGCCGGTGCTCTTTACCCGCCCGGGGCAGGCGTACGACGTGGACCCGTCCCGTTCCGCGCTCCTCGCCATGGCCGCCACCGAGCTCAGCGGCTCCGGCCCCCGTCCCTTCGACGCCGACCAGCGCGAGGTGGTGTCGCTCTACCAGCTGGACATCGCGCGGCCGTTCGGCCAGTGGACGGTGCTGGCGCGGACCGGCGGCAATGGATCCATCCCGCTGGCGGAACTGGGGCTCACGCCAGGCACCGACTACGTGGCGTTCGAGTTCTGGACGCGCAGCGCCCTCGGGATCGCGCGGGATACGCTGCGATTGCCGCCGGTGGATACCGATTACGCCGTGCAGGTCGTCTGCCTTCGCGCGCGGGTGGATCACCCGCAGTTGCTGGCCACCAACCGCCACGTGACCTGCGGCGGGCCGGACCTGCAGGACCTTTCCTGGCGCGACTCCACGCTGGCCGGCACCAGCGAGGTGGTGGCGGGGGACGCGTACGAGCTCTACCTGAGCGAGCCGCCGGGGTTCACCGTCGCGGGAGTGACCACCACCGGAGGGCGGGCGACGACACGGCTTCGGGCCGACAGGGTGCGCGTGGTGCGGATCGAGGGTGCGGCGGGGCGGGTCGGGTGGACGGTGAAGTACGCCCGTTGATGAGCCACGTGTCCGCGGGTGGCCCGGTCGGCATCGCCGCGGTAACTTGCCGCCCTCACCACACTCCACCATTCCGGGAGTCCTCATGACCGCTGCCACAGTGCGCCTCCGCGGCGCCTGCCTGGCCCTGCTCGTGCTCATCCCTGCGGCCCTCCATGCACAGATCCGGCTGAGCGAGCGCGGCGGCGTCTGGCAGACGATCGACGGCACCACGATCACCATCGACTACTCCCGCCCGCAGATCCGCGGGCGGGATTCGACCATCTTCGGGAAGTTCGTGCATTGGGGCGAGGTCTGGACTCCCGGGGCAAACTTCGCGTCCACCTTCGAGGTCAACCGCTCCATCCGGCTCGATGGTCACCCGGTGAAGCCCGGCAAGTACTCGATGTGGCTCGTGCTCCAGCCCGACCAGTGGACCATGGTGCTCGATCCCCGCGCCCACCTGTATCACATCCCGTTTCCGGATTCCACGGCCGACCAGCTCCGGTATCCGGTCCACCCGCGCACCGGGCCGTTCCAGGAGACACTCACCTTCACCTTTGAGGACGTGCAGGGCGACGAGGGGACGCTCCTCCTCCGGTGGGGGACGGTGGAGCTCGCGTTCAAGGTGGAGGTGGAGCCGAAGCACAAGCTCACGATGCCCGAGGCAGACGCCGCGCCGTACCTCGGCACCTACCTGTTCAAGTGGACCGGGGAGCCCGACAGTGTTTCGCCGTCGAGGGTCACCCTGCGCTACGCGAACGGGATGCTGCTCGGCGAGTGGGTCCCGGTTCCGTTCCCGGACGTCGCGACCTTTGTGCTGGTGCCGGCCGAAAAGGACGCATTCATGGTCGGCTCGATGATCAACGGGAAGCTGGTCGACCTCATGAACGAGTGGGTCTTCGAGTTCATGCGGAAGGACGGCAAGGTGGCGGAATTCGGGGCGTGGACGGACGGTGACAGGCTGGACGGCACCGGGAGGCGCCAATGACCTCCGGCGCGCCGGCTACGCGGTGAAGGCGGCCACCCGCTCCTTGGCGCGGGCCAGGATCCGGGCAAACTCCGGCGTGCCCCGCAGCGGCGCCATGAACGGGCAGTGCACCGCGAAGAACCCGTGCGGATAGAAGCCGTTGTCCACCGCGCGCTCCAGCAATTCCAGCGCCCGTGCCGTGTCCCCCGCCATCGCGTACGACTCGCTGAGATGGAAGGTGTGGTGCGCGTCGAGCGACACCGTGTCCACCTCGCGCAACCACCCGAGCGCCTCCTCCGTGCGGCCGGCCGCCGCCGCGAGGAGGGCCCGGAGTTGGATGGTGTAGGGCAGCTGCGGTGCATGCTGGCGCAGCCACCCCGCGTGCGCCTCGGCGTCGGCGAACCGCCCCGTGAGTGCGTAGCAGTACCCCACGCTCCAGCGGAGGATGGCGCTGTCCGGGTCGATCGCCAGCGCACGCTCCATGCTGGGGACGCCGTCCGCGGCGTGCCCGCCAAACCAGGTCGCGATGCCGGCGAGCAGGCTGGTGAAGGAGGAGAGCGGGTCGGCCTTCTGGAGCCTGACGCTGGTCGCCAGCATCTGCGCGTGCTGGTCGGCCGCCTGGTACGAGATCCCCTTGTAGAAGAGGATCTCGGCGTCGTTCGGGTCGAGCACCAGCGCCGCTTCTGCCGACCGCACGGCGGCGGGATGGTCCCCGCGCTCGTACGCCACGACCGCGAGCAGCGCGTGGCCATACGCCGCCTCTGGCGCGATCTGGAGGAGCGCCCGCCCCTCCGCCTCCGCCTCGCGCAGTGAGCGCTCGCGGTCGATCCCCATCCGGAGCCGCGTGATGTACGCGAGCCCCCGAAGTGCCCGGAGGGCCGGGACCTCCCCCTCGATTGCGATGGCCTGATCCAGCAATTGGACGCCCCGGTCGAGGTTGTACCGGCGGAGCTCCTGGCGGGCCTGCAGGTAGAGTTCGAACGCGCGGACGTTCAGGATGGGCCGATCGGCCAGGCGCCGGCTCTCCGCCGGTGACAGGGCAACGTCGAGCGCCTCGACGATGGCCCGCGACACCCGCTCCTGCAGGTCGAAGACGTCCTCCACCGTGCCGCTGTACTTCTCGGCCCACAACTGGGAGTCGCTCCCCGCGTCGAGCAGGCGAGCCGTGATCCGGAGCGAGCTGCCCGCCCGCCGCACGCTCCCCTCCAGCACGTAGCGAACGCCGAGTTCCCGGCCGATGGCGGGCACGCCCTTGGTCGTCCCCTTGAGCTGGAGCGAGGAGGTGCGCGAGATGACGCGGAGGGAGCGGACCTTGGCCAGGTCGGCGATCAGCTCCTCCGTGAGCCCGTCGGTGAAGTACTCGTTCTCGGGGTCGGGGCTCTGGTTGGCGAACGGCAGCACCACGATGCCGTCGGCGGCGGGGCGGGCCGCGCCCGCGGGCGTCCGGTGTTCGCCGCTCCGGGGCAGCCGGTCGCACTCGGCACGGAGGTCGCCGGCGGTCTGGAAGCGCTCGCGCGGCTCCTTGGCC
This sequence comes from uncultured Gemmatimonadaceae bacterium, assembly GCA_964574295.1. Taxonomy (GTDB): domain Bacteria; phylum Gemmatimonadota; class Gemmatimonadetes; order Gemmatimonadales; family GWC2-71-9; genus SPDF01. The sequence goes on from CAZNLY010000039.1 coordinate 6,852, forward strand.
AGGCACCGCATGATCATCTGCTCCACCTCCGCCGGGCAGTCGCCGCGGTGCCGGGACACCGGTTCCGGGGTCTGGAGCACCTGCGCGGCGAGGAGGGCCTGCGGCGTGGCGCCGACGAACGGTGTCCGCCCGGCGAGCATCTCGTACGCCAGGGTGCCAAGGGCGTAGATGTCGGCCCGATGGTCGATGGCGGGGTCGGCGGCGGCCTGCTCCGGCGCCATGTAGGCGGGGGTGCCCACCGCCACGCCCATGCTGGTGAGGGTGCCCGAGTGGGCGCCGTCGCTCACCGCCTTGGCCACGCCGAAGTCGGCCACCAGCGCGTGGCCGCCGGTCAGCATGACGTTTTCCGGCTTGATGTCGCGGTGCACGATGCCCCGCTCGTGCGCGAAGGCCAGGGCGTCGGCCACCTCGCGGAGGAGGCGCACCCCCTCGTCGAGCGGCAGCGGCCCCTCCCGACGGAGGCGGGCGCCGAGGGACTCGCCCTCGAGATAGGGCATGACGTAGTAGAGGGAGCCGTCCACCTCGCCGGAATCGTGGAGCGGCACGATATGCGGATGCGTCAGCTGCGCCGCGATCCGGATTTCGCGGAGGAACCGCTCCCCGCCGAGGGCGGCGGAGAGCTCCGGCTTGAGCACCTTGAGCGCCACCTTGCGGTGGTGCTTCAGGTCCTCGGCCAGGTACACCGTGGCCATGCCGCCCTGGCCGAGCTCGCGCTCGATGTGGTAGCGGGTGGACAGCGCCGCGGTCAGCTTACTAGGTACATCGGGCATTTCGGCTCCCCCGGAACTGCAGTCACGAAAGCACCCCGTTCATTCCGCCCGGTTCGCCGAGTCCACCGCCGCCTTCATCCTGGTCACCCACCCCGGAATGACGCGCAGGTAGGTGGCGTTGGTCTGTTCCGGTGCCTGCACGTAGATGATGCCCCCGTCGTGGTCCGGGCGGTTGGACCAGCCCGAGGTATCGGAGAAGCGGGGGTCGCGGGCCCAGAGCGTCGCGGGGCCGAGCGGCTCGCCCGTCTCCGGGTTGATGCGGGTCAGGTACCACGACACCCCGGCGCGGTAGAGCACCTCGGTGGCCGAGAGCCAGAGCGGTTCCACGCCGTCGGAGGCGAGTTGCCAGCGGCGGCCCGGCACCGGGTAGGTGGTGACGATGATCCGGCTCCCCTCATACGACTGGTAGGCGATGAGCCGGCCGGTGGGCCCGACCGTGGAGAACCGAAGGCCGGTCATGAGGGTGTCGAAGTGCAGGGGCGACGCGGAGGGGTTGAACCGCAGGGCGACGAAGTCTGCCCAGATCTGCGCGACCGCCGTCTGCCCGTTGAGATAGTCGATCGGATCAGGCGCGTTGGGGACATAGGGCATGGTCAGGATGGTGTCCGGGGGAGCGCCCGAATTGGGCCTGCCCAGGAGGATGCTCCACTGGTTGGAGTCGCGCACACCGACCATGAGTTGCTCGCCATCGGCATTCCAGAGCGGATGCCGCAGCATTTCCGACCGGATCCAGGTGAAGTGCTGGCCGTCGCGCAGGTCGAAGATCCGGAGCTCGTTCCCTTCGCCGGTCTGCACCGCCGCCGCCAGCCACCGTCGGTTGCTGCTCAGGTCGAAGCGCTGGAAATCCGCCGGCTCCACCAATAGCGGTTCGGGCTGTCCCCCCGACTTCAGGCGGACCAGCCGACCGATGGACGCGTCCTGGCCTGGGGCAAACACGAGGGTGCCGTTCTCCGAGAGATCGTACTGGGCCTCGCCGATCGCCTCCCGCCGCACGCCCGGCAGCAGCGGGACCGAGCGGCCGACCAGGTGCGTGGCGGGATCGTACTGGGCGGCCGCGAGGTTGCCGTCCACCGCGACATAGACCAGGTACCGCGCGTCCACGATCCGGAACGCCGAGCCGGCGAGGGGGGTCCCCGGGGATCCGTCGGGGAGCTTGGTGCGTATGGTCCAGCTCTCGCCGGTCTCCGGGTTGACGAGCAGCGCGGTCCGGTTGAACGAGCAGGCCAGGAGCCGGGAGGCGGGGTCCCATTGCCCGTACACGCAGCGGGGGATGGTCTTCGTGCGGGGGGTGCCGCCATCGGGGTCAATCCAGGCCACGCGATTGCCGTCGAGGACGGTGGCGAGGACCTGGCTCGGCGACAGCCAGACGACCCCCGAGGTGCTCTGCCCCTGCAGCAGGGGCCGCACTTCGCCGCCGGCGACGGGAACCACCATCACCTGGTCCCGGGCCATGTACGCCACGCGCGCGCCGTCCGGAGACACCCGCGGCGCCGCGGCGCCCTCCGTGCCGGCCAGGGGGTAGGTGGTGTCGTCCCGGAGGCTCCGGTACCAGAGGAGGGTGGAATTGCCCTGCCGGGCGGTGTAGATGGCAAAATCCTGGGACGGGGCGACCGACACGTTGCGCACCGGGGCACCATAGGCGGCACCGGTCGCCGCGCCGAAGGTGATGGGGACGCTGTCGGGCAGGGCGGCGTCGTAGATGGACGGGCCGGCGTCTGCCCGCTGGCGCATGAGCGCCCAGCCGGCCACGCCGCCGAGCGCGATGACCGCGAATGCGAGCACGGCGCTGACGCGCCGCCACGGTCCCGCTCCCACCACCGCACTCCGGGGCGGCCGGGTGCTCAGGCTCGGCGTCTGTTCCCCTCCCAGCGCTCGGGCAAACTCGGCGGCGCTGGCGAAGCGGTCGGCCGGAAGCTTGGCGAGGGCGGTAAGCACGGCGTCGTCGAGCGCCTCCGGCACCGTGTCGCGCGTGGCGGAGGGCGGGACCGGCTTCTCGGTCAGCACCTTGGCCACAATCGCCTGGGCGGTGCCGCCGAGGAAGGGCGGGTCGCCCACCAGCATCTCGTAGGTCAGCGCGCCAAGGGCGTACACATCGGAGCGGGCGGTGATCTCGCGCTCGCCCATCGCCTGCTCGGGGCTCATGTAGTGCGGTGTGCCCAGGCTCATCCCCGTCTCGGTCATCCGGGTGCCGCCGGCCTTGCTGGCGGCCAGCGCGATGCCGAAGTCCGCCACGAGGGCGCGGCCGTCGTGGAGGAGGATGTTCTCGGGCTTGATGTCGCGGTGGATGACGTTGTGGCGGTGGGCGTAGTCAAGCGCCGAGGCCACTTCGGAGGCAATCCGGACCGTGTCAGCGATCGGGAGCTGCTTTTCCCGCGTCAGCCGGTCGCGGAGCGACTCGCCGGCGACGAAGGGCATGACGTAGAAGAGGAAGCCGCCGGCCTCGCCGCTGTCGAAGAGCGGCAGGATGTGCGGGTGCTGGAGGTTGGCGGTGGTCTTGATTTCACTGAGGAAGCGATCGGCGCCGATGACGGCGGCGAGTTCGGGCCGCAGGACCTTGACCGCCACCTGGCGGTCGTGCCGGAGGTCGTGCGCCAGGTACACCGTGGCCATGCCGCCCTGCCCGAGCTCGCGCTCGAGCCGGTATCGGGTGGACAGGGCCTCGGTCAGCTTGCCAAGCGCATCGGGCATCACGACTCCTCAGGAACAGCCATCACGAAAGCACGAAAGGACGAAAGCACGAAACGCCACCTCGCCACCCTTTCTCTTTTCTCATTCCGCCCCTCTTTTCTCTCTTCTCCTTTCTCTTTTCTCCTGCACTTGGGGCAGGGGCACCTTGAGGGCCATCCCCAGCCGACGACCCTGGAGATTGGCAGCGGGCGTTGGCCGGTGCATAGTATAGGAGGCCCTCGACAGCGCGGCTAGCCCGCGTCCCCCAGGTTTTCAAGGAACGCGCCCCGCATGCCGCTCCTCGTGCTGTTCGTGACCGCCTTCGTGGACATGGTCGGGCTCACGATGGTGGTCCCGATCCTCCCCTATTACGCGAAGGACTTCGGCGCCAACGCCACGACCATCGGCGTCCTCATCTCCGCCTTCTCGATCGCCCAGCTGCTCGTGGCCCCGGGGTGGGGCCGCTTTTCGGACCGGCACGGCCGCCGCCCCGCCATCCTGGCGGGGCTGCTCCTCACCGCGGTGGCGTACTGCCTCTTCGCGGTGGCGGGCTCGCTCGCGGCGCTGCTCCTCTCCCGGCTGATCCAGGGGGCCGGCGGCGGCACCATCGGGGTGGTGCAGGCCTACGTGACCGACGCCACCGCCCCCGACCGCCGCACCAAGAACCTCGGCTGGCTCTCGGTGGTCACCAGCCTCGGCGCGGTGGCGGGCCCCGCCTTCGGCTCGGCGATGATCGCCCTCGGCGGGCGGCGGGCGCCGGGGTTCGCGGCCGCGGCGCTCTCGGTGCTCGTGGCCCTCTTCGCGGCGCGCTACCTCAAGGAGTCGTCCGAGCTCCGGCACACCGAGAGCCACTCGCTCCCCTCGACCACCACCGGGGCCTCCGCCGTGCGGCGCGTCCTGGTGCACTGGCGCGAGCCGGCCAGCCGCCTGATCTGGATCTACGCGATTGCCATCGGCGGCTTCTACGGCACCATCCAGACGACGCCGCTCCTCCTGGCCGGGCGCTTCCAGGTGACCGAGGCCCACGTCGGCTACTTCGTGATGTACCTGGGCGGGATGGGGGTCATCATCCGGTCCCTGCTGCTCGGACGGATGGTGGACCGCCTGGGCGAGGCGCGGCTCTCGCGGCTCGGCGTCGTGCTCCTTGCCGCGGGACTCGCGGTGACCGGCGTGGCGACGAACTACCCGGGGCTGGTGCTGGGGCTCACCCTCATGCCCATCGGCACGGCGTTCCTCTTCCCGTGCATCACGGGGCTCCTCTCCCGCGTGGTGCCGTCCAACGAGCGCGGCCTCTACATGGGGGTGCAGCACACCTTCGGCGGGGTGTCGCGCGTGGCGTTCCCGGTGGCGGCGGGGTTCCTGATGGACCACGCCGGGATCGGGGTGCCCTTCTGGGTGTCGGGGCTGCTGGTGCTCGCCACCTTCCCGCTCACGGCGGCGCTGTCGAACTACGCCCTGGACAGGCACCGCACTGCCGGCGACGCGCTCCCCTCGGCCCTGGACGAGATCACGGGGGAGTTTCCGACGGCGGCGGAGACGAAGTAGGCTTCCTCCTGCTTCGTCCCGACCGTGTCGCTTCCGCGACATCAGCCGAGCCGTGGCCTTGGCCACGAGCTCGCTCACGGCATCGGCGAAAGGCGCGGCCCCGCCGGCAGGTAGGTAAAGAGGTAGCGGGTCAGCAGCGAGTAGATGTGCAGCGTGGTGCCCTGCCCCTCGCAGATGCAGTGGCTCCGGTTCGGGTAGGCCATGAAGTCGACCGACTTGTTCAGCAGCACGAGCTGGTTGATCATCCGTTCCGTGCCCTGGTAGTGCACGTTGTCGTCGCCGGAGCCGTGGACGATCAGCAGGTGCCCCCGCAGCCCCTTGGCCTGATGGATGGGTGAGGCGGAGTCGTACTTCTCGGCGTTCGGCCCGGGGAGCCCCATGTAGCGCTCCTGGTAAATGGTGTCGTAGAGCCGCTGGTCGGGCACCGGCGCCACGCTCATCCCCACCTGGTACACCTCCGGGTACCGGAACATGGCCTGCAGCGTGGACGAGCCGCCGCCGCTCCACCCCCAGATGCCCACCCGCGTCGAGTCCACATACGGCCGCGTGCGGTAGAGAGCCTGGACCGCCTGGGCCTGCTGCATGCTGGAGAGTACGCCGATCTGCTCGTAGACCGCCTTCCGCCACGCCCGCCCCTTCGGCGCCGGCGTGCCCACGTTGTCCACGCTGGCCACGAGGTAGCCCTGGTCGGCCAGCGCCTGGTGCCAGAGCCGGTTGGACCCGCCCCAGGAGTCGAGCACCGTCTGCCCCGCCGGCTCGCCGTACACGAACATCAGGATGGGATAGCGGCGGGTCGGGTCGAAGTCCCGCGGCTTGATCATCCAGCCGTCGAGGGTCGAGCCGTCGGCGATGGTGATCCGGAAGAACTCGCCGGGGCTCAGCACCGCCTTCACCCGGGCCGCCAGCTCGGTGTTGGCGGCCAGGGTGCGCGCCACCGTGTGCTTCGGCAGGCTCACCAACTCGGTGACCGGCGGCGTGTCGAAGGTGGACCAGGTGTGGAACGCCCACGCCGCGTCGGGAGAGATGGTGTAGCGGTGGCTGCCGGCCTGGGCGGCCGGGGTGAGGCGCTCGCTTGTTCCCTTGCCGTTGAGCCGCGTGCGCCAGAGGTACTGCTGCGTGGCGTTGTCGGGAGAGGCGGTGTAGTAGAGCCAGCCCCCCCGGTCGTCCACCGCGACGATCCCGTTCACGTCGAACGCGCCCGGCGTGACGAGCCGCACGGCACCGGTGGCGCGGTTCACGGCGTATACATGGCGCCAGCCGTCGCGCTCGCTCAGCCAGAGGAACTCGCGGTCGCCCGTGAGCCAGGGGATCTCGTCCATCACGTCGAGCCAGGCCTGGTCGGTCTCGGTCAGGACGGTGCGCGTCCCGCCGGTGGCGGCGCTGGCCAGGAGGAGCGCGTCCCGGTTCTGCAGGCGGTTCATCCGCTGGACCAGCAGGGAATCGGTGCCCGCCCATTCCATGAACGGGAGGTAGTCCTCTCGCGGGTCGCCCGGAAGCTGGAGCCAGGTGGTGGGCCCGCCGTCGGCGCTCACCACGCCGGCGGTGACCGCCGAGTTGGTGGTGCCCGCCTTCGGGTACTGGATCGGGATGGTGAAGGGGTAGGTCGAGTCGGTGTCGTTGATCAGCAGGAAGGTGCCGACGCCGGTCATGTCGAAGTGCCAGTAGGCAATGCGCGCGCCGTCCGGGCTCCAGCGGAAGCCGTCGCGCAGGCTGAACTCCTCCTCGTACACCCAATCGGTCATCCCGTTGACGTGCAGCGAGTCGGCGCCGGTGGTGAGCCGAGTGATCGTCCCGTCGGCCAAGCGCTCCACGTAGAGGTCGCCCTTGCGCACGAAGGCGACGCGGTCGCCCTGCGGGGAGAACTTGGCGTACATCATCGTCGAGGCGGTGGCGCCGGTGCCGCCCAACTGGCGGAGCGTCCCGGTGGCGCGGTTGAGCACCCAGTAGTCGCCGCGGGTGTTCTGACGCCACACCTGCTTCGTGTTGGTGAAGATCAGGAGCTGCCCGGCGTCCGGCGACCAGCTGTAGTTGGCCACCTGGAGCGGCGCGGAATCGCCCGCGGGCACCAGCAGGGCGGCGGCCACGAGGACGCTCCGCGCGCCGGTCTTCGCGTCGTAGCGGACGATGTCGAAGCCGCCCTTCGTCTCGGCCGAGCGCTCGAGGGTGGTATAGGCCGCGCCCCCCTCGATCCAGCGCGCGGGCCCGAAGCGCTCCGGCGCGTACTGCCGCGAGGCAAAGATCTGCTGCAGCGCCGCCGTGGTGGCGGCGGGGACCTGCGCCGGGAGGTGAGTCGGCGCGAGCAGGACGGCGAGCGCGGCGGGGACGAGGGCCAGGCGGGGAAGTCGAAAGCGCTGCATCGATGGACTCCGGGTCAACGCCCTCGGTGGGCGGTGAGGTCGGGGAAGACATTCTCGACGACGATCAGTTCGTTGCCGGACTGGCCGCCCGCGCCGATCCGGATCATCAGGAAGCGTGTGTCGTCCGGCGTCAGGTCCCAGGACCGGACACCCCCGACATACGGCTGCAGGGAAAAGAGGTTCGCTCGCGTCCCCATCGTGAAGGTCGGCCCCGGGATGACCTGCACCGCCGTCAGGGCGCCATCGGTGGCGACGTACAGCAGCTCACGGCCGTCGTGGGTCCAGTGCGGCTCGGCGCCGCCGGCGGTCGAGACCTGCCACTTGGCGGCCGAGGTGTTCGGGAAGGGGCGGACGTACAGCTCGAATTGCCCCGATTCATTCGAGCTGTAGGCCAGCCAGCGCCCGTCGGGGGAGAGGGCCGCGTCGAGTTCCTCGAACTTCGTGTCGACCAGCGTGACCGTGCCGGTGTCGGCGCCGAGGCGCCTGGCGAAGAAGTCGCGCGGGGTGGTCCGGTAGATCAGCCAGCGGTCGTCCCGCGACCAGAACGCCTCGTTCACCGTGCGGTCCGGAAGGGAGACCGCCACCGTGGCGGGCGCGCTCCCGTCGGCGCGCTTGACCCAGAAGTCACTGCGCCCGGACTGGTTGGAGACGAACCCCACCGACCGGCCGTCGGGGGTCCAGGCCGGGCGGTAGTTCTCGGTTCCGTCGAACGTCAGCTTGCTCAGCGGTCCCCCCGGCAGCTGCTTGATCCAGAGCTGGTGCTCGCGCCCCTCCAGCATGCTGACCGCCAGCTGGCGCCCGTCGGGCGAGAGCGCCACCGTCTGGAAGTTCCCGGTCCACCCCGAGTCCACGGGCGCGGCAAGCCCCTGCCGGGTCACGTACACGATCTCCGCCGATCCCGTCACCTGCGCCCCCTGCTCGTACATCAGGGTGCCGGTGTGGGAGAGCACCAGGTCCACCGCCCCGAACGCCCGGCCCGCCACCCCGTTGGTCAGCGCAAATGCCTCGCCCGTCACGGCCAGCTTGCGGAGGTTGAACGGTGCGGCCATGAGGTCGCCGTTCTCGGTCACGTACACGAGGTGCCCCGTCGCCGCGTAGCGCGCCGTGAGGCCCCGCACCAGCGTGTGGTACTGGCCTGTCTTGGAGTCGAGCACGGCCACGTCGCTCGCCTCGCGCGTGCTGCGCTTCTGGATGGTGAAGAGGATGCCGCGGCCGTCCGGCAGGGCCTGGGGCCAGTAGTGGTCCACCTCGCCCCTGGCCGTGTCCACCGTCGTCACCTGCTCCAGCGCGCCCCCGCCCGGGCGGACCCGCATCAGCCCCCGGTTGCCGCCCCCGGTGAGGCCATCGTAATAGATGTACCCGTCCGCGCTCCAGGTGAGGCCGTCCGCGCCGACCGCGGTGTCAGCCAGGGTGATCGGCGGCGCCCCGGTGAGGGTGACGACCTTGATGGCGCCGGCGCCATCGGTCCCGAAGGCCACCTGCTGGCCGTCGGGCGAGAACGCCGGCTCGATGGCCCGGTCGGTTCCCGGGATCGGCGTGGCCTGCAGCTGGTCCCGGTTCCGGAGCCAGAGCTGCTGGCCCTCCGGGCCGTCGCCGACGTAGACGACCCGCGCCCCGTCGGTGGAGAGCGTGATGCGGGTGCCCCGCGAGTTCGCCAGTGCCTGTCCCTCCGGCAACGCCATGGCGTACCGCAGCACTGGGCGCCCCGGCGTCGGCCGCATCCAGCCCCAGAGCGCGGCCGCGGCCAGCACGGCGGCAAGCGCCCATCCCCCGAGGGCGAGCCGCGAAGGCCGGCGCGCGGGGCCGCCATGCGACTGCATCATGGCGGTGACCGACTTCGCGGCGTAGCTCGCGTCCGCCAGCGCCGCCGAGAATTCGGCCGCAGTGGCAAAGCGATCGGCGGGGAGCTTCTCGAGGGCGGTCAGCACCGCCGCCTCGACCTGGGGCGGGATGGTGTGCCGCTGGGGCAGCAGCGGCCGGGGGCTCTCCGTCACCACCCGCGCCACGATGGCCTGCGCCGTGCTGCCGGTAAACGGCGGGTCCCCCGTCAGCATCTCGTAGAGCACCGCCCCCAGCGCATACACGTCGCTCCGGGCCGTGATCTCCCGCTCCCCCATCGCTTGCTCGGGGCTCATGTAGTGCGGCGTCCCCAGGCTCATCCCCGTCTCGGTCATCCGGGTCCCGCCCGCCTTGCTCGCCGCCAGGGCAATCCCGAAGTCCGCCACCAGCGCGGAGCCATCATGCAGTAGGATGTTCTCCGGCTTGATGTCGCGGTGGATCACGCTGTGCCGGTGGGCGTAGTCGAGCGCACTCGCCACTTCCGAGGCGATCCGCACCGCGTCGGCCACCGGCAGCTGCTTCTCCCGGGTCAGTCGGTCCCGGACCGTCTCCCCCTCCACGTAGGGCATCACGTAGAAGAGGAAGCCGTCGGCCTCCC
>CAZNLY010000040.1:0-12352 GCA_964574295.1 uncultured Gemmatimonadaceae bacterium
CCCAGGCGTTGGCCTGCCGGCTCAGCGCCACCGTCCACGACTCCCGCCCCGGGATGATGAACACCCCGTAGCGGCCCGCCGGCAGGGTGACGCCCCCCACCGTGAACGGCGAGGTGGACGCAAGCACGGTGTTCTCGTTGGCCCCCGCCCGCCAGACCGTGTCGTACGGAACGAGCCCGCCCCAGATGACGCGGCCGTTCACGCCGGGCCGGTGGTAGTCCACCGCCAGGGTGGTGAGCCCCACTACCTGGCTCACGGTGGCGTGCGGACTCGGCCAGGGGAGGTCGAGACGGTAGTCTTGGGCGGCGAGGGGCGTGGCTACGACGGAAAGCACGGTGAGCCAAGCAAGCGGGCGCATCGACACTCCGGATGAGGTAGGGACCAGCCCCCTACGCAGCGCGGGCGGTGGAGTTCCACCGCCCGCGCCCCATGTCCCGTCGCGAAGCGTCAGCTGCCCTTGAGGATCCGCTCGAAGCGCGGGTTGCCGCGGAGCGGCGCGAAGGTCGGGTCGAGGTTCAGCCACGCGGGCGTCACGTAGTAGGGCCGCTCCACGATCTGCTCCACCACGTCGATGGCCTTCTCGTGTTCGCCAGCGGCAATGTAGGTGCGTGCCAGCAGGAGCAGGAGATAGCTCTGGTTCGTCTCCCCGGTGTTGCCGATGGTCCGTCCCAGCCGCTCCCCCCGCTCGGCCTCGGCCACCCCCTCGGCCTTCTGCCCGCTGTAGGTAAGCATCAACCCGAGCAGCGCGTGCAACTGCCCTTCATTGGGCGCCTCGGCGACCTGGGCGCGGGTGGCCGCAATGGCGGAGTCGGCGTAGGCTCGCGCCAAGGCCAGGTTGCCCTGCTGGCCGTGGGCGATGGCCAGCGACTGCCCCCACCAGGCCCGGTCGCCGTCGAACGATGCCGGGGTGAGCCGGAAGAGGAGCTCCCGGTTGGCGTCGTCGAGGATCCAGGCCGTCTCGTAGTAGCCGCCGAAATTGGCGGACACCAGCGGTGCGGCATTGCCCCGGGCGATGCCCGCCCGCACCGCCTCGCGCGCGCCGTTGAGGTTGCCCTCGGCCACGTACGCCATCGCCTGCCATTCGATCAGGTTGAGGTCGTTGGGGGCCATGGCCATTCCTGCCTCCCCCACGGCGATCGCCTCGGCAAAGCGCCGCTGGAAGAGGTAGGCCTGTTGCAGGGAGGTGAGCACCGTTGGCGACCGGGGGTCGAGGTCGCGCGCGCGCTCGAGCTTGGCCGTGGCCGCCGCCACGCTCCCCGCCCGGAAGTCCACCGAGGCGGCCATCGCGATCACGTCCGAGTTGTTCGGCGCGAGCTGGAGCGCCCGCTCGATCGCGGCGAAGGCCTTGGGCGGGTCGGGATCCACGATGCCGTAGTAGCTTGCGGCGGCGATGTAGCCGGCAGCTGACATCGAGTCGAGGGCAATCGCCCGCTGCATCGCCTCGCCGGCCCGCGCACCGGCCACCGGATCTCTGCTGCCGTTGAAGAAGACGCGCGCGAGCGACCGGGAGAGCGCCGCCCAGGCGTCCACGAAGCCGGAGTCCAGAGCCACGGCCTGCTCGAAGTACGTTGCCGCCTGCCGGCTCGTTCCCACGTCCAAGCTGGTGAGCGCCTTGCCCTTGAGGTAGAGGTCATACGCCGCGGCATTGGTCGTCGGCCGCGCCGCGAGTTGCTCCGCCTCGCTGGAGCCGAGCTGGGCGCCGAGGGCGGTGGCCACCCGGGTGGCGATCTCCGCCTGCACCGTGAAGACGTCGGTCACGTCGGTGTCGAAGCTCTGCTGCCAGGCGGTGGCGCCGGTGCGGCCGTCCACCAACTCGGGCACCACCTGCACCCGGCGCGTGCCGTTGGGCCCGGGTGCCCAGCGCACCTTGCCCACCAGCAGGTAGTCGGCGCCGAGTTCCTTGGCGATCTCCTCCTGCGACTTGCTGCTCCCCCGGTACTGGCCCACGCTCCCCGAGGCGATGACGGTGATGCCGTTCACGCGCGCCAGCTTGCCGCGCAGCTCGTCGGCGATGCCGTCGGCAAAGTAGGCGTCTTCCGCCCCGCCCTGGTTCTCGAACGGAAGGATGGCCAGATGGTGGCCGCCCGCGCCGCGCGACGCCGTCACCGCCGGGGTCGACAGGGCGAGCGCCACGGCCACGGAGGCCCAGAGCAGGAGCGCCCCGACGCCGCCCACCGCCGCGTTCCGCCAGGTGAAGAACCGGACGAGGCCCGACGTGGCCTCGCCGAGGCGCCGGCGCGTCTCGAAACGCCCGGTGAGGACCAGCACCACCGCCCCGATGGCCAGGAGTCCGATGGCCAAGCCGAGGGTCCAGCGCGGAAGGCTCCACTGGCGGACGAGCGCCGAGACCAGCGCCAGCATGCCGACCGAGCCGAGGCCGAAGAGCCCCCAGACCTGCAGCGGCGTGGGGCCCACGGACACCGCCGGCGTGGCGCCGCTCCGGACCCCTTCGAGCGCGCGGTCGAGCGCGACGGCAAACTGCCGGGCGTCGGCGTACCGGTCCGTGGGGCTCTTGGCCAGCGCCTTGATGACCGCGCTGTTGACGGCCACGGGGAAACCTGACCGCGAGCTCGAGAGCGAGCGCGGCTCCTCGGTCAGGCTCCGCGTGATGATGGCGCGGGCGTTGGGACCGGTGAACGGCGGTTCCCCCGCCACCAGCTCGTAGAGCACCGCACCCAGGGCGTAGATGTCCGCGCGCCCGTCCACCTCGCGCTCGCCGGTGGCCTGCTCCGGCGCCATGTACTGCGGCGTGCCGACGGCGAGGCCGGTCTTGGTGAGCACCTCGCCCTCGTCGCCCAGCGCGCGGGCAATGCCGAAGTCCGCCACCAGCGCGTGGCCCGACTGGAGGAGGATGTTGCCCGGCTTGATGTCGCGGTGGATGATCCCGCGCCCGTGGGCGTAGGCCAGCGCCTCGGCCACCTCGCGCCCGAGGCGCATCGCCTCGTCCACCGGCAGCTGGCCCTCCTTCGCGATCCGCTCCTTGAGGGTGTCGCCCTCGACGTACGGCATGACGTAGTAGAGGAGCCCGTCTACCTCGCCGGAGTCGAACATCGGCAGGATGTGCGGATGGTTGAGCTGCGCGGCCACCTGCACCTCGCGCAGGAAGCGGTCGGCGCCGAGGGTGGCGGCCAACTCCGGCCGCATGACCTTCACCGCCACCTTGCGATTGTGCTTCTGGTCGTGGGCCAGGTACACCGTGGCCATCCCGCCCTCGCCCAGCACCCGCTCGATCTGGTAGCGGCCGGCCAGCGCCTTGCGGACCTGCGCCACCTCGACGATGCCCGTGGCTGCGGTCCGCGGCGGGACGCCCGGGTCGGTGGGCGTGGCCACGCCGCAGCGGAGGCAGAACTGCGCCTCCTCGGGGAGCGGCGTGGCACAGGCGGGACAGGCGCGCGCGGCGGTCGTCATCGGGGCTCGGAAGCGGGTCGTTGGGGGGGAGCACAGGGAATTACGCGACGAACAGGGGCGGGCGCAAGCGGAGCGATCGGCATCGTGCCCAGCCGCTGGCGCCCCGTGTCGTGCCGGCGTACGTTGGGGCCGTCTCCCACCCCGGAACCGGTGCCGCTGGCCCCCACCCGCACACTCCTGCTGGCGTTGTCGCTCGCCGCCCTGCCAATCCCCGCCGCGGGGGCGCAGGGACTCCCTACGGGCTCCCCTTCCCGCCTCGGCTTCTCCCCGGGGCGGCTGGCGCGGCTGGACACGCTCCTCCAGTCGGCGGTGGCGGCCAACCGGACCGCCGGCGTCGTCGCCCTCGTCGTCCGCGACGGCCAGGTGGCCTGGAGCGGCAGTGTCGGCATGGCCGACCGCGAGGCCGGGCGCCCGATGACGCCCGATGCGCTCTTCCGCATCGCGTCCGAGAGCAAGGCGGTCACCAGCGTCGCGATCATGATCCTCGTGGAGGAGGGAAGGCTCCGCCTCAACCAGCGGGTGGCCGACTTCCTCCCGGGGTTCGCCACGGCTCGCGTGGCCGTGGCCACCGACACCGGACGCGCGCTGGTGCCCGCCAGGCGCGCCATCACGATTCGCGACCTCCTCACCCAGACGGCGGGGCTCTCCTACGGTACCGACTCGCTCATCCGCGACGACTACCGCGCCGCCGGGCTGGGCCCCGCCGCCGGCTACGGCTGGTACCTGGCCGACAAGGACGAGGGGATCTGCACCACGATGGATCGGCTCTCCACCCTGCCGCTCGCGGCGCAGCCGGGGGAGGCGTGGGTGTACGGCTATGCCGCCGACGTCCTCGGCTGTGTCGTCGAGCGCGCCTCGGGCGTGCCGTTCGACCAGTTCCTCCAGCAGCGCATCTTTGCCCCGCTCCGCATGCGCGACACCTGGTTCTTCCCGCCGCCGGAGATGCGTAACCGCCTGACGGTGGTGTACACCGCCACCGCGGCGGGAGGGTTGCAGCGCGCCGACACCGGCGCGCGTGGGCAGGGGGAGTACCTTGGCGGGCCGAGGCGGGACTTCTCGGGAGGTGCCGGGCTCGTCTCCACCGCCGGCGACTTCGCCCGGTTCCTGCAGATGCTGCTCAACGGCGGGGAACTCGACGGCGCCCGCATCCTGGCGCCCGCCACGGTGGCCCTGATGACTGCCCCGGCCGTGGACTCGCTCTATGGCACGGCGGGGATGGCGTTCAGCTTCGGGTTCGAGGTGCTTGTCAATCCGGGCCGCGCGGGACAGTATGGAGCGCCGGGCCGCTTCAGCTGGGGCGGCGCCTACGCCACCAGCTACACGGTGGATCCGGCCAGCCGGATGGTGCTGGTCTTCATGCAGCAACTCCTGCCCGGCGGCGACCGCGGGCTCGCGCAGAGCTTCCGCACGATGGCGTACAGCGCCCTGCTCACTCCAACCGAGGGACCCCGATGATGCCCGTTGCCCGACCCTGTACCCTGGCGCTCCTGGCCGGCCTCGCCGCGGCGCCGGTGGCCGCGCAGGACCACTCCGCGGCCTGGCAGATTGCCGCCGCGGTGCTTCCCCTGCCCGACAGCATGCGGGCCGGCGCCGAGGTGCTGGGCTACAAGACCAACGGCGGGCCGCTGGTGCAGCTCCGCGCCGGCACCAACGAGATGATCTGCCTCACCGACGACCCCGGCATCGAGGGGTATGCGGCCAACTGCTACCACCGCTCGCTGGCACCCTTCATGGAGCGGGGCCGCTCCCTCCGCGCGGCCGGCATCACCAAGCGCTCCGCGGTGGACTCCGCTCGCATGGCCGAGATCCAGGCGGGCACGCTCAAGATGCCGACGGGGCCGGCGGCGCTCTATTCGCTCTACGCCGACAGCCTCAACTTCGACCCGATGGCCGGGCGGCCGAAGGGGGCGCGGACGCTGATCTCGCTGTATGTGCCCTACGCCACCCAGGAATCCACCGGCATCTCGGTCATGCCGCTCACCGACATGCCGTGGCTGATGTACCCCGGCAAGCCGTGGGCGCATCTGATGATCCAATAGTCAGGGGCAAGGGGACTTGGGGACTTGGGACTTGGAGGGGAGAAAAGAGAAAAGAGACGAGAGAAAAGAGGGGCGGAAAGAGAAAGGAGAGCGGGCGGTAGGGGTGGCGTGGCGCCACGTAGTCGCGAATCAAAGCACGAGGGGTGGGCATACGCCCACCCCGGACTGCGGCATGGCTAGGGAGGGAATCGAACCCCCGACACGCGGATTTTCAGTCCGCTGCTCTACCATCTGAGCTACCTAGCCGAAGGGCGCGGAATATAGCCAGAAGCCCCGCTCGGCCGCCATTGGCTCCCGCACGGCCCGCCCCGGGATACATTCCCCCCATGGCCCCCACCCTCCAGGTCGTCGCCCACCCGCTGGTCCAGCACAAGATGGCCCTCCTGCGCGACCGGGCCACCCCCACCCGCGACTTCCGCGAACTGGTGGGGGAGCTGGCCATGCTGCTGGCCTACGAGGCCACCCGCGACCTCGACACCGAGGCGGTGGCGGTGACCACCCCGCTCGAGACGATGCAGGGCCGCCGGATCCCGAAGGACCGGATCGTCCTCGTGCCGATCCTCCGCGCCGGCCTCGGCATGGTGGACGCCGTGGCCGCCCTCTTCCCCAACGCTGGCGTGGGACACATCGGCCTCTACCGCAACGAGCAGACGCTCGAGCCCGTGAGCTACTACTTCAAGATCCCCCCCTTGGGCGCCGACAAGGTGTACCTGGTCCTCGACCCGATGCTCGCCACCGGCGGGAGCGCGTCGGCGGCCATCGCCAAGCTCAAGGAGTCGGGGGCGCGCCACATCCGCCTGATCTCGCTGGTGGCCGCGCCACCCGGGGCGGAGCGCCTGGCCAGGGACCACCCCGACGTGCCAGTGTACGCCGCGGCGCTCGACCGGGAACTCAACGCCCATGGGTACATCCTGCCGGGATTGGGGGATGCGGGGGACAGGTTGTTTGGCACGGAGTAGGGACTTGAGGACTTGGGGACTTGGAGGGGAGGAAGGAGAAAAGAGAAGAGAGGAAGGAGGGGCGGAAGGAGAAACGAGAAAAGGCCGTTGCCGATTCTCCCTGCCCTCCGATGCTCCCTCGTCCCTTTCGTGATTTCGTGTCCATCGCGCTTTCGTGAATGCAGTTGTGGTCAGGGATCCGGAGGCTGATGTGAGTGGATTGCTGCCATGCGCCTGACCTTTCACGGAGCCGCGGGCGGGCACGTCACCGGCTCGATGCACCTGCTGGAGGCGGCGGGCGCGCGCATCCTCCTCGATGCCGGCCTCTTCCAGGGGCACCGCGCCGAGGCGCGGAAGCTCAACGCCGAGCTGCCGTTCGACGCGCGGCGGATCGACGCCGTGGTGCTGAGCCACGCGCACATCGACCACAGCGGGCGGCTCCCCCTGCTGGTTGGCCAGGGGTTCCACAGCCCCATCGTCGCCACGCCGGCCACGCGCGACCTCTGCGGGGTCATGCTCCCCGATGCGGCCCACATCCAGGAGAGCGACTTCGACTTCCTCCGCCGCCACGGGCGCACCGGCCCCGAGGCGGAGCCGCTCTACACCCTGGCCGACGCGGTGGCGGTGCAGGACCTGATGGAGGCCGTCCCCTACAACCGCCCGCACCACCTCCGGAAGCACCTCGTCACCACCTTCCTCGACGCCGGCCACATCCTCGGCTCCGCCACGGTGGACATCCGGATCACGGAGGGTGCGGGGCACCGGCTGGTCTTCTCGGGGGACATCGGCCGCGACAACCTCCCCATCATCCGCGACCCCGTGCCCCCCGCGGGCGCCATCGACACCCTCATCATCGAGAGCACCTACGGCAACCGCGACCACGAGTCCATTGCCGGCGCGGAGGCGCACCTCGGCGAGGTGGTGCGCCGCGCCGCCGGGCGCGGCGGCAAGGTGCTGATTCCCTCCTTTGCCGTGGGCCGGACCCAGGAGCTGGTCTACGCCCTGCACCAGCTCTGGAAGGCGGGCGCGATTCCCGGCGTGCCGATCTACGTGGACAGCCCGCTGGCGGTGGACGCCACCGAGGTGTTCCGGCTCCACCCCGAGATCTTCGACAGCCGCGAGCAGCTCATCGAGCGCACCCGCGCCCTCTTCGACTTCCCGCTCGTGACCTACGTGCGCGACGCCACCGCCTCCAAGGGGCTCAACACCCTCAACGGCCCCGCCATCATCATCGCGGCGAGCGGCATGGCGGAGGCGGGGCGCATCCTCCACCACCTCAAGCACGGCATCGGCAGCCACAAGAACATCGTGCTCTTCGTCGGCTTCCAGGCCGAGCACACCCTCGGCCGGCGGATCCAGGAGGGGGCCACGGAGGTCAAGATCTTCGGCGAGATGTACCCGGTCGGGGCCGAAGTGGAGACGATCGGCGGGTACTCCGCGCACGCCGACCGCACCGAACTCCGCCAGTGGGTCCGCAAGATCGGCGTCCCCGTCAAGCGGGCGTTCGTGGTGCACGGCGAGGCGCCGGCCCGCGAGGCGATGGCCACGATCCTCAAGGAGGAGGGGGTCGGCCGCGTGGAGCTGCCGGAACTCGGCCAGGGGTACGACCTCTAGGTGCGCTGGGCCAAGCACCTCCTGGGGTTCGGGCTCCTCGCCGCGGCCGTGGCCTACGGCGTGGCCTTCGCGTCGGTGCTCGCGGTAAGCAGGCAGGACGAGGCCCGGCGGGCGCCCGCCATCGTGGTGCTCGGCGCCGCGCAATACAACGGGAAGCCGAGCCCGGTGCTCAAGGCGCGCCTCGATCATGCCGCCGCGCTCTACGCCGACAGCATCGCGCCGCTGATCGTGCTGACGGGCGGCACCGCGGAGGGCGACAAGGCGAGCGAGGCCGAGGTGGCCGCGAGCTACCTGGAGCGCACCGTGCCGGCGCCGGCGCTGGTCGTCCTGCCCACGGGGCGCACCACCGACGAGTCCATCGTCGCCGCCGCCGAGTGGTGCCGGGGGTACGGCATCACCGAGGTCGTGGTGGTGAGCGACCCCTTCCACATGCTCCGGGTGCGGCTCGAGGCCCGCCGGCAGGGGCTGACCGCCTACACCAGCCCCACGCGCACCAGCCCCATTTCCGCGCACTTCACCCGCGAGCTCTCCTACCTCATGGCCGAGGCGCTGAAGGTGCTCATCTCGGGCGGGCGCGGCTGACCACACCCCTCACCTCGGGACGGCCCATGCGTCGCATCCTGCGTTGGATCCGGAACCTGTTGCTGGCGCTGATCGCCCTGGTCCTCCTGGCCGCGGCCACGATGTATGTCCTGTCGGCACGGATCGTCCACCGGAGCTACGAGGAGCCGCTCGTCGCCATCGCCATTCCGAGGGACTCCGCGTCCATCGCAGAGGGCGGCCGCCTGGCCTGGGTGCACGGCTGCCGCGGGTGCCACATGGAGACCCTGACCGGGAAGGACTTCGAGGACAACTTCCTGATCGGCCACCTCGTGGCCCCGAACCTCACCGCGTCGGCGCAGAAGTACTCTGACCCGGAACTGCTCCGGATCATCCGGCGGGGCGTCCGGCCCGACGGCCGGTCAGTGCTCGCCATGCCCTCCGAGATGTTCGCGCCGCTCACCGATGCCGACGCCGGGCTGATCATCGCGTACATCCGCAGCCTGCCCCCGGTGCCGGGGTATCCCCCCAGCATTACTTTGGGCCCCCTCGCGTGGATCGGCCTGGTGACGTCCAAGTACCGCCCGGCGGCCGCGCTGGTAAAGGTGGCCGACTCGCTCACGGCCGCCGGCGCCTACCCCACCGGCGATCAGCCGCACGCCGACGGGGCCTACCTGGTGCGCACCTCGTGCACCGAATGCCACGGCCTGACCCTGAACGGTGACTTCGGCCCTGACCTCCGGGTGGCGGCGACGTACACCCCCGAGCAATTCGCCCATTTCTTCAAGACCGGTGAGGCGCTCGGCGGGCGGGAGACGAAGATGATGAGCAAGGTTGCGCGGAGCCGGTTCAGCCGCCTGACCGACGCCCAAGTGGCGGCAGTCTACGGCTACCTGGCCGCCCGCGCCGCAGCCCCGGCCGACACCACGGCACCCTGACGATCCGGGCCGCCCGCGGCCTCTCGCCCCGGGGGCCGAAATCCCGTATGTTGGCAGGGTTCCACCGAGGGGGCAGCGGTGCGGCTCGTGGCGCTGGTGGCCGGGTCTTGCTGGGGTCTCGTGGCCTTCGGGCTCGGCGCCCGGGCGTACGGAGCGGGCATCTGGGGAGGCGTGGCCGCCTCCCCGTTCATCGGTCTGGCGGTGGCGGCACTGCTCCAGCCGCGCTTCGAGGCCAGTACGGGGCGGGGTCGCTGGCTCTTGGCGCTGGCCGGGCTCTACTTCGGCGCCACCCTATTTGCCCTGGCGGTCGGCGCCACCGACGCCCTGACGGGCAGCGCCTCCCGGAACGCCGGCGAGGTCGTGCTCCAGGCCGTCGCCGGCACCTGGTGGGGGATCACCCTCACGGGGTTCCTCCTCTTCCTCTGGCCGCTGGCCTACCTGACCCACCTCGTCCTCGAGTGGATCAGCGATCGGCCGATCCCCGGGAGGACCTGATGGGCAATTCCAACACCGCCGCCAAAGCCGGCATCGGGTTCGGCAGCGCCCTGGCCATCACCATCTCCTACACCGCGAATCATTCGATCCTGTGGGCCATCCTCCACGGTGTGTTCGGCTGGCTATACGTGATCTACTTCGCGATCCGGTACTGAACCCGGCACGGGAGGCGTGATGCCCAAGCCCTACAGGCTGGAGAAGGTGCTCGTGATGCGGGGCGAAGCCCACGCCGCGCAATGGACCTTCGCCGGCGAGGCCATGGCCGGCACCGAACAGTGGTACGCCGTCACCGACACCAACTTTCCCGACAAGAACGCCTGGCAGTTCGTGGTGCGGATCCCGGCCGACGCGGGCGACCGCCTCGAGGTGCGCCCCCGCGCCACCCCCAAGGTGAAGGTGTGGGAGGAGCTCACCGACCGCTCGCTCACGTTCATGAAGGCCACGATGCCCGCCGCCCGCGGCAAGCGCTACTGCCAGGTGGCGCTGGCCGACCCCGAGGGAGAAAAGACCAAGGACGTGGTCCGCACCGACGAGCGGGCCGGCCTGCCGCGGTGGTTCGCGCCGATCGCCGGGCGGCTCCGCGCCAAGGAGAGCGTGCGGCGCACGCGCGGGACCGACGGCAACGCCCTCGTGGCGCTGGTGCCGGAGGACGACCACGCGATGATGATCCGGCTCTTCTTCGCGATGAAGGTGTGGGTGCTGAAGGAAGGTTTCCAACTGAAAGGGAGCGCCCGATGACGATGTTTTTCCTGATGCGCATGACGCACATCCTGCTCGGCGTCTTCTGGGCGGGCACCATCTTCTTCACCGTCCTTTACCTCATTCCCGCCACGCGGGACGTCGGGCCCGGGGCAGCCGGAATCCTGCCGGCGCTCAAGAAGCGGGGGTATTTCACTTTCCTGCCGATCATCGCGCTCCTCACGCTGGCGTCGGGCTTCTGGCTCTACATGCAGCAGATGACCGCCGGCGGCCCGGAGTTCGCCGCCGCCTGGCGCGCCACCCGCGCGGCCAAGGCGTACAACACCGGCGCCGTCACCGGGCTGGTGGCCTTCCTCCTCGGCTTCCTCTGGGTCCGCCCCAGCAACATGCGGATGATCGAGCTGATCGAGCAGATGGGCGGCGCTGGGGCCGGGGCCGATCGCGCCGCGATCGAGGCGGAGCTCGGCCGGGTCCGCGCGAGCGCGTGGGCGGCCATCCGCGCGGTGGCGTTCCTCCTGCTGGTGGCCGTGATCACGATGTCGGTGGCGCGGTACAAATAGCGAAGGGGCGCAAGCCCCTTGCGCCCCATGTTGGAGAAACGAGAAATGAGAAGCGAGAAAAGAGGGGCGGAAGGAGAAATGAGAAAGGGAAGGCGCGGGGCGCACCGAGGTGCGAAACCGTCGGGCCAGGGGTGGGCGTGAGCCCACCCCGTTGGATGAGGAACGAAGCAATGCGGATCCAGATGACGCGTGCGGCCATCATGTTCGCGGCGCTCCTCGCCGCGTGCCACAAGCCGCCGCCCGACGGCCCCGCGCCGGTGGACGCGCTGGTCGGCAAGGAGTGGTTGCTCGTCGAGCTCAATGGGAAGATGGCGCCCACCACCGCCGACCGGCGGCACGCTTCGCTCCTCCTCACCCCCGAGGGGAGCGCCGTCAGCGGCTTCACCGGCTGCAACCAGTTCACCGGCAGCTACACGCTGGCGGGCGGGTCGCTCACCTTCGGGCCGCTGGCCATGACGAAGATGT
Organism: uncultured Gemmatimonadaceae bacterium; assembly: GCA_964574295.1. Classification (GTDB taxonomy): domain Bacteria; phylum Gemmatimonadota; class Gemmatimonadetes; order Gemmatimonadales; family GWC2-71-9; genus SPDF01. The sequence continues at coordinate 11,697 of CAZNLY010000040.1, forward strand.
TCTGCCAGAACACCCAGGCGCTCGAGGACGAGTACACCAAGGCCCTCGCCGCCACCACGGCGCAGCGGATGGTGAACGGCCGGCTCGAGCTGCTGGCCGGCACCACGATGGTGGCGCGGTTCAAGCGGTAGCGTGGCGCTGACGCCCCTCGGGCCGCTCCACATGGCGGCCGCCTCCCTCGGCCTCGTGGCCGGCGCCATCCAGATGCTCCGCCCCCGCCGCGACCGGCTTCACCGGCAGGTGGGGTACGTCTATGTTGGCGTCATGGCGGTGAACAACCTCACCGCCCTCGGCATCTACGAGTTCACCGGCGGCCCCAACATCTTCCACGGCTTCGCGGTGTACAGCCTCGTCTCCATCACCCTCGCCCTTCGCCCGATGCTCATCAAGCCGCGCCCCTGGCAGTGGCGGCGGATGCACTACATGTGGATCGCGTGGAGCTACGTCGGGCTCTGGGCCGCCGCGGTGGTCGAGTTCCTCACCCGCGTCGTCCTCCTCCCCGGCTGGTTCGCGGCGGCGGTCGGCTCCCCGCTCGTGGTGCTGGCCGGCTGGCCGCTCATCAACCGGTTCGCCCCGCCGCGCCGAGCCGAACCGGCCTGAATGACCCGCCCCTTCGCCGAGGACGACTCCCGCAACCCGCCGCCCACGAGCTGGCT
>CAZNLY010000040.1:12452-15840 GCA_964574295.1 uncultured Gemmatimonadaceae bacterium
TGACCCGCCCCTTCGCCGAGGACGACTCCCGCAACCCGCCGCCCACGAGCTGGCTCGACCGGATCGCGCGCCGCCACTCGCGGGTGGCGTACGTGGTGGTAGTGCTCCTCCTCTACCTGCTCGTGTCCACGGCGCTGGCCCTGGCACTTGCGCCGGGCATCCTCACCTGGCAGCGGCTCACCGCCGCCAGCGCGGGGCTCACTCCGCTGCCCCGCGCGCTGGTCCTCGGGCTGGCCGCGGCGCTGGCCTTCTTCGTGTCGGGGTTTGCGCTCCTGGTGGTCGTCCCCGTCTACAACGCGCTCCTCCCGACGCGCGTCACCCCGTTCAAGGGCGGCTACTACACCCTGCGCGCGGCGCCCTGGCTGCTCCACAACGGCCTCTTCTACCTCGTGCGCTTCACCTTCCTGCCCTTCGTCACGCTGACGCCGTTCGGCATCTGGTTCCTCAAGGCCATGGGGATGAAGATCGGCCGGCATGCGTTCGTGAACACCGAGTACATCTCCGACCCGCAGCTCATCACCTTGGGGGACGACACCGCGCTGGGGGGGAGCGTGCGGATCTTCGCGCATTACGGCGGGGGTGGGCACCTGACGGTGGCGCCGGTGCGGGTGGGCGCGCGGGTGACGGTCGGCCTCGCCGCCACCGTGATGGGCGACGTCGAGATCGGCGACGGGGCCACCATCCTGCCCCACTCGGTGCTGCTCCCCGGCTCCCGGGTGGGCCCGGGAGAGACCTGGGGCGGCGTGCCGGCGCGAAGGATCCCGCCCGAGGAGATGGAAAGGATTCGAGGAGTGAGGACTGAGGACTGAGGGCGGAGGAGCCCGGGCGCGGCGCGACTAGTCCCGGTTTCCCAGCTCCTCCGCCGCCGCCCGCCGCACCTCAGGGTTTGCGTCCTTCATCGCCGCGATCAAGTAGGGCTTGACCGTCTCGGCCTCGATCTGGCCGAGGGCTTCGGTCACCGCCAGGCGCACCTTGGGATCCGGATCGCTGAGGGCGGCGCCCAGCGCCGGCACCGTCGAGGGGTCCTCGATCTGCCCCAGCGCCTCCGCGGCGCGGAGCCGGACCTCGGCGTTGGAACTCTTGAGGGCGGCGGTGAGTCCCGGCGGCGCCGTGGTCACGTCATCCAGCTGGCCGATGGCGTCAATGGCCGCCATCCGCACCTCGGGATCGGGATCGCCCAGCGCCTGACCCAGCGGGCCCGCGGCGCGTGGGTCCTCGATCTGGCCCAGCGCGTTGGCCGCCGCGACCCGGACCTCCGCGTCCCGGTCACCCAACGCCTTGATGAGCCCGGGCACCGCGCGCGGATCCTCGATCTGGCCGAGGGCGTCTGCCGCCGCGCGCCGGAGCGCCACGTCATCACTCCCCAATACCGCCACGAGCCCCGGCGTGGCCGCCGAGTCCTCGATCTCGCCCAACGCCTCCGCCGCCAGCACCTGCACCTCGGGGTTGCGGTCCTTGAGCCGTGCGACCACCGCGGACGTCGCGCGGGGATCCTCGATCTGCCCCAGCGCCCAGACCGCGGACTTCCGCACGCCGTCGTCGGTGGCGCCCAGCACCGCCACGAGGGCGGACACCGTGCGCGGGCTCTCGATCTCGCCCTGCGCCCACGCCGACATCGCGACGACGGCGGCATCGGCGTCCTTGAGCCCCCGCATCAGCGCGTCGATGGCCACCGTGTCCTCGGCGGTCCCGATGCCGAGGGCCGCTGCCTCCCGGGTGCGTGGGTTGGCCGATGTGTATGCCGACCGGAGACTCTGCGCCGCGCCGGGGAGCCGGCTCCGACCGAGGAGGACCGCCGCCGCACGGCGGAGGCAGGGATTGGCGTTGCCGAGCTGCTCCGTCAGGAACGGAAGGGCGCGCCGGTCGTCCATCGGGGCGTTGAGGCTGTCGAGCACCGCCCGCGTGGCGGGCGCCACCTCGCGCAGCGTCCCCAGGCCGGAGCCCGCGCCGTGCCACCACCAGCCGTTGCCGAGGCGATTGACCGCGAGCTCGCAGACCACCGGGTCCGCCGCCGCCAGCGCAGTGAAGAGCCGGACCACCTGCGCGGAATCGGGGCCCGCCGCCAGCGCCATGCTCGGCGCGGTGATGAACGATGGTGGCGGATCGTTCCGGCCGGTCGGGTCGGCCAGCGTCACCACCGCGGCGGCGGCCGTCACCAGCGCGGCCATCGGCAGGGCCGGGCTCATGGCCGCTGCCCCAGCGCCTGCGCCGCCTGCTCACGCACGTTGGCGTCCGGCGACTTGAGCGCCCCGATCAGCGCGCTCAGCGCCGTCGAGTCGCGGATCTCGCTCAGCGCGTAGAGCGAGCTCTCCCGCACCTCGGCGTTGGAGTCGTCGAGGCCGGCCCGCAGCGCCGAGACGGCGCTCGGGTCCTGGATCTCCCCCAGCGACTGGGCGGCGGCCCGCCGCACCTCGGGGTCGGCGTCCTTGAGCGCGCCGATCAGCGCCGGCGGCGCGGTGGTGAGGCCGAGCTCGCCGAGCGACTGCGCCGCGGCACGCCGCACCTCGGCGTTCTGGTCCTTGAGCGCCGCGGCCAGCGCGGGGGCGGCCGCCGGATCCTGCAGCTCGCCCAGCGACTGGGCGGCGGCGCGGCGGACGTCGGCGTCGGAATCCGTCAGCGCGCCCTGGAGCGGCGCCACCGCCCGCTTGTCCTCGAGGTGGCCGAGGGTCTGGGCGGCGTCCCGCCGCACGTCGGGGTCGCTGTCCTTGAGCGCGGCGATCATCGGGTCCACGATGCGCGGGTCCTCGAAGTTGGACAGCGCGCCGTAGGCGGCGCTCCGGACCTGCACGTTGGCGTCGCGGGTGGCGGCGATGAGCGGCGCGATGGCGCGCGGATCCTCGAGCTGCCCCAGCGACTGCGCCGCCGCCACGCGGACGCTGGCGTCCGGGTCGCCCAGCGCTGCGATGAGTGCCGGCACGGCGGGGTTCGTGGTGTCCTGGTGGCGCGTGTCCTTCCAGTCGGCCATCGCGGCAATCGTCACCGCCTGGGTCAGGTGCGCCTGGTTCCGCGCGAGCTGGGCGTTGGCCTGCGCCAGCGCCTGCTGGGCGGTGCGCGTCACCGCCGCCGCATCCACCGTGGGGACGCGGACGGAGGGCCGGACCGCCGGCCGCCCCGGCTCCTGGGCGTCGAGCGGCTCCGGGGTCCCGGCGGTGAAGCCGGGGGCGAGGAGCGCGGTGACGACCAGCAGCAGGAGGGCGGCGGGCGCCAGCCAGCGATAGCGCAGGGGTGTCTGCATGGCTCGATTCTCGATGAGGCGGTGGATGCGCGCGACGAGTTGCGACCGGTGTTCCGCCATCCCGGACACCGGCACCACGCGCGGCGAGGTGTCCACCCATTCGGCGACCTTCACGAGGCACTTGGCCAGCCCCATCCCGGAGCCGGTGCGGCG
>CAZNLY010000041.1:0-4439 GCA_964574295.1 uncultured Gemmatimonadaceae bacterium
TTGCCCATGCCGGCCAGCGCCGCCGGGTTCTCGGGTGAACGCTCAAGCACCCGCTCGTAGAGCATCCGCGCGGTATCGATGGTGGCGGAATCGCCCTGCGCCCCGGCGATCCCGCGCAGCCAGCCATGCCCCGCCCTCAGGAGGAGGTCGAGCACCACCGGATCCACGGCCGATTTCAGGATGGCCTCGCGCCGGTCGCCGCCGCTCAACTGCAGCTGCAGGGAGTCGGCAATCACGGCCACCACGGCCGGGATCAGGTCGGAGTAGCTGGTGTCGGGATACTCGAACTGGCCCGACCAGAGGAGCCGGCCATCGCTCACCTGGACCAGCTCCGCGTTGACCCAGAGCGTCCCGCCGAACCGGGCGAGCGACCCGGTGAGCACCGCCGTGGCGTCCACCCGCCGGCCCAGCTCGAGCGGCGACTCGGCCCCGGTCTGGCGCCGGACCAGGCTCATCGGGACCACCTCCAGGCTCGGAAGCCGGCGGAGGGAGGAGACCAGGAAGTCGGGAATGCCGCTCCGGAGGTACTCGGTGGAGGAATCGGGCGACGCCACCGCGAGGTCGGTGAGCGCCAGCTTCGGGGCCGCGACCGCCGCGGACGGTGCCGGGCGCGGCAGGAACCACGCGGCGGCGGCCGCCAGCACGGCGAGTGCGGCCACCCCGAACGCCCACCGGCTTCGCCGCGGCACCGCCGGCGTCGGCGCGCTGGTGCGCCCCTCGGCCAGCGCCCGCGCGAACGCCTCCACGGTCGGGAATCGGTCGGCGGGGGTGCGCGCCATGGCCCTCAGGAGCGCCGTCTCGACGCCGACGGGGATCGTCTCGCGGAGCCGCCGGGCCGACGGCGCCGGCTCGGCGAGCCGCTTGGCCAGGATCGACTGGGCGTTGGGGCCGAGGAAGGGGGGCTCGCCGGTGAGCATCTCGTAGAGCACGCAGGCGGCGCTGTAGAGGTCGCTCCGGGCGTCCACCTCGCGCTCGCCGGAGGCCTGCTCCGGGCTCATGTAGGCGGGGGTGCCGATGGCGATGCCCGTCTCGGTGAGGCGGGCGGCCTGGGCGGCGTTGGCAGCCAGCGCGATGCCGAAGTCGGTTACCATCGCCTGGCTGCCCGAGAGGAGGATGTTCTCCGGCTTGATGTCGCGGTGGACGATGCCCTGGCTGTGCGCGTACGCCAGGGCGTCGAGGATGCCCCGGGCGATGTCCAGGGCGTCCTCCACCGGCAGCTGCCCCTCGCGCTCGAGCCGGCCCCGCAGCGATTCCCCCGTCACGTACGGGGTCACGCAATAGAGGACGTCTTGCCCCTCGATGGTGACCCGCCCGCTGTCGAACACCGGCAGGATGTTCGGGTGCTGGAGCCGGGCCACCAGCGCCACCTCGCGCTGGAAGCGCTCGGTCCCGATCGACAGCGACAGCTCGGGGCGGAGCACCTTGATGGCCACCCGGCGGCCGTGCTTGACGTCGTCGGCCAGGTAGACGATGGCCATCCCGCCCCGGCCGAGCTCGCGCTCGATCCGGTACTGCCCGCTCAGGGGGCCCGACAGGGAGGAGATGGGGTCCATGACCAGGGAGGCGGGAGGGACGCCCTAGAGGATGTACCGCCGGAGGTCGTCGTCGGTCACGATGGCCATGAGCCGCTCGCGCACCCGGGCGCCGTCGTACACGAACCGCTTCTCGGCGGTGTCGGGCAGGTCGTAGAGCAGGTCCTCCATCAGCGTGGCCATGACGGTGTGGAGCCGCCGGGCGCCGATGTTCTCCATCCGGCTGTTGACCAGCGCCGCGATCCGCGCCACCTCGGCGATGCCGTCGGCCGTGAACTCGAGCGCGGCGCCCTCCGCCGCCACCAGCGCCTGGTACTGCCTGACGAGCGCGTTCTCCGGCTCGGTCATGATCCGGATGAAGTCGGCCTCGGTGAGCGGCGTCAGCTCCACGCGGATCGGGAAGCGCCCCTGAAGCTCCGGGATCAGGTCCGACGGCTTGGAGACGTGAAACGCGCCCGCGGCGATGAACAGGATGTGGTCGGTGCGGACGTAGCCGTAGCGGGTCTGGACCGTCGACCCCTCGACGATCGGGAGGAGGTCGCGCTGGACCCCTTCGCGGCTCACGTCCGGACCGGTCTGCGAGCGCTCGCCGGCGATCTTGTCGATCTCGTCGATGAACAGGATGCCGTGGTTCTCGGTGCGGTCGAGCGCCTCGTTCACCACCTCGTCCATGTCCACCAGCTTCTTGAGCTCCTCGTCCACCAGGATGCGCCGGGCGTCGGGCACCTTCACGGTGCGCCGCTTCTTCCGCTTGGGCATCAGGTCCTGGAGCATCTCGAGGACGTTGATCTCCGGCCCCTCCATCCCGGGCGGGGGCTGCAGCAGCTCGGTCATCGGGTAGCCCTGCGGCGAGGTCTCGATTTCCACCTCGCGGTCGTCGAGCTTCCCGTCGGCCAGGAGCTGCCGGAGCTTCTCGCGGGAGCGCTGGCGGCTGGCCTCCTGGTCCACCGCCTCGGGCTGGGCCGCGCCGCCGGGCCCGACGACGAACACCTTCTCGCCGCCCTGCGGCTCGGCCCGCGGGGGCGGCGGGGGCAGAAGGATGTCGAGGATCCGCTCGTCGGCCCGCTGCTCCGCCTGGGGCCAGACCTCGTCCTCGCGCTCGGTCCGGACCATCGAGATGGCGGCGTCCACCAGCTCGCGCACCATCGATTCGGCGTCGCGCCCGACGTACCCCACCTCCGTGAACTTCGACGCCTCCACCTTCACGAACGGCGCCCCCGCGAGCCGGGCGAGCCGGCGCGCCACCTCCGTCTTCCCCACCCCGGTGGGGCCGATCATGATGATGTTGTAGGGGGTGATCTCGTCCCGGATGGCGTCGGGCGCCTGGCTCCGGCGCCAGCGGTTCCGGATGGCAATGGCCACCGCCTTCTTGGCGGCGTCCTGCCCCACGATGAAGCGATTCAGCTCCTCCACGATCTTCCGGGGGGGCAGTTCCTCGAGCCAGGGCGGCGGCGCCTCCGCCGCGCCGTCCGTGGTTCCGGGGGCGGCGGGGGTGGTCACGCGCCGAGCTCCAGCACCGTCAGGTGGGCGTTGGTGAAGACGCAGATGTCCGCGGCAATGCGGAGCGACCGCTCGACCGTCTCCCTGGCGGAAAGGGTGGGGTCGGGCAGGAGAGCGCGCGCCGCGGCGAGCGCGTAGTTGCCGCCGGAGCCGACGCCCAGGACGCCGTCGTCGGGCTCGATCAGCTCGCCGGTGCCGCTCAGGAGGTAGCTGTGGTCGAGGTCGGCCACCACGAGCAGCGCCTCGAGCCGCCGGAGGACGCGGTCGCTCCGCCAGTCCTTGGCCAGCTCGACGGCGGCGCGGGGGAGGTTGCCGGGGTGCCGCTCGAGCTTTTCCTCGAACTTCTCGTAGAGGGTCAGCGCGTCGGCCACCGAGCCGGCAAAGCCGGCCAGGATCTTCCCGCCCTTGAGGGTGCGCACCTTGGTGGCGCGGCCCTTCATGATGGTGTCGCCCACGCTCACCTGGCCGTCGCCGCCCAGGGCGACGCGGCCGCCCTTGCGGACCGTGAGGATGGTGGTGCCGTGGAAGGATGTCATGCGCTCAGGCCCTCGGGTGCGCCTGCTGGTAGACGCGGCGCAGCCGCTCCACCGTGGTGTGCGTGTAGACCTGCGTGGTGCTGAGCGAGGCGTGGCCCAGCATTTCCTGCACCGCCCGGAGGTCGGCGCCGGCGTCGAGGAGGTGCGTGGCGAAGCTGTGGCGCAGGGAGTGGGTGCGCAAGCCGTCCACCCCCACCGCCTCGAAGGCGCGGTGCACCAGGCGCTGGATGCTCCGCGCCGCCAGCCGCCGGCCCCGCCCGCTGACGAAGACGGCGCGCCGATCGGCCGCCGTCGGCGAGGGCACCCCCTCGCGGAGGGGAAGATAGCGCCGCAGGGCCCGCACCGCCCTGCCGCCCACCGGCACGATCCGCTCCTTGCGCCCCTTGCCCCGCACCTTGACCTGGTCGGAGAGGAGATCCAGCGCGCCGGTGTCGAGCCCCTGCAGTTCCGAGAGGCGCATCCCCGTCGAATAGAACAGCTCGAGGATCGCCAGGTCGCGCACCGCGGCAAACTCGTCGCCCGCGGCCCGGGCCTCCAGCGCCTCGAACAGCCCGTCCACCTGCCCCCGCTCGAGGTGCCCCGGCAGCCGCTTCGGGAGCCTGGGCACCCGGGCAGCCCGGGACACACTGGCGTTGATGCCGTGGTGCACCTGCAGGTAGCGGTAGAAGCTGCGGACGGCGGAGAGGGCCCGCGCGGCGGTGCGCTTCGACAGCCCCTTGCGCTGCAGCTCCCCCAGGAAGCCGCGGAAGCCGAGCCGGTCCACCGCCGCCCAGTCGCCGGCGCGGCCGTAGTGCCGGCCGCAGAACTCCGCGAAGGCGGCAAGGTCGCGCCGGTAGGCGGCCACGGTGTGCGGCGAGTGCTGGGTCTCCTT
>CAZNLY010000041.1:4539-9826 GCA_964574295.1 uncultured Gemmatimonadaceae bacterium
GTGGGCGGCGGGACCGCCGCCGGCTTTCCCGAGAGCCGCCGCGCCAGGTTGATCCCCGCCAGCAGGCCGGTGCCGAGCGATTCGGTGTACCCCTCGACGCCGGTGAGCTGGCCGGCAAAGAAGAGCCGGTCGTTATCGCGCGCGGTGAGCCCCGGACCGAGGCACCGCGGGCTGTTGAGGTAGCTGTTGCGGTGGATGCTCCCGAACCGCAGGAACTCCGCCTCGGCGAGCCCCGGAATCATGGAGAACACCTTCCGCTGCTCGGGGATCCGGAGCCGCGTCTGGAAGCCGACGAGGTTCCACATCTGCCCGGCGCGGTCCTCCTGCCGCAGCTGGACCACGGCGTGGGGCTCCCGGCCGGTGCGGGGATCGGGCAGCCCCACCGGCTTCATCGGCCCGAAGCGCAGCGTCTCCCGCCCCCGCCGCGCCATCTCCTCCACCGGCATGCACCCTTCGAAGTAGGGCACCTGGTCGAACTCGTGCGCGGTGAACTGGTCCGCGGCCAGCAGGGCGTCGAGGAAGGCCTCGTACTCGTCACGCGTGAGCGGGGCGTTGAGGTAGTCGTCGCCCCCGCCCTTTCCGTAGCGGGAGAGCGCGTACAGGCTCCCGCGGTCCAGCGACTCCGCGGCGACGATCGGCGCGATCGCGTCGTAGAAGGCGAGCGCCTCCACGCCGAGCCGCGCGGCGATGGCGGCGGCGAGCCGTTCCGAGGTGAGCGGGCCGGTGGCCACGACACCCGCCTCCGGCAGCTCCACCGCCTCGCGGCGGACCAGGGTGATGTTGGGGTGGGCCCGCACCCGCGCGTCCACCGCGGCCGAGAAGGCGTCGCGGTCCACCGCCAGGGCGCTGCCGCCGGGCACGCGCGCCCCGTCGGCGCACGCGAGGAGAAGGCTCCCGAGGAGCCGGAGCTCCGCCTTGAGGAGGCCGTGGGCGTTCTCGACTTCGGTGCTCTTGAAGGTGTTGCTGCAGACGAGCTCGGCGAGGCGGTCGGTCTGGTGGGCGGGGGTGCGGACCACCGGGCGCATTTCGACCAGCGTGACCGGCATACCGCGCTCGGCGAGGGCCCAGGCGGCTTCCGAGCCCGCCAGCCCCCCGCCGAGGACGGTGACGTTCATCGTGCCGCGGCCCTCCGGGCCCGCGTCCGGCCCTTGCGCTTGGGCCCCGAAGCCCGACGCGCGGCGAGGAGCTCGATGGCCTCGGGGAGGGTCAGGGCCGCGGGGTCGCTCCCCTTGGGGAGGGAGGCGCTCACGTCGCCGTGCTTGACGTAGGGGCCGTACTGGCCGTCGTAGAGGCCCACCGGCTGCTTGTCGTCGGGGTGGCTCCCGAGGCTCCGCAGCGGCGTCGGGCCCGCCCGGCGGCCGCGCCCCATCTTGGGCTGGGCCAGGAGCTCGAGGGCGCGCGGCAGCTGGATGGTGAGGACGTCATCCGGCGCCTTGATCGAGCGGTACTCCTTCCCCTCGGCCAGGTCGTGCACCACATACGGGCCGAACCGGCCGAGCCCGGCGTGCACGGTGCGGCCCGACTGCGGGTGGGTGCCGAGGTGTCGCGGCAGCGACAGGAGTCCGACCGCCTGCTCGAGCGTGACCTGCTCCGGGGTGACGCCCTTGGGGAGGCTCGCGCGCTTGGGCTTGGGCGCGCCGTCCACCACCTCGCCGAGCTGGAGGTAGGGCCCGTACTGCCCGGTGAGGAGGAAGATCTTCTGGCCGGTGGCGGGGTGGTCGCCGAGGGAATCGGGGCCCTCCGCCTTCTGGCGGAGCGCCTCCTCGATGTCCGCCATGCCCAGGTCGGCGGGGGCCACGTCGCGCGGGAGGGAGGCGCGGAGCTCGTGCCCCTTGGCACCCACCTCCACGTAGGGCCCGAACTTGCCGATCTTGATGGTGGCGCCGTCGAGCCCGTCGAGCCGCACCGTGCGGGCGTCCTGCGGCTTGATCTGCTTGTCGTGCAGCTTGACCTGCTCCCGGAGCCCGTCCTTCCCGAGGTAGAACTTCTTGAGGTACGGAAGCCACTCGATGTCGCCCTCGGAAATCTTGTCGAGCTCTTCCTCCATCCCCGCCGTGAACCCCTCGTCCACCAGCTTCTCGAAGTGCTGCTCCAGGATGGCCGTCACCGCGAAGGCGGTGAAGGTGGGCACCAGCGCCTGTCCCTGCCGCACGGCGTAGCCGCGCTCCAGGATCGTGCCGATGATGGAGGCGTAGGTGCTCGGCCGCCCGACGCCGTCGGTCTCGAGCGCCTTGACCAGCGTGGCCTCCGTGAAGCGGGCCGGCGGCTGGGTCTCGTGGCGCACCGGTTCCACCGCCGCGCACCGCGGCGCGTCGCCGGGCTCGAGGTGCGGCAGGACGACGTCGCGCTCCTCGAGCGCCGCCTCCGGGTCGTCGCTCCCCTCGACATAGGCGCGCAGGAACCCGGCAAAGTCGATCCGCTTGCCGGTGGCGCGGAAGGTGGCGTCGCCGGTCTCGAGCGTCACCGACATCGCCGTCTGCCGCGAGTCGGCCATCTGGCTCGCCATGGTGCGCTTCCAGATGAGGTCGTACAGGTGGAGGTCGCGCCCGTGGAGGCCGGTGGCCTCCGGGTGCCGGAAGGTGGCGCCGGCGGGGCGGATGGCCTCGTGCGCCTCCTGGGCATTGGCGGCGCGGTTGGTGTAGGTGCGGGGCTGGTCGGGCATGTACTCGGCCCCGTAGAGCTCGAGCACGGCGGCACGCGCGGCGCCGATGGCCTGGGTCGAGAGGGCCACCGAATCGGTGCGCATGTAGGTGATGAACCCGCGCTCGTACAATCCCTGCGCCGTCCGCATCGTGTCCCGGGCGCTCAGGCGGAGCTTGCGGTTGGCCTCCTGCTGCAGCGTGGAGGTGGTGAACGGCGGCGCCGGCCGGCGGATGACGGGCCGTTCCTCGGTGTCGGTGACCCGCCAGGGCGCGCGCGTGACCCGCGCGGCGAGCGCCCGCGCGTCGGCCTCGCCGAGCACCACCACGTCGCGCCCGGCCACGAGCCGGCCGGTGGTCTCCTCGAAGTCCTTGCCGGTGGCCAGCTTCTTCCCCGCCAGCTGGACCAATTCCGCCTTGAAGTCCTGGCCGGCGTGCTGGAGGGTGGCCACGAGGTCCCAGTACGCCGCCGAGCGGAAGGCGCGCCGTTCCCGCTCCCGCACCACGAGGAGCCGCATGGCCACCGACTGCACCCGGCCGGCCGAGAGGCCGAAGGCAATCTTCTTCCAGAGGAGCGGCGAGAGGGTGTACCCCACGAGGCGGTCCAGGATGCGGCGGGTTTCCTGGGCGCGGACCAGCCGGTCGTCGATGTCGCGCGGGTGCTCGAGCGCATCCTGGATGGCCTCGCGCGTGATTTCGTGGAACACCATGCGGTGCACCGGCACGTCGGGCCGCAGGAGCTCGAGGAGGTGCCAGGAGATGCTCTCGCCCTCGCGGTCCTCGTCGGTGGCAAGCAGCAGCTCGTCGGCGCGCTCGAGCTCGGCCTTGAGCTCGCGCACCACCTTCTGCTTCTCGGGGGAGACCACGTACAGCGGCTCGAAGTCGTTGTCGACGTTCACGCCGAGCCGGGCCCACTCGAGGGCCTTGTACTTGGGCGGGATCGACTTGGCGTCGCTGGGGAGGTCGCGCACGTGGCCCATCGAGGCCGCCACGCGGTAGCCGCTCGGCAGGAAATGCTTGATGGTGCGCGCCTTGGTGGGCGACTCCACGATGACCAGCACCCGGCCGGCCGGCCGCCTGCCGGGCTTCGCGGCCCGTGCCGGCTTGGCGGCGGGGCGCGCCTTGGGCCTGGCCGCGGGCCGGGCAGGGCGCGCCGGGGCGCGCTTCGCCTTCGGCGCCGCGGCGGGGGCCTTCCTTGCCGCCTTCGGCTTCGGCATCGACTTCGGCTTCGACTTTGGCTTTGACTTCGCCATAGGCCTCGTCTCGGGGGGTTACGCGGCCCGGGGACCCCGGAAAATCGCTACCAACTAAAGGACGGGCATGACCGAATGGCAAGCGGGAAGGCGCAAATCGCCTCCGCGCTCAAGCGGAATCCTGGCCCTGGATCCACCGGACCAGCGCCGCGGCCGCCACGGCCGCGTCGGCGCCGTCGTTGGGGACCGTCAGGTCCGCGCGCCCATAATAAGGACGGCGCGCCTCCAGCAGCGCGTCGAGGCGCCCCGCCGGGTCCGCCACGTCGAGGAGGGGCCGGCCACCGGGGTCCCGGATCCTCGCGAGGGCCACCGCCGGCGTCACCGCCAGCCAGGCCAGCCGCGCACCGGCGGCGCGCGCCGCCTCGAGGTGGCCGGGCCCCACGGCCCACCCGCCGCCCGCCGCGATCACGGCACCGGGCTCCCGGAGCGCGGCGAGCAGCGCCTCGTGCTCGAGGCGGCGGAACGCCGCCTCGCCGCGCGTGCGGAAGAGCTCGGGAACGGAGGCCCCGGCCACCGTCTCGACGCGGGCGTCGAGGTCTACGAAGGGCCGGCCGAGGGCCCGGGCCACCAGCGCCCCGACGGTGCTCTTGCCCGCGCCCGGCAGCCCGACCAGGACGAGGGCTCGCGGCGTCACGCCGGGTCCGGCGCGCGGGCGGCGAGGGCCGCGAGGTAGCCGTCCACGTTGCGGCGGAGCTCAGCGAGAGAGTCGCCGCCGAACTTCTCGAGCAGGGCGTCGGCCAGGCCGACCGCCACCATCGCCTCCGCGATCACGCCCATCGCGGGTACGGCCGTCACGTCGGAGCGCTCGCTCTGCGCCGCGGCGGGGGCGCCGGTGGCAAGGTCCACCGTCGGGAGCGGGGCCATCAGCGTGCTGATCGGCTTCATTGCCACGCGGAGCACCAGCGGCTCGCCGGTGGTCATCCCCCCCTCGAGGCCTCCCGCGCGGTTGGTGCCTCGGCGGAAGCCGGCGGCGCCCGCCTCGATCGCGTCGTGCACGGCGGAGCCGGGGCGGCGTGCCGCCTCGAACCCGAGGCCCACCTCGACGCCCTTGACCGCCGGGATGCTCATCAGCAGCGCGGCGAGCCGCCCGTCGAGCTTGCGGTCCCAGCTCACGTGGCTGCCGAGGCCCGGCATCACGCCCCGCGCCACCACCTCCACCTCGCCACCCAGGGTGTCGCCGGCGGCCTTCGCCTCGTCGATCCGGCGCACCATCGCCGTCTCCGCGGCGGGGTCGAGGGTGCGGACCGGCGAGCGGTCGGCGGCGGCGTCGAGCGGGTCCGGGAGTGCGGGGGGCAGCTCGGCGCGGATCCCGCCGAGCGACACCACGTGGCTGCCCACGTCGATCCCGAACTCCTCGAGGAGGCGGCGCGCCAGCGCGCCGGCGGCGACGCGGGC
>CAZNLY010000041.1:9926-15811 GCA_964574295.1 uncultured Gemmatimonadaceae bacterium
ACGCCGGCCAGCCATTCGATCCGGTCCTGCTCGATGGCCATCCGGGCGCCGCGGCCGTGGCCCTGCTGCCGGCGCGCCAGCTGGGCGTCCACCCCGGCGGCGGCGACCGGGAGCCCGGCGGGCAGCCCCTCGACGATGGTCACGAGCGCGGGCCCGTGGGACTCGCCCGCGGTGGTGAAGCGAAAGTGCACCCTGCCCCTCGCGGTGCGCCGGCGGCGGCCGGCCGGTGGAAACGCGTGAGCCCGACGGGGGTCGGGCTCACGGAAGGTACACCGGGCGCGGCCGGAGCCGCGAGGTGCGGGGCTAGTAGTTGTCGTCCAGGATGCGCGGGGTGACCATGATGATCAGGTCCTTGCGCTGCTCGCGGTCGCTCGAGAAGGAGAAGAGCGGGCCCAGGAGGGGCAGTTGCGAGAGCATCGGGATGCCCGAGCGGGTCTTGGTCACTTCCGTCACGGTCAGGCCGCCGATGACCGCGGTCTGCCCGTCGGCCACGAGGAGCTGGTTGTCGGCCTGCTGCGTCTCGACGATGAAGCCGAGTTCCTGGTCGGCCACCTGCCGCACCGCGGAGCGCTCGGTGTGGAGCACCATGGCGATGTGGCGGTCGTCGGTCACGTGGGGCGTGACGACGAGCTTGATGCCGGTCTGCTTGAACTGCACCGTCGACTGCGGGGCGTTCACGCCGCCGGTGGCGGACCCGTAGTCCACGACGCGGACGGGGGTCTCTTCACCCACGAGGATGTTGGCCTCGCGGTTGTCGAGGGTCGTGATGCTCGGCTCGGCCTGGATGTCGGCCAGTTCGGTCTGCTGGAGCGCCGTCAGGAAGACGGTGAAGTCGAAGTTGCCGATGGCGGTGGACCAGACGAGGTCGAGCGCCGGCTGATTGATGCTCTGCCGCGGGTTGCTGACGGCGGCCAGCGAGTTGCCGCCGAGGTCCACGACGGTGGTGTTCGGGTCGTAGGTCTCGCCCGGGTTGGCCGGGTCGGGGCGCTGCACCACGCTGTTGAAGAAGGTGGAGCTGCTGCCCAGGTCGTACCGGAGGCCGAGCTGGTCGAGGCTCGTCCGGTTGACGAAGATGATCTTGGCCTGGATGGCGATCTGCGGCGTCCGGATGTCGAGCGAGCGCGCGAAGGCCGCGATGCTGGCGATCCGGCTGCGGGTGTCGGTGATGATGACCGAGTTCGACGCGGTGTCGGCGAACGCCTTGCCGCGGCCCTTGGTCAGGATGCCGTCGAGGTTCTTCGACATTTCCCGGGCCCGGGCGTAGTTCATCCGGACGATGACGGTCTCCAGCGGCTCGAGGGAGTCGAGGGCGGAGAGGGCCGTCGGCGAGTCCACGCGGATGATGCCGCCGGGGAGCTCGGTGGCCGAGAGGCCCTGGGTGGCGAGGACGGCGTAGAACGCCTCGGTCCACGGCTGGTTCTTGATCTCGGCGGAGACTTCGCCCTTGATGTCGCGGCCGAGGATGATCGACCGGCCGCTGAAGGCGGCGAAGCCGGCCACCACGTCGGCGATCGAGGCGCGGTCCCACGTGACGGTGATGCGCGGCACGTCATCCTGCCCGGAAGCGGCGGGCCGGGCGGTCACCTCCGGGGCGCCGGCGGGGCGCGCCGAGGCGGGCCGGTCCGACGGGGCCGAGAACTGCCCGGGCGCGGCGCTGGACCAGGCCAGGAACGGCTGGTCGGCGCCGAAGGCGATGCGGACCTCGCCCTCGGTCTGGGTGATCGAGTAGTCCTTGACGGCGTCGAGCTCGAGCACCACCCGGACGACGGACGGGGCGTACTGGCCCACCCGCACGTTGACCAGGCCGGCGCGGTTGACGCCGTCGTAGAGCCCGAGGGCGCGGCTGTCGAGCGTGGTGCCGGTCAGGTCGAGGACCAGGCGGGCCGGGTCCTTGAGGACGAAGTCCTTGAGCTGGACGGCGCCGGACACGGCGATGACGACCTCGGCGCGGCCTGGCGCAGAGACGACGCTGACGCCGGTGACCGACCCTGGGTCGGCGACGTCGGCGCGGGCGGGCGTGGCGAGCCCCGCGAGCGCGACGGCAAGGGCACAGGTGAACAGTCGGGTCATGGCGTCTCTTCCTCCCGCTTGGTCAGCGACAGGGTCTCCTGCCGCTCGAAGCCGAAATCCTCGACGATGAAGACGACATCCTTCTGGCGGATCTGGGCCACCGTGAGGCGCCCCAGCTGGTCGCCGATCCGAAGCCGGAACCGGCGTTCATTCGTGCGGTCGCGGAGGACCGCGACGGAGTTGCTGTTGTAGGCCAGGTCCTGGTAGATGGCCACCAGCTGCAGGTCGGGCAGCTCGGGGCCGGCCGTGGCGAGGTTGAGCAGCGACTCGAACGGGTCGCGGCTGCCGCCCCCGTAGGCAAAGGTCTCGCGCAGGACCTTGGGGGCCTGGGCCGCGGTGTCGCCCTTGGCGGCGGCGATGCGCGCGGCCTCGGCGGAGTCGGCCTGGGCGGCGCGCGCGTCCGGCGCGGCCGGGGCCGCCACCGGCGCGGCCGGCGCGGCCTCCTCGCCGCCGCCGCACGCGGCGAGCGCGAGGACGAGGCAGAGGCGGAGCCCGATGCGGTCAGGTGCCACTGGACGCTCCTTCCGGCTCCGCGGACTTCACGAAGGTCCGGATCTGGAACTTGGCCTCGAGGAGGGCGCCCGAGGAGTCGCCCATGACCTTGGCCGAGTTGGACGGGGCGGCGACCATCGAGACCCCCTGCGGGACGATGATCCGCGGGAGCGAGGCGATGTCGGCCAGGAACTCGCCGATCTCGTCGTAGTGCCCCAGCACCGACATGTTGTACGTGAAGGTGTTGAACGGCGCCGGCCCCGCCTGCTCGGGCAGCGGCACCACGTTGGCCAGGTTCACGCCGCGGATCTTGGCGCGGGTGGAAATGGCGTCGAGGAGGTTCGGGACCTCGTTGCGCTCGGGCACCATCTGCCGGAGCAGCGCCAGGCTGGCCCGGTACTTCTCGAGCTCCTTGCGCAGGTCCTCCGCGGTGCCCTTGGCCAGCTCCTGCTTGGCGCTGTCCGTCTGGGCCCGCACGGCGGCAAGGGTGTCCTGCAGCGCGGTGATCCGCGCCTTGCGGACCTGGATGCCGTCGAGGCCGAGGAGCTCGATGCCCGCCCCGGAGTAGAGCATGTAGCCGACGAGGGCGGTAAGCACCAGCGCCAGGATCGGCGTCTTGTTCTGGTCGTTGACGAGGGCCATGGCGCGGTTACCTCACCGACTCGCTGAGGGGCACGGTCCGGATGTAGGCCGAATCGGCCGTCTTGTAGGTGGCCCGGATCGAGAACGCGGTGACGGGGCGCTCGTCCTGGACCACCGTCTGGGCCGAGATCGGCTGGACGTTGTCGATCCAGGGCGACGACTCGAGCTGCCGCAGGAAGCGGGTGAAGGCCTGGACGTCCACGGTGCGCCCGTTGATCAGGATCCCGAGCGGCGGCGGCGTGGTGTCGGCCACGGCCACGGTGTCGCCCGGCGAGCCCGGCGCCGGCGGGGGCGGCGGGGTCGAGGCCCCGAGATCCACCAGCCAGGTGTAGGGCGGCAGCGCGCGGGTGACCTCGTCCATGATGTGGGCCCACACGTAGCGCTCGCCGTCCACGCTCTGGAGCACCGTGATCTGCGCCTGGAGCGAGTCGCGGATGACCTCGACCTTGCGCTTCTGGGTCACGAAGTTCCGGAAGCGCTGGTTTTCCGCCCGCGCCTGCTCGAGTTCGGGCTCCAGCGCGCCCAGGGCGCGCGAGGTGCTGACCCACGACCAGCCGAGCCACAGGACCACGAGGACGCCGGCGGCGGCCGCGACGAGCGGCAGCGGGTCCTTCATGCGCTCGCGCAGCCCGGCAAACTGGGCCCGCAGGTCGGCCAGCGCCGATCCGCCGCGCGCGCGCTTCTGGCCTGGGCGAAGGTTGATTTCAATCATGAGGCGTCGTTCCGGGTCTCGGGGCTCACGCCGCGGTCCTGAGGGCCAGTCCCACGGGCAGCATCAGCAACGGGGCCACCTCGTCCAGCGACATCGTGTCGAAGACCCCCTCGGCCACCTGGAGGCGCTCGAGCGGGTTGGCCGCCTGCACCGGCAGGCGGAGCCGGTCGGCCAGGACCTTGTTGAGGCCGGGGATCCGCGAGCCGCCGCCGGAGGTGTAGATCCGGCTGAGCCCGCTCGCCGAGCGGCTGGACGACTGGAGGAACGCGGCGGCGCGCTCGATGCCCACCGCCAGCTCCTCGCCGCGCGAGGCCAAGAGGGGCTCCAGCGCCTCGGTCCGCTCGAAGCCGCGCAGGAGGCGCTCGGCGTCGTCGGCGGACAGGTTGCGCTCGCGCTGCAGGTCCTCGCGGAACCGGCGGGTGCCAAGCATGATGTCGCGCGTCAGCACCGGGACACCCTCGTCGAGGATGTTCACGTTGGTCGTCTCGTGGCCGATGTTGACCAGGCCGACCACGCCGCGCATGGCGTCGGGATAGTTGACCTCGAAGGCGTTGTGCAGCGCGAAGGCGTCCACGTCGACGACGGTCGGGTCGAGCCCGATGTCGGTCAGGAGCGACATCTTCGACTCGACCAGCTCGCGCTTGGCCGCCACCAGCAGCACGGCCATCTGCAGCCCCTCGCCCTCCGGATCGAGCACCTGGAAGTCCAGCTCCACGTTGTCCATGTCGAACGGCACGTGCTGCTCGGCCTCCCAGCGGATCTGCTCGCGGGCCTCCGCCTCCTTCATCCGGTCCATCGAGATCTTCTTGATGATCACGTCGCGGCCACCCACGGCGGTCACGACCTTCTTGGCCTTGACCCCGGCGGAGAGGAGCAGGTTGCGGACGGCGTCCGCCACGATGCCGGGGTCCATGACCTCGCCCTCGACAATGGCGCCGTCCACCACGGACGTGAACGCCACCTTCGTGAGCACGGGCTCGCCGGACCCATGGTCCACGACCACGAGCTTGATCAGCCCGCTGCCGATGTCCAGGGCGACGGTGGATCGCTTCCGACCGAAGAGCGCCATAAGTCCTGAACCGGAAAAGTGGGGAGTGAGGTAGGCTACGCTACCATTCGACCCGGAAATTGTCAAGCTAGTAACTTGCTTGAGGTCACCTCAAACAAGCTGTTATTCGGAACGAAGTTAGAGCTGTTGATCCCGACGTATCGACCCCCGCCATTCGCCCCCGTCCCGCCCCACCCCGCCCTGGGGGAACCCCTCAAATAACGCTGCTGGAAGGAGTTGGCCGCACCGGAAGGGGGCAACCGATGTGCCAAAACATTCATCATCGATCCAAGTTGCTTATTTCATTGGAGTTACAACGCCAACCCCGAGGCCTTCTGAGGTCGCCTCTGGGCCCGGTGCAATCGCTTTCGCAAGGAAAGTGGTGGGATGCGGGAGCGGAAAAGGAGAGGCCCCCGCTCCTCGCGTGAGGGGCGGGGGCCTGAACTACCCACAATGCGCGCTAGTTTGGAACAAGCGTAAAATCAACGCCAGTAACAATTTGGGAATTCCCAACCAGGACGCTGTCGCGCACTCCGTCCTGGTACCCCGTGGCCCGCGCCAGTACCCGGTACATGCCGGGCGCCAGATACCGGATCTGGTAGGCACCGGTCAGTGAGTCGGCAGATGCTGTCGCGATGGTGTCCGCGCCCTGGATGGCAAAGAGCCCCGCCTTGCTGGCCGCCGGGCTCACCGTACCCCCGATGGCCCCCGCCACATCCATCACCGTGGCGTGGATGACCGGCTTGAAGCTGGCCGACTTGGGCCCGCCAGGCGGACCCTGGAAGACGAAGCTCCGGGAGACGTCGAAGTCCACCAGCAGGACGGTCTCGCCCGGGACCACCTGGACGTTCTCGAGGTTGACCTTGAGCCCGGAGGTCGAGCCGCTCGGCACCTTGAGGGAGGCCGAGGGACTGCCGCTGG
>CAZNLY010000042.1:0-10876 GCA_964574295.1 uncultured Gemmatimonadaceae bacterium
CGGCGGGCGGTGAGGTACTGGACGGGGACGGGGCCGGCGGGCGACCCCTCCTGCGCCGCCAGCGCGGCGGGCAGGGGCACGAGGGTCAGGGCGGCGAGGACGAGGCGAGCGGTTCGGCGCATGGGTGAGTCCGTCAGTCGGGGGTGGGCCCGGCGGCCCGGATCGGGAGGTCGAAGGGCACCGGCCCCTCCACCACGAATGAGAAGTGCCACCACTCCATCGAATAATTGACGAAGCCTTCGGCGGCCATCGCCCCTACGAGGCGCTCGCGCGCCTGTTTCACGGCTCCCGAGGCGTTGGCGGTGTGGGCCGCGTCTTCGAAGGTGTCGAACGGCGTCCCCATGTCCACCTCCGCCCCGGTGCGGAGATCCACCAACGTGAGGTCCACCGCCACCCCCTGGTTGTGCCGGCTCCGCCGCGCGATGTACCCCGAGTCGAGGAGCCACGTCTGGTGCGTGCGCTCGGTCCACGCCACCATCGCCTGGGTGGCCCGCACCGGCCGGTAGCCGTCCCAGACCTTGAGGCCGAGTCCCTCGGCGGCGAGGCGCCGCTGGACGCGGCCCAGGGCCGCCGCCGCCTCGGCGCGGAGCAGGGCGCGATTGGCCTCGTACCCCGGCAGCGGCGCGCCGGTAAAGTTGTCGGCGGTGGCGTAGCGGAGTTGAACGATGATGGTGCTGTCGGCGGCGCGGACGTCGGCCAGGAGGCGGCGCGCCACCCTGTCGGGCGCCACCACCTGCGAGTCGGTATTGGCCACCGCCGCCTGGGCGGAGAGCGCGGGCGGCAGGGCCAGCCCGATCAATAGAAGAGCGGTCTTCATGGCGGTGGAGAGTACCCCGTCGGCGGCCCCCGCGGCAGAGGGGCTTGCGCTCTCCTTCTCCAGACCCGATTCTGTCGCATCCCTCATTCGGACCTGCCCGTGACGACTCGCCGCACCTTCCTCGGCCTCCTCTCGCTGCCGCTCGCCGCCTCCCTGCCCCTCCCCCGGCGCGCGCATGGCGGCCCGTCGACGCCGGACGCCGGGCCGGCGCTGATGCCGGCTGACCTCGGCGTGCGCGACGACGAGACCTTCTGGACCGCGCTCCGCACCCAGTTCACCATCCCGCCGGGCCAGGCCTTCTTCAACACCGCAACCCTTGGCTCGAGCCCGCGCGCGGTGCAGGAGGCGCTCACCACCAGCATCCAGCACGTCTGCCGTGACATCTGCGACTGGGACTACAAGCCCGACCACGAGAATTTCTTTACCGGCTACTACCCCGAGATGCCGTCCCGCGACCTCCTGGCCACCACGCTCAACTGCAGCGGGCGCGATGTGGCCCTCACGCACAACGCCACATTCGGGATGAATTTCGTGGCCAACGGGCTCGACCTCCGCCCGGGCGACGAGGTGGTGGTGACGAACCAGGCCCACCCGGGTGGGCGGAAGGGGTTCGACCTCCGAGCCAAGCGCGACGGCATCGTGGTCCGGGAGATCATCGTCCCCGAGCCGCCGGAATCGCCCGATCAGCTCATCCAGCTCTACCTCGACGCCACGACCGCGCGCACCCGCGTCTGGGCCATACCCCACGTCTCGAGCTCGCGCGCCATCCGCTATCCCGTCACCCGGCTCTGCGCGCTGGCCCGCGAGCGCGGCATCTGGTCGGTGGTGGACGGGGCCCAGTCCCACGGCCACGTGGCGGTGGACGTCCAGGCCATGGGCTGCGACGCCTTCTATGGCTCGCCCCACAAGTGGCTGCTGGCCCCGGTGGGCACCGGCGTCCTCTATGTGCGCCCCGAGCGCCAGCGCGAGCTCTGGACCACCCTGGCCTCCAGCGCGTGGGACGACCAGGCCGACCCGATGTACCGGCTCATGCAGTACGGCACCGGCAGCATCAGCGTGCTCCTCGGCCTCGACGTGGCCGTCACCTTCCACAACCAGATCGGCTCGATGCGGATCCAGCAGCGGGACTTTGCCCTGGCCGACCGGCTCCGCGCGGGGCTGGCGACGATACCGGGGGCCAGGATCGTCTCGCCGACCCACCCCGAGCTGACCTGCGGCACCACCGTGTATGGCCTCGCGAACCGGACCGGCGGCCAGATCCAGGACTATCTCTGGGAACAGGGGCAGGTGCGGGTCCGCTCGATGGGCGACCCGATCGGGGTCCGGCACGCCTGTCACATCTATAACTCCCCCGCCGAGGTGGACCGGGCGCTCGAACTGCTCCGTCAACTGGCGGCCTGAGGAAACCGGCTCCAGCGCCCTAACCCGTTATTGCGGTGCGGGTTAGGGCGGCACCTGTTCAAATCGTCGGGTCGGCCCCATCTTAGTATCCAATGATTCATCAAGTGCCCGGGGAGCGGACGCTCCTCTCGGGCACGTCCTTTTTTGTGCCGGACGCCGACATGATCAGTGAAATGCGCGAGAAGCTGGGCAAGGAAATCCAGGCGCTGACCCACGAGCTCACCGTGGCATTGCCGCAGGCGATTGCCCAGGCGGTCGAAATGGGCGACCTGCGGGAAAACTCCGAGTACAAGGCCGCCCTCGAGCGGCAGCAGTTCGTCCAGGCCCGCCTGGGCCAGTTGCACCATCGCCTCAGCCAGCTCACCGAACTCGCCAACACCGAGACGCCGGCGGACCGGGTTGGGCTCGGATCGCGCGTCACGGTCATCGACCTCGACAACGACGAGACCGACACCTACATGCTCGTTCCCGCGGAGATGATGGACCTCGACCTGGGGCACGTCTCCTTCGCCTCGCCGCTGGGGCGGGCGCTGATCGACCGGCGCGTCGGCGACGAAGTGGAGCTCCGGCTCCCCCGGATGACGCGGCGGCTCCGGGTCACCGACCTGGTGACCATCCACCAGGCCTAGGTCGGCCCGGGAGCGGCGATGGACTTCCCGAAGAAGCAGCTGCTCGTCGTCGGCGACCGGGTGCTGATCACCCCCGAGAACGGCGAGGAACGGACCCGCGTCGGGCTCTACCTGCCGGCGTCGGCGGTCGAGGGGCAGCAGGTGCAGGCGGGGCTGATCGTGGCCACCGGGCCCGGGGAGCCGATGCCCGACTTCAGCGCGGTGGACGAGGAGCCGTGGAAGGCCACCCGCCGCGAGTCCACGCGCCACCGCCCGATGCAGGCCAAGGTGGGCGACACGGCCATCTTCCTCCGCAAGGCCGCCGTGGAGATCTCCCTCGAGGAGCGGAAATACCTCGTGGTGCCGCTCGCCGCCATCCTCGTGCTGGTGCGCGAGGAGCCGGCCCTCTAGCCGATGGCCGCCGCCCGCAACCGCGCGCTGGTGGGGGTGGTGAGCCTCACTGCCATGCTGGCGTTCGCGCTGGCGGTGGCGGGGTTCCGTGACACCCTTCCGCGCGAGTTCGGCCTCATCGGCCTCCTCCTCTTTGTCGGCTGCCTCGTGGTGGTGGGGATCGTGGGCTGGCAGACGCGCCGCGAGATGCTGGCCTTCCGCGACGAGGCCGCCCGGGGCCAGATGATCGTGATGATCGCCGCGCGGCTCCGCGACGAGGACCAGGCCACCCTCGAGCGGATGGTGGCGCGGGGCGGGCCGGCGGGCGAGGCGGCGGCGCTCATCCTCAAGGGCCGGAGCGAGCGCGCCCGCCCCGCGGCCCCGGGCGCCTGACGCCCCGCGGCCGGCGCCGCCCGCACCCGCTCATTTCATGTGCTTCTTCCTGTACATCGCGAGCCCGCTCACCCTGAGCGAGGTGCGTTCGATGCTGCCGGCGGGGCTGACCGGCGACCTGCTCCCTCCGGCGGAGCAGGTGGTCCTGCGCCGCCTCCACCCGGACGCACAGACCGTGGCGCGGATCCTCCACGGCGGCTGCTCCTGCGACCTCGTGACCCAGCGCCACCCCCAGGCCAAGGAGGATGAGGCGCGGCTCCGGGCGCGCTATCGCGACCTCGGCTACGACCGCGAGCGGGTCATCCGCGCGCTCGAGACGCACCGCCGCGCCCTCTCGCGGCGCGCACAGCCCGTCGGCCACTGGCCCCGCGCCATCGCCGCCTTCGTGGCCGAGCACGCGCGCAACGCCGGCCCCACGCTGTACTATCTCCACTTCAGCCACGACGGCCTCCTTGCCGCCGCACCCGGTGCGCCAGTCACGCGGCGCACGGCAGAGATGCGGGCCGACCCCGGCGGCTGGCTCAGCGAGGACACCCCGACGACGGTCGTGCGGGAGGGGGAAGGGTGAAGGAGCTCCGGCACTTCGCGCGCGCCCTCCTGCTCCGCTGCCCCGCCTGCGGCGGCGGGCCCGTCCTCCTCGGCTGGTTCCGCCTGGCGCCGAGCTGCCCCGCCTGCGGCCTCCGGCTCGAGCGCGGCGAGGAGGGCTACTGGGTCGGCTCCTATATGTTCAACATCGTCGCGACGGAGCTGCTGCTGGCGGTGGTGGGCATCGCGATCGCGGTGGCCACCTGGCCCGCGCCGCCATGGAATGCGCTGATGGCGGGAGGGGCGGTGCTCATGGTGCTGGCCCCGGTGGCGTTCCTGCCGTTCTCCAAGCTGCTCTTTCTGGCCTTCGACCTGGTCTTCCGGCCCCCGACGGAGTCGGATTTCGCGTCCCCTTCCGAGCCCGCCGCGCGGCGGCGGGCCTGACCCCGGCCCCGGAGTCCCCATGCGCGCCTCCCTCGTGTTGCTCACCACCGTGGCCGCCGCCTGCTCCTCCGCACCGCCGGCGGCACCCGCCCCAGGCTCCCAGCGCCCGCCGGTGCTGACTGCGCAAACCGTCACCACCCGGCAACTCCTGCAGGCGGTGAGCATCGTCAGCCCCGAGGTGGCGTGGGTGAGTGGGCATGGGGGCACCTGGGCCCGGACCGAGGATGGCGGCGCCACCTGGACGACGGGGGTGGTGGGCGGCGCCGACTCGATGCAGTTCCGCGACCTGCACGCGGTGGACAGCAAGCGCGCCTGGCTCATGAGCGCCGGCAACGGCGGAGCCTCGCGGATCTACTACACGTCGGATGGCGGGAAGAACTGGACGCTTCAGTTCCGGAACGGCAACACCCAGGCCTTCTACGACTGCATGGGCTTCTGGGACGACAAGCACGCCATCGCCTTGAGCGACGGGGTGGACGGCATCTTCCCCATCCTGGCCACCAAGGACGGCGGCAAGGAGTGGCAACTCCTGCCCGTCGCCTCGAGCCCGCACGCCCGCCCGGGCGAGGGCTCCTTCGCGGCCAGCGGCACCTGCCTCGTGACCCGGAACGAGCGCTTCGCCTGGTTCGGCACCGGGGCCGCCGCCGAGGGGTGGGCCCACGTCTTCCGCACCTCGGACGGGGGCCGCAGCTGGCACCAGAGCGACACCCCGATCGCGACCAACGCCTCCTCCGGCCTCGCGACGGTGGCCTTCCGCGACACGCTGCACGGCGTGGCCATGGGCGGGAACATCGCCAAGCCCGACACCTTCCTCCTCAACGTGGCGGTCACCGCCGACGGCGGGGTGACCTGGGAGCCGGGCGCACCGCCGCCCTTCCCGGGCGCGGTGTACGGCGCGGCGTACGCCACCAACGGCGGCCCGCCGATGCTGGTGGCGGTGGGGCCCCGCGGCGCCGCGGTGTCGTTCGACGATGCGAAGAGCTGGGCCATGCTCGACACGCTCAGCTACTGGAGCGTCGGGCTCGGCAAGGGTGGGCGCGGATGGATGGTGGGCCCGGGCGGGAGGATCCGCCGGATCGATCCCGCGCCCACCCCCTGAGGTGCCACCCGCGCAGGTCGGGAGTTGCTTGACGATCTCCTGACGGGCGGTAGATATGCTGGCCGCTGGGTTCCCCCTGGGCAACTCCCACGCGGAGGCACCATGCCGGGTCCAGCAGGTCGCATCGCGCGGCTGTTCGCCGCGGCAGGGCTGTTCGCGCTCGCCACCAATCAGTTGGCCGCCCAGGCCGGCATCCGGGGCACCGTCCTCGACTCGGCCAGCCGGCAGGCCATCGAGGGTGTCCTCGTCCGCGCCCTCGATTCCACCGGCCGACCCTCCGCCTCGACCACCACCGACTCCCGCGGAGCGTACTACCTGGCCCCGGTGCCATCCGGGCGCTGGACGCTCACCGCCGCCCGCATCGGCTACGCACCGCTCCGGAGGGAAGGCGCAGTCCTGGCGAGCGGTGACACCGCGTCGGTGGACCTCCTGCTCGCGCCGCGTCCCGTTCCCGCCTCCGAGATCATCGTCACCGCCTCACGGCAGGCAGAGGTGGCCCTCACCGTGCCCGCCGCGGTGTCGTCCGTGTCCCGGGAGGAAGTGGCCCAGGAGGTGACGGTCACCCCGATCGACTACCTGGCCGGCGAACCCGGCATGGACGTCGCCAGCAAGGGGCTGGGGCAGCGCACCTACACGGCGCGCGGCGCGCGCAGCGCCAGCTCCGGGTCGTTCCTGACCCTGACGGACGGCCGCGACATGAACCTTCCCTCCATCGGCTTCAACATTCCCTACCTGATGCCGGGCGGGTCCGCCGACGTCGACCGAATCGAGGTCATGCGCGGCCCGGCCGGCGCGGCCTATGGCCCCAACACCGAGCGCGGCGTGGCGCAGGTGTTCACGCGGTCGCCGTTCGATGCCCCCGGCACGACGCTCAGCGTGGCCGGCGGCGAGCGCGACCTCTTCCAGGCAGAGCTCCGCCAGGCCGGCCTCGTCGGAGAACGCCTCGGATACAAGGTGACCGGCACCTACTTCACCGGTACCGACTGGGTCTATCCCGACACGGTGGCAGTGGCCAACCGCGACAGCGCGCTGGTGGACCCCACGGTCGACCCGGACACCCTCCGGATCGGGGTGCGTGATCCCGACTTCGTGCGCTACAGCCTGGGCGGCCTCGCGGCGTGGCGCGCCGGGGATGGCGGCACCCTTCAAGCCGGCGCCAGCTACGCGCACGCCTCGAGCGCGGTGGACCTCGAGCCCACCCTCGGCTCCATCCAGTTGGTGAATTGGGGATTCGGCAACCTCTTTGCCGAGTACATCCGCGGCCCGGTGACGGGTCGGGTGTCCTACACCTGGAATGAGGCCGGCGACTCCTACTCCCTCTGGTACGGCAACCCCTTGGTGGACAATTCGGCGATGCTGGTGGCGCAGGCCAAGGCGGGGGCGGCGCTGGCCCGGCGCGGCACGCTCCAGTACGGGGCGGACTTCCGGTACACCGATCCGAAGACCGAGACTACGATCACCGGCCGGTATGAGGACGACGACCAGGTGACCGAGGTCGGCGCGTTCGTGATGGCCGACCTTCCATTGGGAACGCAGTTCGACCTCAGCGCCGCGCTCCGGGCCGACTACCACGATGTCATCGGCACCGTCGCGCTCGCCCCGCGGCTCGGCATCGTCTTCCAGCCGACCCCAGTCCAGGCGTTCCGCGTCACGTACGGCCGAGGGTACACCTCGCCGTCGCCCACCGACTTCTTTGCCGACATCCAGGTAAGCGACAACCTGGGCGGGCTCCCCTTCCAGGTGCAGATCAGCGGCATTCCGCCCGGCGGCTACCAGTTTGCCCGGAACTGCAACGGCCTCTGCATGCGCTCGCCCTTCAACCCCGACCCCGGCGCCCTGCAACCAATCGACGCCGCCGCCTACTGGGACGCCGCCGTGGCCATCCTCTACCAGCAGACCGGGGGCGCCGTGGACCTGAGCGGGATTCCCGCGCCGACCTCGGCCGAGGTGGGCTCGGTCCTCCGGCGGCTGGACCCGGTGGCCGAGGAATTCGACCCCACGCCGGTCGACCCCGCCACCATCCAGGACTACCCCACCGAGGGGCGGGAGACCACCGACGCCATCGAGGTCGGATACCGCGCCGCCCTGGGCAGCAGGTGGTCGGTGGGCGCCGACGTGGCGTACTCGTACACGAAGAACTTCTTCACCGCCTCCTACATCGGCACGCCGAACGTCTTCCTCGACGAGGCGGAAGTCGCGGCCTACCTGACGCCGTACTTCGGCGGAGACGCGGCTGCCGCAGCCCAGGTCGCGGCGGGGATGAGCGGCATCCCGCTCGGCGTGGTCAACCCGGTCAACTCCCCCGACCCGAACGCGCTCTTGATGCTCCGGCGGCAGGGGGGCGGCTTCTCGCGGGTGGGAGTGGACTTCGAGGTGGGCTACCTGGTGGCGAGCGGGCTCACGGTCACCGGCACCTATTCGTGGGTCAACCGGGACTCGATCGGCCGCGCCGGCGGCTCCGACATGGCCGTGCTCAGCGCGCCGAGGAACAAGGGCGCGCTGGCGGTGAGCTATCGGCCGCCGGCCAGGTGGTGGGGCGTGTGGGCGCAGGGACTGGCCGTCGAAGGCTACCCGGTCAAGTCAGGCTGGTACCAAGGCACCATCCCGAGCTACGCGGTGGTGAACCTCGGCGGTCAGGTGGCGCTCCCGTCGAACCGGGGCATGACGCTGGCGGTGACGGCCACGAACCTGTTCAACAACGTCCACCAGGAGTACGTCGGCGCTCCCGCGATCGGACGCCTGGTGGTGGTCCGGCTCCAGGCGGAGTTCTAGGCCGGTCAGTCGTCGTCCCCATCGTCGTCGCCGCCCCCGCCGCCACCGGGCGTGGTGCCGGAGATCTGCAGGACGCCGGTGGCCGGGTCCAAGGAGACGGTGAGCTCGAAGAGGTTGCTGGCCTGCTGCCCGCCGGTCCAGACGCCGGCAGCGCTGAAGGTGGCGCCGTGGTTCGGGCACCGGAAGGCGCCGTTCTGGATCTGGATCGTGGTGCCGGCGTGGGGGCACACCATGGAGAAGGCGCGGTAGCTGTCCACGCCGGCGTGATACACGGCAACAGGACTCCCCACTCCGCCGTCCACCCGCGCCACGCCCCCCACCGTGGCCAGCGCGGGAAAGTCGTTCACGTTGACGCTGAGGGAAACCACGGCGCCCGGCCCAGTGAGCCCGACGCCGAAGACGCCATCGCCACACGCAGAGGTCAGCGCCGCCGCCACCGCCGCCAGGGCGGTATCCGCCAGGAAGGCGCGCCGGGTCAGTCCGCGGCCGCCGCAGTTGCCGTCACACATCCTGCCTCCTTCCCTCACGAGAGGGTGACCTTCGCCGCGGTCCAGCCGGCGGGGTCCTTGTCCTGCTCAAACATCGCGTCGAGGTTGACGACCATCGTCTCTCCCTCGCGCCGGATGGCCAGGCGGTCCATCCCGCGCGTGGCCCGCCCCGAGATGAACGTCCCGTCCGGCTGGTAACGCGACTTGTGCTTGGGACACTGGAAGCGCTGGTCCTCGGCGATCCACTTGAGGGCGGTGTTCTGGTGCGGGCAGGAGAGGTTGAACGCGTAGACCACCCCCTGCCACCGGACGAGGATCACCTGCTGTTCCTTGTCGATGGTTGCGCCGTCGGCGGCCGGGATCGGGTAGGTCGCGTCGGTGCCCAGCACGGCCAGGGCCCGGCCGCCACGGACCGTGAAGGCTTCGGCGGCCGCCGGAGGGACGCCCAGCGCCGCCAGCGTGGCCAGGAAGGAGGCCGCGGCGCGAAGAAAGTCGCGCCGGCCCTCCGTCGGGCAGTCGGTGCAGTCGCGGCGGATCACAGGTTCACCAGCATCACGCCCGTCAGCACCGCCACAAGCCAGAGGCCGGTGCTGGCCACCGCGGCCCGCTGGAGCGACGCCCACGCCGAGTCGGGCGCGGTGCCGCCGGCAAGCCGGCGGCCGAGCGCCCGGACGCGCGCCCCGTTCACGAGGAGGAGGACGAGAAACGCCATCTTGATCCAGAAGACGGGCGCCAGTGCAAAGGTCTCCACGTCGGCCAGGAAAAGGAGGATGCCGCTCAGGAGGGCCACCGCCAGGCCGATGAGCACCGGCCGGTGCACCCCTTCGAGGTCCGCCAGACGCACCGCCCGGACCTCATCCGCCGCCTGCGCGGCGCGCAGGAGGGAGCGGTCGCTCGCCAGGGCAAAGCCGCCGGCCACCACGAACCCCGCCACATGGCTGAAGAGCACCGTGTTCATGATCCACTTCGAGTCGGCGTATGCCGTGGCCCACGGCTCGGCGAGGCGCGACAACGTTTCCACGAGGGACATCGGTCAGTCCTTCCAGAGAAGCATCATGAGCCAGCTCGCGGTGGCCACGCCCATCGAGGCAAGCGCCACGTTGCGGTGCTGTTCTCGCACATCCTCCGACGCCTCCGCCTCGTCGGCCAGGGTGCCGGTGTACACGAAGCCGGCGTCGGCAATGAGCATCAGCGCCGAGTGGATGTAGCGCCGGGTGCGGCCGGCAGGGTCCTTCCGGCTGTCCCACAGATTCCACGCGCCGGTGATGGTGTTGACGGCAAAGACCCCGGCGAGCGCCGTGGCGGTCGGGCCGTGGAGGTTCTGGGCCCAGTCGGGAGCGGCGCTGCCGTACTCGAGCAGCTGGTTGCCGCTGGCGTACTGGAGCGCGAAGAGGGGGAGCATCGTCCAGCTCAGGATCTGGTGGATCTTGAGCCGAGTGGCGTAGCCACTGCCGTACTCCACGGCGGTGGTGCGTTTCCGCTTGGTGGTGTCCTGTGCGGCGGCTTCAGCTTCCGTCACCACCGCCGGCACCGGGAGCAGCGCGACGGGCATCGGGATCGGGGCGATGATGGGGGCCGGCCTGGTCAGGGCCGTGTCGATGTCCGTCGGGCCTGAGGGAATGGCGCCATGGAGTGAGAGGAAGACGAAGGCAATCGATTCATTCACGGGCTGCCGCCGGGCGGAGTTGCGGCAGGAATTGGCAACGTGAGTGCCAGCCGGAAGCCAAATCAGAAGATCATGGTGAACAACGAGTTACATCTTCATGTTCGGCCTTGGAAGCGCCGAAGGCCGCCTCGAGGCGATCCACCTGCATCGGTGCGATACACCCAGGTGTCCTCGCCGATAGACCGAGTGCCATACGCGAGTCGACTCGCCCCGCCACGCTCATCCAATAGCGCAAGATCAGCCATGGAGTGAGCATCCACTCACATCACAAAT
>CAZNLY010000042.1:10976-15062 GCA_964574295.1 uncultured Gemmatimonadaceae bacterium
CTTTTCCGGGTGGCCGGAGCTTCCTGACGTCACCTCCAGGGTCGCGGCGGTGACCGAAAAGGCGTACGTCGTCGGGGAGAGGGGGATGAGCCGCTGGGTCCGCCCCGCGCCGAGGTCGACTTCAAGCCCGGAGCGGTGCCGGGTGATGACCAGGGTGATGTCGCCGTCGCTGTAGGTGCCGACAAGGGCGTTGAGGACCGAGGCCGGCTGCGGGACGGCAGCCGGAAGCGGTGGTGGGGGAGCCGCCGGGCCCTCGGGGAGCTCGCGGACCCAGATGTTCCGGTAGCGGACGGGATTCCCGTGGTCCTGCAGCCCGATCGGGCCGCGGGTGCGCGCCGGGTCGTACCGTCCGGCCTGGAGCCACTCGGTCGGTCCCCAGAAGCGGACGCCGTCCTGGATGAGCACGCCGTTCTGGAAGGCGGTGACCCGCGCGGGCTCGACCAGGGCGCCCTTCGCATCGAAGCGGGGGCGCCGGAAGACGATGTCATAGGACTGCCATTCCCCCGGGGGGAGCGAGGCATTGACCAGGGGAGGGTACTGCCCGTAGGCGGCGCCGGCCTGGCCGTCGGGATAAGTGTCGTTGTGGTAGGAGTCGAGCACCTGCAATTCGTAGGTGCCCATCAGGAACACCCCGCTGTTGCCCCGTCCCTGCCCCGTGTCGTGCGGCGGCGTCGGGGTGGCCCACTCGATGTGCAGCTGGATGTCGCCGAAATCCCTCCGGGAGTAGACGTACCCCGCCCCGGGCACCGCCTCCATCGCCCCGTTCCGCACCACCCATCCCGCCGGATCTCCCTTCCGGTTCCGCCATGCGTCGAGGCCGCTGCCGTCGAAGAGGACGAGGGCGTCGGAGGGGGCCGGGACCGGCTGTGCGGCCGCGCCGGGGGTCACCACCGGTGGAAGGGGCCGGGCAGGATCCTGGGCCCGCCAGCCGGAGGGGGTCTGGGCCAGGAGGGGGGCAGCACCGGCGAGGAACGCTGCGGCCGCGAGCATCGAGCGCGTCATGTCGAACCTCCTGCTGCGGGACGCTTGCGGAGGAGTTCCACCCACTCCCCCTCCTGGACCACGGCGCCCTCTTGGTTCCGGAGTTCCACCGATAGGGTCACCAGCCCCCGGCGGGGGTGGGCAGTGTCGCGGCGACTCGAGACCCGGAGGTGGAGCGTGACTTCATCTCCAAGATAGACCGGGCGCCGGAAGCGCCACTGCACCCCGACCAGGGCCACGAGGGTTCCCCGCGTGAGCTCAAGCTGGCTGGCGAGGCCGGTCGCCACCGCCAGGCCAAGGATCCCGTGTGCCACCGGCCCCGAGAAGCCGGCGGCCCGGGCCGCCTCGGCGTCGAGATGGATCGGGTTCCGGTCCCCCGAGAGCTCGGCGAAGGCCCCCACCTCGGCCGCCGTCACCCGCCGCGGCCCCGCCAGGAAGGCCCTTCCCTCCACCAGGTCCTCGAAATAGAGCCCCACGCGCGCCTCCCGGCTCCGGGCGGGCGTCCGATCCCCGCCGCTTGACAGGGTAAATATGTCACACAATATTCGACCGTAGCAATAGTGTTATATATCACTCATTAGACGAGCGTCTTTGATATGGCACGTTCGCCGGTCCCGGCCCTTCGGTCCCAGGATCTCGTCTTCACCCTCTTCGGCGACTACCTGCTGGAGCGTGCGCAGCCGGTCTGGACCGGCGCGCTGATCACGCTGCTCGGGCAGCTCGGCCTGTCGCCGATGGCGGTCCGCAACGTCCTCTCCCGCATGACGCGGAAGGGGTGGCTGACGGCCGACCGGCGCGGCACCCGCAGCTGGTACGGGCTCACCGCCCGGGGGCGGAAGCTCCTCGAGTCGGGGCGTCGGCGGATCTACCACCAGGCCACTCCGGCGAGCTGGGACGGCGACTGGTCGGTGGTGGTCTTCTCGATCCCCGAGGATCGCCGCCGGCTCCGCGCGGCGCTGCGCGTGCGCCTCGCCTGGCTCGGTTGCGGGCCGCTCGCCAGCGGCGTCTGGATCACCCCGCACGACGTGCGGGCGGAGGTCCTCGAGATCGCGGCGGCGCTCAGGGTATCTCGGCACCTCGAGGTCTTCCGGGGGCGGCATCTGGCGCACTCCACCGCCGCCGACCTGGTGGCCCAGTGCTGGGATCTCCCCGCGCTCGACCGCCGGTACGCCGGGTTCATCGCGCGGTGGAGCACCTCATTCGACGAGTGCCGTGCCTGCGCACGCAGCGGGAGGGGCGCCTGCGGCCCCGGCAACGACCCTGCCGATTGCTTCCGCCGCCGCTTCCTCCTCGTCCACGAGTACCGCGCCTTCCCGATGGACGACCCCTACCTCCCGCGGCCGCTCCTGCCTGCGGGGTGGCATGGCGACGCCGCGACGCGGCTCTTCGAAAGCTATCACGACCTGCTGGCCGCCCCCGCCGAGCGGCATGTGGCGGAGCTCTGTGCGCAAGGCGATGACTTCGCCGCCGCGGCCTGACGGCTCTTTTCCCGAGGACTGACCGATGCGCGCCTTCGAATCCCGCGATCCCGCCTCCTTCGGGTTCACCGACATCCTCTACCGGAAGGCCGAATGGGTGGCGACGGTCACCATCAACCGCCCCCACAACTACAACGCCTACAGCACCCTCGCGCTCCAGGAGCTGGCCACCGCGGTCCAGGACGCCGCCTTCGACGACCGCGTGGCCGTGATCGTGGTGACCGGCGCCGGGCACGCCGCCTTCTGCACCGGCGGCGACGTGAAGGAATACGAGGAGCTCTACACCGCACGTCCGCGGGACTACTGGAAGTACATGGGCCTCTTCCGGGCCTGGATCGAGAGCCTGGTCAACGCCGGCAAGCCGGTCATCGCGCGGATCAACGGGATGGCGGCGGGGGGCGGGAACGAGTCCCAGATGGCATGCGACCTGGCGGTCATTGCGGAGCACGCCTGGCTCGGACAGGTGGGCACCCGCGTGGGCAGCGTGGCGGCCGGCGGCGCCACCCAGTGGCTGCCGATTCACGTGGGCGACCGGCGCGCCCGCGAGATGCTCCTCCTCAACAACCGGATCCCGGCCGCCAAGGCCCTCGAGTGGGGACTGGTCAACCGGGTCGTTCCATCCGTCACGAAGGACGGGGCCTTCCTTACGGGAGCCACGTCGGAGCAGGTGGCCCTCGCGCAGGCGGGCAAGGACGGCTACGCCATCGACCTGACCAAGCTGGATGAGGCGGTGGCCGAGCTCGCGTCCCAGCTGCTCAAGCAGTTCCCGGAGTGCCAGCGCTATACGAAGCAGCAGGTCAACTTCTGGAAGGAACTGGCCTGGCACCAGACGATCGGCCACGCGCGCGACTGGCTGTCCATCCACTATGCGAGCACCGAACCGTGGGAGGGCATGCGAGCCTTCGTCGAGAAGCGCCCCGCGGGATACCTGGCCCTCCGCGAGCGCGCAGCGTCCGGCGGATCGAGCGAGTTCCTCTGGGGACCGTACGAAACCGACTGCCCCTCCTGCGGTGCCAAGGGGATTCCGTCCGGCTTTGCCTACTGCGGCGCCTGCGGGAGCGCGCTGGCCGGCGCGGCGGTGGCGGGAGCCCGGGGCTGATGCCCGGCGCGGTGCGCTACACCCGTGACGGCGGCGTCGGCCGGATCGTGCTGGACCGGCCGCCGCTCAACATCCTCGACCTCGCGATGTTCGAGGCGCTGCAGGCCGCCCTGCGCGAGGCCTCCGCCGACCGCCGGCTCGTGGTGCTGGCGATTGCCGGCGCCGGCAAGGCCTTCTCGGCGGGCGCGGACGTGGCCGATCACACCGCCGACCGGGTGGCGCGGATGCTCACTCTCTTCCACGGCGCCATCCGGCAATTGCAGGCCCTCGAAGTGCCGGTGGTGGCGCTGGCGCACGGGGCGGCACTCGGCGGCGGGGCGGAGCTGGCCATCGCGTGCGACATCGTCCTGGCCCGGGACGACCTCAAGCTCGGCTTCCCGGAAATCCAGCTCGGCGCCTTCCCGCCGGTGGCCGCGGCGCTGCTGCCCCGCCTCGTCGGCCGGCCCCGTGCGCTGGACCTCATCCTCACGGGCCGGACCCTTGGCGCCGAGGAAGCGCTGCGGGCCGGGCTGGTGAGCCGGGTGTTCG
>CAZNLY010000043.1:0-14224 GCA_964574295.1 uncultured Gemmatimonadaceae bacterium
CGTAGAAGACCCCGGCCACGAGCATCCCGATGATGACGATGGCGAAGATGGCGATCGCCAGGGCGACGCCGCGTTCGTTGTTGACCTTCATGCGTCCTACCTCGGCGCGTTGCGCAGCATGACGCGCGTCACGAGTGTGTCCTGGATGAGGGCGTTGGGCCCGGAATTGCCCCCGCGGGCCACCGCCCGCTCCGTCACGCCGATCAGCGTGACCTGGATGGTGCGCACAGAGGCGGGGACCGTCGTGGTCGCCCCGACGCTGTCGAAGTAGGCCAGCCGGAACCCGTTGGCGGCGATCGGCCCGAGGATCGGCTGCACCGACTCGCCGGCGCTCACCGACTGCGCCCCCACCCACCTGTCGGCGCCCGAGGCGTATCCCTTGAGGCGCATGACCTCCTCGACCCGGACCGGCCCGCCCACGACGACGGTGGACAGCAGCCCGCCGGGAAGGAGCGCGAGAAAGTTCGGCGTGGTCACCGCGATGGCCGGGTCGCTCCCGCAGGTGCTCGTGGCCACCGAAGACACCGCCAGGCGGACCCAGCGGTCGTCGGCGGCGGTGGTGGGGTCGCTCTCGACGAACAGGAGAAGGCTGTCGCGGCCGGCGGAGACGCCCCGGAGGCCGCTGTAGGGGAGCACCGCGCTGTTGCGGATCTTGACCTGCGTGGACGTGACCGCACACGTGAAGCCGATGCCGCGGGCGGCGCGGTAGGTGACCGAGTCGGCCGCGATCTGGACGAGGTCGGTCTGACCGGCGGCGTTCGTCGCGATCTCGCGGAGTTCCGCCGGCACCACCAGCGCGCCGGTCCGGACATTGGACTGGAGGAGCATCCGCTCCGCCTGGGCGGTGGCCACCCGCTGGGTGCTGGAGACAAGCCTGTAGAGGACCGTGCCAACCACGGACATGAGGATGAGGGCGATCATCAGCTCGACCAGCGTGAACCCCCGACGCCGGGCGGACATCAGTTGCACCTCAGCTGGGTGAGGAGGGTGTCGGCGCGCGTGCGGCCCGGCACCCGGTGGCTCGAGACGACCCGCAGGGTGCGCATGTTGCCGGAGACGGTGACGGTCCACGCCGTGGTGACCCCGCGGGTGGAGGTCGAATCCACGTCGTTGGCCAACGCAGTGCAATCGGGGGTGGTGCGGTAGGCG
This sequence comes from uncultured Gemmatimonadaceae bacterium, assembly GCA_964574295.1. Classification (GTDB taxonomy): domain Bacteria; phylum Gemmatimonadota; class Gemmatimonadetes; order Gemmatimonadales; family GWC2-71-9; genus SPDF01. The sequence goes on from CAZNLY010000043.1 coordinate 1,150, forward strand.
GTGGTCCTGAGCAGTTCCATCCGCTGGGTGGCGGCCTGCACGGCGACGGTGGCGGTCCGGCCCCGGCCGATCATGCGCGTCGTGGCCGCGGAGGAGCCGACCAGCGCCACGACCCCGATGCCGAGGACTACCACGGCAATCAGGACCTCGATGACGGTGAAGCCTTCGCGACTCGGCGGTGGGACGTGGCTGCCTGGCGGGGTGGCGGGGCGTCGCATGGTCGTCCAACGTACGACGCACTCCGGGCCCGCATCGGCATCTCGACGGCGCGGGCGTGGGCGTTTTCGTTCGTGACCTGGGGTTGGTCCGACCGGCTATTCGAGTCGGTACCGCCGGAGCTTGTAGAAGAGGGTGCGGAGGCTCACGCCGAGGAGGTCGGCGGCCTCGCGGCGGCTGCCGCCGCTCGCCACGAGCGCCTGCTGGACGAGGTCGCGCTCGAGCGCCTCGACCCGGCCCTTGAGGAAGAGGTCCTTCGGCTCCGCGGCGCCTGCCGTTGCGTGCCCATTGCCGTGCCCGTGGCCATTGCCATTGCCGTTGGCGTAGCCGCCGGCCAGCGACAGGAAGGGGAAGGCGTCGCGGTCGAGCCGGCCCGATTCGCTGAGGACGGCGGCGCGCTCCACGGCGTTCCGGAGCTCGCGCACGTTTCCCGGCCAGGGATAGGCGGTGAGCTGGGTGAGCACCTGCGGGGTGAAGTTGATCGGCCGCCCGAGCCGCTGGGCCACCCGCTGGGCAAAGAAGGCCAGGAGCGCCGGCACGTCGTCGGGCCGGTCGCGGAGCGGGGGCAGCTCGAGCTCCACCACGTTGAGGCGGTAGTAGAGGTCGTCGCGGAACTCGCCCGCGGCGCGGGCCTCCTCCAGCCGACGCGCGGTGGCGGCCACCAGCCGCACATCCACGGCGCGGCTCCGGGACTCGCCCACCCGGCGCACCTCGCGCTCTTCCAGCACCCGCAGGAGCTTGGCCTGCAGCCCGGGCGGCAGGTCGCCGATCTCGTCGAGCAGCAGCGTCCCGCCCTTGGCCTCCTCGAAGAGGCCGGCCCGGTCACCCACCGCGCCGGTGAAGGCGCCGCGCACGTGGCCGAAGAGCTCCGACTCGAGCAGCTGCTCGGGGATGGCCGCGCAGTTGATGGCCACGAAGGGCCCGTCGGCGCGGCGGCTCATCCGGTGGATGGCCCGGGCCAGGACTTCCTTCCCGGTGCCGCTCTCGCCGGTGATCAGCACGGTGGTGTCGTGCGCCGCCACCCGCCCGGCCAGCTCGAGCACGTGGCGCATGCCGGCGCTCTCCGCCACCACCTCATCCTGCACCTGGCCGGCGCCGAGGGAGGCGCGGAGCGACGCCACCTCGCGGCGGAGCCCCTCGCGCTCCTCCACCTTCCGGAGCGTGAGCAGGACCTCGTCGGGGCGGAAGGGCTTGTGGAGGTAGTCGTAGGCGCCCTCGCGCATCGCGGCGATGGCGGCGTCTTCCGAGCCGTAGGCGCTCATCATGAGCAGGATGGCGCGCCCGCCGCCCTGCCGATACTCGCGGAGGAAGGCCAGCCCGTCGAGCGAGGGCATCCGCACGTCGGAGAGGATCACGTCGGGATCCACCTCAGGCGCGCGCGCCAGGGCACGCCGGGCGTCGCCCTCGGCGGTCACCTCGTGACCGGCCTCCGAGAGCAGGAGCCCGAGCGACTGCCGCAGGCCGGGATCGTCGTCAACCACCAGAATGCGCATCCACCGCCTCTGCCAATGGCAGGAACACCTTGAATACCGCGCCGCCTTCGCGCGCGCGATCCACCCAGACCACGCCCCCCGAGTCATGCACGGTCCGCGCCACGATGGCCAGGCCCAGGCCGGTGCCGCGGCCGGGGTCCTTCGTGGTGTAGAACGGGTCGAAAATCCGCTCCCGGTCCTCCTCGGGGACCCCCGGGCCCTCGTCGGCCACGTAGAGCAGTCCACCCTCGGTCCCCGGCGCCAGGTCGGGCCGCCAGGGGCGGCGCACGCCGGCGGCCGGGGGCCGGTTTGTGACATCCGACACATCGCCCGCGCGGTGCTGTGGCACGTTGCGAGGCACAAAGGTTTTCGGCACGGCCCCGACCCAGATCCTTCCGCCGGGCCCGGAGGCATCCCGCGCGTTGAGCAGGAGGTTGACCAGGACCTGTTCAAGCGCCTTCGGGTCGCCCCGGACCGCGCGCGTCGCGTCCGAGAGCTGGAGCACGACCTCGTGCCCCCTGAGCGCACCCTGATCGCCGAGGAACCCCACCACCTCACGCGCGAGCTCGGCGAGATTGGCGGCGCCCGACGGGGCGCCGGGCCGCGCGTAGTCGAGCAGCCCCTCGACGATCCGGTCCATGCGCGCCACCTCCCGGCGCATGGCGTCCACGATCGCGACTTCGGCACCCCGCTGGCGGAGGACCTCGACGTAGTTGCCGAGGGCGCCGAGGGGGTTGCGAATCTCGTGGGCCACGCCGGCGGCGAGCCGTCCCACGCCGGCGAGCTTCTCCGCGCGCACGACCTGGCTCTGCACGTCGAGCAGCTGGTCGGCCATCGACTCGAAGCGCTCGGCCAGGTGGGCCAGCTCCCGGCTCTCGAACCGCCGGCCCGGCACGCCGCCGGTGCCGCCGGCAAGGCGATCCGCCTCGGCGGAGAGCTCCTCGAGGGGCTTGAGCACCAGCCGCTGGACCAGGTGCCGGCCGAAGAGCAGGAAGAGCGCGGTGCTCGCGGCCCAGAGGACGGCCAGGGCCCAGACGGCGGCGTCGGGATCGAGCGCGGCCACCAGCAGGGTGGCCATGCCGGCGAGGACCACCGCGGCCGACGTGAGGAACGCGAGGTTGAACAGCAGTTCGGTGCGCAGCGAACGAAGCGGGCCGCCCGGCTGGCCGCCAGGCGGCCCCGCAGGTGCCGGCCCTGTCTCACCGCGCACGGCGGCCTCCCGCTACGGCGTGCAGCCGATCACGCCCTCGGCGATGGCGGGCGCCAGCGGCGGCGCCGAGCCGTAGTACATCGCGCAGGTCTTCGGCGTGCCGACGTAGGAGGCGGTGGCCGACCAGCCGCCGGCCGTGGCCGAGGCGACGACGATCGTCACCCCGCTCGACGGGTTGAAGGTCAGGAGCGGGTTCGGCACCGCGCCGCCGTAGTAGACCTGGTTGTCGCCCAGGTAGGACTCCTGGGCCGTGGCGAAGTTGCGCAGGTCGCCCTTCATCTTCGCCAGGTATGCGCGCTCCTTCGTGCTCCCGAACTTCGGGATCGCGATGGAGGCGAGGATCCCGATGATGACCACCACGATGAGCAGCTCGATCAGGGTGAAACCGCCCCTGGCCCCTGCCCTCGCGTTGCTGCGAATGTCGTCACGCATCGTCGGATCCTGTCGTGGGATGTGAAACGGGGCGGCGACCCGTAGACCGCCGCCCCGATTCGCGTGTCGTCCTGGTCAGGCCAGGCTCAGGTGCACTTCGGCTCGCCCTCGACCGTCGCCGGGGCCACCGCCGCCACGCCGATGAAGATGGCGCAGGTCTTGGTGGTCGCCGAGTGAGTGGCCACCGCGCTCCAGCCGGTGCCGCCCGTGGCGGTGAAGGTGACCGTGACGCCAGCCGACGGGACGTAGTTGCCCAGCGCGGCGAGCGGGGTGGCAACGCCGGCGATGTTGCTGGCGGCGCCGCTCAGATACACCTGGTTGTCGGCGAAGTAGCCTTCCTGCGAGGTCGCGCCGTTACGCAGGTCGGACTTCATCGAGGCCAGGTACGCCTTCTCCTTCGTGCTCGCGAACTTCGGGATCGCGATGGCTGCCAGAATGCCGATGATCACGACGACAATCAGCAGCTCGATCAGGGTAAAGCCCTTGCGGTTCAACATGGTCCAGCCTCCAGAGTGGTGATGGTTCGGACGTGCTGCTGACCGTGGTCGGTCACTACCTACTCCCTTCCCGCAGCGTGGGAGGGGCAACGACTATGCCACCCGGGGCTGCAGCGACGTAACCATTATTGTTTCAAGGAGTTACAGGCGAGCGCGCGAGCGCTTGCATGGCGGGTTGCAAGCGCGGTACGGGGGATTTTGCAAGAGGGGGACCGGCGGGGGCGGGTAGGGGCGCGTGGGGGTGCGCAGGGGCGCAAGGTCCTTGCGCCCCTGCGTGCCCCTATTCCGTCGCGGCGCTCTCCTCATACCGGCTGAGCTTCCGGTACAGGGTGGAGGGATCAATGCCAAGCACCTCGGCCGCGCGGGTCTTGTTGCCCCCCTCGGCCTGGAGGACCCACATGATGTAGGCCCGCTCGATCACGTCGAGCGCGGGGTTCTTGTAGGAACGGTCGGCCACCAGCGGCTCCTTCCGCCGCCGGGTGATCCGGTCCGGCAGGTGCTGGGGCTCGATCAGCGGGCCCCGGGAGAGCACCACCGCGTGCTCCAGGGCGTTCTCCAACTCACGGACGTTGCCCGGCCAGTCATAGACCATCACGGCGTCGAGCGCTTCCGACGAAAGGGCCTTGGCCTCGCCGCCGGTGTCGGGGGCCATCCCCTGCAGGAACGCCTCGACGAGGAGGAGAAGGTCGTCCCGCCGGTCGCGCAGCGGGGGGAGGTCGAGCGCAATCACGTTGAGCCGGTAGAAGAGGTCGGACCGGAAGCTCCCGCGCCGGATCTCCTCCTCCAGGTCGCGATTGGTGGCGGCCACGATCCGCACATCCACCGGGATCGGCTCGGTGGCGCCGACCGGAATGACCTCCCGCTCCTGCAAGACGCGCAGCAGCTTGATCTGGAGGGAGGGGGGCATCTCGCCCACCTCATCGAGGAAGAAGGTCCCCCCGCGCGCGGCCGCGAAGAGCCCCTGCTTGTCCCGCACCGCCCCGGTGAACGACCCCTTCACGTGGCCGAAGAGCTCGCTCTCCAGGAGGTTCTCGGGGAGCGCGCCGCAGTTGATGCTGAGGAACGGCCCCTCGGCCCGCTCCGACAGGTAATGGATGTACCGGGCCACCACCTCCTTGCCGGTGCCGCTCTCCCCGCCGATCAGGACGGTGGAGTCGGTCGGCGCCACCTGCTCCGCCAGCTTCAGGATTTCGAGGAAGCGCTTCGACTTGCCGATGGGACGGGTGGCGCCCCCGCGGTCGCGGCGGCGGATTTCCTGCTTGAGCTGCTTGTTCTCCACCCGCACCGACCGGAACTCGGTGGCGCGGCGAAGGATGGCCACCAGCTCGTCGTTGGCGAACGGCTTCTGGATGTAATAGAAGGCGCCCGCGTTGACGGCGCCGATGGCGGTCTGCAACGAGGCTTGGGCGGTCATCAGGATGACGGGGGTCATCGCGTCCTGCTCCCGCGCGGCCTGCAGGATGTCGATGCCGGTCACCTGCGGCATCCGCACGTCGGTCAGGACGACGTCGAACTGCCCACTCCGTATGGCCTCGAGGCCCGCCTTGCCGCCCTGGGCGGTGGTGACCTCGAACCCCTCCTTCTTGAGGAGGATCCGGAGGGTGTCCAGGATGCCGGACTCGTCGTCGACGATCAGCAGGGATGGCTGGGTGCTCATGCCGCGTCCTCGGCCGACCAGCGGGTCGGCAGGAAGATGGTAAAGGTGGTGCCGCGCCCGCGGTCGGAGGTCACGGTGATGAGGCCGCGATGGGCCTCGACGGCGCGCTGCACGATGGCCAGCCCGAGCCCGCTTCCGCCGGGCCGGCCGCTCACGAAGGGCTGGAAGAGGCGGTCCCGGATCTCCTCCGGGATCCCCGGCCCGTTGTCCGACACGTCGAGGCGGATCGGCGCCTCGATGCCGCTCCCGCGGGGGACGTCGCTCTGCAGTGCGGGGCCGGTGGTGACGGTGACCGTGACCGGCCCGCCGGCGGCCTGCACGGCGTTGAGGACGAGGTTCACCAGGACCCGGTGGAGGAGGTCCTCGTCGGCGTCCACCACGGTGGGCGCCCCGGACACCTTGAGCACCGTGTCGGCGTGGCAGTCGGGGTGCGCCTGGACGAGGTGCACCGCGGCCGTGGCCACGGCGCGCAGGTCCACCGACTCCCGGCGCGCCGCACGCACCCTCGAGAAGTCGAGGAACTCGCTGAGCAGCCGGCTGAGCCGGTCGGCCTCGCGGACAATGAGGTGCGAGAGGACCTTTTCGTCCTCCCCGGCGCCTGCGCGCTCGGCCAGCTGCTCCACGGAGCTGCGGATGGAGGCGAGCGGGTTGCGGATCTCGTGGGCCAGCGAGGCACTCAGCGCCGCCACCGCCTCGAGCCGCTCCGCCCGCAGGTGGAGCTCCTGGAGGTGCTTGCTCTCGGAAATATCATTGAAGAGCGCCGTGACCGACGGGTGCTGCGCCGTGTCGCGGGCAAAGGTGGTGGTCATGAGCCCGATCGGGAAGCTGGTCCCGTCGGGGCGGAAGATCAGCCCCTCCGCCCGCGTGACCTTCCGGCCGCTGCGGATGCCCGCCACCAGGCAGGCCCAGAGCTCCGAACTCTTCGGCTTGAGCTGGTCGAGCACCGGCAGCCCCACCTGCACGCGGCCATCGATGCCGAGGAGGCGCTCGGCGGTGGGGTTGATGAAGGCGAGGCGGCCGAGGCCGTCCACGGTGAGCACGCCCGAGCGGATGTTGCGCAGGATGTCGTCCGCCTCGAGGCGGACGCGCTGCAACTCCATCTCGAGCGTGTCCTGCTCGGCGCCGGCCCGGCGGAGGCGCGCGCCGAGGGCCGCGACGATCCCGAAGACCGCGTTGAAGATGACCACCTGCCCCCAGAACGGGAGGCCGAGGCGGTCGCCGTCCAGCACACCGGTGACGAAGTACGCGAGACTCGCGAGGAGCGAGACGGTGATGCCGGCCCAGAGGGGCAGCAGCACCGCGTAGGCCGCGAGGACCGCCACGTACAGCCCGGAGAGGGGGCTGTCGGCCCCGCCGGTGAAGTGGACGAGCGTGGTGACGAGGCCGATGTCCACGCCGGCCTGCACAAGGAGGAACCAGGGGCCCTCGGGCCGGTGCTTGACCCAGACCGCCCACCAGCCGTACGCGGTGACGGTGAAGGCGAGCAGGACCGAGATGGTGACGATGAAGGCGACGTCCGGCGCGCGCGTCCAGGCGAGCGAGGCTCCGAGAAGGGTGGCGACCGCGAGCACCATCCGCGCCGCGAAGAGCCAGGCGATGAGCCGGCGCGGCGTGGGAAGCGCCCAGCCGAGGCCGCGGCGCGCGGCGGCACGCGCCGGCGGCGGGGTGTCGACAACGGGCGGGGTGTCGAACGCCATGGCACCTCGGGTCGGGGGCGGTAGGAGGGAGTGGCGCGGCGGGCGCCGCCTAATTGTAGGAGGCCGGGCCGCGCGGGGGCAAGCGATCCGCCAAGGCGGCCTTACTCGATCCGCTTGCTGAAGCGCCGGACGCTGAGGGTGAGGAAGAGGGTGGCGAGCGCCAGCAGGACCAGGGTGGGCCGCCAGAGCTCGGCGAGGCCGACGTCCTTGAGGATGATTCCCCGGAGCACCTTGAGAAAATGGGTGAGGGGCAGGGGCAGGCCGAGCCACTGGGCCAGCGCCGGCATCGCCTCGCGGGGGAACATGAACCCCGAGAGGAGGATGTTCGGCATCAGGAAGAAGAATCCGAGCTGCATGGCCTGCGTCTGCGTGCGCGCCACGGTCGAGATGAAGAGCCCGAGCCCCAGGTTGGCCACGATGAAGGTGGAGGTGAGCAGGTAGAGCAGCCCCAGGCTGCCCCGCACCGGCACGTCGAAGAGGAAGCGCCCGAGGAGGAGGATCACCGTCATCTGCACGTAGCCGACCAGGACGAAGGGGACGATCTTGCCGATCATCAGGCTCGTCTTGTCGATCGGCGTCACGATCAGCTGCTCGAGGGTGCCGCGCTCCCGCTCGCGGACGATGGACATCGAGGTGATCAGGATCAGGGTGATGGACAGCAGCACCCCGATGATGCCCGGCACGATGTACACCGCACTCCGGAGGCCGGGGTTATACCAGGGGCGCACCCGCACCTCGAGGGGGGCGCCGCGCCTGCTGGCGGTGGCCAGGATCGCGAGCGAGCGGGCGGCGCCGGCCTGGGCGGCCCCCGACATCGCCGCGCTGGAGGCGAGCGGGTCGGCGGCGTCCACCAGCACCTGCACCTCCGCCGTGCGGCCGCGGCGGAGGTCGCCCAGGAAGGTGGGCGGGATGACCACGCCGGCCATCGCGCGCCCCGCGCGGATCTCGTGGTCGAGCGCGGCCCGGTCGGGGACGTAGGCCACGATCCGGAAATTGCCGGAGTTCTGGAGCTGCTCGACGAGCGCAAGGCTCTCCGCGCTCCGGGACTCGTCGAGCACGACCGTGGGCAGGTGGCGCACCTCCGTCTGGATGGCGTAGCCGAACATGGCCAGCTGGATGGCGGGGATGCCGAACATCATCCCGAGCGTCAGGCGGTCCCGGCGCATCTGGATGAACTCCTTCCAGAGCATCGGCCCGATGGGCGAGGCGCGCAGCCGCGCGAGCCAGTTCACGCGGCCACGCCCTCGTCGCGGCGCTGGAGCTCGATGAAGACGTCCTCGATGCTCGGCTGCTGGAACTGCCGGCGCACCTCGTCGGCCGTCCCCACGGCGATCAGGTGGCCGCGGGAGAGGAAGGCCAGCCGCCCGCAGCGCTCCGCCTCGTCCATGTAGTGGGTGGTGACGAGGATGGTGATCCCCTGCCCCGCAAACCCGTAGATCAGCTCCCAGAAGTGCCGGCGCGCCGCCGGGTCCACCCCCGCCGTCGGCTCGTCGAGGAACAGGACGCGCGGCCGGTGCGCCGTGGCGCAGGCCAGCGCCAGCCGCTGCTTCCACCCGCCGCTCAGCGTGGCGGCCATTTGCCTGAGGCGGCCGTCGAGCCCCAGCTCCACCTCCAGCTCCTCGAGCCGGCGGCTGCGTTCCTCGCCGCGGAGGCCATACACCGAGGCGTAGAAGCGGATGTTCTCGGCGACGGTGAGGTCTTCATAGAGCCCGAACCGCTGCGACATGTACCCGATCCGCCGGCGGACCAGCTCCGGCGCCTCGGCCACGTCCACCCCGTCCACCCGCGCCCGGCCCCCGGTCGGGGCCAGGAGGCCGGTCAGCATCCGGATGGTGGTCGTCTTGCCGCTTCCGTTGGGCCCGAGGAGGCCGAACACCTCCCCGCGGCGGACGGTGAGGTCGAGCCCCTCCACCGCCACGAGCGCCCCGAACTCCTTCCGGAGCCCCTCCGTGTGAATGGCGACGTCGTCGGTCACGGGGCGGCCCCGGCCGGCACGTCGAGGGTGACCGTGATGGGCAGGCCCGCCTTGAGCAGGCCGGTCGAGTCTGGGTCGAAGCGGACCTTGACCCCGAAGACGAGGTCGGCACGCTCGCGTTCGGTGAGCGCCACGCGCGGCGTGAACTCCGCGGCGGTGCTGACCACCTCCACCCGGCCAGGGAAGCGGGCAGCGGGAGCGCCGTCGAGCGTGCCGACGGCGGCCTGGCCGGCGCGCACGTACGGCATCAGCCGCTCGCCAACGTAGATCCGGGCCCAGGGCCGCTCCGCCCTGGCCACCGTCACCGCCGACTGCCCTGCGCCCACCACCTCGCCGGGCAGGACGTGGCGCCCGACCACGACCCCCTCGACCGACGACACCAGCACGAGCTCCTCGACCGACGCCCGGACGGCCGCCACCGCGCCTCGTGCGCTGGCCACCTCGGCGCGCGCCGCCGCGATCCGCTCCGCCCGCGCCCCCTCCTGCAGGAGGCGCAGGGCGGCCGTGGCGGCCTCCCGGTTGGCGACGGCGGCGGCCGACGCCGCCCGCGCGTTGTCGAGCTGCTGCTGGCTGATGGTCCCGTCGGGGGCCAGCTGCTCGGCGCGGCGCAGGTCGCCCTCGGCGCGCACCGCCTCGGCGTTGGCGGCCGCCACCTGCGCCTCGGCCCGCCGCAGCTCCTCGGGACGCGGCCCGCGCTCCAGCTCGAGCAGCTGCGCCTGCGCCGCCTGCAGCCGCGCCTCCCGGATGGCGAGATCGGGCGCGAGGGTGGCCTGGGTGAGCGTGGCGAGGGTGTCGCCCACCTCGACCGAGTCGCCCTCCTCCACGAAGACGCGCACCACGCGCGCGGGCACCAGCGGCCCCAGGTCCACCTCGTCCACCTGCAGGGTGCCGGTGGCCACGATGTTGGACGGCGCCGCGTCACGGCAGGCGGCGAGCGCCACCGCGCCCAGGAGGAGGAAGGGTCTCATCGGCTGGTCCTTGCGTGAGGGCGACGGGAGTCCGGCGTGCGGAGCGCGGCGAGCGCGAAGTCGGCGGCGTGCCCGGCGAACTCCGCGGTCCACTTTGCGGAGGGGCCGGAGGGGCCCGCGCCGACCAGGATGCCGATGGCGGGCCGCGCCACCTGCAGCCAGGCCACCTGGCTCAGCGTGGAGACGGCGGCCCGCCGGGGGTCGAGCTCGGCACGGAACCGGCCGAGGGCCTGGCCGCGCTCGATGGCCGAGCAGAGGCGGCGGAAGAGCGTGGCCGCCAGCCGGGTGAGCTGCCCGGCGGCGTGCTCCGCGCCGTGGTCGATCAGCTCGCGGACGAAGAGATGGGGCCGGTTCGGGTGGGCGCCGAAGTAGGTGGCCTGGAGTGCCACGAAGGCCCGGATGGCGTCCTCGGGGTCCAACGCCTCGACGTCGCGGTCATTCCCCTCGGCCATCAGCCCGCCGAAGGCGCGCTCGAGGACGGCGTGGTAGAGGCCCTGCTTGTCGCCGAAGTAGTAATAGAGGAGGGCGGTGTTGACCCCGGCCGCGCCGGCGAGCGCCTTGATGGTGGCGGACCGGTAGCCCTGGCGCGCGAAGAGCGCCTCGGCGGCGTCGAGGATCTGGGTGCGGGTATCGGCAGCGGTGCCGGCGGCGACCGGGGCGGGCATGCCCCTAATTAATCGTTCAGTTAACCCCCGTCAAGGCGGCCCCTGCCCCAGGCGGACCACCACACCGGCATCGAGTTCGTGCCCACCCGCGAACCGCAGCATCTCGACGGTGAGCCCGGCGGACCGGAGCGCGACGGCCTGCGCCTCGACGCGGTCGGGCGGCGCCCAGTCGTCGCGCTCCCCCACGACGAACGTCACCTGCGTGCCGGCCAGGCGCGCGGGGGGCACGTCGTCCGGAAGGAGGCTGCCCCATGCGATGAGCCGGGTGGGCCTCGGGGTCGTGGAGGCCGCCCAGCGGGTCGCGGTCGCCACGCCCTGCGAGAATCCGAGCACGGTGAGCGGCACCGCGGGAACCAGGTCCCGCCGCATCTGCTCGAGGTAGGCCAGGTTGTCGGCGATGTCGGCCTCCCGGTCCTCGCGCGTCATCCACGACGCGCCGACCTTGCCGGAGCCGCCGTCCAGATAGAAGCGGGAGAGCGCCTCCGGGGCCACCAGGAGGCGCTCCGGTGACGCCAGCGGCCGGAAGAAGCCGAGGAATCGTGCGGCGAGGCGCCCGTAGCCGTGGAGGAGCACCCACGCCTCGCGCGCCGCCTCGCCGCCCAGGGCAAAGCAGCGCGCGCTGCGGGACACCTGAAGCCGGTGCGCGCGGGGTGGCGTTTCGGTCATTGGGTTCCGATCTCCCGCACTCGCCGCTCCAGCGCGAGCCGCTCGAGCTTGTCGATCGGGAGCGCCAGCAGCAGGTCGATCCGCCGGCTCAGCGTGATCAGGGTGTCCCGGAAGGCGGCGAGCTTCACGTCGTCGCTCCCCTCCACTTCCGCCGGGTCGGGCATGCCCCAGTGGGCCAGCACCGGCTGGCCCGGGAAATATGGGCAGCTCTCCTTGGCCCGGTCACAGACGGTGATCACGAAGTCCCAGTGCTCCCGGTCGAGTCCATCGAGCCCGCGAGGCGTGCGCCCTTCCCACCGGATGCCCACCTCGGCAAGGACTCGCACCGCAAGCGGATTGACCCGCTCCGCCGGGCGTGAGCCGGCGCTGGCCGCCGTGAACCGCCCGGCCCCCTTACTGGCGAGTAGTGCCTCGGCGATCTGGCTCCGGGCGGAGTTGCCGGTGCAGAGGACCAGGATGCGGAGTGGGGTGCTCGGTGCGGGCATGCAGCCTCAGCGTGGCGCCTGGGGCGCGAGGGCGGGTGGAAAGTACCGGCGGGCCCAGAGGGCCACATACACCAGGCCGACGAGGGCCGGCACTTCGATGAGGGGACCCACCACCGCCGCCAGCGCCTCCCCCGAGGCAATGCCGAAGGTGCCGATGGCGACGGCGATGGCGAGCTCGAAATTGTTGCCGGCCGCGGTGAAGGAGATTGCGGCGGCGTCCTCGTACCGCAGGCCGAGGCGCCGGCTCACCAGCATCGCAACGCCGAACATCACGAGGAAATACAAGGTCAGTGGAAGGGCGATCCGCGCCACATCCCACGGGCGGTCCACGATTCGGTCGCCCTGCATCGCGAACATCAGGACGATCGTGTAGAGGAGCCCGACTAGGGCCGTGGGGCCAATCCGGGGCAGGAACGTGCCCTCGTACCACGCCAGCCCGCGCCGCCGAACCAGCGTTCGCCGTGTCCAGTATCCCGCCAGCAAGGGAACGCCGAGGAAGATCAGCACGGATCGGGCGATCTCCAGCATCGAGACGTCGAGCGAGGCGGTGGAGCCGCCAAGCCAGGCGGGCACGACGTTCAGGAAGAGGTACCCGAGCAGCGAATAGCTCACGACCTGGAAGATCGAATTGAGCGCCACGAGCACCGCGGCGAGCTCGCCAGAGCCGCTGGCGAGCGTGTTCCAGATGAGCACCATCGCGATGCATCGCGCCAGCCCGACGATCACCAGCCCGTTGCGGTACGCCGGGAGGTCGGGGAGAAGCCACCAGGCCAGCGTGAACATCACGACCGGCCCGACCACCCAGTTGAGCACCAGCGATGTCCCGATGAGCCGGCGGTCGGCCACATGGGAGCCGATGCCCTCGTACCGCACCCTGGCGAGGACGGGATACATCATCCAGAGCAGGCCCAGGCCGATGGGGACGGACACGCCCGCCACCTGCACCCGGTCCAGCACGGCACCCAAGCCGGGGAAGAGCCTCCCCAGGAGGAGGCCCGACCCCATTGCACCGAAGATCCAGAGCGGCAGGTAGCGGTCGAGGGTGGAGAGCCGCTTCAGGACCGGCGCACCAGTCACGCGCAGCAGTCCGGGCCGCAGCAGGCGCGCGCGGCGACCGCGGCCGGCAGCGCCGCCG
>CAZNLY010000044.1:0-5392 GCA_964574295.1 uncultured Gemmatimonadaceae bacterium
CGGGAGCTGGGCAGCTACCTCCGCCAGCTGCTGCAGACCTTCGGCCAGGGCATCCTGGGCGCGGTGCCGGGGCTCTTTGCCGTCGCGCTCATCTTCCTCCTGGCGCGGGTCGCCGCGCGGGCCATCGGCGGCTTCTTCCAGCGCGTGGAGACGGGCAAGCTCGAGATCGAGTGGCTCGAGCCCGAGACCGCCAAGGCCACCCGGCGCGTGGTGCTGGTGCTGGTCTGGGTCTTCGCGGCGGTGGTGGCGTACCCCTACATCCCCGGGTCGCAGACGCCGGTGTTCAAGGGCATCAGCGTGTTCGTCGGCCTGATGGCCACGCTCGGGTCGGCGGGGGTGGTCAACCACCTGCTGAGCGGGCTGGTGATCGTCTATTCGCGGTCGTGCAAGCCGGGCGATTTCATCAAGGTGGGCGACATCGAGGGGATGGTGACGGTGGTCGGCGTGCTCGCCACGAAGGTCGTCACCCGGAAGCGGGCGGAGATCACCGTGCCCAACGCGGTGCTGGTCGGGAACTCGATCACCAACTACTCGCGGCTGGCGCGCGAGGACGGCGAGATGATCTTCACCACCGTCACCATCGGGTACGACGCGCCCTGGCGCCAGGTCGAGGGGCTCCTGCTCAAGGCCGCCGGGCGCACGCCGGGCATTCGCACCACCCCGGCGCCCCACGTGCACCAGGGGGCGCTCTCCGACTTCTACGTGGAGTACGAGCTGCTGGCCCGCATCGAGGACCCGCGGCAGCGCGCCGCCGTGCTCTCAAGGCTCCACGGCGAGATCCAGGACGCCTTCAACGAGGCCGGCGTCCAGATCATGTCGCCCCACTTCGAGGGCCAGCCCGAGCACAAGGTGTGGGTGCCGCGTTCCGCCTGGCAGGGACGCCCCGCGGACGAGGCATGAGGCACCCCACGCATGGCTGAGCAGGCGCCCGGCAAGCCGAAGGTCGACTATCGCAACGCCTGGGCCGAGGCGCGGGAAGTCGTCTGGGACTACCGGTGGCGGCTGGCGCTGGGGCTGGTGCTCATGCTCCTGAGCCGGCTGGCGGGGCTCGTCCTCCCCGCCTCCTCCAAGTACCTCATCGACGACGTCATCGGGAAGCACCGGGCCGACCTCCTGCCGCTGATCGCGCTGGCGGTGGGGGGCGCCACGGTGGTGCAGGCCGTCACCGGCTTTGCCCTCTCGCAGGTGCTGGGCGTGGCGGCGCAGCGCGCCATCACCGAGATGCGGAAGCGGGTGCAGGCGCACGTGGCCCGGCTGCCGATCAGCTACTTCGACTCCACCAAGACGGGTGTGCTCATCTCGCGCATCATGACCGACGCCGAGGGGATCCGGAACCTCGTGGGGACGGGGCTGGTGCAGCTGGTGGGCGGGTTCGTGACGGCGGCGATTGCCGTCGGCGTGCTCTTCTGGCTCAACTGGAAGCTCACGGCGGTGACGCTCACCGTGCTGCTCGTCTTCGGCGGCGGGATGGCGGCGTTCTTCTCCAAGCTGCGGCCGATCTTCCGCGAGCGGGGCAAGATCAACGCCGAGGTGACGGGGCGCCTGGCGGAGACGCTGGGCGGCATCCGGATCGTCAAGGCGTACACCGCCGAGCGGCGGGAGCGGTACGTCTTCGCCTCGGGGGCGCACCGGATCTTCCGCAACGTGGCGCAGTCGATGACCGCCATCTCGGGGACGGGGGCGTTCGCCACGCTCATCGTGGGCGGCATCGGGGTGTTGATGATTTTGGTGGGCGGCGGCGACGTGCTCCGCGGCGAGATGACCGTGGGCGACCTCTTCATGTACATCTTCTTCACCGGGCTCATGGCGGCGCCGCTCATCCAGATCGCCTCGATCGGCACGCAGATCACCGAGGCCTTTGCGGGGCTCGACCGGATCCGCGAGATCCGCCGGCTGGCCACCGAGGACCAGGAGGACGCCTCCCGCGGCGTGGTGGGCCACCTCCGGGGCGAGGTGACCTTCGACGGCGTCTGGTTCGAGTACGTGCCCGGCGTACCGGTGCTCAAGGGGGTGTCGTTCACGGCGCCGGCGGGCACCACCACGGCGCTGGTGGGCGCCTCGGGCGGCGGGAAGAGCACGCTCATCTCGATGGTGATGGCCTTCAACCGCCCGTCCCAGGGGCGGGTGCTGGTGGACGGGCGCGACCTGGCCACCCTCCGGCTCCACGAGTACCGCCGCGCCATCGGCGTGGTGCTGCAGGAAAACTTCCTCTTCGACGGCACCGTGGCCGACAACATCTCCTTTGCCCGGCCCCACGCCGACCGCGCCGAGATCGAGGCGGTGGCCCGGGTGGCGCACGCCGACGAGTTCATCCGGGGGTTTCCGCAGGGGTACGACACCGTGGTGGGCGAGCGGGGGATCAAGCTCTCGGGGGGGCAGCGGCAGCGGATCGCCATCGCGCGGGCCATCCTGGCCGACCCGAGGATCCTCATCCTCGACGAGGCCACGAGCTCGCTCGACAGCGAGAGCGAGGCGCAGATCCAGGACGGCCTCCGCGCACTCCGAAAGGGGCGCACCACCTTCGTGATTGCGCACCGGCTCTCCACCATCGTGACGGCGGACCAGATCCTGGTGCTGGAGGCGGGGGAAATCGTGGAGCGGGGGACGCACCGCGAGCTGCTGGCGCTGGGAGGGCGGTACCGCCAGCTCTACGACCGGCAGTACCAGGTGGAGACCAACCGCTTCATCAACCCCGGCGAGGACTTTACGCCGGAGCCGCCGTCGGTGCCGGCAGGGTGACGCCCGCCGCCGCCAGCACCTCGCGCATGGTGGTGTGGCCCCGGTCGCGGGCGTACCACTTCCGGATGATCGGGTAGCGCTCCGGCTTGCTCAGGTCGCGGTGCGCCATGGCCCACTCCTGCAGCTGCGTCGGCCTGGGGCCCCAATGGCCCAGCTCCCGGAACTCCCCGTCCAGCGCAATCACGATCGGAATGGCCCGCGCGGTGCCGGTCAGGTAGCGGTCCATCACCGCGGGGTGCTCGTCGCGCCGGAGGATCCGGAGCTCGAGCCCCGGCACGCGGTCCACCAGCCTCTGCAGCGCGGGGATGGTGTTGGAGGCGTCCCCGCACCAGTCCTCGGCGAGCACCAGCAAATGGCGAGGCTGTTTCGAGAGGTCGAGGCCCGGGGCCCAGTCGGGGAGCACCGCCAGGCGGTGGAGCGCGTCCCAGAGGCCGCGGTGGGCGGGGTCGCTGGCCGCCACGAACGCGGGGAACGGCAGCGCCTGGGCCCAGAGGGCCGGGAAGTCGAGTGCGGCGGTCGAGGCGGTCATGTCGCCTCCCAAGACAAGTGCGCGGCGGCTAGAGTTCCCGGATCATCACGCCGCGCTTGGCGAGTTCGTCCACGTAGGGCTGGTAGGGCATCGCCTCGTCGGGGGTGTGGACCCCCTTCCGGGTCACGCGCCCGTCGGCCTGCATCAGGCCGGTGATGGCCAGCGAGTAGCCGGTGGTGCGCATCATGGCGCTGATGTTCCGTGCGGTGTCCTTGTAGTCCACCAGCTGCCAGACCACCGTCTTGGCCTTGCCGTCCTTGGTGCCGCTGGCCTCGACGCGAAGCGCCACGAGGTCCTCCGCCTTGGGCTTGAGCAGCCTGGGCGTGACGGCCGCGATGAAGACGTCGCGCGGCACCACCCGCTGCCCCTTCACGTCGATCGGGTCGTTGGAGAGGAGCCCGAGCTCGCGGATCGGCTTCATGATGGCCACATGGCCGGGGTAGCGGAGCGTCTTGTATTCCATCGCGTCCACCTTGCCCTCGTAGGTGAACGGCATGGTGCTGATGCCGCCGGCGGTGTGGAACGCCTCGAGCGTCCCCACCGGCGCCGGGAACTCCACCGGCTCCAGCTCGCTCAGCGCCTCGATCGGCGTGCGCTTGCCGCCGCGGATGACCCAGCTGGTGGTGGTGTAGTAGTCGAGCGCGCCCTCGAGGGAATACACGATCTGGTAGTTGAGGGGGGGCTCGGGGTGCTTCGGCAGGCCGCCGACAAAGATCTTGACCTTCTCCGCCTTGTCGAGCCGCCGGATGCCCTCGGCGGCGAGGATGTTCACCATCCCGGGCGCCACGCCGCAGTCGGGGATGACCGAGAGCCCCTTGGCCTGGGCCTGGTCGTGCAGCTTCTTCTGCTCGAAGACGATCTCGGTGTTGCCGCCGAGGTCGCAGAAGTGGCAGCCGGACTCGACGGCGCAGGCGGCCATCGGGCCGTTGAAGTAGTACGGAATGGCGCTGAGGACGGCCACGTGGCCCCGCATGAGCGCCTTCACCGCGGCGTGGTCCTTGACGTCGAGCGTCACCGCCTTGAGGCGGGGGTCGTTCGCGTAGGGCGCCAGGAAGGGAGCCAGGCGGTCCGGGTGGAGATCGGCAATGGTGACCTGGGTGACGGCCTTGACCTGGAGGAGGTCGAAGGCGGTTGCGCACCCCTGCAGGCCGGCGCCGAGGACCAGCATCTTCATACGGGAGTCCTTGTCAAATCGAAAGTTTTGCGACAGCCTTGAAATCTACCCCGGAACGGTTTCCGGCTTCAACCTCGGCCCATGAGGCGCGATGACCGCCCAGCCCCCAGAGTCCCCCCGCCGCAAGGACGGCCCGGGCACCCGGCAGAAGCTGCTCCGGGCTGCGCTGGAACTCTTTACGGGAGAAGGGTTTCTGGCCACGACCACGCCGATCATCGCCCAGCGGGCGGGGGTGGCCGAGGGGACGATCTACCGGCACTTCTCGGGAAAGGAACAGCTCCTCAACGAGGCCTTCCGGGGGACGCAGAAATGGGCCCTCGGCGTGGTCCGCGAACTCGACGGCGACCGCTCGCTCCGGGCACCCGACCGGCTCCAGCGCATCGCGCGGCGGTTCGTGGAGACGGCCGACCGCGACCCCGCCGCCGCGCGGATGCTCCTCCGCCAGCGCGACGCCAAGTTCCTCGACCAGGGGAGCCGGGAGGCGGCGCGCGAGTTCCGCGACGCGCTGCAGCAGGTGGTGGCGGCGGGCAAGGCCGACGGGCTGGTGCGCCCCGGGCCCGCGGAGCTGTGGACGTCGGTCTGGCTGGTGGTGCTGGCGTTCGTGATCGAGCGGGTGGCTGCGCGGGAGTGGCAGGCGGAACAGCCGCAGGTGGGTCAGGCCATCGAGGCGGCGTGGAGCGCTATTGCGGCGCCGGCGCCGGCGGCGGCCCCGGAAAGAACGTCAGCTCCCGAGGCTCCGCCCGCGGCGGGGTGAAGCGCAGTTCGCGCGCGTGCCCCGCACCCAGGGGCCGCACCACGAAGTGGTTTCCCACGAAGTACCCCACGGAGTCGCTCCCCCACCGCGCCGCCCCCCGCCCCTCCTGGTCCAGCACGCTCCGCTCGCCGCTCGGCAGTTCGATGCACACCCCCACCTCGGGGCACTCCACCGCCCGCGCGAACGCCGGCGTCCC
>CAZNLY010000044.1:5492-12835 GCA_964574295.1 uncultured Gemmatimonadaceae bacterium
GAGCGCGGGCGCCAGCTCGCGGACGCGGGTGTAGGTGATCGGGTAGCTCACCCCGCCCTCGGCGCGCACGGCAAAGAGGTCGCCGGTACCGCCCTCCCCGTTCGCCACGAACACCGCGAACGGCTCCTCCCCCGGCGCCAGGTGGTTCTGGAGAGGGGAGAGGGAGACGCGGCAGGCGGTCGCCATCAGTGCCGACAGGACTGCGGTCATGAAGGCACGAAAGGACAGCGACGAATACCGGACGAGGGAGTATCGGAGGTCAGGGAGCATCGGATCTTTTCTCTTCTCTCCTCTTTCCAAACCACCGTTCCTCGGTCCCATCATCGGGGTGGGCATACGCCCACCCCTGGGTCCGCAGGTTTCGCACATTCGTGCATCAGGCACCGTCCTGCCCTTTCTCCTTTCTCCTTCCGCCCCTCTTTTCTCTCTTCTCTTTTCTCTTTTCTCCTTCCTCCCCTCCACGCCCCTATTCCTTCCCCACCTCCACCAGCCACCATCCATTCGGATCCGCCACGATGCTCTTCGGCGCCGCGGCGATGCCGGTGAAGGTGACGGTCGTCTCGCGCCCGTCGACATCGGCCCGGAAGAGCATCCCGTCCACCAGGAGCTCGAAGCCCGGCATCCGGTAGGTGCCCCACTCCGGCTTCTGGACCTGGCGGATGGTGAGCGTGAGGGAGTCGCCTGCGTGGCGGGAGGTGATCTCCAGCTTCGGGTACCCCGGCTGCGCGAGCGCCTGGAGGAAGTACCAGGTGAGGTCCCTGCCCGCCGCCTGGGTCATCACCGCCGCGAAATCTGAGGAGAGGGCGTTGCCGTTCCGGTACTTCGTGTAGAAGCTCCGCATCCCGGCAAAGAACGACGAGTCTCCCATGAGGCCGCGGAGGGAGTGGAGCACCCAGGCGCCCTTGGGGTAGTTGTTGGAGTTGAGGAGACTCATCAGGTCCATCTCCTCGAAGTCCAGGATCGGCCGCTCCGTCACCTTCGAGCGGAAGACGATCCCCGCCGAGCGGGCCATCGCAGCCTGCAGCGCGGTGTCGCCCCGTGCCGACTCGGCCCAGAGCGCCGCCAGGTAAGTGGCGAACCCCTCCGACAGCCAGAGGTGGTGCCAGTCGCCCTCGGTCACCCCGTCGCCGAACCACTGGTGGCCGGTCTCGTGCGCCACGGTGCTCTGGGTCAGGGTGTGGCCCGCCACCGCCTTCCAGTCGTACCAGATGGCGCCGGAGTTCTCGACGCCGCCGTAGCGGGTGACGGCCTGCACGTGGGCCAGCTCCTCGTAGGGATAGGGACCGAACTGCCGGGTGAAGAGATCCACCATCCCGTTCACCTCCCGGAACGCCGTGTCCACCGCCCAGGTCGAGTCGGCGTGCAGCGTCCACGCCGACTGCGGCACGCACTTGAGCGGGCAGCTGGCGAGCCCCAGCGGTGTCACGGCAAAGGGGGCGGCGCCCAGCACCATCGTGTAGGTGGGGATCGGCTCGCGGATCCGGTAGTGCCAGACGGTCCTGCCGCCGGGGAGGGTGTCCACCTTCGACGCGAGCCCGTTGGCGCGCACGAGGAGGCCGGCGGGCACCTCGACGTGGAAGGCGGCGCTCGCCTTGTCGCCGGGGTAGTCGTGGCTCGGGAACCAGCCGCGGGCGTTGTCGGGCCAGTTGTCGGCAAAGACGGTGCGCCGCCCCGCGGAGTCGGTGGTGAAGACGAGCCCGCGCGCCGGCACCCCGCTGTAGCGGACGCGGGTGACGAGGGTGTCGCCCGGCTTGAGCCGCTGCGGCACGACGATCCGTCCGCCCTCGCGCCGCCACGGCCCCGCCACCCGGTCCCGGCCCGGGGTGCGGAGCCACTTCACGTGCATGGTGGAGTCGAGGTCCATCACCAGCGGCGTCCCGTCCACGATGCGCCACGCCGCCTCGACCTGGCCGGTGATGGTGGTGCCGGTGTCGGGGAGGATGATGGTAATGTCGTAGTGGAGGGCGTCGTGCACCGGCACCGCGGTGTCGGCCCGCTGGGCCAGCGGGCCCTGCGCCACCTGCAGCGCCAGCAGGAGGGTAAGCATCAGCTCCCCAGCACCTGCTTGTAGAAGGTGAAGATCTTCTCCCACGCCTTGGCGGGCTGGTCGGACTCGTAGCCCATGCGGCCCGGCTTGAGGAAGCCGTGGCCGGTGCCGGGGTAGATGGTGTAATCGAACGACTTGCCGAGGAGCTGCATGAGGGCGGTCACGCGCGGGAGCTGGTCGTCGATGCGGGCGTCGTTCTCGCCGTAGACGCCGAGGACCGGCGCCTGGATCCGGGCCAGGGCGGCGGAATCGGGGGCGGGGCCGTAGCAGACGACGGCGGCCTTGAGCTTCGGGTTGTGGGTGGCGTAGGCAAAGCTCTTCCCGCCGCCCCAGCAGAACCCGATGGTGGCCAGGGTGCCGCGCTGGGCGCCGGGGAGGGTGTCCACCCAGGCGGCGGTGGCGTCGAGGTCGCCCAGGACGCGCTCGGGCTCGAGGGTGCTGATGAGCTTGCGGGCGGAGTCGGGGTTCTCGGGGCTCTTGCCGTACTTCGAGCCGAGGAGGTCGGGGACGATGGCCACGTACCCCTGCCCCGCCAGCTTGTCCACGATCGAGCGCTCCCAGGCGGTGAGGCCGAAGATCTCGTGGATGACGATGATGGTCGGCGCGGGCTCCTTCCGTTCGGGCCACGCCACGTAGGCGGGAATCGTCTCGCCGGCGGCGTTGGTGAACTTGACCCACTCGCCGTGGGTGTCGGGGAGCGCCCCATCGCGCGCCGGCTGCGCCCACCACGCCCCCAGCAGGGCCGCCGCGGCGGCGATCGCGGTGATTCCGAGGATCTTTCGCATCGTTGCCCTCGCATCGGGGTGGGCTCACGCCCACCCCTGGCGTCTCAGGTTACGCACATCGGAGAGTCGTGCCCGAATCCCCGCCCTGCCCTTTCTCCTTTCTCCTTCCGCCCCTCTTTTCTCCAAGTCCCTTTCTCTTTTCTCCCCTCCAAGTCCCCAAGTCCCTAAGTCCCCAAGTCCCCTGCATAGACCCCTCCCAGCGCCGCCTTCCCCTCCGGCAGCTTCTCCCGGCTCTCGAGCGCGTGCGCCGCGGCGGCCTCCACCTCCTCGGTGACCGCCGCCTCGATCCCCTCGAGTTCGGCCGCCGAGATGCCCTCTTCCTTGAGGTACTCCTCGTAGAGGCCGATCGGGTCGCGCCGGCCCCAGTGCAGGAAGAGGTCGGCGGGGAAGGTGGCGCGCGCCTCGCGCTCGTCGTGGGTGGCATGGCCGCCCATCCGGAAGGTGTCGGCCAGGAGGAGAACGGGCCCCTGCCCCGCTCGGCAGCGCGCCACCGCCTGGTGGGCGGCGGCGTAGGCGTCGAGGACGTTGTTGCCGTCGAAGCCCCATCCCGCCACGCCGTAGGCCCGGGGCCAGTCGGCAAAGTCGCCGCCGGCGTGGTGCTGCGCCAGCCGGGTGCCGAGCGCCACCTGGTTGTTCTGGAGCACATATACCACCGGGAGGTGCTGCACTGCGGCAAAGTTGAGCCCCTCGTGCGCCGGACCCGCCTTGGCGGAGCCGTCGCCCAGCCAGTTCATGACGACGCGCGGCGTGCCGCGGATCCGCGCGGCCAGCGCGATGCCGGCGGAGACCGGCACCATGACGCCCACGGGGCTCACCGGCTGCAGCACGTGGTGCGCGGGGCTCCCGGCGTGGAGGTCGCGCCCGCCGCTCGGGCTGTCGGCGGTGGCCAGGTAGGCGCGGAGCATGTCGGCCAGCGGCATCCCCATGTCGGCGCAGGCGGCGGCGTTGCGGATCATCGGCGCCACGTAGTCGGTGCCGGGCTCGAGCGCGAAGACCGGCCCCACGGTGGTGGCCTCCTCGCCGGTGCCGAGCCACGCCTTGGAGATGACCCCCTGGCGCACCCAGCGCGCCAGCGCCACGTCGTGGAGCCGCGCGCGCACCAGCCGCGCGTAGAGGGTGAGCAGCGCGTCCTGGTCGAGCGCCGCCACGAGGGCCTGGCGCTCCGGCTGCCGCGCGAGCGAATCGCGGTAGGCGCGGACCAGGTCGGGGTCGGGCCGCCACGCCACGTACTCCGGCGGGTCGAAGGCGGGGAAGCGCTTCATGCGACGGCCGATCCTTCCGGCGGCGTCGGGCGGGTCACGGCGTCGAGGGCGTCGCCGAAGGCGGCCATCGTGGGGAAGCGGTTGGCGGGGTCCATGGCCAGGGCGCGGGCCAGCGCCGCCTCGAGCCGCGCCGGGAGCTCGGGCCGCACGCTGCGGAGCAGCGTCGGCTGCCCGCGGAGCCGCGCAATCTGGAGTTCCTGCGCGCTGGTGCCGTCGAACGGCAGCCGCCCGGCGAACATCTCGAACGCCACCAGCGCCAGCGAATAGACGTCGCTCCGGGCGTCGAGGTCGCGGCCGCGGATCTGTTCGGGGCTCATGAACTCGGGCGTGCCCAGCACGATCCCCGCCGCGGTGAGTTTCTGGCTCACCGGGCGCCGCGCCAGCTCGAGGGCCAGGCCGAAGTCCATGACCACCGCGCGCACCCCGCCCACCGCGTCGGCGTCGGCCACGAGCATCACATTCTCGGGCTTGAGGTCGCGGTGGAGCACGCCCAGCTCATGGGCATGCTGCAGCCCGCGGCACACCTGGAGCAGGATCGGCAGCCCCTCGGCGAGGGGCAGCGGCCCGGTGCGGTTGATCCGGTCGTGGAGCGCCTCGCCGGGGAGCCACGGCATGACGAGGTACATCAGGCCGCCGGGGGTGGCGCCGAGCTGGAGGATGGGGCAAACGGCGGGATGGCTGAAGCGGCTGGCGATCATCGCCTCGCGCTTGAAGCGCTCGACGGCCAGCGGATCCTCGGAGAGGTGCGGGGCCAGGACCTTGACGGCCACCTCGTGGCCGGTGGTGGCGTCGAGCGCCAGGTACACCGCCGCCATCCCGCCCTCGCCGATCTGCTGCCGCACCTCGAACCGGGTGTCGAGCACGGTGCCGGTCAGCGCGGGCCCGTCGTCCTCCAGCACCAGCTCGGCGCCGTCCCGCGTGCAGAAGAGTGCCGGCGGGACGAACACGGCTCGGCAGCGGGGACAGCGGAGCGTGCTCAATCGCGGTAGGTGTTGCGGCCGCCCTGCTTCGCGCGGTACATGTTGGCGTCGGCCAGCTGGAGGAACGACTCCGCCCCCGTCACCTTGGCGTCGGGCGCGGTGGCGATGCCGATGCTGATGGTGATCTTGACCGGCCGGCCCGGCTCGCCGAAGTCGTGCGCCGCCACCCGCCGCACCACCCGCTCGGCAAAGATCCGCGCCCCCGTGGGCCCCGTCTCCGGCAGCAGCAGCACGAACTCCTCGCCGCCGTAGCGCGCCAGGATGTCCACCGAGCGCTGCTCCCGCTTGAGGAGCCCCGCCAGCCCGCGCAGGACGCGGTCGCCCATCAGGTGGCCGAACTGGTCGTTGATGTCCTTGAAGTTGTCGATGTCCACCATGAGGCAGGTGAGCACCGTCTGGTACCGCTCGGCGCGCTCCATTTCCTGCTCGAGCTTTTCGCCCAGCGCCCGGCGGTTGTAGGTGTCGGTGAGGGGGTCGGTCTCCGCCAGGTGGCGCATCTGCTCCTGGCCGTCCATGGCAGTCTCGAGGTCGTACGCCTTTTCCAGCGCCGCCACCGCCGCCTTGATGACCTGGTCGGCGAACTGCACGTCCTGCTGGTTGAGCGGCGCGTCCTCCGCCGTGGTGCGGAGGAAGAAGACCCCCACCTGCTGGCCCCGGAGCTGGAAGGGCAGCGCCAGCGCCGAGCGGGTCGGCACCGTCACCCCCTCCGATTCCCACTCGGCGCGCACCGCCGAGTAGAGGGGGTCGGTCAGGACGTCCTGGACCAGCACCACCTCGCCGGTCTTGAGCCCCTGCTGGATCTCGGGATAGCGCCGGAGGTCCACGCGCAGGTTGCGGAGCATCGGGTTCTCGTAGGCCGCCACCACGGTGCCGGCGTCGTCCTCGGGAGAACCAATCAGGATCGAGCACTTCGAGATCCGGAGCCCGCGCGCCACCCGCCGCACGAGGATCTGGTAGATCTCCTCCGGCTTGAGGGTGGCGGTGACCTCCTGCAGGATGTCCACCATCTCGGAGCGGGAGCGCGCCTCGGCGCGGGCCTGGTTGAGCTCGCGCCCGGTGCGGAGGTGCGCCTTGACCCGCGCCAGCAGCTCGCGCACTCGGAACGGCTTGGAGATGAAGTCGGCGGCGCCGAGGCCGAGGGAGCGGACGGTGGCCTCCTCGGGCGGCATCGAGGAGATCATCAGGACGGGGAGGTCCTTGAACCGGTAGTCGGTCTTGACCTTTTCCAGGAGCTGGAGGCCGTCCACCTTCGGCATCATGATGTCGAGGAGGAGGAGGTCGAACTGGTCGGCCAGGAGGTGGTCGATGAGGTTCTCGCCGCCGGGGACGGTCACGACCTCATAGCCGTTGTCCTTGAGGATCCAGGACAGCGTGCGCGTGAGCGCCTGGTCGTCGTCGGCGACGATGATCTTGGGCGAGATGCTCATCCGCTCACCAGCCGGTCGAAGAACTCCTCGTCCACGTTCCCCCCGCTCACCACCGCCACCGCCGCCCCCCGGGGCCGGACCCGCCGGGCCAGGAGCGCCGCCGTGGTGGCCGCGCCCGACGGCTCCACGCGGAGCCCCGCCTCGCGGTGCAGGAGGCGCATGGCCAGGGTGATGTCGTCGTCGGAGACGGTCACCACCTCGCGGATGACGGGGCGGATGAGGGGGAAGGTCATCGAACCGACCGACAGCGTCAACAGCCCGTCGGCCAGGGAGGCGGTGGCGGGAAGCTGCTCCGGCTGCCCCGCACGCATGGCGGCGGTGAGCTTGGCGGCGCCCTCGGGCTCCACCGCCACCACCCGCACGTCGGGCCGGGTGCCGGCCACCGCCACGCAGATGCCGGCCAGGAGCCCCCCGCCACCCACCGGCACCACGATCGTGTCCACGTGGGGCCACTGCTCCAGGATTTCCAGCCCGCAGGTGCCCTGCCCCGCGATCACGTCGGGGTGGTCGAACGGCGGGATCATGGCGAGCCCCCGCTCGGCGCAGAGCTGCTCCGCCTTTTCCTTCCGCTCCACCGAACGGGGCCCCACGAACACCACCTCGCCCCCCAGCTTCCGGACGCCGTCCACCTTGACCTGCGGCGCGGTGTTGGGCATGACCACCACCGAGGGGACGCCCATCCGCTGTGCCGCCCACGCCACCGCCTGGCCGTGGTTGCCGCTGGAGTAGGTGATGACGCCGCGCTTGCGCACCGCCTCGGGGAGGCGCTGGATGGCGTTGAAGGCGCCGCGCACCTTGAAGGCGCCGATCGGCTGGAGCTGCTCGCACTTGAGCGCCACCGG
>CAZNLY010000045.1:0-12571 GCA_964574295.1 uncultured Gemmatimonadaceae bacterium
CGGCATCGCCCTCCTCGCGGGGGCGTTGCTGTTCGCGGGCCAGTGGCTGGCGGCGTTCCTGGCCGACCGGTGGTGGGGTGGGGCGATCGGCCCCGAATCGGCCGCCTTCCTGTCCGAAGCGCACCTCTTCCGCCTCACCCTCGACGTGGCGGCCGTGGCACTCGCGGTGGCCTGGTACGGCGGGCACCTGCTGCTGGTCCACCGCGCCATCGGCTCCGTGCAGATCTCTCGGCAAGTGGCCAACCTCGAGATCCGCGAGGCCGTCACCCCGGCCGCGCTCCTCCCCCTCGCGCTCGGGCTTGGCGTCGTGCTCGGCGGCCTGGCCGGACTCGGGGCGGGAAACCAGTGGCCGGCGTTCGCGCTCGCCTGGCAGGGCGTGACGTTCGGGGCCACCGACCCGCTCCTCGGCCGCGACCTCGGTTTCTACGTGGCGCAACTTCCCCTCTGGCAGGCGATCCACCACTTCGCCCGGCTGCTCGCCTGGAGCGGGCTGGTGGTCGTGGTTACGCTCTACGGTCTCCTCGGAGCGGTCCGGTGGAATCGCGGGCGGCCGGCCATTTCCGATCACGCCCGGCGTCACCTGGGGCTGCTGCTGGCCGCGGTCGCGACGGTGCTCGCCTGGGGCGCCGTGCTGGCGCCGCCCGCGCTCGTGGCGGGAGGCGCCCCGGAGCACGCGGCGTGGGCGCGCTTCGAGGGAGGGGCCTACCTCGTCGCGGGCGCTGCCCTCGGCGCGGCGGTGCTCTCGATCGCCTGGAGCCTCCGCCCGCTCCACCTCCCGATGATCGTCGCCTGGGCCGTACTCCTGGCCGGGCTCACGGCGTTCCACACCGTGGCCCCGCCCCGGCAGGCGTCGGGGGAAGAACGCGCGGCGGCCCGCGCCGACGCCGACCGGCTCGCGTTCGGCCTTGCGGCGCTGCGGGCCACCGAGCCGCGGCCGGCGGCCTCCGCGGCGGAGCGGGTTCCGGCCCTCTGGAACGCCGATGCCATCGAGCGCATGGCCAGCGCGGACTCGCACCGCCTGGCGGCGGCGGGGCGAATCGTGCTGGACCTCCATGGCAGCCGCGTGCCGGCCTGGCTCTTCCTCCGGGAAGGGCGCGACGGGGCGCTCAGTGTCCACGCCGTCGCCGATGGATGGACCGCGGCGAATGGCGCTCCGGTGTCGTATCGCGCCGGCGATTCCCTCGGGTACCCGGGGCTGGTGTCATTCGCCGACGGGGCGGGGCTCGCCGCCCGCCCCGGGGCCCCGCGGCTGGTCGTCGGTCCCGATGCCCCGGGGCCCCAGGCAGGCGGCTTGGCGCGGCGCCTCGCGCTGGCCTGGACGCTCCAATCGACCGATCTGCTGCGCGCCGATCCATCCGTGCGGGTCGCCTGGCACCTGGCCCCCCGTGAGCGGCTCGAGCGACTCGCGCCGTTCGCCGAGTGGGAGAGTGCGCGGCCGATCCTGCTCCCGAACGGCATCGGCTGGGCTGCCTACGGCTACCTGGTCACCGACGCCTTCCCCGCCTCCTCTCGCGTGGGTGTCCCGGGCCGTGGCCAGGGCGCCGCCGCGTACCTCGAGGCCGCCTTCCTCGGCGTCGTCGATGCCGCGACCGGGGCCACCACGATCTATCAGACGGCCGCGGCCGGCCCGTGGGCCGATGCCTGGCGGGTCATCACCGCCGGCGCCATCCGGCCCGCCGACGAGGCGTCTCCGGCGGTCCTCGCCCAGTTGCCCTATCCACCCCTCCTCTTCGAGGCGCAGGCGCGGCTCTTCGAGGAACCCCCGTGGAGCGCCGGGCGGCTTGCGGGCCGGGGGCAGGGAAACCAGGGCGAGCCGCTCCCCTCCTCGCCGGTGTGGGACGACGGGTCCTCGGTCGGCATCGCGGTGGCCTACGAGGGAGGGGCTCCGGCACGGCTCAGCGCGGTGCTCACGGGGACGTCCGACGCGGACGGCTGGCACCTCCTCCTGTTGCACCTGGTGTCGCCGGAGGCGGCGGAGGGGCTTCCCACGCCGGGGGCGCTCCGCGCGGCGTGGGCGCGGTTCCCCTCCTTCGAGCAGGTGTCGGACTCGGTCGGGCGGGGGGGAGCCCGCATGGAACCCGGCCCGTGGCGCTTCCTGCCCCGGGCCGGACAGCCGCTCGCGTACCAGCCCTGGTACGGGTTCGGCCCCGACGGCCGCGTGGCGGTCGCGTACGTGGCGGTGGCCATGGGCGACCGCCTGGGTGGGGCGCGGTCCTTCTCCGAGGCGTGGGACAACCTGCGCGGACAGGGCGCGCCACTGCCTCCCGGCACCGGGCCGTCCACCCCGCTCGACGAGGCGCGTCGCTGGATGCAGCGGCTCGACGCCGCGCTGCGCGCCGGCGACTGGGAGGCGTTCGGACGGGCGTTCGGAGCCCTCCGACAGGTGCTCGGCGCGGCCCCCGCGGCCCCGTGAGCGCGGTTGTATCCACCCTTGGGCGCGGGTAGCTTTCCGCCCGGCAAACCACCCCCGGGAGATCCGTCGTGAACCTGCACGAATACCAGGCGCGGGCGCTGCTCAAGGCTGCGGGCATACCGGTCCCGGCGGGCGACGTCGCCTCCACCCCGGGCGAGGTCGAGGCGCTGGCGCGCCGCATCGGCGGGCGCGTCGTCGTGAAGGCCCAGGTCCACGCCGGCGGGCGCGGCAAGGCGGGCGGGGTCAAGCTCGCCGGAACGCCGGCCGAGGCCGCCGAGGTCGCGTCCCGGATCCTGGGAATGGAGATCAAGGGCCTCACCGTGCACAAGGTGCTGGTGGTGCCGGCCGCCGAGATCGCCTCGGAGGCGTATGTCGGCCTGATCCTCGACCGCGAATCGCAGCGGCCCGTCTTCATGGTGAGTCCGGCCGGCGGCATCGACATCGAGGAGGTGGCCGCCAAGACCCCGGACAAGATCCTCCGCCTCGGCGTGGATCCCCGGTTTGGGCTCCTGCCCCACCAGGCCATGCGGCTGGCCTTCTTCCTCTATCGGGACATCAAGCAGGTCCGCGCGGCGGCCGACATCATGCACCGGCTCTACCAGGTGTTCACGGCCAACGGTGCGTCGCTGGCCGAAATCAACCCCCTGGTCACGACCCCCGACGGGGCCGTGGTGGCGCTCGACGCCAAGGTGTCGGTCGACGACAACGAACTGGACCGCCGTCCCGACCTGGCCGAGCTGCGGGACGAGACCGCCGAGGCGCCGAGCGAGGTGGCGGCACGCCGGGCGGGGCTCACCTTCATCAAGCTCGACGGCAACGTGGGCTGCGTGGTGAACGGCGCGGGCCTCGCCATGGCGACGATGGACCTGGTCAAGTTCTACGGCGGGGAGCCGGCCAACTTCCTCGACATCGGCGGCAGCTCCAACCCGGAAAAGGTCGTCAACGCCCTCAAGATCATCACCGCCGACGCCAGCGTCCGGGCCATCCTGTTCAACATTTTTGGCGGCATCACCCGCACCGACGACGTGGCCAACGGCATCAAGACGGCCCTGGCGCAATTCCCCGTGAAGGTGCCGATCGTCGTCCGGCTGACCGGCACCAACGAGCAGGAAGCGGTCAAGATCCTCCAGGGGATCGGGATGGCCGCGCTGTCCGACATGGACGAGGCGGTGTCGCAGGTGGTGGCGCGTGCGCGGGAGGCCGCGTGAGCGTCTTCATCGGCAAGGACACGCGGCTGGTGGTGCAGGGCATCACCGGGCGCGACGGCTCCTTCCACGCCAGGCAGATGATCGCCTACGGCACGCGCGTGGTGGCCGGCGTCACTCCCGGCAAGGGCGGGCAGACGTTCGAGGGCACGGTGCCGATCTTCGACACCGTGGCCGAGGCGGTGGCGGCCTCCGGGGCGAACACGGCCGTCATCTATGTGCCGCCGATGGGCGCCGCGGGCGCCATCTTCGAGGCGGTGGACGCCGGCATCCCGGTGGTGGTCTGCATCACCGAAGGGGTGCCGGTCATCGAGATGACCCGGGTCATGCCGTTCGTGCGGGAGCGCGGGGCGCGACTCATCGGCCCCAACTGCCCGGGCGCGATCACGCCGGGGCAGGCCAAGGTGGGGATCATCCCCGGGCAGATCTGCACCCCCGGGCGGGTCGGGCTCGTGTCCCGGAGCGGCACCCTCACCTACGAGGTGGTCAACCAGCTGACGCGAGCCGGCGTGGGGCAGAGCACCTGCGTGGGCATTGGCGGCGACCCGATCATCGGCACCAACTTCATCGACTGCCTGAAGGCGTTCCAGGAAGACCCGGACACCGACGCCATCGTGATGATGGGTGAGATCGGCGGCACCGACGAGCAGAAGGCCGCGGAATTCGTGCGGAAGCACGTGACCAAGCCCGTCGTCGGGTTCATCGCCGGGCAGACCGCGCCACCCGGCCGCCGGATGGGCCACGCCGGTGCGATCATCTCCGGCTCCTCCGGCACCGCCGCCGAGAAGATGGCCGCGTTCGAGGCGGCCGGCATCAGCGTGATGAAGCGCCCGGCCGACGTCGTGCCGCTCCTCAAGGCGCGGCTCAAGTAGCGTTTCGATTCCCGATTCCCACGACCGAACCAGGACGATGCAGACTCTCGCGATCATCAAGCCCGACGCCGTGGCCTCCGGCAAGGCCGGCCTCATCCTCGCGCACCTCGAGAAGGCCGGCTTCACCTTGCGCGCCGCCCGGCTGGTGCGGCTGACCCTGCCGCAGGCGGAGGCCTTCTATGCGGTGCACAAGGGCCGCCCCTTCTTTCCCGAGCTCGTGGCCTTCATGACGAGCGGACCCTGCATGCCGCTGGCGCTCGAGCGGGCCGACGCGGTGGCGCAGCTCCGGACCGTCATCGGGGCCACCGATCCCGCCGAGGCGGCCCCCGGCACCGTCCGGAAGCTCTATGCCGAGTCGAAGGGCCGGAACGCGATCCACGCCTCCGACAGCGCGGAGAACGCCGCGCGGGAGGTGGCGTTCTTCTTTCCCGAAGGGGAATTGGCCGGCCTGACGGCGTAGCGCAATAGCCGTTTCCTTGACCTAAGTTGCTTGCCTAACTAGCTTTAACGGCTATGCTCAAGATCGCGGTCCGCGACCTCCAGCGGGGCCCGGTGGCCACTTCCGGACAGCTCCCGGCCAACGACCCGGTGTTCGAGGGGTTGGAGTTGCCGCTCGACGGACCGGTGCAGGTGTCCGGAGAGTTGCAGGCCACGGAGGGGGACGAGTTCCTCTGGCGTGGGGATCTCCGGGCCACGGCGCGGCTGGCCTGCCGCCGGTGCCTGGCGGACGTGACCGTCCCGGTGGACCGGCACGTGGATGTGCTGATCACCAGCGATCCCGACGTGGCGGACGACCCCAGCGTCTATCCCCTGCCGCCGGCCGCGACGCAGGTGGACCTGGGGGGCGTGGTGCGCGAGGAGCTCGCGCTCGAGGTCCCGGGCTTCGTCCTCTGCCGCGACGATTGCGCCGGCCTCTGTCCCAAGTGTGGTGCCGACCTGAACGCGGGTCCCTGCCGCTGCGCACGGGCCCCCGAACCTTCCTGAGGAATCCATGGCAGTCCCGAAGAGAAAAATGTCGAAGTCCCGCAAGCGGCTCCGCCGCGGCCATCACGTCGCCGGCGGCATCAAGACCCAGGCCTGTCCGCGCTGCGGCGACCCGAAGCTTCCGCACCGGGTCTGCCCGAGCTGCGGGTACTACCGCGGCAAGAAGGCCGTCGAGGTCAAGGGCGACTGAACGTGATCCGCGTGGCGCTGGACGCGATGGGCGGTGATCACGCCCCGCAGGCGGAGGTGGACGGCGCCCTGGCGGCGCTGGACCTCCTCCCGAATGTCCACGTGCAGCTGGTCGGCAAGCCGGAGGTGATCGAGGCCGAGCTGGCCCGCCACCCCGGGCTGGACCGGAGCCGCATCACCGTGGTGCCCGCGGCGGAGGTCATCGGCATGGGCGAGAAGCCCCTTGCCGCCGTCCGCAAGAAGCCCAACTCGAGCGTGGTCGTGGGGCTGGGCCTCCAAAAGGCCGGCCAGTCCGACGCCTTCGTCTCCGCCGGCAACACCGGCGCCGTGCTGGCCGCCTCGACGGTGCTCCTCGGCATCCATCCCGGCGTCGATCGTGCCACCGTGGCCACGCCGTTTCCGACCGCCGAACTTCCGGCAATGGTGCTCGACGCCGGCGCCAACGTCGACTGTTCCGCCAAGGAGCTGGTCGGATTCGCGCGCCTCGGCTCGGTCTACGTGCGCGACATCCTCGGCCGCGAGAGTCCGAAGGTCGGGCTCCTCAACATCGGTGAGGAAGACGAGAAGGGCAACGCCGTCTCGCGGCAGGCTCACGAACTGCTGCGGCAGGCCACCGGCATCAATTACATCGGCAACATCGAGGGTCGCGACATCCTGGCCGGGCACTCGAAGCTCGGGCATGTGGACGTGGTGGTCACCGACGGGTTCGTGGGCAACATCGTCCTCAAGTTCTACGAGTCGGTGGCGCGACTGATCCTGCGCATCGTCAAGCGCACCGCGCCCGACATCCTCGAGCGCGCCGACGTGCAGGAGGTCTTCCGGACGCTCGATTATGCCGAGTACGGCGGCGCCCCCCTCCTTGGCGTCAAGGGCACCTCGATCATCTGTCACGGATCCTCCGGCGCCACGGCCATCAAGAACGCCATCCGCGTCGCGGCGCAGATGGTCGAGACGGGCCTCAACCAGCACATCGCCGCCGAGTTTGCCGAGGGCGGCGCGCCGTCCGCATGATCCGCCGTCCCATCATCGAGGTCGCGGGCCTGGGCGTGTACGCGCCCGAGCGGGTGGTCCGCAACGCCGACTTCGAGAAGACCCTCGACACCTCCGACCAGTGGATCGTGGAGCGCACCGGCATCCGGGAGCGGCGCTACGCCGCCCCCGGCGAGTCGGTCGCGATGATGGCCCGGGAGGCCTCCCTCAAGGCGCTCGCCCAGGCCGGACTGGGCCCCGAGGACGTGCACGGCATCGTCCTCGGCACCGCCACCCCCGACCGGCTCCTCCCCTCCACCGCCTGTGACCTGCAGGCCCTCCTCGGCGCCAAGAATGCCGCCGCCTTCGACGTCTCGGCGGCGTGCCCGGGCTGGCTCTTCGCGCTGACGGTGGCGGAAGGGCTCGTGGCGGCGGGGCAGGGCGACAACTTCCTGGTCGTCGGCGCGGAAAAGCTGACCAGCATCGCCGACCCCACCGACCGCTCGACCGCCATCCTCTTCGGCGACGGCGCCGGCGTGGCGGTGGTGCGCCGGGCCACCGGCACCTCGCGTGGCGTGCTCTCGACGTTCATCAAGTCCGACGGCACCCTGGCCCACCTCCTCTATCGGCCCGGCGGCGGCGCCACCGACCCGATCAGCGACAAGGTGGTGGCCGAGCGGTCCCACTTCATCAAGATGGCGGGGCGCGAGGTCTTCAAGTCGGCGGTGCTCACCATGTCCGAGGCGTGCGACCAGGCGCTCCTGCGAGCCGGGGTCACCGCCGACCAGATCGACCTGCTCGTTCCGCACCAGGCCAACCTCCGGATCATCGAGGCCACGGCCAAGCACGCCGGCATGCCGCTCGACAAGGTGATGGTCAACGTCGACCGCTACGGCAACACCTCCTCCGCCTCGATCCCGCTCGCGCTCGACCAGGCGGTGGCCGAGGGAAGGGTCAAGCCGGGCAGCCTGCTGCTGATGGTGTCGTTCGGCGGCGGGTTCACCTGGGCCAGCGCGGTGGTGCGATGGTAGCGGTGCTCATGTGCCCCGGGCAGGGGGCGCAGAAGGTGGGGATGGGCAAGGACCTGGCCGAGCGGTTTCCCGCCGCCCGCGACACCTTCGCCGCCATCGATGCCGCGCTCGGGGTGCCGCTCTCCCGCGTCATGTGGGAGGGCCCCGAGGACGAACTCACCCTCACCCACAACACCCAGCCGGCCATCCTCGCCCATTCGGCGGCCGTCTTCGCGGTCGTCCGTGAGCGCCTGGGCGGAATGGACATCCGTGCGGCGGCGGGACACAGCCTCGGCGAATACAGCGCCTACGTGGCCGCCGGTTCGCTCCCCGCCACCGAGGCGGCCCGCCTGGTGCGGCGCCGGGGCGAGCTGATGTACGAGGCCGGCACGGCCCGCCCCGGCGCGATGTCGGCCGTGCTCGGGCTCGCGCCCGACGGCGTGGAAGCCGCCTGCGCCGAGGCCTCCGGTGCCGACGGCGTGGCGGTGGCGGCCAACCTCAACGCCCCCGACCAGATCGTCATCTCGGGCGACCCGGCCGCCGTCGCGCGCGCGGGCGAAGGGTGCAAGGCCCGCGGTGCCAAGCGCGTGCTGCCGCTCAAGGTGTCGGGGGCGTTCCACTCGCCGCTGATGGCCCCTGCCGTGGCGGGCCTCGAGGCGGCGCTCGCCACCGCCGCGTTCGGCGCCCCGGCGTTTCCCGTCATCGCCAATGCCACCGCGGAGGCGGTGCGGACGCCCGCCGACGCCAAGCGCCTCCTGGCCGCCCAGCTCACCGCGCCGGTCCGGTGGATCGCCTGCATGCAGGCGGCGGCGGCCCTGGCGCCCGAGGCCACCTTCATCGAGCTCGGGCCGGGGTCGGTGCTCTCCGGACTGCTCCGCAAGATCCTCCCCGGAGCCAGGACCGTCACCCTCGGCACGGTGTCCGAGGTCGAGGCCTTCCTCGCATGACTGCCATCGACCTCTCGGGCCGCACGGCGTTCGTGACCGGCAGCACCCGGGGCATCGGGCACGCCGTGGCGCAGGCGCTCTACCGCGCCGGGGCCAGGGTGGCCATCGTGGGCCGGAGCGCCGACCGGGCGCAGGTCGTGGCGGTGGAGCTCGGCGAGCGGGCGGCAGGGGTGGGATGCGACGTCGCGGACGCGGCCCAGGTCGAGGCGGCCATTGCCTCGGCCGAGAAGGCCCTCGGCCCGATCGACATCCTCGTCAACAATGCGGGGCTCACCCGGGACAACATCCTCCTCCGCCTGACGGACGAGGACTGGGATGCGGTGCTCGACGCCAACCTGAAGGGCGCCTTCCACACCACCCGCGCCGTCATCAAGGGCATGATGAAGCGCCGGGCCGGCCGGATCATCAACATCACGAGCGTCGTGGGGCTGACCGGCAACAAGGGGCAGTCCAACTACGCCGCCAGCAAGGCCGGCCTCGTGGGGTTCACGAAGTCGGTGGCCAAGGAGTACGCCAGCCGGGGCGTCCTGGCCAATTGCATCGCCCCGGGCTTCATCGAGACCGACATGACCGCCGCCTTGCCAGCCGAGGCGCGGACAGCATTATTAGAGCAGATCGCCTTGGGGCGGCTCGGCCGGCCGGAGGACATCGCCGCCGCCGTGCTCTTCCTGGCGTCCGATCTCGCCGCCTACATCACCGGGCAGGTGCTGGTGGTGGACGGCGGCATGGTCATCTAGCCCGACTCCACCTCCCTTTCGAGGACGACATGAGCAACGTGGACGAG
This sequence comes from uncultured Gemmatimonadaceae bacterium, assembly GCA_964574295.1. GTDB lineage: Bacteria > Gemmatimonadota > Gemmatimonadetes > Gemmatimonadales > GWC2-71-9 > SPDF01. Next base: position 9,374 of record CAZNLY010000045.1, read on the forward strand.
AAGGTCAAGGACATCATCGCCGAGGAACTGGGCGTCGAGCGCGAGAAGCTCACCCCCGAGGCGAGCTTCATGGAGGACCTCGGCGCCGACAGCCTCGACACCGTCGAGCTCGTGATGGCCTTCGAGAAGGAGTTCGATATCGACATCCCCGACGAGGAAGCCGAGAAGCTCCGTACCGTCGGCGACGCGCTGAAGTACCTCCACGAGAAGACCGGGAAGTAGCTTGGCGCATCGTGTCGTTGTCACCGGCCTCGGGCTGGTGACTCCCCTGGGGAACAATGTCGAGGACTCGTGGGCGGGGCTCCTGGCCGGTCGGTCGGGAGCCGCTCGCATCACGAAGTTCGACCCGTCGCGCCTGCAGGTGCGGTTTGCCTGCGAGGTCAAGGGCTTCGACCCGCTCCTCTACATGGACAAGAAGGAAGCGCGGCGCTACGACCACTTCGCGCAGTACGCCCTGGGCGCCGCGCACCAGGCGGTGACGCAGGCTGGGCTCGAGGGCAAGTTCCCCGCGCCCGAGCGCACCGGGGTCATCATCGGCAGCGGCATCGGCGGGATGCGGACGTTCGAGGACAACTGCACCCTGTACGCCACCGTCGGCCCCGACCGGGTGTCGCCGTTCTTCGTGCCGATGTTCATTCCCGACATCGCCGCCGGCCTGGTGTCCATTCGGTACGGCCTCAAGGGCCCCAACTACGCCACCGTGTCGGCGTGCGCCAGCTCGGCCCACGCCATCGGCCAGTCCTTCGAGCTCATCCGCGCCGGCCAGGCCGACGCGATGCTCACCGGCGGTGCCGAGGCGGCCATCACCGGCCTCACGATCGCCGGCTTCCAGAACATGAAGGCGCTCTCCACCCGCAACGATGCCCCCGAGCTGGCCAGCCGCCCCTTCGACAAGGAGCGCGACGGCTTCGTCCTGGGCGACGGCGCCGCGATGGTGATGCTGGAGAGCCTCGAGCACGCGCGGGCGCGCGGCGCCACGATCCTCGGCGAGGTCCTCGGGTACGGGCTGAGCGGCGACGCCTACCACATCACCGCGCCCCCCGAGTCCGGGGAGGGCGCCCAGCGCGCCATCCTCGGCTGCCTCGCCTCGGGCCAGATCCGGCCGGAGTCGGTGGGCTACGTCAACGCGCACGGCACCAGCACCCCGCAGGGCGACATCGCGGAAACCTCGGCGGTCAAGGCGGTCTTCGGCGCCCACGCGCGGAAGCTCATCTTCGCCTCGACCAAGTCGATGACCGGCCACCTGCTCGGCGCCGCCGGCGGGCTGGAGTTCGCCATCTGCCTCCTGGTGACCCGCACCGGCAAGGTGCCGCCCACCATCAACCAGACCACCCCCGATCCCGACTGCGACCTCGACTCCGCGCCCAACGTGGCAGTGGAGCGGACGGTGGACGTGGCCTTGTCGAACAGCTTCGGCTTCGGCGGGCACAACGTCACGCTGGCCGTGCGGGCCTGGAAGGACTAGCGGCCGGGCCGGCCCGCCGCGGGACCCTGGCGACCCCGGTGCCGTTGGCGCCGGGGTCGCGTTGCATCCGGCGGCGGCTCTGGCCCCGCGGCGCCGCCCCCGGGTAGATTCCGTTGATAAGCGCCCGCGTCCCAAGGAGATGAGCATGCCCCCCACCCTCGACCTCGCCGCGCTCCGAGATCCGGCGCTCCGGCCGATCGGGGACAAGGTCCAGGCCGGCCAGCGGCTCGACCACGCCGACGGGCTGGCCCTCTACGCCACCGCCGACCTCCTCGGGCTCGGGCTGCTGGCGGATTTTGCCAACCGGCGCCGCAACGGCGACCGCGTGTTCTTCTCCGCCAACCAGCACCTCAACCCGACCAACGTCTGCGTCCTCCGCGCCACCTGCGTCTTCTGCTCGTTTGCCCGGACGCCGAAGGAGGAGGGCGCCTACACCCGCTCGCTGGACGAGGTGTACGCCGAGGCGGAGCAGGCGCGCGGGGCGCCCACCACCGAGTTTCACATTGTCGGCGGGCTCCACCCCAAGCTCCGGCTGTCGTATTACACCGAGATGCTGCGGGGGCTCAAGGCGCGGCACCCCCAGGTTCACATCAAGGCCCTGACGGCCGTGGAGATCGCGCACCTCGCCCGAATCGAAAAGACCACCGAGCGCGAGGTGCTCCTGGCACTCAAGGAGGCGGGGCTCACGAGCCTCCCCGGCGGCGGCGCCGAGGTGTTCAGCACGGCGGTGCGCGCCACCATCGCGGAGCGGAAGCTCACCGGCGAGGAGTGGATCCGGGTGCACCGGACGGCCCACGAACTGGGCATCCCGACGAACTGCACCATGCTCTATGGCCACGTCGAGACGCCCGCAGATCGCCTCGAGCACCTGGCGATGCTCCGCTCACTGCAGGACAAGACCGGCGGCTTCCTGACCTACATCCCGCTCGCCTACCACCCCGACCACAACGAGCTGGGCGAGGAACTGGGCCGCGTGGGCACCGCCACCACCGGATACGAGGACCTCAAGAACATCGCGATCGGGCGCCTCTTCCTGGACAACATCCCCCACGTGAAGACCCACTGGCCGATGGTCACGCCCGCGCTGTCGCAGGTGGCGCTGAGCTTCGGCTGCGACGACGTCGAGGGCACCGTCGTCTACGAGCGGGTGTATCACGAGGCCGGGGCGCGGACCGAGATGGCCATGTCGTACGCGCAGCTGGTCGGCCTGATCCGGGGCGCCGGGCGCCGGCCGGTGGAGCGCAACAGCCTCTACCAGCCGATTCGCGACGCCTTCGACGACCCGCCGCCCGCCCCCGCGCCGCGGGAGCCCAGGGGACGCTCGCTCCCAGTGGTGCACGCGGCATGAGGCTGGGCCGGATTCCCTGGATCAACTGCACGCCAGTGACGGGCGCGATCGATCGCGGGCTGGTCCCCCTCGAGGCCGACCTGGTGACGGGGACGGCCGCCGAGCTGAACGATCTGCTGGCCGCGGGCGAGCTGGACGTGAGCGTGGTGTCCGCCGTGGAATACGCCCGGAACGCCGCCGCGTATCACCTGTTGCCCGACCTCGCCATCAGCGCCGACGGCCCGGTGCACAGCGTGGCGCTCTTCAGCCGCCGGCCGCTCGCCGAGCTCGAGGGGCGGACCGTCCTGCGCACCGCCTCCTCCCGCACCTCGGTGCTCCTGCTCGAACTCCTCTGCCGCCACCGCTGGCGGGTGGCGCCGCGCTTCGCCACCGCGCGCGCCGAGCC
>CAZNLY010000046.1:0-11932 GCA_964574295.1 uncultured Gemmatimonadaceae bacterium
ACGAGTACTTCATCAAGCGGAAGCTCTACCCCAACGTGGACTTCTACTCCGGGCTCATCTACCAGGCGATGGGCTACCCCACCGACTACTTCACGGTGCTCTTTGCGCTGGGGCGGATGCCGGGGTGGCTGGCGCAGTGGGAGGAGATGATCACCGACGACGAGCAGAAGATCGCCCGGCCGCGGCAGGTCTACACCGGCCCCGACACCCGGGCCTTCGTGCCGCTGGCCCAGCGCAAGTAGCCGCCGGGCCCCACCAACGACCGAGGGGCGGGGGAATTCCCCCGCCCCTCGCGCGTTTCGGACCAGGCGCCGGCTACGCGCCCTCGCCGGTCCCCTCCAGGTAGGTGTACCCCTCCAGCCCCGCCACGTAATCGGCAATAAAGCTGTTGGCCTCGGCGCGCGAGAGGTCGCGCGCGGCGGCCACCTTGCGCCGCCAGGTGGCCAGCAGGTCCGACCCGTGGAACTGCACGTAGTTGAGCACCTCGGTCACGGTGTCGCCGTGAACCAGGTCGGTCACCTCGTAGCCGTCGGCGGAGAGCCGGACGTGCACGGCGTTGGTGTCGCCGAAGAGGTTGTGCAGGTCGCCGAGGATCTCCTGGTAGGCGCCGGCCAGGAAGATGCCGAGGATGTAGTGGTCGCCGTCGGCCCAGGGGTGGAGTTCGAGGCTCGGCTTGCCCTTGCGCCCGCCCGCAAAGCGGTCGATGACGCCGTCGGAGTCGCAGGTGATGTCCTGGATCGTCCCGCGGCGCGTGGGCCGCTCCCCCAGCCGGTGGATCGGCATGATCGGGAAGAGCTGGTCGATGGCCCAGTTGTCGGGGAGCGACTGGAAGACGGAAAAATTGCAGAAATACCGGTCCACCAGCGTGGCATCGATGTGGCTGGTGATCTCGGGGTAGGTGGTCCGGTCGTCGCCCAGGAGGTGCTGGAGCGCCGTGAGCGTGCAGAGGTAGAGCTGCTCGGCGTCGGCCTTGTCGCGCAGGGTGAAGGCGCCGCTCGCGAAGTACTCGTTGGTCCGCTCCTTGGCGAACACCGCGTCGTGAAACGCCTCCTCCACCCGGTCGAGGGCCAGCGACTCCAGGTTCTCGGCCATCTCGCGCAGGAGGGGGTGCGGGTCGTCGCCCAGCGGCGGCGGCACCGGCTCCACCTGGCTCTCGACGTCGATGACATTGACGAGCAGGAGCGAGTGGTGCGCCGTGAGCGCCCGCCCCGACTCCGAGATGAGGTGCGGCATCGGAAGGTCGTGCTCCCGGCAGGCGGCGCCGAGGGTGTACACCACGTCGTTGGCGTACTCGCGCATGGTGTAGTTCACGCTGGCGGGCCGGGTGGAACGCGAGCCCTCGTAGTCCACCCCGAGCCCGCCGCCCACGTCCACGTGGCTCAGGCGGAAGCCCATCGCGTGAATCTCGCCGTAGTAGCGGGCAATCTCCTCGAGGCCCGACTTCACGTGGCGGATGTCGGTGATCTGGCTGCCCAGGTGGAAGTGGACCAGCTTGAGGAGGTCCTTCCTCCCCAGCTGCTCGAGCCGGGTCAGCAGCCGCATCAGCTCCACGGCGCTCAGGCCGAACTTGGACTTCTCGCCGCCGCTCTTGGCCCAGCGCCCGCTCCCCTCCGTGGCGAGCTTGATCCGCACGCCGAGGGTGGGGACGATGCCCATCTCGTCGGCCACCGCCAGCAGCAGGTCGAGCTCGTGGAGCTGCTCGACCACGATGAACACCTGGTGGCCCAGTTTCTGGCCCATGAGGGCCAGGCGCATGAACTCCTCGTCCTTGTAGCCGTTGCAGACGATCAGGTGCTGGGTGCTCTCGTGGAGGCCGAGGACGGCCTGGAGCTCCGGCTTGCTGCCGCACTCGAGCCCCACGCCGTGGGCGGCGCCGAACTCCACGATTTCCTGGACCACGTGCCGCTGCTGGTTGACCTTGATCGGATAGACGGTGGTGTAGGAGCCGGTGTAGCCGAACTCGGCGATGGCGGTCTCGAACACCTGGGCCAGCTGGGAAATCCGCGCGCGGAGGATGTCGCTGAAGCGGAGCAGGAGCGGGAGGCCCACGCCCTGCGCCTGCAGGTCCATGGCGAGCTGGTGGAGGTCGAGCCCGCGGGCGGGGTTGCCGTCGGCGTGGACCGCCACGTGGCCGTCGGCGTTGACCCGGAAGAAGCCGAGGCCCCAGCCGGGCATGTTGTAGAGCTTCTCGGCGTCCTTGGGGGTCCAGGTGGCCGGGGAGGTCGAGGGCGGGGTGACCGTGGTGATCGCGGAACTCCTGCTGGGTGAAGGGGTCAATGTTAATGCCCGGCGGCCCCCGCCGTAAGCATCCGGCGCCCGCGGCTCCCGTTGGGGCGGGCGTGGGGCCAGATTTCGACATCACCTCGGGGGCAGCGAACCATGGGCTGGTCGTTCCGGATCGGGCGGTTGGGCGGCACCGACATCAAGGTGCACGTCACCTTTCTCGTCCTGGTGGCGTGGTACGGGTGGACCGCCTACGCCGAGGGGGGCGGCCCCGCGGCCGCCGAGGCGGTGGTCTTCCTGCTGGCGCTCTTTGCCTGCGTGCTGGCGCACGAGTTCGGCCACATCGGCATGGCGCGGCGCTTCGGGGTGCGCACCCCGGATGTGCTCCTCCTCCCCATCGGCGGGCTGGCGCGGCTGGAGCGGATGCCGGAGCAGCCCAGGCAGGAGCTGCTGATCGCGGCGGCGGGACCGGCGGTCACGCTGGCCATCGCCGCGTTGCTTGCGGGGTTCCTCCGCCTCACCGGGAACCCGCTCAGCACGGCGAGCCTCGTGCCCGGACGGCTCGGCCTGGCGCAGGAACTCCTCTGGGTCAACGTGGCGCTGCTGCTCTTCAACCTCCTGCCCATCTTCCCGATGGACGGGGGGCGGATGTTCCGCGCGCTCCTCGCCATGCGGCTCGGGCTCCGGCGCGCCACCCGCATCGCGGCGCGGGTGGGCCAGTTCGGGGCCTTCTTCCTCGGCGCGTGGGGGCTCGGCTTCTTCTCCTCGTGGGGGCTTTCGCCCAGCCTGGTGCTGGTGCTGATTGCGGTGTTCGTGTACCTGGCGGCGGGGGCGGAGGCGTCGGGGGTGGAGACCCAGGCCATGGGCCACGGCCTGAGCGTGCGGCAGCTGATGGTGACCCGCTTCGTGACGCTCCCGGTGCACGCCACGCTGCAGGACGCAGTGGACGCGCTGGTGGCGGGGGAGCAGCGGGAGTTCCCGGTGGTGGACAACTGGGGCAAGCTGGAGGGGCTGGTCACGCGGGACGGGCTCATCCGCGGCCTCGCGGCCCACGGCCCGGGGGCGTCGGTGGAGCGCGGAATGACCACCGGCATCGAGCCGGTGGGGGTGGAGATGCCGTTCGAGGCGGCGCTCGAGCGGCTGGGCCGGAGCGGGCTGCCGGCACTGCCGGTGGTGGACGGGGGCGGCGCGCTGGTGGGGCTCCTCACCCTCGACAACGTGCGCGACGTGCTGCTGGTCAGGCAGGCGGGGGAGGCCGGAGCCGGCTCCACTGCTTGACGCGCCGGGCTCCGACTTCCAAGTTGGGAACGCGCGCTACGCGCCGAATGCATGGTTCGTGACGCGCCAGCCTCTCCCCCGGAGGCGGTATGTGGCGCGGGCTGGACGTGGCATTGGTGGTCGTGGGGCTCGTGGTGGCCAGGACGTTTGGCCACCCTGCCCCGACCGGACTGCCACACCCTGCCATCCCTCAACTGACCGTCACTGCAGAGGCCAGCAGCCTGGAGGAACCGGAAAACCTCCCGAGCGGGCTCACGACCTACCTGGTCCAGAACACCGGGACCACCACCATCCTCAACATCGGCTTCACCTGCAGTGCCACCGGCCCCGTGGCGTGCCTCGGCGTGAGTCCGACTAGCCAGTCGAGCCTCGCGCCCGGCCAGAGCCGCGAGGTGGATCTGACGTTTGCGACCGGGTCGGCGGGCACCGGCGGGCTCGCGCTCACTGCCGCGGGCAAGACGGGCTCCCCGGCGGCTGACACCACGACCGTGACCGTGTTGGCGAGCCCGGTCATCACGCTGGTGGCGCCGGTCGCCACGGGCCCCAGTCGTGCGGTGGTGCGCACGCGGCTCCCCCACGTCTCGACCCGCTGGAATCCCGGCGGCGCCTCCCCGGCCCAGGCGCTGGATACCACGACCGCCCAACTTACCTGGCGAGGCGTGGACATCACCTCCCAGGCGCGCTTCAACCGGGGCGTGCTCGAATGGGAGCCGGACTCGGGCCAGGGGTTGGGGGTCGTGGGAAGCAGCACCGCGGATTCCGCCGTCCTCACCCTCCGGATCTGCTCCCAGATCGGCGGGTGCACCACCCTGTCCACCCTGGTGGTCCTGCCGAGTGACCAGAAGCCGATCCTCGGCTTCTCGGGGGTGCCGTCGGAAGCGCTTGGACGGGCCTTCAGTGCCCCCTTCGGCCCCGGCTTGTCGGTGACGGCGGGCGAGGTGGAGGCGGGGGTGGCCACGGTGCCCTACTACTCCATGGATGCCCCGCGGAGCACGGGGCTGGTGTACTCCACCCGGCAGTCCTACCCCCGCGTGCTGGTGCCGGTGGACCTGGAACTCACCTGGCCGGCGGGGACGCCGGACGCCCTGACGTTCATCCTCAAGGACGGGGCCACGCGGCTCGATTCGGTGCGGTTCACGAGCCCCACCTGCACCACGGGAGTCACGCGTCGCTGCCGGGCGGTGCTCCAGGGCGATTTCAGCGCGAGCACCTTCCCGACGCCCACCCGCAAGTGGCTCACGGTCGAGGGGCGGGTGGCCTCGGGCGCAACCACGATGACCAGCGTGGATTCGGTGGAGGTGGTGCTGGTGGACCGGCGGGCCACCCGCTACGGCGCGGGCTGGTGGCCCACCGCCGGGGCCCAACTGGTCAAGGCGGGGACGGACCGGTTGCTGGTGTCCGCCACCGGGGCGGTGAGCATCTTTCGCGGGAATGGCGACAGCCTTTTCCTGGCGCCGCCGGGGAGCGAGGTGGTGCTGAGCCGGAGTGGGGCCAGCTTCGAACTCGCTCCACGGGGGAGCCTGGCGAAGAGCGTGTATGACACGACGCAGGGGCGCCTCCGGTACACGGCGGACCTCGACGGCAACCGGGACTCGGTGGTGTGGGATGCCGCGACCGACAAGATCCTCCGGGTCCGCGACCCGGTCGGCCGGGTGATCGCCTTTAACTACAACGGGAGCGGGACGTTTACGCACTTCACGAGCCTCGCCGGGACCTCGGCCGTGCGGGAGACACGGGTCACGATTCAGGCGTCCACGAACCAGCTCACCTACGACTCGATTCCCTCCCCAACGACCGCCGCCTACCGCACGCTCTACGAGTACCAGGTCTACAACGCCACGACGAAGACCGTGGCCCTCACCAAGCGGATCGGCGTCCTCACCGATACCACGATCGTGGTCTACGACTCGACCTTCCGGCGGCGCCCGGTGCAGGCCAGGCTCCCGCTGGTGCAGGCGCCGGACGGCACGTGGCAGAAGCCGGCCATCGGGTACCTCGCGCGGGAGTACCAGGGCATCGGGACACTCCGCGCCCTCGACAGCGCCTACGTGCAGATGACCGACCCGCGGGGGTTCTGGACCCGGTCGCTCCTCGACCGCTGGGGCTAGGCGTCCCGGACCTGGGACGCGCTGGGACTCCAGGCGCGGACGAGCTACCTGCCGGACGGGCGGGTCGTCTGGACCGAGGGCGCGGTGCCCGATTCGAGCCGGGTCTGGACGACCTACGATGCCCTGCGGCAGGTGGTGCGCACGCGCTGGGTGCGCGCCGTGGGGGACACGGTGCGCCTCGACAGCCTGGTGTATGACGCGAACTATCGGGTGATCCGGTCGATCGACCCGCGGAATCAGGTCACGACGGTGACCTATGATGGCGAGGGGCACCCGGTCATGACGGTCGGGCCCGCGCAGACTACGACGGTCGTGGGGTACCTGGCGAACGGCCAGGTGGATTCGACCTGGACCAGCGAATCGGGGGCGGTACACTATACCTATGACTTGACTTGGCAGAATCGATCGAGCGCCACGGGCCCCTACCAGCAGCTCCTGCAGCGGTCCTACTTCGACGGCTCGGGACGGGACACCCTCACGGAAAGCTCCCTGCGCGTGCAGGCCACCGGCACGACCCCCCAGATGCAGTGGCGGAAGGCGCGCACCTGGTACACCGTGGCCAACGAGGTGGACTCGACTGTCCTCTACCGGGGGGACAACTGCAACGTGCCCTGCTACAGCTACCCGGCCACGTTCGATTCCCTCCACCGCCAGGCGGTAGGCTGGCGGCGGGACCGGGCGGGGCGGGATACGGCGCGGGTGGACACCCGGGGCAAGGCCACGACCTACCGGCTGGATCGGTTGGGGCGGGTGGTGGCGCACCGGCCGTGGGCCGACAGCGCCATCGTCCGGGATTCCCTCGTGTATGACCTGGCGGGCAACGTCGTCACTACGATGACGCGGCGGGGCTATGTCCTGACCAGCCAGTACGACAGCCGGAACCGGGACACCCTGATCGTGATCCCCACGGTGGGAACCCTGCGGAAGCAGTACGGCGGCCCGGCCGGCCAGCTCACGCGCCAATGGCTCACCGGGGCGGTGGACTCGATCGGGGGCGTCAACGGGGAGGTGCGGTGGGCCTATGACCAGCGGGGCCGGCTGGTGGCGGACACCGCCTATTCGGGGAGCGTGGCCCGGGCGCAGTCCTACACCTATGACCCCTACGAGCGGCCGAGCACGCGGACCGACGCGGTCGGGCTCTGGAGCACCCGCTACGAGACCGCGCGCGGGCTGCCGGACACGCTCCTCACGCCCTTCGGCGACACCCTTCGGCTCACGCTGGACCTGCAGGCGCGGCCGACGAGCCAGTGGGTGGCGGGCGCTGGCGGAGCGCCGTTGCAGCTCACGGCGCGGAGCTGGAACCTCAGCGGCGCGCTCGATGCGACCACCCACACGGTGGATGTGTTCGGGGCGGCCTGGGAGGTCATGGGCGTCGCGCGGCCCGATGCCCCGGATTCGGCCGGCCCCTCCCTCGCCCCCTTCGGCCTGCTACGGGACGGGCCGCTGGCGGTGCCCGACAGCGTCCAGGATTCGGTGGCGTATGACGGCTGGCAGCGGGTGGTGAGCTGGCGGCGCGAGCGCTCCGCGGGCGGGGGGAGCGTGGTCACCCGGGCCTACAGTTTCGATCCGATGGGGAATCTCTTCCAGTCGGGCGGCGAGCTCTACAACGGGATGACGAACCAGCTGCGCAAGGGGGCGGGGGGCTTCCTGACCTATGACAACGCCGGCAACCTCACTGCCAGGTCGCAGTCCGGCCTCACCTACGGTTATGACGCCCTGCACCGGCTGGTGAGCGTGCGGCAGAATGGCGTGCTGATCGCCCGGTATGGGTACGACGTGCTCGGGCGCCGAATCGTCAAGCGCGTGTACAGCGGCGCCACCGGCGGCACGGTCGGCTACCTGCGGATGGGGTATGCCGGGAGCCAGGTGGCCTTCGAGACCGATTCCGCCAACACCACGCTCAGCACGATCTACATTTGGGGCCCCGGCGTGGACAACCTCCTCGCGGTCCGGGTGGCAGGGACGAGCTACACGGTGGTCACCGATGCGCTCGGCAGCGTGCGGGCCGTCCTCCGCCAGGCGGACGGAGTCTGGCAGGGCCGGCTCGCCTACGACCCCTACGGCCAGCTCCTCGACAGCGCCGGCACGCTCCCGGCCGGGCGCTATCGTTGGACCGGGCGGGAGTATGACGCCGAGACGGGCTTCTACTTCCACCGGAGTCGGTACTACGACCCCGCGGTGGGACGATTTGTGCAGGAGGACCCGGTGGGCGACGCCGGGGGGCCCAACCCCTACGCCTATGTCGGCGGGAACGTCCTCCAGGCGCGGGATCCCTTCGGGGCGATGTCCGACTACCCGCCCTATTCGTGGGCCGGGCTGTGCATCGCCGACTTCTGCTTCGACCAGTACGGGGGGTTTGGGGGCGGGGGCGGCGCGAGCCAGCGCTTCACTTCGCTGATCAGCTGGGCCGCAGCGTCGTCGTGGCTCTACGATCTATACGGAACGTACATGCATAACTATGGCAAGATGGTTCAAGCCATGGCAGCGAGTCCACAAGACTACCCTTCGTACATGCGGGCGATGTACTTCGGGTCATCACCGCTTTCTCGTGTTCAATTTCAGGATATCTTGGGAACACTCATGAATGAGATGAGATTCGATCGCTCCACATCCGCATTGCCATTCGGGGACGTCCTCCACTCGGGACAGGTGGCGGCCGGGTTCATCGACCGCCTGGTCGGCGGACAAGTGATCGTAAATGAGGAGTTCATCGAGCTCTACGCTCCCGCGAGCACGGTAGCGCTAACCGCTTACGGCGTGACGATCATCCACCCAACGCGCTTCTTTAGTCCACGCTGGGAGGATTTCAGAGGAAACTTCCTCCTGCACGAGCAACTTCATCATCAGTATCTACCTGATGGTACTTCAGGCTATCATTGCATGATCTATCGTGCGGCGTCAGATTTGTCCGGAAGACGGTACGTTCCACAAGAGTGCGTTTCGTAGAATATGGCTACCGGGTCTCGAGTGCTGCTGCTGGCTTGGATGGTGCTCATGTCTATGGCCCACCCAAGAATGGCCGCTTCGCAAATTGAGGCCGGGGTATGCGGGGAATCCGGTCCAAGTTCTCGGCAAGTGGAAGCTTGGCCAAGGAAGAACCCTATTCCCGACGAAGGCATCCTTCGAGTCCTTGGCTCATTGATTGGATCGGTGCCGGACGCGGGCCCCGGCGGGAACCAGTCGTCCTTGGTGGACAGCATGTGGCGGGCGAACCCCGGCGCCTTGGAGCAGACGCTTGCGTTTGTCATCACAAGCCCGCTCCAGTTCGCCGTTGACCAGGCTGCGGGGTCCGCCGAACTATATCGCCTCCTGGGAGGCAGCCCAGAGTGGGTCGCGTGGGCGTTGCTCGTACCCGCGCTTGATCAACGAAGGATTGAGGTTGTCAATGCATTGCCCTTGCGACCTCAACAGGATGTGCAGGAACTGCTTTATTGGCAGGCGTGTTCAATGTCGGTTGCGCTCGGCGCCTTGACGCCGGTTCTTCCGCGCCTCCGAGCGATGGGTGCACAGATCGGCCCGCCCCAATGGTACGCTGAGTGGTTGTGGCTGCTCGACCAGATTGAGCGTCGACTGAGCGCTCCCCTCCGTGAGCGATACGATCGCGAAATCGCCCCCTTCGGCAGGGCGGCTCGACAGGCTGCTTCTGAATGGCCCCGGCGGCAACTGCCCGAGCCGCACTAGTCGCCGCATGGATCTCACCTCATTTGTGCGAGTCGCTCCGCATTGGGCATATTCCATTGGAGCTGAGAATCACATCTTGGAATCCCTAGCGCGAGGGGTCCAACAGTGGCCTGAATCGCGGCTCCGAGTCCACTCCCAGCGGTTGAAGCATGTCGAGCGTCGCTCCGACACTGCCGCTGCCTTGAGGTGGCCGGCCGATATCAGGCCGGTTATCATCCGGATCAGTATTGGGAGTCACCTGCCTCCTGAAGTGACTGCTGCTTACGGTTCGGGCTTTGCAAAGCAGTCCCCCGGAAACTCCCCCAGCAACTCCGCCCTCCCGGTGAGTGGCCGCACGAAATACCACCAGTTCCCCTCCGCCGTCCACCCCTCCTCGTCCGCCACGATCGCGCCCCAGACACACCGCGCCACCGGCGTGGTGGCCGCCCGCATCCGGAGGTCCAGCGCCTCCAGCCGCGCCGCCACCGCCTCCGCCTGCGCCCGCGTGATGCGCGAGAGCGCCTGCGCCAGCAGCTGCCGCCCATCGAGGTCGGCCAGGTAGTCCTCGTAGTCCCCGGGGTACCCTGCCTCCACCGCCCCCACGGTCCGCTCCCACCCCGACAGCAGCACCTCCAGCCCGCCGTGCACCACCGCGTCGGGCGCCCCCTCCGCGCGGAGGAACTCCGCCAGCCGGTCGGCGTCGCGCGGGGTCATCGCGGCCACTGGTTGTTGGCGCGGTCCACGTCCGGCAGCGCGTGCCGCGGGTCCACCACCGCCGCCGTCACTCGCTTCGTGCCCCGCACCGTGTAGGTGAATTGCGGGCCCAGGTTCCACATCTCCACCGGCAGCCTGACCACCTCGCTCGAGCCGTCGGCGTAGGTGAGCCGGATCTCCGCCGGCATGACCATCGTGTTCCGGTTCGAGAGGTACACCGCCGACCCGCCGCCCGGCGCCGCGCCCACCGAGTCCACCGCCTGGTCGAGCCGGGCCGTCGTCAGCACCCACTCGCGCCAGTACCAGTCGAGGTCCATTCCCGAGGCGTCGCGCATCAGGCGGAAGAAGTCGGCCGGCCCCGGGTGCCTGAACGCCCACGTCCGGAGGTAGTCCCGGAACGCCGCGTCGAACCGCGCCGGCCCCAGCACCTCGTAGCGCAGGAGCTGCATCAGCAGCGCCGGCTTCTGGTATCCGCCCCAGAAGAGGTCCGTCACCTCCACCGGCCGGAGCATCAGCGGCTGCTCCCCCGCCCCCGCGTGGTCGGGATAGAGGTGCAGCGGATGCACCTCGATCGAATCGCCGTAGGGCGTGCCCCGGAAGTACTTCGCGGCGTTGGCCAGGTCGATGAAGGTGTTGAACCCCTCATCCATCCACGGGTACAACCGCTCGTTCGAGCCCACCACCATCGGCACCCACTGGTGCCCCAGTTCGTGCGCCAGCACCCAGTGCACGTCCTCCCGCGAGGGCCCCGCCGGGTCGAAGGTGATCATCGGGTACTCCATCCCCTCGATCGGCCCCTCGATGCTGGTGAACTGCGGGTAGGGGTATCGGAGCCACTGCGTGCTGTAGTACGCCAGCGCCTCCCGGGTCATCCGGTTGGCCTCGGCCCAGAGCGTGGCGGCGGGCCGGTAGAGGGTGTGGATGAGGATGCCCTCCCACGCACTCGCGTCCCACTGGAAGTCGGGGCTCGCGGCGAAGGCGAAGTCGCGCACGCTGTCGGCGGTGTAGCGCCAGGTGAGCGTGCCCGTGGTGGTGGGCCGGGTGCGGGCCGGCTTTCCCGCCTCCTCGCGCGCGATGACCGCAACCGCCTCGGACGAGGTGGCCGCCGCTGCGAGGCGCTGGCGCTGGGTGGCCGTGAGCACCTGCTCGGGATTCCGCAGCGTGCCGGTGGCCGCCACCACGTAGCTCGCGGGGACGGTCACGTTCACCTCGAACCGGCCGTACTCCAGGTAGAACTCCCCCGCCCCGATGTACGGCTCGGCGTTCCATCCGCGGAGGTCGTCGTACACCGCGAGCCGCGGGTACCACTGGGCCATCTCGTACAGCGTACCGTCGTGCCCCATCCGCCCGCCGCCATAGGGCGGCACCGGGAAGTGCCAGGCAATCGTGAGGACGAGCGTGCCGCCGGGCGGGAGCGGCCGCGCCAGGTCGAGCCGCATCGTGGTGCCGTACACCACCGGGGTGACGGGCGCGCCGTCCGCCAGCACCGTCTCCAACGTGACCCCGCCGGAGAAGCCCTTGCAGCTGAAGTCGAAGGTGGAGCCGAGGAAGACGAGCGGCGGCTGGTTGAGCTGGTTGGTGACGCTCCCCGGCGCGCACATGTTCTGCTCCAGGTGGAGCCAGAGGTAGGGCAGGGCGTCGGGCGAGCGGTTGTGGTAGGCAATCTCCTCGCGGCCGGTGAGCCGGTTGGCGGCCGGGTCGAGCGTGGCGTCGATCCGGTAGTCCACCTGCTGCTGCCAGTAGGCGGGGCCCGGGCGGCCGGAGCCGGTGCGGTAGGCATTGGGGCTCGGGAGCTCGAGTGGCCTGAAGGGGGAGACCTCCCACCCTTGCGCGGCGAGCGGCACGGTGACCAGCACGGTGCCGAGGGACAGACTGGCGAGAAGGCGGCGCACGATGTATCTCCCAGCGTCGGTTCGACCCCTAACTTATCCGAGGATTTCCGGAATGCG
>CAZNLY010000047.1:0-11236 GCA_964574295.1 uncultured Gemmatimonadaceae bacterium
CACCACGACCTTGCCCTTGAGGTCCTTGCCCTCGAGCGCCTTGGGGTCGAAGCGGCCGCCGACGACGACCGCGGTGCCCCCGACCTCCTTGCCCGGGATGGACCCGAACTGGTAGCGGGCGTCGGTGGTGAACGCGGCGTGGACGTGCTGGCCGCCGGCCATGAAGCCGACGTGCGAGGTGGCGGGGTCGAACTTCGCCTGGATGATCTCGTAGCGCTGGAACCAGGTGCCGTTCTCGCCGCCGGGCTTGAGGCCGAACGCCTTGAACTGGTCGGCCACGTACTGCGCCGTCATCTCGAGGCCCGGACTCGGCGTGTCGCGGCCAAGCATGGAGTCATCGGCGATGATACCGACGCGCTTTGCGACGTCGCCGGCGGTGATGGTGGTGGCCGCCTTCTTCACGGCGGTGGACGGCGGCGGCACGACGGGCGCCGGTGCCTGCGCCGCGAGCGGCGCGGCAACGAGGAGAGCGAACGGAATCAGGTGGCGCATGGGATCCCCGGTCTGGGTGATTCAGGAACAAGAAAGGGCCCGGCAAGCGAACGGCGGCCGGGCTGCGTCAAGGTACGAAGGGGGGCGGGGCGGGGTTTCAGGGGCCGCGGCGCTGGAGCCGGGGCTCGCCGGTGGCCTTGGGGGCCGTCTGGCCGCCCCGGGGTGCCTGGGGCCGGGCCTGGCTGCCGCCGCCCCTCGGCGGGCTGGTCCGGCCCCCCGGGGACCCATTGCTCGGGCGGGGCGCAGTGGACGGCTTCGGCTGCTGCTTAGGAGCCGGCTTGGGCTTGGCCGGATCCTGCGTCTCCTGCACCTGGGCGGGCTCGGCCGCCGCCGGGGGCACGGCGGGGGCAAATGCCAGGAGCGAGAGGGCAAGCAGGGGTCGGAACACGAAACCTCCGGGGGAACAACTGCGTCGGGCCAAGACACCGAGGCAGGGTGCGTGCCAGCCGGGCGGCGCTCCATAATACTATTCCCGACAACAATTTGCGATTCATCCGGGGGACCAGGCGATCTGCCCTCCTGTCCCCCCAACCGGACACCCCTGCCCGCGTTGACTTCCCTCGGCGTTCCCCGATACGTTGCCGCCCGCATGACCTCTACGCACGCTCCCACCCGGCTCGACCTGCTCGACCCCCTCGAGGTGTCCCGCCTCGGCGGGCTGGAGGTGGTGACCCAGGGACTGGTCGAGGGGTTTCTCGCCGGCCTGCACCGCTCCCCGCGGCGTGGATTTTCGGTGGAGTTCGCCGAGCACCGGATGTACCAGCCGGGCGACGAGCCGCGGTACGTCGACTGGAAGCTTCTGGCGCGAAAGGACCGGCTGTACGTCAAGCAGTTCGAGGAGGAGACCAACCTCCGCGCAATGCTGGTCCTCGACGCCAGTCGCTCGATGGACTGGTCGGGCGCCCCCGGCGCGCGCCTCACGAAGTTCGAGTATGCCCGGCGCCTCGCCGCCGCGCTGGCGCTAATCCTCCTCCGCCAGCGCGACGCGACCGGCCTCGTGGCCTTCGACGACGCGGTCCGCGCGGTGCTCCCCCCACGGGTGAGCCGCGCCCACTGGATCCGTATCGTGGCGACGCTCCAGGGCCTTGCGCCCGGGCGCCTCACCGCCGCCGCGCCCGCGCTGACAGGCGTGGTGGAACGACTCCGGCGCCGCGGCCTGGTGGTGTTCCTCTCCGACCTCCTCCTCGACCCGGCCCCGGCCCTCCACGCCCTCAAGTTCCTGCGGCACCGCGGACACTCGGTGCTGGTCCTCCATCTCCTCGACCCCGCGGAAATCGTGCTCGAGGGACCGGCGGAGGTGCGCTTCGAGGATCCCGAGTCGAGCGACGCGGTGGTCCTCCGTCCCCGGGACTGGGCCGAGGTGTACGAACGGACGGTTCGGGACGCGGTGGCCCGGTGGCGCGCCGAGCTGCGGCGCGAGGGCATGCGGTACCATCCGATCCGGACCGACTTGCCCTTCGGGCACGCGCTCCGTGAGGCCCTGGTGCACCCGGGCGGGCTCGCGTGATCGGATTCCTCACCCCCGGCTGGCTCTGGGCGCTGCCGGCGGCGCTGCTCCCGCTCCTGGTCCACCTCGTCGCCCGTCGCCAGCCGCCGACGGTGTCGTTCCCCGCGGTCCGCTACCTCCAGCAGGTCACCCGCGAGCACCAGCGCCGGCTCCGCCTCCAGCACCTGCTCCTGCTGGCGGTGCGGACGCTCCTCATCCTGGCCCTCGTCCTCGCCGCCGCCAACCCGACGATCGCGCGAGAGGGGCTCGCCGGGCACGCGCCGGCCGCCCTGGTCCTGATCCTCGACAACTCGCCGAGCAGCGGCGCCCGCTCCGATGGGGCCGCGGCGCTGGACGGGCTCCGGCAGGCGGCCCGGCAGCTGCTGGCGCGCGCCACCGAGGCCGACGCGGTCTGGCTGCTCGCCGCCGACGGCCTGACCCGCCGCGCCGCCCCCTCGGCCCTGCGCGCCCTGGTGGATTCGCTCACGCCCGCCGAGCGCCGGATGGATCTCGGCGCGGCGGTCGCGCGGGCGGGGAACATCCTGGCCAACGAGGAGCGTCCCGGCGAGATCGTCGTCCTCTCCGACCTGCAGGCCACGGCGCTCTCGCCGGCGACGGTGAAGGCGCCCGTCACCGTCTCCCATCCCGATCGGCCCCCGCCCCCGAATCTCGGGGTGGCGGACCTGGAGCCCGGGCCCCAGCCGTGGCTCCCGGGGGACCACCGGGTGGCCGTCTCGCTCGCCGGTGACTCCTCCCGCTCCGCGCCCCTCGCCGTCTCCCTCGGCGACCACCTCTCCCGTCCGCGCCTCGCTTCGGCTGGCGCCCCGGTGGATGTGGTGCTCCCCGCGGGGGCGGTGGGGTGGTTCCCGCTCTCGGCGCAGCTCGACCCCGACGAGTTCCGGGAGGATGACCGGCGGAGCGTGCTCGTGCGGGTGGCGCCGGTGGCTCGGGTCCACTGGGACCCGACCGACCGGTTCCTGGCGGCGGCGGCCGCGACGCTGGTCGAGGGGGGTCGGCTCCGCGAGGGAGCGGATGTCTCGCTGGGGACCCTGGGCCGGGGGCCGTCGGTCGTCCTGCCGCCTGCGGACCTGGCGGCGCTGGGTGCGCTCAACCGCGCGCTGGAGCGGCGCGGCAGCGCGTGGAGGTATGGCGGGCCCGTCACGCTCGCACAGCGGACCGACCCGAACGCCCTCGTCGGGCCGGCACGGATCGACCGGAGGATTCGCCTGGTGTACACCGGCGGGGCGCCGCGTGGAGTGGCGGCCACCGTGGCCGGGGAGCCGTGGATCGCCGCGGCCGACGGGGTGGTCCTTGTCGGGAGCCGGTTCGATCCGGCGTGGACCGACCTGCCGGCGTCGCCGACGTTCGTGCCGCTGGTGGATGCGCTGGCAAACCGGCTGGTGCGCGGGGAGCAGGACCTGCTGGTGGGCGCCCCCGGCGAGCCCGTGCGGTTGCCCGACGTGGCCGACTCGATCGCCGGGGGTGAGCAAGGCTGGCGGGTCGAGGGCGGCGGCAACTGGGAGCCCCCGGCCCGCGGGACCTACCTCCTCCTGGCGGGCGGCGACACCGTCGGCGCGCTGGCGGTGAACCTCGATCCGCGCGAGTCGGACCTGGCGCGGGCCACCGACGCCCAGGTGGAGGCGGCGTGGCCGACCAGCCGGGTGCTCCCGCTGGACCGGGTGGCGGGGGCCGCCTTTGCAGTCGGCGCCCGAGGGCAGCTTCGGGCCCCGCTGCTGGCCCTGGCCCTCGTGCTGGGCCTCCTCGAGGTGGCGCTGGCCAGCGGGCGGAGGCGCGCATGACGCTGGCCCCGCTGTTCGACGCACTCGACCGCACGCCCACCGCGCTCGAGCTCGACGCACGACTCCCTCGGCGGGGGGAACGCCTGGCGCTCGGCGGGCTGCCGGGCTCGAGTGGCGCGGCCCTCGTCGCGTGGCTCGCACGGCGGCATCCGGGCCGGCTCTTCGCGGTGGTCACGGCGACCCCGGCCGAGGCGGAGCGGTGGCTGAGCGACCTGCAGCGCCTGGCCGACGCGCCGGTGGCGCTCTACCCGCAGCGCGAGGGCCTGGGAGAGGAGGAACCGCACCTCGAGATCGCGGGCGAGCGGGTCGAGACGCTCCAGGCACTGCTCGAGGGCCGGATCCGGATCCTGGTCACGACGGCGCGGGCCACCGCGGAGCGCTCCGCCGTCCCCGGCTGGCTCCGCGCCGCCACCCTCAGGCTCGGCGGCGGGCGTGCGGACGCGCCGGGACCGTCGGCCGTGGCCGCCGCCCTCGATGCGATGGGGTATCGCAAGGTGCCCACCGTGACGGAGGTGGGGGAATACGCCGTGCGGGGCGGGATCGTGGATGTCTACGGCTTCGGGATGACGGCGCCCGCCCGCGCGGAGTGGTGGGGCGACGCCCTCGCCTCGCTCCGGGCGTTCGACCTGACCACGCAGCGGTCGCTGGGCGACCTCGACGAGGTCACCGTGCTGCCGCTCTCCGGGGCGCCGCGACCCGTGGGCGCGGAGGGTCCGGCGGTCCGGAGTTCCCTCCTGGAGCTCCTCCCGGCCGACACGCTCCTGGTCGAGGAGGCCGACGGCCCCGACGCCGACGAGGTGGACCGCGCCTGGTCCGAGGCGGCCCACCACCTGGAACTCTCCCGGCGGATGGGCGAGGGCGTGCCCGGCCGCGAGGACCTCTACGACGCGCCGGAGCGATGGCGCGCGCGGCGTGCGGGGCTGGCCCGGGTGGTGCTCCGGGCCGACTCCCCCGACCTCCAGATGGGATTCCTGCCGCCGGAACGGATCGACCGCGAGATCCCGCGGCTTCGGCGCCTCCTCGCTGCGGGCCAGCCGACGCTGGTCCTCTGCGACAACGAGGGCCAGCTCGAGCGCCTCGAGGAGCTCCTCAGTGAAGGCGATCGCGGCCCGAATGCGGTGCTGGCGGTGGGGGCGCTCGATGGCGGGTTCGTCCTGCCCACGCTGCGGGTGCTGACTGATCACGAGATCTTCCGGCGCGCGCGCCGGCTTCGGCGCCCGAGGCGGTACCGCGAGGCGGCGCCGACGGCGGCCACCGGCACCCTCGCCCCCGGCGACTACGTGGTCCACCTCGACCACGGCATCGGGCTCTACCGCGGGATGGACACGGTCGTGGTCGGAGGGGGAGTGCTCGAGGTCGCCGTGGTCGAGTACGAGGGCGGCGACCGGCTGAACGTGCCCCTCTACCGGCTCGACCAGCTGGAGCGCTACCGTGCGGCCGGGGAGGACGGCGACCGCCCCCCGCCGAAGCTGCACCGGCTGGGCGGGTCGGCCTGGAAGCGGGTCCGCGAGAAGACCCGCCAGGCGATCCGGCAGATGGCCGCGGAGCTCCTTGATCTCTACGCCCGGCGCACGGTGCAGGCGGGGTACGCCTTCCCGCCGGACACCAAGTGGCAGCGCGAGCTGGAGGCGAGCTTCCTCTACGAGGACACGCCGGACCAGAAGCGGGCCATCGAGGAGGTCCGCCGCGACATGGAGCGGCCGATGCCGATGGACCGCCTCCTCGTCGGCGACGTCGGGTACGGCAAGACGGAGGTGGCGGTCCGCGCGGCGTTCAAGGCGGTGCAGGGCGGCAAGCAGGTGGCGGTGCTGGTGCCGACCACCATCCTGGCCGAGCAGCACGGCCGCACCTTCGGGGAGCGCCTGGCCGACTTCCCGGTCAAGGTCGAGGTGCTGTCCCGGTTCCGGAGCGCCAGGGACCAGAAGGCGGCACTGGCCCGCCTCGCCACCGGGGAGACCGACATCGTCATCGGCACCCACCGGCTGTTGTCGCCCGACGTCGTGTTCAAGGACATCGGGCTCCTGATCGTGGATGAGGAGCACCGCTTCGGTGTGAAGCACAAGGAGCGGATCAAGGCGCTCCGGCTGTCGGTGGACGTGCTGGCGATGTCGGCCACCCCGATTCCGCGCACCCTGCACCTCTCCCTTTCGGGGATGCGGGACCTGACCCAGATCGAGACCCCGCCGCGCGACCGCTCGCCGATCCTGACCTTCGTGGAGCCGTGGGACGACGCCCTGCTCGAGGAGGCGTTCGCGCGGGAGCTGGACCGGGGCGGGCAGGCCTTCCTGGTGCACAACCGGATCGAGACGATCGACACCTATGCCGCGCGCGTCCAGGCGCTCGCGCCGCGCGCGCGGGTGGGCGTGGCGCACGGCCAGATGTCGGCGGACGCCCTGGAGGCGGTCATGCGCCGGTTCGTGCTGGGGGAACTCGACCTGCTCGTGTCCACGATGATCGTCGAGTCGGGGCTCGACGTGCCGAACGCCAACACCATGGTGGTGCACGACGCCCACCGCTTCGGGCTGGCGCAGCTCTACCAGCTGCGGGGGCGGGTCGGGCGGAGCCACCGACGGGCCTACTGCTACCTGCTGGCCCCCGACGAGCTCGACCTCCAGGCCGAGGAGCGGCTCAAGGTGCTGGAGCACCACAGCGACCTTGGAGCCGGCTACCGCATCGCGCTCAAGGACCTCGAGCTGCGGGGGGCCGGGAACCTCCTCGGGGCGGAGCAGTCGGGCCACGCGCATGCCGTCGGGTTCGACCTCTACATGCGCTGGCTGGAGGAGACGGTGAAGGCGCTCCGGGGGCAGGGCGGGGTGGAGGATCCCGCCCCGCCCGAGGTGGTGCTCGACCAGCCGGCGCGGCTGCCCGACTCGTACGTGGCCGACGACGACTCGAAGCTGGACCTGTACCGCCGACTGGCGCGGGCGGCGTCGTCTGGCGACATTCAAGGGCTTGGCGCGGAGGTGCGGGAGCGGTTTGGGCCGCTCCCGGCCGAGGCGGAGGCGCTCCTGCAGCTCAGCCGGCTCCGGGTGGTCGGGGCACGGCTCGGCCTGCAGCACGTGGTGGTGCGGGGTGACGAGGCGCGGCTCACCTTCCGCGCCGGGACCGCACCAAGGATGGCGGGGCTGGCGGCCGCGCTGGACGACGTCCAGCTGGCCGCCGACGTGCGTCGGACGGTTCCACTCTCCCTGCGCCTGACGCGCCTGGGGGGCGAGGCGATCCTCCCCGCGCTGGTGCGGGCATTGGAGATGGTGCGGGCTCCGGGCCCGCCGTGACCTTTTCACTTGGAGATTGCATGCGCAGGATCGTGCTGACGGCCGGCGTGCTGGTGCTCGCGGGCTGCTCGAGTTTCGGCGACCTCTTCTCGGCGCACGCCGACGTGGCCGCGACCGCGGCGGGACAGCAGTTGACGGCGGAGCAGCTCGCCGGGATGATGGGCAAGGCGAAGGGCGCCCGGATGAACGCCGAGACGGCGGAATTCATCGCCACGGTCTGGAGCGACTACACGCTCTTCGCGCAGTCGGTGGCGCGCCACGCCATCAAGACCGACTCAGCCACGGTGGCCGAGGTGCTCTGGCCGCAGGTGGCCGAGGCCAAGGGCGCCATCTGGTATGACACCCTCGCCGCCCGCCGGGAGAGCGCCTCCGCCGGCGCCGCCGACAGCCTCTACCTGGCGGACACCGTCCGCACCCTGCAGCACATCCTCGTGGCGGTCCAGGCCACGGCGCCGCCGGCGGAACGCGCCGCGGCCCGCAAGAAGGCCCAGCTCGCGCTGAACCAGCTGCAGCAGGGCGCCAATTTCGAGCTCCTTGCCTCGCAACTGTCGGACGACCCCGGGAGCAAGGCGAACGGCGGCTGGCTGCCGCCGGCCAAGAAGGGCTCCTATGTCACCGCCTTTGACTCGGCGGGGTGGAGCCTCAACCCCGGCCAGATGACCGGCGTGGTCGAGACCCCCTTCGGCTACCACATCATCCGCCGCCCGACGATGGACGAGTCCCGCGAGCGGATCGTGGCCTACCTGACGCAGGAAGCCACCCGCCGGCTCGACAGCATCTACATGGACAGCCTGGCCATCCAGAACAAGCTCGAGGTGTCGAAGGACGCCCCGGCCCGGATGCGCGAGGGCGTGGGCGACCGGAGCGGCCAGCGGAAGTCCACCAAGGCGCTCGCCAAGTACACCGGCGGCAAGCTGACGGTGGGCGAGTTCCTCCGCTGGCTGAGCGCCCTCCCGCCCCAGTTCTCGGCGCAGGTCAAGGACGCCTCCGACGAGCAGCTGACCCAGTTCGCCCGGGCGCTGGCCACCAACCAGCTGCTCCTCCGTCAGGCCGACTCCGCGGGGGTCACCCTTCCGGCCGACCAGTGGGCCGCGATGGAGGCGACGTACGCCGCCGCGGTGGACTCGCTCAAGCTCACCATCGGCCTCGGCGCGGACGTGACCGACTCGAGCATCGCCCAGAGCGAGCGCGAGCGGGTGGCCCAGCTCCGCGTGGATGATTTCTTCAACCAGGTCTTTGCCAACACCGCCCGCCTCCGCCCGATGCCGGGCGCGCTGGCGCAGGTGCTGCGCGACCAGGCGGGGGGGAACATCAGCCAGGCCGGCATCGCCCGCGCCGTGGAGCTCGCGACGGCCGCCCAGGTGGCGGAGTCCGCCGGGGGCCAGGGCCAGCCGGGCGCCCCGTCCGGTCCGATGCAGCCCGCCGCGGGACCCCCGCCGGTCGGCGGGGCCGCCGCACCGCCGCAGTAGGCATGCGCCGGCGGCTGGTGCTCGCAGGACTCCTGGCCTGGGCCGCCGCGCCAGCGGCGGCCCAGGCGGGGGCGCCCCAGCCCTCCATCGTGGTGGACCACGTGGTGGGGGTCGTGGGCAACAAGCCGATCCTCGCGTCGCAGATCGACGAGGAGCTCTTTGCCCGTCAGGCTCAGGGGCTCAAGCTTCCCGAGGGCGACTCGGCCGCCGTTCGCGCCATCCGGCTCGACATCCTGAACGAGTTGATCAACCAGGAACTGATGGTCCAGCAGGCGCTCAGCGACACCACGATCAAGGTGACCGACCAGGAGGTCGCGGCGCGCGTCGAGCAGCAGATCAAGCGGGTGCGTTCGGGGTTCACCAGCGAGGTGGACTACCGGAACGAGCTCAAGAAGGCGGGATTCGGCACCCCCGAGGAGTACCGCCGCTGGCTGACCGACCAGCAGCGGAGGGCGGCGCTGCAGGAGGCGCTGTTGGCGAGCCTCCGCGAGCGTGACCAGCTCAAGCCGGTGGCCCCCACCGAGCAGCAGATGCGGGAGTTCTTCGAGGCCCGGAAGGCCAGCCTCCAGAAGCGCCCCGCCACCATCTCCTTCCGCCAGATCGTCATCGCCCCGCGGCCCGACTCGGCCGCCAAGGCGCGCGCCTATGCCCTGGCGGACTCGATCGCGATCGCCCTCCGGGGCGGCGCGGACTTCGCCACCGCCGCGCGGCGCTTCTCGATGGACCCGGGCTCGGCGGCCAACGGCGGCGACCTGGGCTGGATGCGGCGTGGCCCGCCCCTGGCGCCGGAGTTCGAGAAGGCGGCCTTCGCGCTCAAGCCGGGGGTGATCTCCAGCCCGGTCGAGACGCCGTTCGGGTATCACGTCATCCAGGTCAAGCGGGCCCAGCCGGCCGAGATCGACGTCCGCCACATCCTCATCATGCCGACGGTCACCGAGGCCGACGCCGAGCGGGCCCGCCTCCGGGCGGAGGCGGTGGCCGGGGCGCTCCGCAACGGGGCCTCGCTCGACTCCCTCCAGCGCGCCGAGCACGACAACGCCGAGGAGCGCGAGGCCAAGCAGGCCCCGCTCGCCCAGCTGCCGCAGGTGTACCAGACCGCGCTGGCCACGGTCGATTCGGGAACGGTGAGTGCGGTCTTCGTCCTCCAGGGGCCGAACAACCGGAGCAAGTACGTGGTGGCCTACGTGACCGGCCGGACCCCCGAGGGCGACGTGCAGTACGACGACGTCCGCGCGCAGATCCGGACGCTGCTCGCCCGCCAGCTGGCCGAGCAGCGCTACGTGGACCAGCTGCGCCGCTCCTCGCACGTGGAGGTGCGCGAGCCGTGAGGCCGCGGATCGCCGTGACCCTCGGCGATCCCCGCGGCATCGGGCCCGAGGTCACCGCCCGGGCGCTGGCGGAGCCGCTGGACGCCGAGGTCACCGTCATCGGTGCCGACGAGCAGGTGGCCGCCGTCCGGGCCGACCATCGGATCATCGTGGGGCCATGGGGCCTGGGGTCCGGGGAGCACTTCCCCGCGGCGCCGGGCCCCTCGCGCGTGGTGCAGGCCGGCCGGATCGCGGGGCACGCCATCGAGAGGGCAGCGGCGCTGGCCCTCGCTGGCCAGGTGGACGCCCTCGTCACCGCCCCGATCCACAAGCATGCGGTGCATCAGGCCGGCTTCCGGTATCCGGGGCACACCGAGTGGCTGGCCGAGCTGGCGGGCGGCGTGGACGTGGCGATGATGCTGGCCTCGGACCGCCTGCGGGTGGTGCTGGTCACCACGCACGTGGCGCTGCGCGACGTCCCCGCCCTGGTGACCCAGGACCGGATTGTCCGCACCGGGCGGGTGACGACGCAGGCGCTGCGCGACTGGTTCGGGGTCGAGGCGCCGCGACTCGCAGTCTGCGCGCTCAATCCCCACGGCGGGGAGGGCGGCCTCTTCGGCGACGAGGAGGAGCGGGTGCTCCGGCCCGCCGCGCGGGCGCTGGGCGCGGCCGGCCCGCTCCCGGCGGACACGGTGTTCGTGCGGGCACTGCGGGGGGAGTTCGACGCCGTCCTGGCGCCGTATCACGACGTGGGGATGACCGCCATCAAGGTGGCGAGCTTCGGCAACGCGGTGAACGTGACGCTGGGGCTGCCCTTCCCGCGTACCAGTCCGGATCACGGGACCGCGATGGACATCGCGGGATCCGGGAGGGCCGACCCGACCAGCATGCGGAAGGCGCTGGAATTGGCGGTGGAGCTGGGCAGGACGATTCGCGGGAGGTAGGGCCGCAAGGCCCTTGCGCCCCTACCTACCCGGATTCTTTGGTCATTCGCACCGATTTGACCCGCCTTCCCTCCATCTCCACGATCTCGAAGGTCCGCGGACCCACCGTCACGCGGTCGCCCACCCGCGGGAGCCGCCCGAGTTCCCCGAAGAGGAAGCCGCCGAGCGTGGTGTAGTTCTGGTCGGCCAGGTCGGCGTCCCACGCGTTGTTGAACTCCGAGATCGTCAGCGCGCCATCCAGCAGCGGCGCGCCTTCGGCGGCGGGGGGCGCCGCCTCCGGGCGGTCGTGCTCGTCGTAGATCGGGCCGACGATCTCCTCCAGCAGGTCCTCCATCGTCACCAGCCCCGCCGTGCCGCCGTACTCGTCGAGCACCACCGCCAGGTGGGTCTTGAGCCGCTTCATGTCGGCCAGCACGTCCTCCACCTCGCGGGTGCCGGGCACGAAGAGGGGATCGCGCTTGATG
>CAZNLY010000048.1:0-10529 GCA_964574295.1 uncultured Gemmatimonadaceae bacterium
GGTTCCGCCACGTAGGTGTCCACGCACCGCTCCTGGTACCGGCGGTCGGCCACCTGGTGCACCACATACCCCGCCTGGGCCAGCACCACCGCGCGGTCGATCGCCGCGCCGCGGGAGAGGCCGGCGGGGCCGATGCCCTCGAGCTCGCTCATGATGGCCCGCAGGAAGGCCACCTCCTCCTGGAGCGCCGAGGGGCTGAAGTCGCGGAGCCGGCCGTTGACGGCGGCGAGCTGCGGCGAATAGCCGTCGCCGCCGAGGTAGGTGGAGGTCACGGGGTTGAGCTCGAGGGTCCGGAGGAAGTAGCGCTCGCGGGCCGCGACGAAGTCCGGGTCGAGGGGGCCGGCGCCAGCGCCGCGGTCGGGGCGGCAGGCGGAGAGGGCCCGAAGGGCGCCAAGGGCGGCGAGGCCTCCGGCGGTGCGCTGGACGAAGTCGCGGCGATGCATGGTGGCTCCGTGGTGGGTCGCGGGAACGCTGCAACATACGAGGCCGCCGGCCCTTCCCCAAGGAGGGCCGCCGGGCTACTTTTTGGCCTCGAATTGACGGGACGTAGCGCAGTCTGGTAGCGCACTGCAATGGGGTTGCAGGGGTCGCGGGTTCAAATCCCGCCGTCCCGATGTCACGCGGCCGGCCCGATGGGCCGGCCGCCGTGTTTCCACCCTCGCCTTCCTGGACGCCCGATGCCGCGTGTCGCCCTGGCCACCTGCCTGGCCCTGCCCGACCTCGACGTGGAAGACCAGCCCCTGGTGCCGGCGCTCCGGGCGGCGGGAATCGAGGGGGTGCCCCTCGTCTGGAACGACCCGGCGGCGGACTGGGGCACGTATGACCTCGTGGCGGTACGGACCACCTGGGACTACCCCAACAAGGTGGCGGCATTCCTGGCCTGGGCGGACGCCGTGGCCGCCCGCCGGCCGCTCCTCAATCCCGCCCCGCTCCTCCGCTGGAACACCGACAAGCGCTACCTGCGCGACCTGGCGGACCGGGGGGTACCGATCGTCCCCACCCGCTGGGCGGAGCGCGGCGACTCGGTGGACCTGGGTCGGGTGATGTCCGAGGAGGGGTGGGACGAGGTGGTGCTCAAGCCGGTGGTGTCCGCGGGGGCTCGCCGGACCCGGCTGGTGGACCGGGGTACGCTCCCGGCCGGGCAGCGGTTCCTGGCGGAGCAGCTGACCCAGCGGGCGATGATGCTGCAGCCCTACGTGCGGGAGGTGTCCACCGCCGGGGAACTGTCCCTCCTCTATTTCAACGGAGCCTTCAGCCACGCGGTGCGGAAGATCCCCGCGGCGGGGGATTTCCGGGTCCAGACGGAACATGGCGGACGGGTGGAGTCGGTGGCGCCGACGGCGGGAGAGCTGGCCGCCGGCCAGCGGGTGCTCGACGCGATGGCGAGCGACACGCTCTACGCGCGCGTGGACCTGCTCCCCGCCACCGATGGCGCCCTCCGGCTCCTGGAGCTCGAGGTGACGGAGCCGTCGATGTTCCTGCGCTGGGACGCCCAGGCGCCGCACCGGTTTGCCGCCGCCATCGCCGCCCGGCTCCGCTAGGCGGGCCGGGCGCGGCGCCTAGCGGAGGTTGAACCAGTAGGTGGCCTTCACGATGAGGGTGTTGTCGCCGGGCACGGAGCGGGTCTCCAGCAGGTTCCCCGCCTCGATCCCGCTCCCGGGCACGACGCCCTCCTGGTAGCAGGTGTCGGAGACATACCCGCCAGAACAGAACGAATTGCGGTTCTGTGACCAGATGAAGAAGAGGGTGCTGCCCGGCCGCCATTCCCACCGCATCACCACGTTGCTCCGGTAGTTCAGCACGTTGAAGTCGTTGTTGAGCAGCGCGAACGTCTCCCCGTTCACGCCGTCGGTGACCGTGTAGTTACCGTCCGGATCCTGGGTGATCGTCGTGCCGTCGGTGCCGTAGAGCCGCAAGGACGACGCCCCCGCCGCGGTCAGCTCGCCGTAGGTGGTGTAGGCGCCGCTGGAGACGAAGGGCTCCGCGTACACCTCCAGCGTGAGGTCGGGGGTGAATGAGTAGTTGAGCCGGACCTGCATTCGCAGCGTGTACTGGTCCACCGTGGCGAAGACGTACCGCGCGTCGTAGGTCGACGGGTATCCGCTGCTGTCCACCGCGGTGACGTACTGCCGCGGGTTCAGGCTGTGGGTCCAGGACGGTGCGAGTGAGAGCTGGAGCCGGCTGCTCGGCCGGGCGCTGAAGTAGAGGCCCACGTTCTGGCTCTGCTGCCCGAACTCTCCCCAGCCGATGTTGAGGTTCAGGTTTCCCTGCACTGGGTTCGCCTCGTTGTTCGACAGGCTGATGTTGACGCCACTTCCGTAGCCGGTGCCCATCAGCGGCCCGCCGCGCGTCAGGTCGTCGCTCATGCCGCGTGGCCGGTAGTAGGCGCCGATGAACGTCCTCCACCAGTTGCGCCAGATCTGGTTGGTGTTGAGGCGCAGGATCGAGTAGGTGCGGACGCCGCCGAAGTTCCAGCCGGTGGCGCCGAACATCCCGATGCGGTAGTTGCGGAAGACCTTGCCCGGCGTGGTCTCCCGGTAGTTGACGAAGCTCTCCAGGTCGATGTCATTGGCGGATTGCAGGCGGCCGAGGTCGTTGAGCTCGAAGCCGGGGGATTCCGCCGACCCGCCGAGGTAGCCCGTCCACTTGCCGCTCAGCTTCTCTCCCGAGAGGCCAAGTGAGTACCCGGACAGCGAGGTGGCCAGGGTGTCGAGCGGGGCGTAGGTCTGGCCCGGGGCCTGGAAGTAGTGGGCCGGCGCCTCCTGCAGCGCCGTGATGGCCTCGGTGGTGCCGCCCACGTGGCTGAACCCGGCCCACCCCCCGACCTGGTACATGTTGTCCTGGAACCGGAGCTGCCAGTCGGCGCCCCCGCTGAACGCCTCGCCCGGCAGCTGGAGGGAGAGCGCGGCCGCGTCGCTGAAGCTCCGCGAGAGCGCCGTGAGCGTGGCCCCGATCGTCGACGACGACTTGCCGACTTCCTGCTGGACGCGCCCCACCGCGGAGAAGGTCATCGGCTCGACCGCCACCTGGTGGTATTCGTCGCCGGCGATGTTGTACGTGGAGGCGTACTCCCGCTGGGTGAGCGCCACCAGCGCGCCCACGGAGGTGCCGGCACCGGTCCTCCCCGTCAGCTTGGCGGCGCCGAGGATGGTGGCGTAGCCCGGGATGTCCACGAAATCGGCGTCGGTCACGACGCCCCCGGTCGGCTGTCCGTTGGGCTGGGCGCCGATGCGCCGGGAGTAGTAGTAGCCGGGCCCGTTGCCTTCGAGGAGCTGGTTTCCCTCGATGAAGAAGGGCCGCTGCTCGGGGAAGAACGTCTCGAAGGCGGTGAGGTTGACCTCCGCCGGGTCCGCCTCGACCTGTCCGAAGTCGGGATTGATGGTGGCGTCGAGGGTCAGGTTCTGGCCGATGCCGACCTTGAAGTCGGCCCCCGCGCGGAAGCCCGCCGAACTCGCGTCCACGAAGGGGTTGCCGGGCGTCGGCTGCCCCACGAAATCGGCGGTGCCGGCCACGTAAGGGATGAATTCGGCGCTCCGCTGTGGCTGGATGTCGTCCATCCCCTCGAGCGTGCCGAAGCGTGAGAAGAAGCCCGACTCCTTCCGGGGGATCATGACCCAGTAGATGTCCTCGTTGAAGCCGGGGCGCCACCGGTTGATGTTGAGTCCCCACTCCTGGACGTCCTGCCGGTTGAAGCGCAGCTGGGAGAAGGGAATCCGCATCTCGACGTACCAGCCGAGGCTGTCGAACGTGACATGTGCGTCCCAGACCGGGTTGAAGGCCGGGTCGCGGAAGTTCTCTTCATCCTCGGGGTGATAGGAGTCGCCCCGTACCCCGCCCGAACTCACGCTGAAGCTGTAGCCGGTCCGCTTGTCATGGTACGGGTCGAGCGCCACGATGAAGAACTCGGCATTGGTATTCTGGAACTGGTCGCGCCGCGTCACCGGCCGCGGAATCTCGTTCACGCGGGTGCTGTACAGCCGGGCCCCGACGTAGATCGCGTCGTCGTCGTAGAAGAACGCCACCTCGGTGCGGTCGGTCGGGGTGCCGCCTTCCACCGGCTCCTTCTGGGTGAAGTCCGAAAACCAGCTGGCGGTGGCCCATTCCGGCTCCACCAGCCGCCCGTCCACGTGGATGCCGGTGCCGGTGAGCCGGGTGGCCCGGGCCACCTTGGCGGACGCCGGGACCGCCTCGGCAGGGGCTGGCGGCGGCGGAGGGGGCGGAGTGCCCCGGTTTGCGCCCTGCGCGGTTGCCCCGCGGGCCCCCGCAACGAGCAGAAGGCCGGCGAGCCAGGCGGTGCGCGACGTCGGACGGGGCATGGGCGCTCGGGGCGAGGGGCGTGAAGCGGGCCGCCCCGCGGTCGTGGAGCGGCCCTGCTTCGTGAACTATTCCTCATTGGACGCCCGCGGGGCGCCAATGGTTTCAGCCGTCAGCTGCCCTTGGCGATCGTGATGCTGCCGTTGACCGTGGAGAGCTCCAGCGACCGGCCCCCCGACCCGATCGTCCCCTTGATGCTCCGGGGGCCGAACTTCCCGGAAATGGTGAGCGGGAACTCCGACTCGATGCTCCCGTTCACGGTGCTCCCCTCGACCACGGCATTGAAGGAGGCGGGGAAGGTGGCCCGGATGCTCCCGTTGACGGTGCTCAGGTCCACGGAGCCGGTCCAGTCGGCCCGCCCCATCGACACGTCCAGCGAGCCGTTGACCGTGCTGGCCCGGACCACGCCCGCGGCCACGACGCGGATTTCCCCGTTGACGGTGGCCACCTCTGCGTTGCCGCCGAGGCGGTCGGTGCTGACCGAACCGTTGACCGTGTTCCCCACGAAGTTCACGCCTGCCGGCACCTGCACGGTGAAGTCCACGGTCACGTCGTTGTCCCGAACATTGTTCTGCCCGGCGTCGCCGGGCGCGCACGTGTTCTGCTTGCCGCCGTCGCTCGGGTAGACGGCGCAGATCGTCACGCCCGCCGCGCTGTTCACCACCTCGACCTTGACCGAGGCCGGGTCCGACTTCCTCCCCTTCTTGGCCGCCGTGACCACGACCTCCGAGCCCGCGGTGGCGGTGGCGCGGATGGAGCCGTTGACGCCCTTGATCTCGATCTGCTTGCCGTTGGCAATCGTGCCCTTCCAGTTCCAGGCCGGCTCCTGGGCCAGCGCCGGCGTGGCCACGACCGCCAGGGCCAGGGTGAGGGTGGCGAGGGTCTTCATGGGGTCCGTCCTCCGGGTGCGTGGGGTGTCGAGGGTCACTTGGCGAGGCGAATGGCGCCGTCGAAGGCGTCGAGGTCCACCCGCGCGCTGCCGTCGCCGAGGGTGAAGGTGAAGCGCTTGCCGCTCTGGGCGCCGGAGATGGTCACCGGGACGGCCGATTCGAAGTCGCCGCTCCAGGTGGCCACCGAGAAGGTGGCGTTGACGGCCCCGACCGGCCGGAGGGTGATGTCGCCGTCGTGGGTCTTGAAGGCGTAGCTTCCGCCGGCGGTGAGGGCGCCGGCAAAGGTGATGTTGCCGTCCACGGTGGTCACGCGGGCCGAGGTGGCGGTGACGCCGTCGAGGAGGATGTCGCCGTCCATCCCGGAGATTGACACGGCCCCGGTAACGTTCCGCAGGGTCACGTCGCCGTCCACCGCCTGGGCGTCCACCGTGCCCCGGGCGCCGTCGACCCGGATGTCGCCCTCCACCGAGCTGAGCGTCACGTTGTCGCCGCCGCCGTTGACCGTGATGTTTCCCGAGACCGACTGGGCGCGCACGGCGGACGTGACGCCGGCGACGACGATGTCCGTCTCGTTCCCCTGCAGGTTGACCGGCATCCACGCCGGGACATTGATGGCGATCTCCATGTCCACCGGCCCGTACCGCATCGACTGCCGGACACGAATCTCCTGGCCCTCGGTGTCGACCTGGAGCCGGCCGTCCTCGTCGTCGGAGGTGGCGCGGACCTGAACCTCATTGCGCGACCAGGCGGTGACGGTGATCCGGCCGGAGTGGTTGTTCACG
Source organism: uncultured Gemmatimonadaceae bacterium (assembly GCA_964574295.1). Taxonomy (GTDB): domain Bacteria; phylum Gemmatimonadota; class Gemmatimonadetes; order Gemmatimonadales; family GWC2-71-9; genus SPDF01. The sequence goes on from CAZNLY010000048.1 coordinate 5,987, forward strand.
GCCAGGCGAGCGCCCTTCGCGGCCGGGAGGGTGGTGTCGGACGCCTGGGTGGCGGCGAGGGTGGCAAGCAGGGCAACGGCGGTCAACATGGTCGGTCCTTTCAGCTCGCCGCGTCGGCGAGGGCGGCGGCGCGCTGCAGGAGGTCGATCTTCTGCTGCATCGCGTCGGCGAGGTGCGAATTGAGGTAGGTGTTGGCCGGGTCCGCCGCGAGCGCCTTGCGCGCCTCGGCGATCGCCCGGTCGATCCGGGCCAGGTTGGTCTCGAGGACGGTCACCGTGGCCGGGGCGAGCCGGCCGCGGCCGGCCGCCAGGGTGCGCTCCAGCTCGTTCACCGCGCTGGTGTAGCTCAGCTCGGCACGGCTCGGGAGGCCCGACGCGGCGGTGCGCACCACCGTGGGGGCCGCGGCGGGAGCCGGTGCTAAAGGCGCGCGGCCCCGGAGGGCCACCCACGCGCCGCCGCCGGAGACGGCCATGAGCAGGACAGCCGCGGCGGCCAGCTGGGGCAGGGTGACCACGATGGCCCGCCGGGCGCGGTGGCGCTCGAGGGAGGTGACCGGGGTCCCCGCGGCCCCGATCCGCTCGGCGATGCCGGGCCAGAGATCCTTCGGGGTGTAGTCCCGCGCCCCCTGGGCCCGGGCCACCACCCGCCGGAGGTCGTCGAGGGTGGCCCGGCACGCCGCGCACCCCGCGAGGTGGGCCTCCACCGCGCTCCGCTCGGGGGCGGGGAGCCCGCCGTCGAGGTAGTCCGAGAGTCGGTCGGTGAACTGGTCAGTCATCGTGGCGCTCCAGGGTCAGGGTCCGGCGGCTCAGGCGAGCAAGGCGCGCAGCGCCATCCGGGCCCGGTGCAACTGTGATTTCGACGTGCCGGTCGCGAGCCCCAGCATCCCGGCAATTTCCTCGTGCCGATACCCTTCGACATCATGCAGGACGAACACCTCGCGCGCCCCGTCGGGGAGCTGGGCCATGGCGGCGTCGAGGTCCATGGCCGCCTCGGGGGTCTGGGGCCGGGCCGGCGCCAGGTCGAGGTGCATCGGCTCGTCGCTCAGCCGGCCCTGGCGCCGACCCCGCTCCTCCCGGCGGCCCAGGACCACGTTCACCGCCAGCCGGTGCAGCCAGGTCGAGAAGGCCGCCTCCCCCCGGTACGTCCCCAGCTTTTCCCAGGCCCGGACGAAGACGTCCTGGGTCACCTCGTCCGCATCGTCGACGCCGTACATCCGCCGCACCAGGTTGTGCACCCGCGTGGCGTGGCGCCGGTAGAGCCGCTCGAAGGCATGCGCGTCTCCACTGGCGGCGAGGGCCACCTCGACCGCGTCTGCGGTATGCCGGGCATCGTGGGGGTCGCGGGCCAGGGCCGGGACTCCGGGGCTGGGCGTTTGCATGCACGGGGTTGGACGGCCCCGTCCGGGAAAAGGTTGCAGGCCCGGACGACCGGGGCAAACCCCGGCCTTGCCTCCCGACCCGGCGGGGCCGACCTTTCATGATCATGCGGAGCCCCGAGTAATGCGGCGGGACCTCCTCCCGATGGTCCAGGAGGCGCTGCGCGACCGGTACACGGTCGAGCGGGAAATGGCGCGTGGCGGGGCGGGGCGGGTCTTCTTTGCCCGCACCCTCGACGGCCAGGCGGTGGCGCTCAAGGTGCTCCATCCGGAGTTGGTGGTGACGGCCACCGCCGACCGGTTCCTCCGGGAAATCCGCACCCTTTCCCGCCTCGAGCACCCCCACGTGGCCCGGCTCCTCGACTACGGCGAGCGCGACTGGCTGGTCTACCTCGCCATGTCGTACATCGAGGGGCCGACGCTCAAGGAGCACATCGCGCGGTCGGGGCGGGCCACCGTGGACGACGTGGTGCGCATCGCCCGGGACCTCCTCGACGCCCTGGCGTACGCCCACAACCACAACGTCGTCCACCGCGACGTCAAGCCCGACAACATCGTGCTCTCGAGCTCGGGGGCGATGCTCCTCGACTTCGGGATTGCCCGCGCCATCGAGGCGGCAGGCGACGAAAAACTCACCAAGTCCGGCTTCACCGTCGGCACCTCGACCTACATGAGCCCCGAGCAGGTCATCGCCATCCGGGACCTCGACCACCGCTCCGACATCTATAGCTTGGGCTGCGTCCTCTTCGAGGCGCTGACGGGGCGTCCGCCGTTCGTGCACCGGAGCGAGGCGGTGGTCATGCAGCTGCAGCAGACCGCCGAGGCGCCCTCCGTGGCGGAGATCCGGCCGGACACGCCGCCCGCGCTGGCGGTGGCCATCCAGCGGGCGCTCGCCAAGGACCGGGAGCGCCGGTGGAACTCCGCCGCCGAAATGCGGGCCCAGCTCGACTCCCTTCCCTGACCGGGCCCCGCGCTTCCTCCCTCACACACCGGACCGACCCGTGCGCCAGTTCCTGACCGCCATCCTGGGCGCGTGCGCCATCGCCGCCTGCCGCCCCACTCCCTACGACGTGGTGATCCGCGGCGGCACCGTCTACGACGGCTCCGGCGCGCCCGGCGTGGTGGCCGACGTGGCGCTGGTGGGTGACTCCATCGTGGCGGTGGGCGACCTCGGCAGGGCCCGGGGCAGGGTGGAGGTGGACGCGAAGGGGATGGCGGTGGCGCCGGGCTTCATCAACATGCTGAGCTGGGCGGTGGAGGACCTGCTGGCCGACGGGCGCTCGCAGGGCGACCTGCGCCAGGGGGTGACGCTGGAGATCTTCGGCGAGGGCGGGTCGATGGGGCCGCTCACCGACTCGATGAAGGCGGAGATGGTGGCCCGCCAGGGCGACATCAAGTACGACATCCCCTGGACCACCCTCGGCGAGTACCTCGATCACCTGGTTGAGCGCGGCGTCTCCACCAACGTGGCCTCCTTCGTCGGGGCCACCACGGTGCGGGTGCACGAGGTCGGGTACGCCAACCGGCCCGCCACTCCCGAGGAACTGGCCCGCATGCAGCAGCTGGTGCGCCGGGCCATGGCGGAGGGCGCACTCGGCGTGGGTTCGTCGCTCATCTACGCCCCGGCCAACTACGCCACCACGGAGGAACTGGTGGCGCTCTCCCGGGCGGCGGGGGAATACGGCGGGATGTACATCTCCCACATGCGCGACGAGGGGCGCGGCCTCCTGACCGCGGCCCGCGAGCTCATCACGATCGCGAGCGAGGCGGGGGTGCCGGCCGAGATCTATCACCTCAAGGCCTCGGGGCGGCCGAACTGGGGCAAGCTCGACTCGCTGCTGGCGCTGATCGACTCGGCCCAGGCCGCCGGGCTGCGGATCAGCGCCGACATGTACACCTACCCGGCGAGCTCCACGGGCCTCGACGCCACGATGCCAACCTGGGTGCAGGAGGGCGGGCACGACGCCTGGGTGGCGCGGCTCAAGGACCCGGCCATCCGGCAGCGGGTGCTCAAGGAGATGCAGGGCGGGGGCAACTACGACAACACCTTCGTGAACGCGGGCGGCGCCGAGGGGATCCTGCTCGTGAGTTTCAACAATCCGGCGCTCAAGCCGCTCACCGGGAAGACGCTCGCGGAGGTGGCCCGGGAACGCGGCACCTCGCCCGAGGAGACGGCGATGGACCTCGTGATCGAGGACAACAGCCGCGTGGGTTGCGTCTTCTTCACGATGTCGGAGGACAACGTGGCGCGCGAGGTCCAGCTGCCCTACATGAGCTTCGGGTCCGACGGGGGCTCGATGAGCACCGAGGGCGTCTTCCTCCTGTCCGGCACCCACCCGCGGGCCTACGGCAACTTTGCCCGGCTCCTCGGCAAGTACGTGCGCGAGGAGCAGCGGCTCTCCCTGGCGGAGGCCGTCCGCAAGCTGACCTCGCTCCCCGCCGGGCACCTCCAGCTCACGCGGCGGGGCCGCCTGGCGCCGGGGTACTTTGCCGACGTGGTGGTGTTCGACCCGGCCACCATTGCCGATCGCGCCACCTTCCAGGAGCCGCACCAGTACGCCACCGGCGTCCGGGACGTCTGGGTGAACGGGGTGCGGGTCATCCAGGCCGGGGAGCACACCGGCGCCATGCCGGGCCGGGTGGTGCGGGGGCCCGGCTATGGGAAGCCGGTCCCCTAGCCCGATGGAGCCCGCCCGCGCCGGGCGTTAGATTCCCCCGCCTGTCTCCCACCAGCGACTGTCCGATGACCGTCACCGCCGCTCCCACGCCGATCCGCGCCCCACGGGGCACTGCGCTCTCCTGCCAGGGATGGCACCAGGAGGCCGCGCTCCGGATGTTGATGAACAACCTCGACCCCGAGGTGGCCGAGCGGCCCGAGGAGCTGATCGTTTATGGCGGGGGCGGGAAAGCGGCCCGGGACTGGGCGGCGTACCACAAGATCGTGGAGACGCTGCGGCGCCTCCGGAACGACGAGACGCTGCTGGTGCAGAGCGGGAAGCCGGTGGGGGTCTTCCGCACCCACGACGAGGCGCCGCGGGTGCTGATCGCCAACGCCAACCTGGTGCCGCGGTGGGCCACCTGGGACGAGTTCCGCCGGCTCGACGCCCTCGGGCTCACGATGTACGGCCAGATGACCGCCGGGTCGTGGATCTACATCGGCACCCAGGG
>CAZNLY010000049.1:0-10166 GCA_964574295.1 uncultured Gemmatimonadaceae bacterium
ATGGCGCCACCACCGCCCCGGCCGTCACCTACAGCGCCACCGGCGGCACCATCACTGCCGGCGGCCTCTACACCGCCGGTGCCACCGCCGGCAGCTTCCGCGTCATCGCCACCCAGCAGGGCGGATCCCTCGCGGATACCGCTGTGGTTTCGCTGAGTGCTCCGCCTCAAGGAACGGGCTACCCTAACGAACCCCCTGGCCTACTGACGCCATACACCATTACGGCGCCACAGCCGTACACCTTTGACGTCCTCCCGCGAATCTGGAATGCGGCGGATGGGCGCCCCTGGTACTCCGTGGACTCGCATGGTTGGGTGATCGAGGCAGGCGGCGGCGAGTCCGGCGACGTCTCTCGGTGGACCATCGTCAACGACACCGAGCGAGGAAACGTACTAAACCTCGAGCTGCGTGCCGGGGATCCGGGTGGCACTTCGCCGATGGGCTACGCGATGGCGGGCTTCGGCCACGATGCGCCTCTTTCGAGCGACCCGCAGTCGCCATTTGTCGCCCGGCAGTTGTTCCTCGGGTACTGGGTGAAGCTTGGCCCGAATTGGACCGATCCGAACGTGGCCATGAAGCACCTCTATTTCTTCAATTCCCTCTACGACGGGAACTGGTACATCAACCTAAGCGCTAGTTCATACCCGTACCTGAACGGCGGATTTCAGATCCAGCATTCGGGAATGCCAACCTATGACTGGTACGGCCCCGGAGCCTCCGCGAGCCGCGGCGCTTGGCATCGATATGAGATGTATGCACGATTCAACACGGCGCCCGGCGTGAGTGACGGCATTCTGAAAGTCTGGATCGATGGCAACTTGGTCGTGAATCGGACGAACCTCATGCTGGGCAATCAGGGGCGGGATTTCGACTGGGCCAAGTTCGGGATCATCACCGGTGGTGGGGGCAACCCTGTTCCGGCAAACACCTACGTCCGCTTCGATGACTGGTACGTCAAGGTCGGCCCCTGAACGCCTTCCCAGGGGCTGGGGAACTCGGCAGGCCCAACGGGGCTTGGATCGCTCGTAGCCGGGTCATGGCGGCGACGAGGCCGGTGAGGAAGAAAAGGTGCGTGGAGTAGGACTGCGAAAGGAAGAAGGCAGTAACATAGAACCCAGCAACACTGAGGAGCAGGGCGCCCCCGAGCAGTGCATCCGGATTGGGGCGCCCCTCCGCATCCTTAAGTCGCGCGAGCGCCAAGCTCCGGCGGAGTAGGAGCACGCACAACAGCGTGAACATCAGAAGTCCTGGGATCCCCGCCTCGGCCCCGATCTCCACGAAGCTGTTATGCGGTGCCATCCAACGTACGTTGGCGCGACCACTTTGCCGGGCCGCCAGCGCAAGCTCCGAGAGCGTACCCTCCGCAACGCCAAACGCACCAACGCCGACGCCCAGCACCGGCTGGTCGAGCATGTACCCCAAGCCACGCTTCCAGGCCTGGATTCTTCCTGTTTCCGAGGTCACGTTGTAATCCTCCGAGGCGTGGAGGATGCTGTTCACCCTTTCCATAAACATCTGGCTTCCAAAGGCGAGCAGAAACAGTGTGCCCCCGGCAAGCGCTAGGAGGCGCATGCGCGAGCTCACGGCTTGCCAGGTGAAGAGTGCCAGAAGCGCCACTGCGAGTAGTCCAAGGAAGCCGCCGCGAGACCCACTCTTGATGATGATGATCAAGCACAGCAGCGCCATGAGAGCGAAGACGGCTCTGCCGAGCATCCGCCGGGAGGCGATCGCCAGGTACACGGCGAACGGCAAGGCGCAGACGACGATTTGAGCAAAGTCGTTGGTGTCATACGAATACAAGGAACCGAACCGCTCGTTCAGGTTGAATCCAAACGTGCGCAGGATCATGATCGAGTAGAACCCCGTGGACAGGACAAAGGCCGCCACCACGCGCCGAATGTCTTCCAGGCTGCGGAGCCCAATCGCCACAATCACGGCCAGCAGGCACGACTGGACCACGACATCCTTCCACCAGTTGAAGCTGAGCCCGGGGTAGATCCCAAGCGGCACCGAGAGTGCGCTCCAGACTCCGATACCCAAGACAAGAAATTTCCAGTTGCGATCGAGGGCTTGCCAGCCGGCGGCCGGCCTGCGGGTGGCCACGAAGTAACCCAACATGGCCACGCCGGACAGCACCGCAGGTTTGAAGACCGCCAGGATCGGGACGAGCTGGTGGATTCTCCCAATGCTCACGACGACGTACGCACTCAATGCGACCAGGAAACCGTCCCAGCCCCCGGCAGCTGCCCCTTCAGCCGGCACGCCCACCCGGTTCCCGGTCACCGCGCCGCCCCCCCCTCAACCGGAGCGCTCACCAGTTCCCGCAATCCACTGAGTCGATAGGCGAGTCGCCCGGCGGTGACGCCTTGAACCATCGAAAGCCGGGATGCGACGGCGCTGGCCCGGGGCGTCCTCAATCGGCCCACACGCCGGTCGTCGAGCGCAAGAACGGCGTGCATGCCGGCCTCGGCCGCAAGCGCGGCCAGCTCGGGATGCAAGGCGCCGTAGGGGGCCGCCAGCACCGGGATGACCTGCGGAAGGCCCCAATCTGACATCGCCTCCCACCCCGTGCGGATTTCCGCCACTACCTCCTTCGGAGCGAGGGTCGAGAGGGCGGGATGCGTCATGGTGTGGGGGCCGAAGGTCACCGGCCCGAGCGCGCCGAACCGGTGGAGCTCTGTGACCGTCATGGGCCGCTGCCGCGCGCTGGTGCCATGCGCCGCCTCGAGGCGCGCCAGCTGCTCCTGGAACGGCTCGGGCGCCCGACCCTGTCGAGCCCTCACCACCCAGTCCCTCACGGTCTGCGCCATTGCCACGCCATTCCCCCCATCGGCCCCGCGAGGGACTTCGAGTCCGGCGGATTCAGCGAGGCGCCTCCACTCCTCTGGCAGCAGCACGGGAGTCAGCGCGTCGAGGCGGTCCCACCAGAATGCGGCTCCCGACTGGCTGGCCTGGCCCACGACGAACACGGTCACCGGAAAGGGGGCCCTGGCATACCAGAGTTCCGCGGTGTCGAGGAGCGACGCGTAGGCGTCGTCGAAGGTGATCGCCAGGAGGCCCCGCGTGCTCTTGCCCGCCACCCACCGCCCGAGCAGCTCGCCCAGGGGGACGATGGTGCCCGCCCCCCGGACGACTGCCAATAGCTCGTTCAGCCGGGCCACGCTCAGGTGCAGGACACCCGCAGTCCGATCCTCGGCATCCCGGAGGCCGTGGAAGCACAGGATGCTCCCCTCCAGCGACACCGCCCCCGCAATCCGGCCCAGGAGCCAGTCCATGTGGCTCACCTCGCTAGAACTGGAAATACAGGAACGGCGACGGCCGGCTGCCCAGGATGAGCGCCAGCGTGGCCCCCGCTCCGGCGCCGAGGAGGGCGGTCTGCCGGAGATCCCACCGGTACCTGAACTCGAACGGGTTCTTCCCGCGCACGGCCCAGAGGACCGCCACCAGGAGCGCGACCAGCGCCCATCCCGCGCCAGGGACCGTGGCGCCGCCGGCCCAGGCGAACATGCGCGCCAGGAGGCCCGCCGCCATGGCAAAATCGGTGCTCCGGAAGAACACCCAGCCGACCACCACCAGCAGGAACATGGCCCCCCGCTGAACCCCCCGTGGCTGCGCGTCCCACCACGGCTGCCCGAGGCGATACCCCACCAGGAGCAGCCCGTGATACGCACCCCACGCCACGAAGGTCCACGCCGCGCCATGCCAGAGCCCGCCGAGGAGCATCGTGATCATCAGGTTGCGGCAGGTGAACCAGGTCGAGCCGCGGTTGCCACCCAATGGAATGTACAGGTAGTCCCGGAGCACCGTGGAGAGCGAGATGTGCCACCGCTGCCAGAAGTCCGACGGATTCAACGCCTTGTAGGGGGAGTTGAAGTTCTGCGGCAGCCGCAGCCCGAACATGAAGCCCAGGCCCACCGCCATGGTGCTGTACCCGGAGAAGTCGAAATACAGCTGGAAGGTGTACCCCAGCATGGCGAGCCAGGCGCCGACGGTGCCGAGCCCCGGCCAGTCGGCCAGCGCCGGGTCCACGAACGCCGCCAGGCTGTCCGCCACCAGGACCTTCTCGACCATGCCGACGATGAAGAACGACACGCCGAGGCGCAGCCAGCGCGTCCGCGACGCCGATCCGAGGTTCTCGAGATCCGCCTCGATCTGCCGGAAGCGGACGATCGGCCCCGCCACCAGCTGCGAAAACAGCGAGACATACGCCGAGAACTCGAAGAGATTGCGGGTCGGGGTGATCGTCCCCCGGTACGCATCCACGATGTACGTGATGGTATGAAAGGTGTAGAAGCTGATGCCCACCGGCAGGATGATGTCGAGCGGGGGCCAGCTGACGTGGATGCCAGCGGCGTGGAGGACCGACACGAGCGATCGCTCGGCGAACCCGGCGTACTTGAAGAACCCCAGCAGCGAGAGGTCCACGGCGATCGGCACGACGAGCAGTAGCTTGCGCGCCCGGGCATCCCTATACTTGAGGAACCCGAGCCCGGCCAGGTAGCTCACCGCGGTCGAGAACGCCATCAGCAGGCAGAACTTCGGGTTCCAGTAGCCGTAGAACACGTACCCGGTGACCGCCAACCACACATACCGGGCCTGGGCATTCCGCAGCAGCCAGAACACCAGGTAGGTGACTGGCAGGAAGGCAAAGAGGAAGACCGTACTGTTGAAGAGCATCGTCCTCCCTGAAGCCCCGACTCGCTGAAGTGTCCCCGGCCCGAACCGCCCCCACCCCGGAACCCATGCCCAAACGCCCGCGCCTGGCCTTCGTGATCGGCTTGCTGGCGTTTGCCGCCGCCTTCGAGGCCACGGTGCGGATCGAGGACTGGATCCGGTACGGAACGCCCCTGCTCGCGGACGCCCGCTCGCAATCCGACCTGCTGATGGCGGACAGCCTCGGCGTCCGCGGCCGGCCGCACGGCCGCTTCCGCCAGTGGTCGCTCGATTCCCTCGGCTACCGCGGGCCGGAGGTTGCGCGCATTCCACCGCCCGGCACGGTCCGCATCGTGGCCGTCGGCGCCTCCGAGACCTTCGGTCTCCTGGAGGACTCCGGAAGGGAGTTCCCGCGCCAGATCGAGGACTCCCTCAACGCCCTGGCCGGCCGCGAGGATGGCGTGTGCGGCTCAGGCACCCACTACGAGGTCGTCAACGCCGCCCTGCCCGGGATGTACCTTCCCACCGCGGTGCAGTCGGTGCGGGGACACATCGCCGGCCTCGCGCCGGACGCCATCCTCTTCTACCCGACGCCGCACCAATACCTCGACCTCGAGGTGCCGCGCGCCACCACCGGGCTGCCCCGCCCGGAGACGCTGCCGGACTGGTTCCGCCCCTTCCTGCCCCGCAGCACCGGCCGGCTCCGCGACGCCGCCAAGCAGGTCCTGCCCACCCCGATCAGCATGGCGATCCGCCGCGGGGAAATCGGCGCGCTGCTGCAGAGCCATCCCCCCGGGTGGGAGTTCACCGACATTCCCCCCGATCGCACCGCGGCCCTCGACGGCGACCTCCGGGCGCTGGTCGGGGCCATCCGGGAGATCGGCGCCATCCCCATCCTGGCCACGCACGCCAACCGCTTTCTTGGGACATCGGCGCCGGCGGACGAGGAGTTGATGCTCATGTGGCGCCGCTACGCGCCGCGAGCCACCGCCGCGACGATCCTGGCGTTCGATTCGGCGGCCAATGCGGTCATCCGCCGGGTGGCGGCGGATTCCTCGGTGGCGGTGGTGCCGGTGGACTCCGCCTTCCGCGCCTCACCCTCCGACAGTTCCTTTGGCGACTACATCCACTTCACCAACCGGGGATCGGGCGTGGTGGCGGCGACGGCGGCGCCGGTCATCGCCCGAGCCACCAGCACCCCCCGCCCGCCCTGCGGCCCCAACTAGCGAGCCGCAGCCGCCCCTCGCCCAATATCAGGCCCAGTGGCCAGGGCCTCCCGGTAGGCCTCGTCCAGGTGGCCACCCACCACCTCCCAACTGAAATGCCGCAGCACATGAGCCCGCCCCTCTCGGCCAAGGCGCGCGGCCAGGTCAGGGTCATCCCGCAATCGGCGGCACTGGCGGACGAACTCGGCGGAGGTGTCGGCGTTGAGGTAGTGTCGCCCATCCTCCAGGGCGAGGCCTTCCACCCCCAAGCCGGTGGAGACGAGGGCGCGCTCCATCGCCAGCGCGTCCAGGATCTTGAGGCGGGTACCCCCGCCATCGGTCATCGGACACACCGATATCCGGGCGGCCGACAGCCAGGGACGCACATCCTCCACGAATCCCGGTGCGCGCACCCGCGGGTCCCGCTCGGCAAGCTCCATCAGGCGGGCCGTCGGGGCGCGCCCCACGACGGTCACCTTCCAGTCCGGGTCTCCCGCCGTGAGTGCGGGCCAGATTTCCCCGCACAACCAATCAACGGCGTGCCGGTTCGGGTACCAGTCCATCCCCCCGGCAAAGGCCAGCGCAGCGGGATCCGCCGGCACCGCGGCAAGCGGCCGGAAGTACTCGGTGTCCACGCCGTTCTCCACCGTGCGGAATCTCGCACCGGGCGCGACCTCACCCAGTCGCTGGCCATCGAGGTCGGAAACGACGAGGTTGAGTCGGACGGTCGGCGCGACCTCCCGCTCGAGCCGCTCCAGGAGCCCGGCCTCCCGGCGGAAATACCAGCCGAGCGGGGTGCGGCCCTGATGCTCTGCCCGCCGGCGCATGAGCTGCGACTCGACGTTGTGATGATTCAGCACCACCCTGCCCCAGTGCCGCCTGGCCACCGCGTCAATCAGGCCGATCCCATCGACGTGAATGAGGTCGGGCTCGAATTCCCGGATCTGCCGCGCGACCTCGTTCACAAACGCGCGATTTTGCATCCACGCCTCGGTGTAGGAGCTTCCCTGAAGAAGCGCCCTGGCGGCTGCCCAGCCCCGCCTCAGGCGGCTGGCATCCCCCCGATGCGGAACCAGCGCCACGCCGCGGAGCAGTTGGCCCAGCTCCGTCCTGGCCTGGGCCGTGGCCGGGCCGGTTGGCAGCAAGCGCTCGCGGTGGAGGGCGACGAGCCGGACCTCGTGCCGGATGGCAACGGCCCGCAGCAGGTTGTGACTCCGCTGAAGCGCGCCCAGGCCGGTGGCGGGCCAGGGGACGAAGTGTGAGAGCCAGAGGAGTCGCATGAGTCTCCGAGAGTCGGTTTTGCCCCCGGCGACCGCCCCCGGAGGGAGGCTGGGTTTCCTCGCCGGATCCGCGCCACCAGAGCCCACCTCGCGAGTCGCCATAACACATTGTATTACAATAGCTTACGGATAACAAAAAGCAGGCGGAGTCTCCGGTCTCCACTGACTGTTGAGGCACCCCTACCACAGGCGCGTCATCGGGAGCCGCCTGCCGCCGGCGTCCAGTCTCGGATTGACAAACCGCCCCGGCGGTCCCCATATGGAGGCCAGCAGGTCCAATCGCCCGGCTCCCGGCAGTCCGCGGGCACCGGATCAAGGATTCCACCCGGTGGAGAGGAGGCATCGAATGACGCAGCATTCTGCCCGCTCGATGAGTATCGCGATTACCGGCGGCCTTGCCGCCGCGGTGTTCCTCCGGAGTGGCCTCTACTTCTGGGCCGGTGCCGTGGCCTGGGCCATCTGCATGGAGGCCGGGGGCAATGGCGACGCCATCAAGCGGACGATTGCGGGAACGGCCTTCGGTGCGCTTCTGGGCTGGGCCGCCCTGGTCGTGGCCCTCCTGATTCCTGTCCCCCAATCGGATTGGGCCTGGGTGACCCGCGGCGCGATCCTCGTGGCCGTCACCCTCTGGATCGCCGCCAGCGCCTCCCGGAGCGGCCTCCTCTCCAACTTCACCGCCGTGCTGGCCGGCTACGGGGCGGTGTTCGGCGCCTATTACATGGCCGTCCTGCAAATGGCGGGGTTGGCCCGCCTCACGACATATCAACTTGAGAACCCGCTCGTGGCGGTCGTGATCTCCATGGCGGTGGGGGCCCTCTTCGGCGCCGTGTCGAGCCGCCTGACGGCCAGCTTCGCGAAGGGCTGAGGCCCGCGGTCGGCGCGCCCGGACGACCGGGTGCGCTGCTAGCTTTCGCCGATGCACCTCTCCCAGCAACGCATCGGCCACGGACTCGCGGCGGTGAGCCTCGCGCTCATCGCCGCCGTCACGTTGTACCCCCTCCCCGGCGCGGCGTCGCGGGCCGCGGCCACGCCACTCACCTGCATCGCCTGCGGCGAGCTCGGCGGGGTGGACCTCCTCCTCAACGTCCTGCTCTTCGTCCCCTTGGGGGTCGGACTGACCCTCGCGAGGTTCTCGGTACGGCGGGCGCTCGTCCTCGCCGCACTGCTGACCTTCCTCATCGAACTGCTGCAGATGAAGGTGGTCCCCGGCCGCGACGCGAGCCTCGGGGATGTCCTGGCCAACACTCTCGGCGGCGGCCTCGGCGCCGTCCTCGGAGCGCACTGGCGCCGGTGGATCCGCCCCGACCCCCGCACCGCCCGGCGCCTCGCGCTCGCCTGGACTCTATTACTCACCTGGATCTGGGTCGGGTCGGCCTGGGGCTTCGGACCCACCTGGCCCACCGGCTCCCCCTGGTTCGGACAGTGGGCCCCAGACCTCGGCCACCTGAAGCACTTCCCCGGCCACCCGCTCACGATCACCGCCGGCGGCGAACCCCTCCTGCCGGGACCAGCGCTCGACCAGGCTCGGCTCGAGGATGCCGTGGCGGCGGACCCGACCATGCGCTTTCGCGCCGTCCTCGGCCCTCCAACCGACGGGCTCGCGCCCGTCGGCTCCATCTACGACGGCCGGCAACGCGAGGTGCTCCTCCTCGGCCAGGATCACCGCGACCTCGCCTTCCGTACCCGCATCCGGGCCACGATCCTTCGCCTCCGAAATCCGTACGCCACCCTGCCCGGTGGCATGGCAGGCGAGCCCGGCGACACCGTGGACGCCGAAGGGTCGCTCCTCGAGGGGCGACTGATATTGCAGGCACGGAACGGGAGCCGGATAGCCACCCGGCTGGTTCCCCTCAGCGCCAGCCTCGGCTGGGCGCTCGTGGCACCCTGGAATGCCCGCCTCGATGGGCGCACCGCCGCCCTCACCGCCCTCTGGGTGGGCTGCCTCCTGATCCCCCTGGCGTACTGGGGGGCCCTCGCCGCAGGGGCCGCGGCCCTCCTGGCCCCGGCGACGACCGGCGTCCTGCTGGTTGTGGTGCCCGTCACGGCGGGATTCCCTCCAGTAGGTTGGACGGAATGGGCAGCGGCGGCTCTCGGGATCCTCGCGGGGAGCCTCGCGGCACGGCGCGTGCGGCGCTGGGCATGGTTGCCGCAGGCTCCACTGGAACAGGGTGGGGCCGCCCCCCTCCCGGAGGTGCCGAGATGATTCCCCCAAAGGTGGCCCGCCTCGGCCGAGCCGCACTCTTTGCAATCGCCGCTTTGCTGGCCTGCCAGCCCGGCGACAGCATCACCCCGCCGGCCAACACCGCTCCGGTCCCCGCCATCACCACCCCGGCCGTCGGCACGCTCTTTTCCGGCGGCGAGACCATCACCTACGCCGGCACCGGCACCGACGCCGAGGACGGCACGCTCGCGGCGAGCCAGCTTACCTGGTGGGTGGACCTCCACCACGACGCCCACACGCACCCGCTCGTGCCCCGCACCACGGGCGCCACCGGGGGCAGCTTCATCGTGTCCCCCCGGGGCCACCCGGAGGAAAACATCTTCCTCCGCATCCACCTCCGCGTGACGGATGCCGACGGCGGCACCGATTCCACCTATGTGGACGTCCAGCCCCGAAAGGTGAACCTGGCATTCGCCGCGTCCCACGCCGGGGTGCAGCTGACCCTCGACGGCCAACCGCGCACGGTGCCCTTCAACGTGACCGGAGTCGTGGGGATGGAGCGCGACCTCGGCGCCCCGACCCCACAGGTGGTGGGGCCCGACAGCCTGGTCTGGCAGGCCTGGTCCGACGGCGGCGCCCGCGACCACACCGTCGTGACTCCGGGCTCCAACGCCACCTACACCGCCACCTACCAGGTGGTGGCGGTGGTCAACCAGCACCCCGCCGTGTCGCTCACCGCCCCGGCCGACGGTGCCACGATCACGCAGGGCACCGCCACGCCGGTGACGGCGACGGCGAGCGACCCCGACGGCACCGTGACCGGGGTGGAGTTCCTCGACGGCGCCACCTCGCTCGGCACCGACAACA
>CAZNLY010000050.1:0-10165 GCA_964574295.1 uncultured Gemmatimonadaceae bacterium
CGCTCTTCGCCTCGGCATCCACCTGCATCGTCCGGAACTTGTAGATGCGGAAGGGCTTCCCGCCAATGTCCCTCTGGCGCCGATGGTTGTCGGAGCCCGGACCGCCTGCTCGCTTGTCGAGCCCGACGCGCGTCTGCGTGTAGATGACGGGTCCGTGCGAGGTGAGCTTCACGAGGACGGCGACCGCGAGCATGATCGGGGCGGCGAGTACGATGCCCAGTGTGGCGGCACTCAAGTTGAGCAGCCTGCGGGCGAAATGTTCCTCAAGCGGCGGAGGGCCCTCCGCAACGAGGGAAACCGGCGCCGCACTCAGCTCTGTCTCCCGGAGGTTTCGCGGCAGTCGACGGTCGGCGCTGCCGAACCGGCGCCCGTCTGGCGTCTGCGTGCTGATTGCCTGGCCCATCGTCGGTGTCATTCTTCCCTAGTTCGCGATGGATGTGATGGTCACGATCATCAGCGGAATCGCCAGGATGGCGGTGATGATCTGCACCTTGTTGAGGCTCGCCTCGGGGTTACTCACACCGATGTTGATATTGTCGCCGCTCTGGAGGTTGAGCAGGTCCAGAGTGGCCCCGGTGGAGATGGCGAGGCCGACCCCCTTCGAGTTCAACACCTCTTCATTCCCGCGGAAGACCGTTGTCTTCTTCATGCTCCCGAAGGGACTCAGCCCGCCTCCGATCATCACGGCATCGCTCAGGATCGTCTGCGCCGGCACATCGTAGTACCCGGGACGGACCACCCCACCGAGGATGCCGATCCGCATCAGCGGCGTCACCCTGACCTCCGGGTTGCGGAGGTACTTGGTCAGGAAGCCGGCAATCACCGAGTCCGACTCGGAACGGAGGACCCCTTCCAGCGAGAGCGGCGGCAGGGAGGGGAGCGAGAGGACTCGCCCGGTCCGCACCGTGAACGTGTCGCTGTAGACGGTGTCCCCGGTGACCTCGATCAGCACCCGATCGCCGACGTTGAAGTCGCCATTGGCGAGCCTTCGCTGGGCCGCCTGGAGGTCCGCGGGCTTCATTCCCTTGGGCGGGTGCGCAACGAGCGCCTCGAGTTCCGCACGCGTGGCCTCCACCCGGGCTGGAGGCGTGGTCCCGGCGGGCTGTTGAGCCGCGGCGCCCGCCGCGCTCAGCAGGGTCAGGAGCCCGATGAACCAAGGGCTGGCGCGCCGGCTACTTGGCATCCGGCAACTCCGGCAGGCCCTTGAGCAGCGGCGCATCGGTGGAGCCCAGTCCGAAGCGCGCAAGGCGCTTCGCGAACTCAGGGAGTCCAGGCGCGTCGAGAGGCGCACCGCAATCGGCGCACACCCCCTTCGGCCGGCCCCGGCCAGCCGTGGAGCCTCCGCTTGTCCCCCCGCATTGGGAACAGCGCCCAGCCTCTCGCTGCATTCGAGTTCCTCGGATCGGTATTCTGGGGTCCATGGGACTGCGGACGGAGGGTGACCAATTCAAGTCTGAAGCCGTACTCACCGAGACTCCTGAGGCCGGCAGGCTGACGGCGGAAGATCCGATTAAACGCAAGTCTTGCAACAAGTTACAGATGTGACTCCCGCCGGGGCATCCGAGCACCTGAGCCCGGTCGCCGCGTGGTTCCCCCACACCCTTGTCGCCTGGTCGCAACGAAACGCCAGCCTGTGGCTCCCTCCTGTCGCGAAGTGGCGTCGAGGTGGAGGTCGCCTGGGGTGGGGTTGTTGCGGCAAATCACGGTGCTTCAACATCTTAGGAGATAGGTAGGATGCTGCACGACTCCTGCAGGACGGTTGCGGATGGCCCGCCCGTTCCGCAGGCACTCCAAGAGACGGATTCCCATGCCTGAACGCGATCAGCCGTTGCGCGCCCCCCTGGTCCTCATCGCCAACGACCAGGAGTGGTCGTCGCGCTCGCTGGAGAGCATCCTCGTGCCGAAGGGGTACGAGGTCGTTCGCGCCTATACCGGGCGGCAGGCACTCGACCGGGCCCGCACCTCCCGACCCGACATCATCATCCTCGATGCCCAGATGCCCGACCTGCACGGCATCGAGGTGTGCCGCCAGCTCCGGGCCGACCCCCGCTTCTCCCCAACCGTTCCCATCATCATCACCACCGCGGGCCCCTCCGGCCGCGCCCAGCGCCTCGAGGCCTACCAGGCCGGGGCGTGGGAATTCCTCGGCCAGCCGCTCGACGGCGAATCGCTCCTCCTCAAGCTCGACGCCTTCCTGCGGGCAAAGCTCGAGGTGGACCGGATCCACGACGAGTCACTGCTGGACCAGGTCACAGGCCTCTACAACATGCGCGGCCTCTCCCGGCGGGCCCGCGAGATCGGCTCGGAGGCCTACCGGCGGCGGCACGCCCTGGCGTGCGTCGTGTTTGCGCCGGAGAGCCCGGCCCTCAGTGGCGCCGCCGCCGAGGAGGTGGCCACGAAGCTGGCCGCTGCCGTGGGCGAGGCCCTCCGAAAGGCGGGCCGGAGCTCGGACGCCATCGGGCGCCTGGGCCCCCTCGAGTTTGCCGTGATTGCCCCGGCCACCGGGCCTGATGCCGCCCTTCGGCTCATCGAGCGCCTCCGGGAGACCGTCGAGACGCAGCCGGTTCCCCTCAACGGCGACTCCACCTCGATCGGGATCCGTGTGGGGTACACCGCCGTTCCCGATGTCCGGGCCGCCGAGGTGGACGCCACCGAGCTCCTCCTCCGCGCCACCACCGCCCTCCGCACCCTCAAGCTCGAAGGCGCCGGCACCCTCAAGGCCTTCTCCCCCAACTGAAAAGCCCCCTCTCCGTTTGTACGGAGAGGGGGATGGGGGTGAGGTGAAACGGGTGGGGAAGAGCGCGTGGGCCTACGCCCCCGCCCCGATCCTCCCCGGCTCCTCCTCCGCGGTATACCCGTACACGTACGAGTAGTACTTGTAGCCTGACTCCTTCGTATCCACATCGTTGAGGATGGCCCCGAGCAGGCGGATCGGCAGCCGGTCCACCGTCTTGAGCTTCTCCTCGGCCATGGCCCGGTCCGTTTCTCCGCTTCGGAGGACCAGTACCATGTGGCCCGTCGCGGCCCCGAGCACGAACGGATCGATGCCGGCGCCCAGCGGCGGGCTGTCCACCAGGATCACGTTGAAGGCCCCCTTGAGGTCGGCCATGAGCGAGCCCATTTGCGCCGATCCGAGCATCTCGGGGCCGAGGTGAAGGCGCGTGCCACAAGGGATGAGGGTCAGCGCCTGGTGCCGGGTGGGGCGCAGGATGTCCTGGACGGCGGCATTCCCCGCGAGGTAGTCGAGCAGCCCCGGCTGGCGGTTGATGCTGAATTCCCGGTGCAGGACGCCGCGGCGGATGTCGCCGTCAATGAGGACCGTCTTGTAGCCCGCCTCCGCAAAGGAGAGCGCCAGGTTGGCGCAGATGTGCGACTTGCCCTCGTTCGGGCCGGGGCTCGTCACCGTGAGCCGGACGGGGCCGGCGCCGTAGGAGTGGGCCAGGTTGAGTCGGATGCTCCGGAACGACTCCAGGGCCTGGGCCGTGGACTCCGCGGTCTGGACCCCGGCGCGGTCGCGCTTCATGGCCGGCACGGCGCCGAGGATCGTGAGCCCAAGCTCCCGGGTGACCTGCTCCACATACCGGAAGCGCTTGTCGAGCTGGTCGAGGAGGATCGCCAGCCCGACGGCCAGCCCCGCGCTGGCCATGAGCCCGAGGAAGATGATCCGCGGCGCCGAATTCTTCGTGGGCCGCTTGGGGGTCACGGCCGGGTCGAGCACCTTCACGTCCGGAATGGAGCTCGCCAGCGCCAGCTTCGCTTCCTCGTACCGGGTGGACAGGGTGGTGTAGAGGCTTGCCGCGGCCTGCTGTTCCCGGGTGAGGCGCTGCTCGGTGATGGTGCGGGTCGGAATTTCCTGCAGGTCCCGCGACTGGACGGCAATCTGTCCCTCCAGCGCCTGCTCCTGGGTGAGCATCTGCTGGATGAGCCCGTTGGCGTACATCGGGATCGTCTGCGTGCGCAGGGTATTGATGCGCTCCTGGAGGTCGCGGACCGGCTTGTGCTCGTCGGTGTACCGGAACTTGAGCGCCCGGAGCTCGGCCTCCGCCGACGAGAGTTCGTCGAGGGCGCGGTTGAGGTCCTGGGCATTTCGGACGGCGGGAATCGTCAGGAAGGCGTCCATCGAGAAGCCGGGCGTCCCCATCCGGTTCAGGACCCCCTGCAGCGCCAGGCGGTCGCGCTTCAGTTCCTCGAGCTGGATCTTCTGGTTGAAGTAGCTGCTCAGCACCGTCGGCTGCGTGGACTGGAGTCCCGCCGCCACCGGCACGTTCTCCGTGGGCAAGGTGATCGTGCTGACCCGGTAGCCCTCGAGCCGCGACTCGGCGTCCTTGAGCTGGTCGGCGGCGTACGTCACCTGCTCGCCCAGGGTCTGCGTCAGGATTTCCAGTTTCCGCCGCTTGAGCTCCGCCGCCACCTGCACGAACCGCTCGGTCAGGTCGTTCAGCGTCGCCGCGATCTTCGCGGGGTCCTCGCCGGTCAGCGAGAGCCGGATGAAGTTCGCGCCCGAAGCGCCGGGCTGGGCGTTGTTCAGGAGCGATGCGAAGTTGGCCAGGAGCTTCTGGCCGGCCTCGCGGGGGGTGGTGACCCCGAACTTGAGTGACCGGCCGGCGGCCAGCTGGGTCCGCGGGGGCTGCCAGCGGAACCCGACCTTTCGGCCCACCGAATCGCCCACCGCGCCCTCGTCCACCACCCCTGCCCGCTCTTCGGCCAGGCTCCAGCGCGCGCCCGAAGGGTCCACCCTGAGCTCATAGTTACCGGGCGCGAACTCGTCGGCGATCACGAAGCCGGCGAAGGCGGCGGTGTCCTTCCGGCTGGCGGGCGTCAGGTAGAGCCGCTGCTTGATCGCGACGCTGTCGAGCACGACGCCGGTGGTCAGGAGGTCGAGCCAGCCGAAGGAGCGGAGCAGCTCCGCCCCCCGGATCGGGCCGGCGTCGTCCGGTGGGGGCTCGATGTAGATCGTGGCGGTGGCCTTGTACTCCGGCTTGAGGAACCGCGTGGCCGCCACCGCGCCGCCGGTGCCGAGCACCACGATCCCGATCATCAGCCACTTGTACCGGCGGAGCGCCGAGATGTACCGCCCCCAGGGAATCCCGGCCTCCGGGGGTGGGGGTGCGGGCTGAAGCCCGCCGGGGACCTCGGCACCCGCGTACGGCTGCAGGGCCTCGGAAGCCGGGTTCGAGTCGGGGGAAACGGGCTGAAGAGGGGCGGGGGTCATCCGCGGGAAACTCCCTCAAGTTGCGACCCGGGGCAGGGCCGGGAGGAATCGAGCTGTGAGATCGGGCGCCGGAATTGCAAATGGGAGGCCGCGGCGTGTCAGCATGTAACTATTTGTAATATAAATACTTATGTAACTGTCGGCGAGGGTCAGCCAAGCCAAAGCGATGCGCTTCGGCATCGATGTTGCACCCCCGCACTACCATTGTTGACCGATCGTGACGGCGGGTGTTGCCTCGGGCCCCTCCTGCCGGTTTACTTGCTCCGCCCTCTGCATTCCAAGATGGAGTCCCGGATGAGCAGCACAACCCCAGCCACCGCCCCCGCCGAACAGGGCACGCGCGATCCGCTGTCCATCCCCGCCGAGGTCAAGCAGAGCATCCGCGTCCTGGTGGTGGACGACGAGCGCACCCTCCGCGAATCGTGCGCCACCGTGCTCCAGATGGACGGCTTCAACGTGACCGTCATCGGGCGGGGCGAGGAGGCGCTGGAGGCGGTCAAGCGCCGGACCTTCGACATCATCCTCGTGGACCTCTACATGTCGCAGGTGAGCGGGATGGACCTCCTCCGGGCCGCCCTCCACCACCACCGCGACACCATTGTCGTCGTGATGACCGGCAACCCGAGCGTGACCAGCAGCATCGAGGCGCTCCGGGCCGGCGCCTGGGACTACCTCCCCAAGCCCTTCTCCGCCACGCACCTGCAGGTGCTGATCGGCCGCGCCTCACACGCGGTGATGGTGTCGCGGGAGACGCACGACCTCCGCGCCCAGCTCCTCCAGCAGTCGGGGGTGGGCGAGAAGTTCGCGATGATCGGGGTCTCCCCCTCCTTCCGGAAGGCGGTGGAGCTGGCCCGGAAGGTGGCCGCCACCGACGCCTCCGTGCTCATCAGCGGCGAGAGCGGCACCGGCAAGGAACTGATCGCCCAGTTCATCCACCACCACAGCCGCCGGGCCAGCCGCCAGCTGGTGCCGATCAACGCCGCCGCCCTCCCCGAGCCGCTCCTCGAGAGCGAGATGTTCGGCCACCGGAAGGGCGCCTTTACCGGTGCCGACCGCGACAAGCCCGGCCTCCTCGAGACCGCCAACGGCGGCACCCTCTTCCTCGACGAGCTGACCGAGATGCCGATGACGCTGCAGGTCAAGCTCCTGCGCGTCATCCAGGACGGCGTGGTCCGCCGCGTGGGCTCGGAACAGTCCGACGCCGTGGTGGACGTGCGCTTCGTGTCCGCCATGAACCGCGACCCGGAGGAGGCGGTCAAGCAGGGGCTCCTGCGCGAGGACCTCTACTACCGCCTGCGCGTGGTGCCCATCAAGCTCCCGCCGCTCCGGAAGCGGCTCGAGGACATTCCGATCCTGGCGGCCCACTTCCTGACCCACTCCTGGCAGCGGCACCGCCAGGCCGGCGACCGCGCCCCGCGGTTCAGCGAGGAGTCCATCGCCTTCCTCAAGAGCCGTCCCTGGCGCGGCAACGTGCGCGAGCTCCAGAACGTGGTGGAGCACGTGGCCGTCCTGGCCGAGCCGGAGCAGGTCATCCAGCCGCACGAGATCCCGATCTACGACGACCCGGCGGAGTGGCCCGCCGAGACCGCCGGCCTCCCGACCGGCGTCATGGACGAGGGGTTCCACAGCGCCAAGGACCGCGTCATCGCGCATTTCGAGCGGGAGTACCTGTCCCGGCTCGTCGGCCGGGCGGGTGGCAACATGTCCAAGGCCGCGCGGCTGGCCAGCATCGACCGCACCACGCTCTACCGGCTGATGGACAAGCACTCCTTCCAGCGCGAGGAACTGCGGGAGAACGGTGCGTGAAGCGTGACCCGCTGACGGTGTCCCCGCCGGCGATTCCCGACGCGACCCTGGGCGGGGTGGACGACCGCCTCTGGGTGGCGCTCGAGCGCGCCGCGAGCTCCGTCACCGCCGAGTGGCGGTCGCTGGCGGAGGATGCCGTCTCCGCCGAGGAGGCGGGCGCCGGCCTGGCGCACCTCCTCGGCGGGATGATGCGGATCGCCTCCAACGAGGAGCCCGATACCGAGGCGCTGCCGCGTTCGGTGCTGGGCCGCCGGCTCCTGGCGGTCCTGCGGCGCAACTTCGTCAAGGAAGTGCAGGCGCTGGAGCAGGCCCCGGACGCGATGCAGCTCCTGACGGTCTTCGCCTGCTTCGAGCGGCTGTACACCTACCTCGAGTCCGACTGGTCCAAGCGCTTTGCCGAGCGGATGGGTGGGGCCGGGGGGCTCGAGCTGGTGGTCGAGGTGGCGCACGACTTCCGGAGCCCGCTCACCTCCATCCTCTTCCTTGCCGAGACCCTCAAGAAGGGCCGCTCCGGCCCCATCACTCCGATCCAGGAACGGCAGCTGGGCCTCATCTACAGCGCGGCGTTTGGGCTGAGTGGCGTGGCGTCGGACGTGGTGGAGCTGGCGCGCGGCGGCGACCGCCTGGTGGAGCAGGAACCGACCCCCTTCTCGATGGCCGACATCTTCGAGTCGGTGCGCGACATCACCCTCCCGATCGCCGAGGAGAAGGGGCTCGAGATCCGGATCGTGGCCCCGGCCACCGACCTTCGGGTGGGCCACCCGGTGGCCCTCTCCCGCGTCCTCCTCAACCTCAGCACCAACGCCCTCAAGTTCACCGACGAGGGCGCGGTGGAGGTGGGGGGGCGGTGCCTCGAGGGTGATGCCATCGCCTTCTGGGTGCAGGACCAGGGGCCGGGCATTCCTCCCGGCGCCATGGTGTCTCTCTACGAACCATTCCGCCGGCGTCAACGCCCGGGGGAGTACGCCTTCTCGGGCTCGGGCCTCGGCCTCTCTATTTGCCGCAAGCTGGTCGAGGCGATGGGTGGGGAGCTTCAGGTGGAATCGGAGGAAGGGAAGGGCACCCGATTCTGGTTCATCGTAAACCTCCCGTCGGCCTCCCGGTAACCTTTCGGTCCGTCCATTCCGCACAAAGGGCCAGACCCGTGAAACTCCTGCACGTTGTGGGTGCACGTCCCAACTTCATGAAGGTCGCCCCCGTCCTGCATGCCGGGCAGCGACGCGCTGGCGTGCAGCAGGTGCTCCTCCACACCGGGCAGCACTACGACGCCGCCATGAGCGATCGGTTCTTCGAGGAACTTGGCCTCCCGGAGCCCGACGTGAACCTCGGCGTGGGGTCCGCCACTCACGCGGTGCAAACCGGCAGGATCCTGATCGAGTTCGACCCCGTACTCGAACGCGAACGTCCCGATTGGGTCGTCGTGTATGGGGACGTCAACTCGACCGTCGCGTGCGCTCTTGCCGCGGTCAAGCGGGGCATCCGCGTGGCGCACGTCGAGGCGGGTCTGAGGAGCCAGGACCGGACGATGCCCGAGGAAATCAACCGGATCCTTACCGACCAGATCGCGGACCTCCTCCTTACCCCAAGCCGAGATGGAAACGAAAACCTTGCACGGGAAGGAATCCCCGTGGAACGTGTCCGGCTGGTAGGGAACGTGATGGTGGATACGCTGCTCCGACTCCGGCCCACGGCCCGGCAGCGCGCGATGCCGGCCGAGCTCGGCGTGGACGGGAAGCGGTTTGCCTTCGTGACCCTTCACCGGCCTTCCAACGTGGACCGGCCCGAGGTCCTGGCCGAACTGGCGGATGGCCTTGCGGGCGTAGCGGGACAGATGCCTGTCATCTTTCCGGCCCACCCCCGGACTCGCCAGCGCATGCGGGAGTTCGGACTGGAAGGCCGCCTGAGGGGCGTGCGGCTGATGGATCCGCTCGGTTATCTCGAGACCGTTTCCCTCCTCGACAAGGCCACGCTGGTGTTGACCGATTCCGGCGGGCTTCAGGAGGAGACGACGATGCTCGGCGTCCCGTGCCTCACCCTGAGGCCGAATACGGAGCGGCCAGTGACCGTCACCGAGGGAACCAATCGGCTGCTCCCCTCAACGCGGACCGCGATCGTCACCGCCGTGGAGCAGGTCCTGGCCCAGGTGGCCGACGGGGGCTACCGCCCCGGGCAGCCTCTCGGCTGGGATGGGCGGGCCGGGGAGCGCGTACTGGCGGCACTGTTGGGTGAGGCGGACGAGCTGGCCGATGGTTCGTAGCGGCCGGCGCCCCAGATCCACTCTCTACGACGTCCGAATCGGGGCGTCGCCCCCCTTTCTCCTTTCTCTTTCCGCCCCTCCTTTCTCCCTTCCCCTTTCTCCTTTCTCCCGTCCAAGTACCCAAGTCCCCAAGTCCTCAGTCCTCATTCACCGCCTCTCCCCGCTATATTGACGGGTTCCATTGCCCCGGAGCCCCGTCCGTGTCTGCTTCCCACCTTGCCACCCTCTTCCGGGAGCGGGTCCAGGCCCATCCGGAGCGGGAGCTGGTGGTCTCGGGGGGCCGGCGGTGGAGCTACGCCGAGGTGGACGCGCAGGCCCGTGCCCTTGCCGGGGCGCTCGCGGGGCTCGGCCTCGGTCCGGGGGACCGGGTCGCCGTGGATCTGCCCAACTGGCCCGAGTGGGTGGTGGTGTTCCTGGCGGCGGCGCGCCTCGACGCCACCGTGGTGCCGGTGGACCCCGCGCTGAGCTTTCACGAGCTCAAGTACCAGCTGCGGCACTCCGAGGCGCGGGTGGTGGTGACCCCCGAGGTGTGGAACGGGACCGACTACCTCGAACTCTACGAGGAGCTGCTCCCGGAACTCCCCGACCTCCACACCGTGGTGACGGTGGGCCCCGAGGATCTCTGGACCGATGACCGGTTCCTCCAGTTCGAGGACCTGGTCAAGCGCGGCACGGCCGCTCCCGCCCCCGAGCGCACCCCGGGCGATCCAGCGACCACGCCGCTGGCACTGCTGTACACCTCGGGGACGATGGGCAAGCCCAAGGGGGTGCTGCTCTCCCACCGGAACCTGGTGGACACGGCGCGCCTGACGGGCGAGGGCCTCGGCCTCCGTGAGGACGACCGCACCCTGGCCGCGGTGCCGTTCTTCCACGTGTTCGGGGTCTCGACC
>CAZNLY010000051.1:0-10123 GCA_964574295.1 uncultured Gemmatimonadaceae bacterium
CGGTCGGCAGCGTCGCCGCGCTCGGCGACACCGCCACGCTCACGATCGGGGAGATCGGGTCGGTGACGACCACGACCGTCGAATCCTGGGGATTTGGCGACTTCCGGCCCCGCCCGCGGACCTTGTAGCTGCCGGCGGTCGAGGCGCTGAACTGGGCGGTGGAATCGGAGAGGGGCACCAGGGAGCCGCCGTCGGCGGTCCAGTCCACCTCCGCCGGGGCCGGCTGGCCGTTGGCCGTACGGGCGGAGGCCCGGATCACGACGGATTCACCGGTGGAGACGGTCCCCTTGTCGGCGCTGACCGAAACGGCCACCGCCTCGGGATTCTCCGGGTCGAGTCCGCCCTTGACGTCGCCCGGCGCGCACGCGAGGAGCAGGGCGCCGAGGGAGGCGGCCGGGAGGATGGTGCAACGCTTGGAAATGAGGTACTTCGAAGCCTGCCGACGGAACGCCACCATCAGGGATGAAATCCTGGATCCAGAACGCCTCGGCCCAACCCTCTACCCCCCGCACCAACCACTTGGGCACTCCACTTCCTCAGCAACCCCCGCGCCGCTCCGCCCTCGGGGAGGGCCAAAGGTAATCGGTTGTCCGAAAAAGTGTTACGCAGGCCGGCCAGGGCGTGCAATGACGTGCATCACATCAGATGTGTCCCGGGGCGTGGCAGAAGGCGGGTCCAGTCGGGCAGGGTACAAGGGCGGGTTTGCGGCGGGCACAAATCCCGCTTGATTGCAGCGGGCCGCATCGCACGATGAATCACCCCGCCGCGCCGAGGTTGACCCTGCGCATTGTCCACGTCGTCCTGGACCTCCACGAGGGCGGGCTCGAGCGCCTCGTGACCGACCTGGTCCTCGACGCCCGCTCGAGGGGCGACCAACCGCACGTCGTCTGCCTCCGGCAGGCCGGCCAGCTGGCAGCCGAATTGGCCCCCCACGAGATCTCGGTCGTTCCCCAGGGCCGGCTGTCCATGCTGGCCCCCGTCGGGCTGGCGGCCCACTTCCGCCGCCTTGCCCCCGATGTGGTGCATCTCCACAGCGGGGTCTGGTTCAAGGGCGCGTATGCCGCACGCCTGGCCGGTGCCGGCCCGGTCGTCTTCACCGACCATGGGCGCCCCCATCCGGATCCTCTCGCGTCCCGCCTCCTCGATGGCCTTGGGGCGCGCCTCACGAGCACGACGGTCGCCGTCTCGAAGGAGCTGGGTGCCTACCTGATCCGAAGGCTTCGGGTTCCCGCCGCCAGATTGCGGGTCATCCCGAACGGGATTCACCTGATGGATCCACCCGATGAGGCCACTCGAATCTCGGTGCGCGGCGAGCTTGGACTCCCGCCCGGAGTCGCCGTCGTCGGCAGCGTGGGAAGGCTGGATCGCGTCAAGGCCTACCATCGGTTGCTGGAGGCCTTCGCGGGCCTGCTCGGGAGGTCGGGGCCAACCGCCCCAGCCCCTGTCCTGCTCCTGATCGGGGACGGCCCGGAGCGGGCCGCGCTCGAGGCCCAGGCCGAGGCGTTGGACCTCCGGAAGGCGGTTCGCCTCCTGGGGTGGCGGAGCGACGCGCGACGCCTTCTGGCGGCGCTCGACCTCTTCGTGCTGCCCTCGGACAGCGAGGGCACCTCCGTGGCGCTCCTCGAGGCCATGGCCGCCGGGGTACCGGTGGTGGCCACCGCCGTCGGAGGCACCCCGTCGGTGCTGGGGAAGTCGGGCGCCGGACTGCTGGTGCCCGCAGGCGACACTGCGGCACTCGTGCAGGCGATGGCGACGATGCTGCGCGACCCGGGAGGGCGGCAGTCGGCCGGGCGGAAGGGCCGCCAGCGCGTCCAGGAGGCCTATTCCTTCGAGGGAATGGCGGCCGCGTACAGGACCCTGTACGCGGAGCTTCGGGCCGGTTTCCACGCCCCTTGATGGTTCGGAATCGACGCCGCGGCTGGCGGGATTCTTGCTCCCCGGGGCGGGGATGGCCCCTCCCAATTCCCTCTCCGTACTCCAGGTCGCTGCCCCGTCCGCCGCGGGAGGGCTCGAGTCGGTGACGGTGGCGCTCGCGGGCGGGCTGGCGGGGCGTGGGCACCGGGTCGGGCTCGCCGCGGTGATCGCGCCTGGCGATGAGGGGAATCCCGTGATCGGCCGGGCCCGGGCCCTGGGTGTGGAGGTGTTTCCGCTCGCCCTCCCTGCCCGGTCCTACCTGCGTGAGGTTGCGGAGCTTCGGCGGTGTGCCCGCGCCTGGCAGGCCGACATCCTGCACACGCACGGCTATCGGGCCGACGTGCTGGGCGGTATCGCCGGCCGGCTGGAGGGGATCCCGCAGGTCACTACCGCGCACGGCTTCACTGGCGGCGGCCTCAAGAATCGGCTCTTCGAGTGGCTTCAGCGCGCGGCAAGCCGCCGGGCAGAGGCGGTGGTCGCCGTGTCACGCTCCGTCGAGGAGCGGCTGCTCCACAGCGGGGTGCACCGCAGTCGAATCCACCTGCTCCAGAACGCTCCGATGATTGCGGACCCCCTCCCCCGGGAGGAGGCCAGGGCGCGATTGGGCATTTCAGCTGGAGCACCGGCCATTGGTTGGGTTGGCCGAGTGTCTCCCGAGAAGGGCGTGGACATCTTCCTCCGGGCCCTCTCCGCCATCCGCGGAGAAGCGTGGACCGCCCACGTGATCGGCGATGGGCCGGCTCGACTCGAAGGAACGCGGCTCGCGGGAGCGCTGGGACTGTCGGACCGGGTTCGCTGGCATGGGACCGTCCAGGAGGCGGGCCGCCTCCTTCCGGCGTTTGACGTGCTGATGCTCACCTCCCGGACCGAAGGCACGCCGGTGATCCTTCTCGAGGCCGCCCGGGCCGCGGTTCCGGTGGTGGCCTCCGCGGTCGGCGGGGTCCCCGACATGTACGAGCCGGGCGAGGTTGACCTGATCCGGCCGGATCGTCCGGAAGGGATGTCGGAGGCCGTTCGGGCCATCCTGGCCGACCTCCCGGCGGCCAAGGGGAGGGCGACGAGGGCCTCCGCCTCGGTGCGGAGTCGCTTCGACCCGGAACGCTGGCTGGATGCGCACGAGCGGCTCTACGGGGAACTCCGGCTGCCACGCAGGGCCACCTCGGCATGACGGGCCTCGGGTGGTGGCTGGTGGGAATCCCCTCGGCGGTCCTGGTGTACGCCTACCTGCTCTATCCGGGAATGCTCTGGGTGGTCGCCGCCATTCGAGGCAGCCGGCCAGGCTTTGCGCCTCCGGCCGAGTGGCCGAGCGTGACGGTGGTCCTCCCGTGCTACAACGAGGAGGGGGCGGTCGCCCGGACGCTGGAGGGACTGCTGGCGCTGGAGTATCCGCGGGAACGCCTGCATGTGCTGGTCGCGTCGGACGCGTCCACCGACCAGACTGATGCCATCGTGCAGGGGTACGCCGACCGGGGAGTGGAGCTGTTGCGGTTGCCGGTTCGAGGGGGCAAGTCGGCGGCCGAGAACGCCGCTGCCTCCAGGATTCGTGGTGACCTCGTGGTGAACACCGATGCAACCACGCGCATCCTGCCCGGCTCCCTCAAGGCGCTCGTCGCGGCATTCCAGGACCCACGCGTGGGGGTGGCCACTGGGCGCGCGGTGGCGGTGGGAGACCTCGACGCGGGAATGAACCGGGGCGAGGCGGGGTACACCGGATACGAGATGTGGGTGCGAGCGCTCGAGACCCGGATCGGCTCGATCGTGGGAGCCAGCGGGTGCTTCTTTGGAAGTCGTCGGGAGCTCTATCCCCGCGATTTTCCGCCGGAACTGAGTCGCGACTTCGGTTCCTGCCTGATTGCCCGGGAGCGCGGCTATCGGGCGGTGTCGGTGCCGGAGGCGGTGTGCCTCGTGCCGCTCTCGTCCTCGCTCCGCGTGGAGGTGGGGCGGAAGACCCGGACCATGGCCCGCGGGTTGGACACGCTGTGGCACAAGCGCCGCCTGCTCAACCCGTTTCGACACGGGGCCTTTGCCTGGATGCTCTTCAGCCACAAGTTGGCGCGCTGGCTGTTCCAGCTCACGTGGCCGCTGGGCATCGTGGGAATCGTGCTGCTGGCCTGGGAGTGCCCGGTAGCGCGTGGCGTGGCGCTGGGGGTGGTGGCGCTGGCCGGCGTCCTGGCGGTCGCGGCCTACCGATGGCCGGCCGGGCGCCGGGCGCCGGGGCTCATCAATGTTGCCGGGTTTGCGATCTGGGCCAACGTGGCGGGGATGCGGGCCTGGTTCCGGTTTCTGACGGGCACCAGGCAGCCGATTTGGGAACCCACGCGGCGCCCTGTATGATGCTGCACCCGACTGTGGCTCCAACCTCCCCGCGTTGGACGGAGGCGGCCACTTCTCAGCAGGGGGGCCGCCATTGCCCCGGAAGGGAACTGCCTTGAATGCGTGACTCGAGCGCTTCTGCTCCGGGCCCCTCGCGGCAATCCGAGGATGACGCCGCGCCGCGCGCCGTCGGACCTGCCTCGGGCGAAATCCGCCAGGGGACGCTGCCGGATTCGGAGATCGGCAGCCTTGTGGAGGCGATGCGCGGGGGAGAACCCTGGCGTGTTGCTTTGGCACGACTGCCGCTGCCCGAGCTGCAGCGGAAGCCGTATTGGTTCACCGACGCGGAGAAGGCGCGCTTCTACCGGGATCTTCCTGTGGCAGAGCGAGGGCATGCCCTGGACATTGGAGCCGGGTCGGGCGTGATCGCGGCGGCCCTGGCGAGCGATTTCCGACAGGTGGTGGCGCTCGAGCACGACCGGGTCTGGTGCGAGTTCATGGAACGTCGCTTCCACGAGGACGGGCTTTCCAACGTCCTCGTCCGCAATGCGGGTGCGCCTCCCGTCCCGTATCCCGCCGATTCCTTCGACCTCGTGGTCGTCAACGGCGTCTTGGAGTGGGTTCCTGAGTCGGCGCCGCTCACCCAGTCTCCGCGGGAAGCGCAGGTCGCCTTTCTCAGGGAGGTTCGGCGCGTGCTCCGCCCCGGAGGCGCGGTGGGGGTGGCCATCGAGAATCGGATGTTCATTGAGAACTTCCTCGGCGGGGCGCCCCATGGAGAGACGCCATTCGTGGTGATCCTGCCCCGACCGCTCGCCGACTTGATCCATCGTCGCCGGACGGGCCGGCCCTACCGGACTTGGATCTACGGGCCGGCAGGGTACTCCGCGCTCTTTCGCGCCGCGGGCTTTTCCGGCGTAGAAATCAATCAGGTGCTTCCCTCGTACCATGAACCCCGGCGCGTCGTTGCGCTCGAGGATGCCCAAGCAGCCTACGAATCGCTCGGGGGACGGAACCCGCTGAAGCGCACCTTCCTTGAGGTTGGGCGCCGGTTGGGGTTCCTGGGACGATTCGTGCACTCCTTCTATCTCTCGGCGCGGAAATAGCCGGCGTGCGGCGCGGGATGGGGCTCAGCGTCTGGATGAACTGGATCGTGTCCGTCGGCGCGATCCTGACGACCTACATCCTCCTTCCGTTCAACATTCACCACCTCGGAAACGAGGCATACGGCACCTGGTTGCTGGTGAATTCCGTCACCGGCTACCTCGCATTGCTTGCACTCGGGGCGCCCATGGCGACGCTGCGGTTCGTCGCCCAGTTCGCTGCCCAGGACGATCACGGCCAACTCGACGAGGCCTTGGGGACCTTTGCCGGCCTGTACGTTGCGATGGGATGTGCCGCAATCGTGGTGGGAGGGCTCCTCTTCCTCGGCTTCGAGGCCGTCTACGACATCCCGGGCCAGATTGCCGCGCAGGCCAAGGTGGCCTTTGCCGGGGTCGTCCTCTGTGTAGCCATCGGGTTCATCCAGCAATTGCCATACGGGGTCATGGCGGCCTACCAGGATTTCGGGGTGCGCAGCGCGCTGATGGGTGGCGCGCTCATCGTCCGGTTGGTCGGCAACCTGGTGATCGTCTCGGAATGGCCAAGCATCACCGCGCTGGCCGCCTTGAACCTGCTGGTCTCGCTCTTTGAGGCGTCGGCGGGGTGGGTGGTGCTTCGGCGGCGCTATCCCGGGCTCTCGGTGCGGCTGTCGCGTTTCACGATCTCCATGCTGCGCCGGGTCTTCTCGTTCAGTGTCTTCGTTGTGCTGCTCAACCTTGGCGTCCAGTTGTCGTATCAGACCGACGCCCTGGTGATCGGCAAGTTCATGCCGGTGAGCACCATCCCGTATTACACCGTCCCCAACAGCCTCATGCTCTACCTGTTGGAGTTCGTGGCGGCTATCGCTGTCGTGGTGATGCCGAACGCGACGGCCCTGCACGCCAAGGGGAGCGAGCGAGAACTGCAGGGGCTGTTCCTCAAATGGTCGAAGGTGACGTTTTCCATCGGGCTCGCGGCGGGCTGCATCGTGCTGGTGTTTGGCCCGCGGTTGGTGGGGTGGTGGGTGGGAAGCGAGTTTGAGGCACCGGCCGGGTTGGTGCTTCGGATTCTCATGGTATCGCTGATCGTGTTCCTCCCGGCGCGCGGTGTGGCGCAAGCTGTCTTGATGGGCATTGGGCAGCCCGCGGCGCCGAGCATTGCCGTGGTGGTCGCGGGGCTTCTGAACCTCGTGCTCAGCCTGCTCTGGGTGAGGCCATATGGGCTTGCCGGTGTGGCGTGGGGGACGGCCGTGCCCACGATTCTGCTCGGCGGCTACATGATCGCGCACACGTGCAAGGCGATCGGGTTGCGAGCTGGCCTCTTCCTGCGACACGTGGCTCTGCGGCCCCTCCTCGGAGCCGTCCTCGGCCTCCTCGTGGCGGGCGTGACCTACCGACTGTTCGATCCCAGAGCGCTGGCCCCCCTGATTGCCAGCTGTGCGCTCACCGGGGTGGCGATGCTCTGGATCGGGGCCGCCGTCGTGTACCGGGGTGATCCGGACATCGATCTCGCGGCCGCGTTTCGTGGAATCTGGAGTCGGGCGTTGCGGACGCTTCGACTTGCATAGCGCCCTGGTCGCGGAATCAGAACCGTGATTGCAGGCAGCGGGGGGCGAGGTTGCCATCGCGGGTCGCAGCGATGATCGTCCGGAGGTCAAGCAGGATCGGGTCTGCCATCGCTCCCGGCAGTTCCGCTCCGCGGAAGTGGTCCGCCATTGTCGTCAGGTAGTAGACGATGCAGCCCATGGCCTGCGCGAGGTCGAAGCCGTTCCTCCTGCTGACCGCGGCGAGCACCGAGAGTGCGCTGGCCGCCTGGGGCGATCCGAGCTCCGCCGCGGTCAGCCATGCCTCCGCCGTCGATCCCGCGCGGGCGATGAGCGAGGTGCGAAGGAGATGGACGTGGTCGAACAGGGGAGCCTGCACCTTGCCGAACATCTCGAAGTCGAGGAGCCTCCAGCGACGGCCATCGCGCAGGATGTTCCCAGGCCAGAGGTCACCGTGTTGTGGCGACCGGGGCGCGGACCCGCTTCGGCGAAGAAGGGCGGTCAGGACCTCGAGTTCCTCGGCGTGCAGGCCGAGTGCGGCGACCGAGCCGAGCAATGCGGCCGCTTCGTCGGCGAAGTGAAACGGGGTTTCCGGCGAGCGCAGTTCCGCGCCTGAGGCTGGCGCACGATCCGAGATCATCTGGGTGATGGCGAGGAGTTCGTGCATGTCGCGGACCCATGCGGCATCGCTGACGCGGCCGACCCGCCGTCGATAGGGCTCGCCGGCCGAGTACGAGGTGAGGAGCAATTGTGCGCCATCGGCGCTGGTCCAGTGGGCCGCCGGGATATGCGGCCGAATCTCGGGAACGGTCCACAGGCGACGCAGCACCTCGCCCTCGTACGCGGTGTTCGGCTCCCCAATCGGACGCAGCTTGGCCAGGTGCGTCGGGCGCCCACGATCGTCCAGGAGCAGCAAGAGACAGCCGCGTTGCCAGTAGGCTGATCCCATCGGCAGGTCCGGGGCGGGGACCGCACAGACGTTTTGGTGGACGACGAAACTGGTCCACTCTCGCCGGAGTTCGGTCGGTGCGGACGCCGGGAGGGATCCCGTGAGCCGATGCAGGAGGGGATTCATCGGGTGGCGAGGAAGAAGCATTGCCGATAGAGGGGCCAGTGCACCCCGGCCCACGCAAGGGTCCGCCGGAGCACGCTGCTGGCTGATCCCCGGAGGTTTTGGTCCTCGACGGCCCGAGTGGCCCGTCGTGTCATCGGGATGATCAAGCGGGGGTCGTGGTGACTCGGATCCACATAGAAACCTCGGATTCGCTTGAAGCCGAGGGTCCGGAGACAGTGGATCCAGCGCAGCAACGAGTTGGCACGTGCGATTACCAGCTGGTGCGGTGAGTCGGTCAGCGCGTCCCAGTCCGGGGCGACCCGAAGGCCCCCGCCCGCCGTCAAGGCATCTCGGCAGGCCGCGAGCGTATGGCGAGTGGAGTTGGATGGTTGGGCCTCGGCAAGAGCGATTGAAATGAACGCGGCCGACTCCCTGAGGTCCTTCAGCCGTTCGACGTCTCCTGCCAGAAGGCGGGGCCGTGGACCCGAACCCTCAAGGAACCGCCGCTCCAGAAACCGAAACCACGTGGGATCGGACTCAATGAGGACGACGTCGGGGAAGTAGTTCAGGAAGGCAGCCGCCGTATCGCCGGCGCCTGCCCGTATGTCCACGGCCGTACCCCCGCTGGCGAAGTCCGCGAACCACGCCCAGTTCGCAGCACCGCCGCTCCCGACCAGCCACGACGGGGCTCCGGCGGTCAGTTCGGCTTCCGCGTGCCGGACGGCTACATACCAGGGCTCACCGGGCGAAGCCATCAGCTCTAGCGCCCGATCGCGAATCTGCGCCGCGGTCGTCATGCCGCGCCCGAGGTCGGCTTCATGACCCTGCCCCCTCTTCCACGGCCACGTTGCCGGGAGCATGCGCGTGATCCAGCAGACTGATCTCCGGGCCATCTTGCTGTTGGCCGTCGCAGGCGGATTGACCGTGGGGATCGCCGAGGCAGTCGCACGGCGAATGATACGTCGTGGTCCCTACGCGGTCTTCCTGCCGGGATTGCGCGAGCGGTTGATCCTTCATCAGCCGACCCACCGGCAACTGGAACCGGTCGTGGTACGGCACATCAACAGTTGGGGGGAGCGGGGCCGTGAAATCCCGCCGGGCCCGGACGTCTTCCGTATCCTTGTGACGGGTGGCAGCGCGGCGGAGTGCTTCACGCTGGACCAGCCTACCCAATGGCCTGCGGTCGTGGAGGCAGCGCTCTCCACCCCGGCCGCGTTGAAACGACTCGGCGCACGGGAGGTGCACGTCGGCAACGTCGGCCGCTCCGCGGTGGACAGCGGATCGCTGAGAGTGATGCTGGACCGGCTGCTGCCACGGTACCCACGTCTGGACCTGATCATCATCATGGTGGGAGCCAGCGACGTCCTCCGGTGGATGGAGGCGGGCGGCCCCATTGACCGACCGGCCGAGGCCCTCCCCGAGTCTGCCCTGTTCGCTTGGCACCCGAGGCGCCCATTCGGCCTTTCCCCGAGACGCACGGCCCTCGCGGCCTGGGCACGTCGATGGAAGCTTCACCAAGGGATCACTCAGGCCGGTGCGGCCAGTTGGCTCAGCCGCGCCCGGCAGGATCGCGCCGAGGCCGTCATCGTGAGAGATGCGGCCCCAGGACGGGCCGCGGTGACCGAAGCGTTTCGTCGGAACTTGCAGGCGGTCATCCAGCGCGCCGCAGGCCACGCCGATCGCGTGCTTGTCCTCCGCCAAGCCTGGTTCGACAAGGAATCCTATACGCCGGAGGAAGAAGCCCTCTTTTGGAATGGCTCCGTGGGGCAAGCATACCGCGGCAAGGTCACCGAGTTTTATTCGACACGGGTGATTTGCGCCATGATGCGGGACATCGACGCGGCGGCGAGGGAAATCGCCGAAGCCATGGGAGTCGAGAACCTCGGGCTGCAGGGACGGTTGCAGCCCTCGACCGTTCACTTTGTCGACCATTTCCACGCAACACCGGAAGGGTCGCGCGCAATCGGCAAGCTGGTGGCGGAAGCCGTGCTCACAGGCGCCGTGACCCGAACAGGGCGGCCTTGAGGCGCTCGGTCCCGCTCACGACTTGGACAAAGCGACCGAAGTCCTCCTCGAGTGAATACCGCGCCAGCGGAATCCTTCGCAGGGCGTCGGGATCCTGATAGTCGCTCGACCGTACGGGCTGCCGTGAGACGGAGAGGCTCGTGACGAGGCCCGCCGCGGCCACCGTGTCGATGTCGCGTCGACCGAAGGAACCTGGG
>CAZNLY010000052.1:0-9865 GCA_964574295.1 uncultured Gemmatimonadaceae bacterium
TTCACCGACGTCGCCCCGTCGGCGACGATCGCCCAGGTCGAGATCTTCGGCCCCGTCGTGGTGATGATGAGCTTCCGGACGCCGGCGGAAGCGGTCGAGCTGGCCAACAACACCCGCTACGGGCTCGCGGCCAGCGTCTGGAGCGAGAGCGTCAACCTGACGCTCGACGTCGCGCCGCGGCTCAAGGCCGGTACCGTCTGGGTCAATTGCACCAACGTCTTCGATGCCGCCGCGGGATTCGGCGGCTACCGGGAGAGCGGGTTCGGGCGGGAGGGGGGGCGGGAAGGGATGCTGGAGTACCTGGCCGAGCCGGCCCTGGCGGCCGCGCCGGCCTACGCGCCGGCGCGTGCGCCGCGAAGGAAGCCGTCACCGGCCGGGGGCATCGATCGCACCGCCAAGCTCTACATCGGCGGGGTCCAGGCGCGCCCCGACTCGGGCTACAGCCTGCCGGTACTGGATGCCGGTGGGGCCGTCGCCGGCGAGGTCGGGCAGGGCAACCGGAAGGACATCCGGAACGCGGTGGAGGCGGCGCACGCCGCGAGCGGGTGGGGCCGGGCCACGGCGCACGCGCGAGCCCAGGTCCTCTATTACCTGGCCGAGAACCTCGGTGCGCGCCGCGCGGAATTCGCGGCGCGGATCGGCCGGCTGACCGGCCGGACGGCCCGCCAGGCCGCGACCGAGGTGGAGGCGGCGCTGCGCCGGATATTCAGCTATGCCGCCTGGGCCGACAAGTGGGACGGGCGGGTGCACCACACGCCGCACCGCAACGTCACCCTGGCCATGCCGGAGCCGCTCGGTGTGGTGGCGGTCGTGGCTCCCGAGGAGTGGCCGCTCCTCGGCTTCCTCTCCGCCGTCCTTCCCCCGATGGCGATGGGCAACACGGTGGTGGCGGTCCCGTCGGCGCGCTGGCCCCTCCTGGCCACCGACCTCTACCAGGTGCTCGACACCTCGGACCTGCCCAAGGGCGTGCTCAACATCGTGACCGGCCCGCGCGAGGAACTCTCGGCGGTGCTGGCCGCGCACGACGGCGTGGACGCCATGTGGTATTGGGGCACGCGAGACGGGGCGGCCGCGGTCGAGCGGCTCTCGGCCGGCAACCTCAAGCAGACCTGGGTGCACCACCGACCGGTGCGCTGGGACGAGGTGACCGACGGCGAGGGCGAGCGCTACCTGCGCCACGCCACGCAGGTCAAGAACGTGTGGGTGCCGTATGGGGAGTAGGAGGCCGCTGGCGCCGGTCGTTGGCGCGCCGCCGGCGCGGGGCCAGCGCCTCGCGAATCCGGACCTTCCTGCCGAGCACCGCCTCCAGCACATCTGACTTCCGGCGTGCCGCCCAGCTTTCGAGCGCCAGGCTGGCGCCGGGGCGGCGCGGCCGGACCCGCAGGACGAGCTTCTTCCGCCGCAGCTCCGCCGTCACGCCTTCCACCACCGCCGTGTGCCCGCGGTCGAGGCCATCGGCCACGCGGAGCAGCCCCGCCGTCCGCCGCACCATCGCCTGGTCCTCCGGGGTGAGCGCGGCGAAGGCGGGATCCGACTGTTTCGGGCCCCGCCGACGATGGTAGCGGCTCACGAGCGCCACGAGGGCGCGCTCCCGGGCGCCGAGCCCGATCCGGTCGGCGTGCTGGATGAGCTGGTAGCTGTGTCTGTGGTGGCGCTTGTAGCTCACCAGCTGCCCCACGTCGTGCAGGATCCCTGCGGCCTCGAGGATGTGCCGCTCCTCGGCCGTGCAGCCGATGGCCTCGCCGATCTGGTCGTAGAGGGACAATGCCAGGCGGCGGACCTGCTCGACATGCGGGCGGTCGGTGCGGCAACGGTCGGCAAACTCGCGGACCAGGCGCATCGGGTCCACCGGCGCCTGGCGGGCGGCGCCGTTCCCCACCATTTCCCAGAGGAGCCCTTCCCGCAATCCATAGGCGCTGACCACCACGCTGCCGGCGTCGAGCCGCTCCATGACCGACGCCACCACCGCCAGGCCCGCCACGATGATGTCGGCCCGCTCGGGATTGAGCCCCGGCACCCCGCTGCGCTGGGCCGGGGTGCGGGCCGAGAGCCATTCGAGGAGGTGCTCGACCTCGCCGACGGTGACCTCGATGCCGTGGACGGGGCTGGTGTAGTCGCCGCCGCGGCGGGCGACGGCCATCCGGCCGAGGTTGGTGAAGGTGCCGCCGGACCCGATGATCCGGGCCCCGGTCCACGCGCGCTTGGGCAGGTGGCGGAGCAGCTGCTTGGCCAGGTACTTCCGGAGCCCGCCGAGCTCCTTCCAGGGGGCGCGGTCGCCGGGGAGGAAGCGGTCGGTGAGCCGGACCGCGCCGTACGGCAGGGAGCGGCTCAATTCCACGAGTCCGTTGACGGCGCCCACGAGTTCCAGGCTTCCGCCGCCGATGTCGGCCACCAGCGCCTTGCTGTTCTCCAGGCGGAAGTGCTGCCGCACCGACCGGAACGAGAGCTGGGCTTCGTGTTCGGGGGTGATGACGCGGAGGGGAAGGCCGAGCTCGTCGCGGACCCGGGTGATGAACTCGCCGCCGTTCCGCGCCTCGCGGACGGCGGCGGTGGCCACGGCCGCGATGCGGGTGGCGCCCCGCTGGCGGCAGATGTCCGCCATGCGGCGGAGCGCGGCCAGCGCCCGGTCGATGGCGGCGGGATCGAGCCGCCCGGTGGTGGCGAGGCCCTGCGCCAGGCGGGGCTGGGCCTTCACCTCGTCGATCGGCACGATGCCGGCCGACGGCTCATACTCGGCGATGAGCAGCCGAATGGAGTTGGAGCCGACGTCGATGGCCGCAAGACGCTCGCGGGCGTCCGATGCCCGCGCGCGGCTCACCGCCGCGGCGCTCCCTCGGGCCAGGCGGCGTCGCCCCGGTCCTCGGCGTGGTGCTTGATCGACTTCCCCTCGACCAGGAATACGACGTCCTCCCCGATGTTCGTGGCGAGGTCGGCCACCCGCTCCAGGTTCCGGCTCACCAGGAAGAGCTCCATCCCCGCGCCGATCATGTGCGGGTCCTCCATCATGTGGGTCAGGAGGATCCGGAAGACCGACCGGTGAAGGATATCCACCTTGTCGTCGCGGCGGCACACCTCCCGCCCTGCCTGCGCGTCGCCCCGGATGAAGGCCTCGAGGGCGTCGGAGAGCATGTCGCGCGCCAGCCGGGCCATCTCGACGATCTCGGGCTCCGGCGCGATGGGGCGGTGGTCGGCGAGGCGGTGGGCCGACTGCGCGATGTTGACGGCGTGGTCGCCCACCCGCTCGAGGTCGTTCGCGATCTTGAGCGCGGAGGTGAGCATCCGGAGATCCCGCGCCATCGGCTGGTGCAGCGCCAGCAGGTTGACGCACATCTCCTCCAGCTCGACCTCCATCTGGTCGATCACGCGGTCGCCCGCGATGACCGCCTTGGCCTTGGTGGCGTCGCGCTCGAGCAGGGCCTCCACGGCCAGGCCGAGCGCCGCCTCCGCCTCGCCCGACATCGTGAGGAGGCGGATCTTGACCTGGCTCAGGTCGTCATGAAAGTGGCGATGGGCTTCGGTCATCCGAATCTCCCGGTGATATAGGCTTCGGTCCGCTCCTCGGTGGGAGCGGTGAAGAGGCGCTCCGTCTCGCCGAACTCCACCAGGACACCCCGGTCGAAGAACCCCGTGAAGTCCGAGACGCGGGCGGCCTGCTGCATGTTGTGGGTCACGATCACGATGGTGTACTGCCGCTTGAGCTCGAAGATGAGCTCCTCGACCTTCTGCGTCGCGATCGGGTCGAGCGCGGAGCAGGGCTCGTCCATCAGGAGCACTTCGGGCGAGTTGGCCAGCGCGCGCGCAATGCACAGGCGCTGCTGCTGGCCGCCGGAGAGGCCGGTCCCCGGGTCGTCGAGGCGGTCCTTCACCTCGTCCCAGAGCGCCGCCTGCCGGAGGCACCGCTCCACGAGGCCGGGCAGGTCGCGGGAGAGCACCAGCCGGTTGACGGAGGGGCCGTAGGCCACGTTCTCGTAGATCGACTTGGGGAAGGGGTTGGGCCGCTGGAAGACCATCCCCACGCGGCGCCGGAGCTCCACCAAGTCGGTGCCGGGGGCGTAGATGGACAGCCCCTCGAGGAGGAGGTCGCCACCATGCCGCGCGCCCGGCACCAGCTCGTGCATGCGGTTGATGGCGCGCAGGAAGGTGGACTTGCCGCACCCCGAGGGCCCGATGATGGCGGTCACCGCGTTCCGCGCCACCCCCAGCGAGATGCCCTTCAGGATCTCGGCCGCGCCGTAGCGGAAGCGGAAATCGCGCGCCTCCACCACGGGAGGGCCGCCCGGCGCGCCAGGGGCCGTCGGCCGGGGCGCCAGGGTCGGGCGAAGGCCGGACGCGTGGGGCATGACGCTCCCTTCGAGGAGGGCGGTCATCCGAACCGCCCGGTGATATAGGCCTCCGTCTCCTCGCGGGACGGGGAGGTGAAGAGCTGGCGCGTGGGGCCGGTCTCCACCATCGCGCCCAGGTAGAAGAAGGTGGTGGTGTCGGACACGCGGGCCGCCTGCTGCATGTTGTGGGTCACGATGATGATGGTGAACTCGCGCTTGAGCGTGAAGAGCAGCTCCTCGATCCGCTGCGTGCCCTGCGGGTCCAGGGAGGCGGTGGGCTCGTCGAGGAGGACCACCTCGGGCCGCGGTGCGATCGTGCGCGCCACGCAGAGCCGCTGCTGCTGCCCGCCCGAGAGCGCCATGGCGCTGGCGTCGAGGCGGTCCCGCACCTCGTCCCAGAGGGCCGCGCCCCGGAGCGCCTGCTCGACCGCCTCGGCCAGGGACGTCCGCGACCGGTGCCCCCCGATCCGGAGCCCCGCCGCCACGTTGTCGAAGATGGACATGGTGGGGAAGGGGGTCGGCTTCTGGAACACCATGCCCACACGCCGCCGCAGCTGCATCGGGTTGACCCCGGGCGCGTACACGTCCTGGCCGTCGAGGAGGACGCGGCCGGTGATCCACCCGCCGGGCGAGAGCTCGTGCATCCGGTTGAGCGATCGGAGGTACGTGGACTTGCCGCACCCCGACGGCCCGATGAGGGCGTGGACCTGGTTCCGCACGAAACCGAGGCTGACGTCGTTGACTGCGGTGGTCTTCCCGTACATGCAGCTCAGCCGCTCCGTGGCCACCCGCACCGCCTCACCCATGGCCGGTGAACCTCCGCCGCGTGGCGAGCCGCGCGGCGGCGCTCAGCACGAGCACCACGAGGATGAGGACGAGCGCCGTGGCCCAGGCCAGCCGGTGCCATTCCTCGTAGGGGCCGATGGCGTAGTTGAACACCACGAGCGGCAGGGCCGCCATCGGCTGGTCGAGGCGGAACGACAGGAACTGGCTGCCGAGCGCGGTGAAGAGGAGCGGGGCGGTCTCCCCGGCGGCGCGGGCCACCGCCAGCAGGCTGCCCGTCACGATGCCGGGGAGGGTGGTGCGCACCACCACCGTCAGGCTGGTCCGCCAGCGGGAGTACCCGAGCGCCAGCGCCGCCTCCCGGAGCGAGTGCGGCACCAGCTTGATCATCTCCTCGGTGGTGCGCGTGACCATCGGGATCATGAGGATGGCGAGCGCCACCCCGCCGGCGAGGGCCGAGAAGTGCTTCTGGACGGCGACGATCCAGGTCCAGGCAAAGACGCCCACCACGATCGACGGCGTGCCGTTGAGCACGTCTGACACGAAGCGGGTGATCACCGCCAGGCGGGACCCCGGGTACTCGGCGCAGAAGATGCCGGCGGCAATCCCGACCGGGAGCCCGATGAGCCCCGCCGTGCCGACAATGAGGAGGGTGCCGACGATGGCGTGGAGGACGCCGCCGCCGGATTCCCCGGCCGGCGCGGGCACCTCGGTGAAGAACGCCAGGTTGAGGCTGCCGGCGCCCTTGGCCACCAGGGTCCCGAGGATGAGGAGGAGGGGCAGCACGGCCAGCACCACGGCGAGGCCCATCAGCCCCACCATCAGGTGGCTCCGGAGCCGGCGCGCGTCGGCGCGGTTCACGCGGAGGCTCCCCCGCCGCCCCGTGCCACGCGCCAGATCAGGATCCGCGCCCCGGCGTTCACCACCACGGTGACGGCAAAGAGCGCGAGCGCCACATACGAGAGCGCGGAGAGGTGCATGCTCTCGACCGCCTCGGAAAACTCATTGGCGATCGCGGCGGCCATGGTGTACCCCGGCGCGAAGAGCGACGCCGCGATCTCGTGGCGATTCCCGATGACCATCGTCACGGCCATCGTCTCGCCGAGGGCGCGGCCCAGGCCGAGGATGACGGCGCCCAGGATGCCCGAGCGGGCGTACGGCAGGACGGCGCCGGTGAGCGCCTCCCACCGCGTGGCGCCCAGGGCCAGCGCCGCCTCCCGCTGTGTGTTTGGCACGGCGAGCAGGACCTCCCGGCTCACCGACATGACATAGGGCATGACCATGATGGCCAGGATGACCGCCGCGGAGAGCATGCCCGGTCCGTAGATGGGTCCCTGGAAGAGGGGGAGGAAGCCGAGGGTCTCCTTGAGGAAGGGGAAGACCGTCGTCCGAAGGAAGGGGATCATCACGAAGATCCCCCAGAGGCCGTAGACCACGCTCGGGATGGCCGCCAGGAGCTCGATCAGGAAGGCCACCGGCTGCCGGATGCGCTGCGGGGCAAACTCGGTCAGGAAGATGGCCACCCCGAGCGAGAGCGGGACGGCGATCAGCAGCGCCAGCGCCGACGAGACCAGGGTGCCGAAGATGAGGGGCAGCGCGCCGAACTGGCCCGCCACAGGGTCCCACTCGCTGGAGGTCAGGAACCCGAGGCCGAACGCGTGGACCGCCTCGCGGGCGCCGGCCCAGAGCTCCCACACCAGAAAGCCGAGCAAGACCGGGACGGCCAGCGCCGCCACCGTGAGGAGGCCCTTGAACACCCGGTCGCCGAGGTAGGCCCCGGCGAGCGAGCGGCCGGCTTGGGAGGCGTCAGTCATGGAGCGGGAACCTACCGGGGCCCCGTGGGCGACCTGTCACGCCATTGTAACGGACGGGTCACGGGAAAAGCGCCGCGCGGGCGACCGGCACCCCGGGGAGGGGGGCCAGCCGCCCGCGCGGGACCTCAGGGGGCGAGGTCAGCTGGCCGGGATCGGCTTCCCGGCGGCCTTGAGGGCCGCAATGCGTGGCTTGACCAGGGCGATCACCTCCGCGGGCAGCGGGGCGTACTGTAGCTGTCCCGCCATGGCCTGCGCCTCGGGGGTGACCATCCAGGCGAGGAAGTTCCGGAGCAGGCGGGCCTTGGCCGGGTCCTTGGCGTCCAGCGGCACCAGCAGCCACGTGAACGACGAGATCGGATAGGTCTCGGCGCCCGGCGCATTCGTGATGGACACCCGGAAGTCCGTGTCCTTCGAGAACTTGGCACTGGCCGCCGCGGCGGTGGCGGACGCCAGCGACGGCACCACGAAGTTGCCCGCCGCGTTCTTCACCTTGGCGTACGGCAGGTTGTTGGACAGGGCGTAGATCAGTTCCACGTACCCGATCGTCCCCTCGAGCTGCTTGACCTGCTGCGTCACGCCCTCGTTGCCCTTCCCGCCGAGGCCGATCGGCCACTTGACCGAGGTGGCATAGTTGACCTTGTCCTTCCACTCCCGGCTCACCTTGGTGAGGAAGTCGGTGAAGATGTACGAGGTGCCCGAGCCGTCGGACCGGTGCACCACGATGATGTCGGTGGCCGGGAGGGACACGCCGGGGTTGAGGGCGGCGATCCGCTTGTCGTTCCACTTGGTGATGCGGCCGAGGTAGATGTCGGCGATGGTCGGGCCGTCGAGCTGGAGCTGCGTGGCGCCCAGCGACGGGAGGTTGTACGTCACCACCACCGCCCCGATGACCGTCGGGAGGTGGAGCACGTTCCCCTTGACGGCGTCCATCTGCGCCACGCTCATCGGCCCGTCGGTGGCGCCGAAGTCCACCGTGCCCTCGGTGAACTGGCGGATGCCGCCGCCGGAGCCGATGGACTGGTAGTTGATCTGGACGCCGGTGGCCTTGTTGTAGGCGTCGAACCACTTGGTGTAGATCGGGTTCGGGAAGGTGGCTCCCGCCCCCGTCAGCCCCTGGGCGCCGGCCGGGGCCGCCGCGACGAGCGCGGCGGCCAGGGCCAGGGCGAGGGGACGCGAAGTTGTCATTGAGGCGCTCCTAGAAGTTCATCGTCAGCGCGCCGCGGAAGCCGCTGATGGTCGAGAGCGCGCTGTTCTCGAAGCTCTGGCTCTCGTACATCAGGCGGATCTGCGCCTTGCTGGTCAGGTAGAGGTTCACGCCCGCGGTGATGAGCGTGTTCTGGTCGTTGAGGATGCGGTTGTCCGGCTCCGCCAGGTCGTACCGGAAGGCCGGCTCGATGGCGTACAGGAAGCTGGTCGGCGACTTCATCCGGATGTTGTACGCCGCCACCCCCTGGATGCCCCAGAACTCGTTGGCGCTGTTGAGGTTGCTCTCGCCGCTGATGTAGTCCACCATGACGTAGAGGCCTTCCTCGCCCGGGGCGCTCCACTGCGCGTCGAGGCCGTAGCCGATGTTGCGAGTCACGGTGGTGTCAATGAGAGTGGGGAGCGTGTCGATGGCCTGGAAGTCATGGTCGCCGTACGAGGCGCCGATGCCCAGCTTCGGCGTGACGGCAAAGGTGGCGCGGGCGTAGTACGACTTGGCGCCGTTGATGTCGATGTTGTTGGGCGAGAGGGCGCCGTTCATGACCGCGGCGCTGACGTTGAGCTTCTTCTGGATGCCGGTGTAGTAGAGCCCCGCGCCGATGTCGTGCGCCTCGTAGCCGTTGCC
Source organism: uncultured Gemmatimonadaceae bacterium (assembly GCA_964574295.1). Classification (GTDB taxonomy): domain Bacteria; phylum Gemmatimonadota; class Gemmatimonadetes; order Gemmatimonadales; family GWC2-71-9; genus SPDF01. Next base: position 8,748 of record CAZNLY010000052.1, read on the forward strand.
GACCGCCAGGTCGTTGGAGGCCGACGGCACCAGGCCGCGATAGGCGCCGCGCTCGATGGACGGCAGGTTGTTGGAGGAGGTCAGTTCGTACCGGCCGAAGGGGCGCTTGAATTGCCCGGCGCGGAGCACCATCGCGTTGTGCGCCTCCGGCTTCGTGAAGGACACGTCGATGTAGGCGTCCTTGAGCGTCACGCCGGACTGGCCGGTGGTGTAGTTCGGCTGGATGACGAAGCTCACGTTCTCCGAGAGCTGCCCGCGGGCCTCGATGCGCGCCCGGCGGATCAGGAAGGAGCTCTCCGGCGCACGCACCGCGGCCGGGAGGGCCTGGTAGATGGCGTTGTCGCCGTTGTTGAAGTCGTAGAATTCCATCTGCAGCCGGCCGGTCATCTTGACGTTCGGGTACGTCGTCTGGGCCGTCGCCGTCGCCGCGCCGAGCGCCGCGAACAGGGCCACGCCGATCGCCGCACGAGACATCATGGTCCGCATGTCCACCCTTTCGTGAGGGGAGCCGTCCGGCTCCCCGCGGGTTCGAACGGCGAGCCCGTTGCCCGCCGGGCACCGCGCCGGACCCGGAGGTCCTGCAGTGCGGCGTAACGAACGCCCCGCCGCGTCACGGCCCTCGCGGCGCGGGGTCACGATTCCGTAACAGCCCCTTCGGGCCCGCCGGGGAACCAGCAGGTGATGGTGGTGCCCCGGCCCAGCTCGCTCTCCGCCGCCACCCGCCCGCCGTGCGCCTCGACCGTGCGCCGCACGATGGACAGGCCGAGCCCCGTCCCCCCTTCGGCGCGCGACCGCGAGGGATCCACCCGGTAGAACCGCTCGAAGACCCGGCCGAGATGCTCGTGCGCAATGCCGCTCCCGGTGTCCGCCACCCGCAGGGCCACGCCGTCCTCGTCGGGCGTGGCGCGGACGGTGATCACTCCCCCCGGGGGGGTGTATCGGAGGGCGTTGTCGAGCAGGTTCCGCAGCACCAGCCGGAGCCCCTCGGGGTCCGCCAGGACCATGGGAGCGCCGGCGGCCTCCACCTGAAACCGGACGCCGCGCTCCGCCGCCTTCGGGGCCAGGTCGTCCCAGGTCGCCTCGGCAATCTCGCGCACGTCGATCGGCACCAGCGAGGG
>CAZNLY010000053.1:0-9589 GCA_964574295.1 uncultured Gemmatimonadaceae bacterium
GCGCGCGCGCTCGGATTCGACACGCCGTGGGCCAGGGCGGTGGCCGCCGCCGGCAAGGCGTCGCTCGTGGTGGTGGTCGACGCGGAGCTGGATGAGGCCGAGTCGGCGGCGCTGGCCGGGGCGGGGAACCTCGTGGTGCTCGGCACCGTCGAGGCGCCGGCTTGGGAGCGCGCCGCCCTGGTGCTGCCCGTGACCACCATGGCGGAGGAGCACGGCACCTGGATGAACGTGGACGGCCGGGTCCAGCGCTACCAGCAGGCCAAGGCGGCGCCCGGGATGGCGCGGCCGGCCTGGTGGGTGGCGGCGGCCGCGCTCGAGGCCGCCGGGGGCGGCGCCCGACCCGCCACGGCAGCCCACGCCTTTGCCGCGGTCGCCGCGGAGCACCCCACCCTGGGCGGCCTCTCCTACGCCGACCTGGGGCTGACGGGTCGGGTGGCGGTGGCGGCGGCAGGGGCCGCCCGATGACGCCGGAACTCAAGGGGTTCCTGGTCGTCGCGGCGGTGAAGGTGGTCATCATCTTCACGGTCCTGATGGTGCTCATCGCGTACGCCACCCTGCTCGAGCGGTGGATCGCGGCCTGGATCCAGGACCGCATCGGCCCCAACCGCGCGGGGCCGAAGGGCCTCCTCCAGCCGATCGCCGACGGGATCAAGAACCTCCTCAAGGAGGAAGTCATCCCGGGCGGCGCGCACAAGAGCTTCTTCGTGGTGGCACCGGCCATCTCGCTGATGGCGTCCCTGATGATTCCCCTGACCATCCCGTGGGCGGCCCCGCTGCCGCTCGAGTTCGACGTCACCCTCCCCCTCCTCGGGCGGATCGTCCACCACGGGACCACGCCCGCGGCGGTGACGGCGCTCCCCATCGGGTTCCTCTTCGTGCTCGCGGTGAGCTCGGTCGGCGTCTACGGCATCGCCCTCGGCGGCTGGGCCTCCAACAACAAGTACAGCCTCCTCGGCGGGCTCCGGGCCACCGCCCAGATGGTGTCGTACGAGGTGGCGATGGGGCTGAGCCTGGTGCCGGTGCTCCTCCTCGTGGGGAATGTCTCCCTGGAGGAAATCGTCGCCGCCCAGCAGCACGGCCCGCTGGGCTGGCTCGCCTTCCCGCTCGGGCTCTCGGCCCTGGTCTTCCTGGTGTCGGGATTCGCCGAGACCAACCGCGTGCCCTTCGACCTGCCGGAGTCGGAGTCGGAGCTGGTGGCGGGGTATCACACCGAGTACAGCGCCATGAAGTTCTCCGCCTTCATGATCGCCGAGTTCGGGGCCATGGTCACGATCTCGATGATGTTCAGCACCCTCTTCCTGGGCGGATGGGACATCCCGTTCACCCACTGGGACGAGGCCGGCGGCGTGGCGCAGTTCTGGGCCACCGGGGTCTTCTTCTTCGTGAAGGTGCTGTTCTTCCTCTTCCTGTTCATGTGGATCCGCTGGACCCTGCCGCGCTTCCGGTACGACCAGCTCATGGCGCTCGGGTGGAAGGTCTTCATCCCGCTGTCGCTGGGGTACGTGATGTTCATCGCCATCGGGGTCTGGGTGGTGGACGGCCCGCTCGGCGTGACCAGCCAGGCGGTGCGGTTCGGGCTCCTCTTCCTGTTCAACGTGCCGGTGCTGGCGTGGGTGCTCCGCGTGCTCGACCGCGGCCGGCTGATCCAGGGTGCCTATGTCCGGCGCCCCGCGGCGGCGCCTCGGCCCGCCCGCGCGGCCTGAGGGACGCGACATGGCGATAGGCGTGAAGGTGATGCGGCGGCCCGGCACCGAGGCCAGCTACGTGCGCGCCACCCTCAAGGGCATGGCGCTCACGTTCAAGCACCTGTTCCGGCCCAAGATCACGATGCAGTACCCGGAGCAGAAGAGCACCGACAACTGGACCATCAGCCCCCGGTGGCGCGGCACGCACCGGATGCTCACCGACGAGCAGGGGCGGTCCAAGTGCGTGGCCTGCGGCCTCTGCCCGCAGATCTGCCCCGCCAACTGCATCAAGCTGGTGCCCGGCGAGGACGAGCAGGGCAATCGCTACCCGCTGATCTACGAAATCGACGAGTTCCGCTGCGTCTTCTGCGGCTATTGCCAGGAGGTCTGCCCCGAGGAGGCGATCCACGTCGGGGTGCACTACGAGAACGCCGAGTACGAGCGCGGGCGGTTCGTCTACGACCTCGAGCGGCTCTCGGCCCAGGTCCACCCGGTCTCGACGCTCTGGGACCCCACCGACCCGAAGGGGGAATAGGTGGCCGACACCCTGTTCGTCGCCTTGGGCGTCGTCGCCGTCCTGGCCGCCGTCAGCTGCATCCTCCAGCGGAATCCGCTCTCGTCCGCGATCTGGCTCGTCCTCACGATGCTGGCCCTCGCCGGGATGTACCTGATCCTCGGCGCGCCGTTCATCGCCGCCATCCAGGTGCTGGTGTACGCCGGCGCCATCATGGTGCTCTTCATCTTCGTGATCATGCTCCTCAACCTCGGCCATGCGGAGGGGGACATCCGCGGCCCCGCGGCCTGGGCCATCGGCCTCCTCCTCACCGTCGGCCTCGGCGCGTACCTCCTGCGGCTGGCGGGCTACGACCCCGCCCGGCTGGCCCTCGAGCTGACCGGCACGCCCGACCTCCCGGCGTCGGCGGTCTTCGCGCCGGCGGAGGCCGCCCGGCAGGCCGCGGAGGCGCAGGGCGTGGTCGGCGCGGTGGCGGGGCCGCTCTTCTCGACCTACCTGGTGCCCTTCGAGGTCACCTCCCTCCTCCTCCTGGCGGCCATTGTCGGGGCCGTCGTCCTGGCGAAGAAGAGGATCTGATGCTCCTCGGCCCGGCGCTGGCGTTCTCCGCGCTCCTGTTCGCGATCGGCGTCCTCGGCGTGCTGGTGCGCCGCAATGCCATCGTGCTGTTCATGTGCGTTGAGCTGATGCTGAATGCGGTCAACCTCACCTTCGTGGCCCTCTCCCGGTACTACGGGGTCGGTGGCCAGCTGATGGTGTTCTTCGTCATGACCGTCGCCGCCGCCGAGGCGGCCGTCGGCCTCGCGATCATCCTGTCGGTCTTCCGGCACTCCACCTCGGTGGACCTGAAGGCCAGCACCCTCCTGCAGGGCTGACGATGTACGTCTCCGCCAACCTGATCTGGCTCGCGGTGGCCCTGCCCCTGGCGGGCTTCCTCCTCAACGGCGCCCTGGCCATCTGGCGGCCCCAGGCCAAGACCGCCGTGAGCGTCATCGGCCCGGCGGTGCTGATCGGCGCCTTTGCGGTCGTGGCGCTGATCTTCCGGAGCAGCGCGCTGAGCGGCATTCCCGACCCCCGGGTGGTTCCCCTCTGGACCTGGCTCTCCGTCGGCGGGCTCCGGGTGGACCTCGCCTTCCTCGTGGACCGGCTGTCGCTCGTCATGCTGCTGGTGGTGACGGGCGTGGGCAGCCTGATCCACCTCTTCAGCGTCGGCTACATGCGGCAGGACCCGGGGTACGCCCGCTACTTCGCGTACCTCAACCTGTTCGTCGTCTTCATGCTGGTGCTGGTCCTCGGGTCGAGCTTCCCGGTGCTCTTCATCGGTTGGGAGGGGGTGGGCCTGTGCTCCTACCTCCTGATCGGCTTCTGGTACGGCGACAAGGCCAACGCCGACGCGGGGAAGAAGGCCTTCCTGGTCAACCGGGTGGGCGATTTCGGCTTCATGGTCGCAATGTTCCTCATCTGGGCCGCCTTCGGCTCCCTCGACTTCCTGCGGGTGAGCCAGCTTGCGGCGGAGCACGTGGCGATGGGCAGCGCCCTCGTCACCGCCATCACCCTCTTCCTCTTCCTCGGCTGCGCCGGCAAGTCGGCCCAGATCCCGCTCTACGTCTGGCTGCCCGACGCCATGGCGGGGCCCACGCCGGTGTCGGCGCTCATCCACGCCGCCACGATGGTGACCGCCGGCGTCTACCTGGTGGCACGGACTAGCACGCTCTTTGCCCTGGCCCCGTTCTCGAGCGCGGTGGTCGCGGGCGTCGGGGCGGCCACCGCGCTCTTCGCCGCCACGATCGGGCTCCGCCAGTACGACATCAAGAAGGTGCTCGCCTACTCCACCGTGTCGCAGCTGGGCTTCATGTTCCTGGCGGTGGGCACCGGGGCGTATGTGGCCGGCATCTTTCACCTGGTGACGCACGCCTTCTTCAAGGCGCTCCTCTTCCTCGGGGCCGGCAGCGTCATCCACGCCATGCACCACGCCTACCACGCCACCCATTCGCACGACGACGCGCAGGACATGCGGAACATGGGCGGGCTCCGGCGGGCCATGCCGTGGACCTTCGCGCTGATGCTGATCGCCACGCTGGCCATTGCCGGCATCCCGCCGTTCTCGGGGTTCTTCTCCAAGGACGAGATCCTGGCGGCGGCCTTCGCGCGGGGCGCCGAGATGCCGGTCTACCGGCTGTACTGGGCGGTGGGGATGATCACGGCGGGGCTCACCGCCTTCTACATGGCCCGCATGATGGCGATGACCTTCTTCGGGGCCAACCGGACCGGTGCGGAGGAGGCCAGGCACCTCCACGAGGCGCCGCTCATCATGACGGGCCCTCTGGTGGTCCTCGGCCTCCTGAGCGCGGCGGGCGGCGCCATCAACCTGCCCGCCGTCGTCGGCGGCCATCACCGGCTCGAGCAGTGGCTGGAACCGGTGCTCGAGGAGGCCCAGCGGCTCTTCCCGCTCGAGTTTCCGCACGGGCAGGTCGAGTACCTGCTGATCGGGCTCGCGGTGCTGGTGGCGGTCGGTGGGCTCACCCTCGGCTACCGCGCCACCATGGCCCGGGCCATCGCGCCCGCCCGCGCCGCCGCCCCGGAGCAGGGCTTCTGGAAGGTGCTCTACCACAAGTACTACGTGGACGAGCTCTACCAGAGGATCATCGTGGGTCCGCTGCGCCGGCTGTCGGAGCAGGTGCTGTGGAAGGACGTGGACCAGCGGGTCATCGACCGGGGCGGGGTGGAGGGCACCGCGGGCCTCGCCCGGACACTCGGGTGGATCGGGTCCCGGCTGCAGACCGGGGCGGTGGGGCTGTACCTGACGGTATTCCTGGTGGGCGCGCTGGGCGTACTCTACGTCGTGATGGGCTGACCCGACTATGGCAAACCTGCTGAATGTCCTGGGGTACCAGTCCTGGGTCGTCCCCGTCCTCCTGTTGCTCCCGGTGGCCGGGGCGGTGCTCATCCTGGCGGCGCCGGCCGGCCGGGCCCGGAGCATCGCCCTCGCCGTGTCGCTCGCGGAATTTCTCGTCTCCGCCGGCCTCTGGTGGGCCTTCGTTCCCGAAGGCGGGATCCAGTTTGCGGCCACCTACCAGTGGCTGCCGCAGTGGGGCGTGGCCTACCGGGTCGGGATCGACGGCATTTCGCTCTTCATGGTGCTCCTTTCCACGCTGCTGACCCCGCTCTGCGTCCTCGGGAGCTGGACCTACATCACCGAGCGGGAGCGGGGGTTCTACGCCCTCCTTCTCGTGCTGCTCACCGGCATGCTCGGCGTCTTCGTGAGCCTCGACCTCTTCCTCTTCTACGTGTTCTGGGAGGTCATGCTCATCCCGATGTACTTCCTCATCGGGATCTGGGGCGGCAAGAACCGCCTGTACGCGGCCATCAAGTTCTTCATCTACACGTTCGTCGGGTCGCTCCTCATGCTCGTGGCCATCCTGGTCACCGTCTGGGTCATCGCGGCGCGGACGGGGATCCTGAGCTTCGAGTACGACCACCTGCTTGCCAACGCCCGGCTGGTCGGCCCGCTGGCGCCCTGGCTCTTCGGCGCCTTCGCCCTGGCCTTCGCCATCAAGGTCCCCGTCTTCCCGTTCCACACCTGGCTTCCCGACGCCCACGTCGAGGCGCCGACGGCGGGGTCGGTCATCCTGGCCGGCGTGCTGCTCAAGATGGGCACCTACGGCTTCCTGCGGTTTGCCATCCCGTTCTTCCCGGCGGTGGCCTTCAGCCCCGCCGTCACCACGCTGGCGGTGGTGCTCGCGGTGGTCGGGGTGATCTACGGCGCCCTCGTGGCCATGGTGCAGCCCGACGTCAAGAAGCTCGTGGCCTACTCCTCGGTGAGCCACCTCGGCTTCGTGATGCTCGGCATCTGGGCCGCCACCCTGCAGAGCGTGCAGGGCGCCCTCATGGTGATGATCAACCACGGGCTCTCGACCGGCGCGCTCTTCCTCCTCGTCGGCATGCTGTATGAGCGGCGCCATACCCGGGAGATCGCGGCCTTCGGCGGCATCGCCAGGGTCGTCCCGGTCTTCTCCCTGCTCTTCACCGTCGTGGCCCTGTCGTCCATCGGGCTTCCGGGGCTCAACGGATTCATCGGGGAGTTCCTCGTCCTCCTCGGCAGCTTCGGCCGTTTCCCGTGGGCCACCGGCCTGGCCACCACCGGGGTGATCTTCGCCGCGGCTTACCTGCTCTGGGCGCTCCAGCGGATCATCTTCAACCCGCTTGACAAGCCGGAGAATGAGGGGCTCAAGGACCTCAACGCGCGGGAGCTGCTGCTCCTCGCCCCGCTGCTGGCCGGCATCGTCTGGCTCGGGCTCTACCCGCAGCCAGTGCTCCGCCGGATGGAGCCGGCCGCCCGGACCTTCGTCGAAACGGTCCAGCAGGGGTACCCCGGCGGCGGGGGCGCGCAATCCGCCCCGGAGGGCCAGCCCTGATGCCGATCGACACGATGACGCCGATGGGCGTCACCCTGGCCCTCCTGCCCGAGGTGGTCCTCTCGGTGGCGGCGCTCGTGGTGCTCTTGCTGAATGCGTGGCGGCACGAGACGGCCGCCGACGGCCGCCTGGCGGGGTGGGTCAGCTTCGGCGGCGTCGTGGCGGCCCTCGGCGCGCTCCTCTGGCTCTGGCGCGCCGCCCGGGTGGGGGAGGGCATTCCCCAGATGATCGCGCTCGACGAATACCGCTACCTGGCCAACGTCCTCTTCCTGGTGGCCGCCGGCGCCACGATCGTCTTCTCCCTCGACTACCTCGGGCGCGAGGGCATCCGCGGACCGGAGTTCCACGCGCTGGTGCTCCTGGCGACGGTCGGGATGATGCTCCTCGGCGGGGCGAGCGACCTGATCCTGGTCTTCCTCGGCCTCGAGGTGATGTCGGTGGCCGCGTACGTATTGGCGGCCTACGACCGGCGCAGCGCCTTCTCGGCGGAGGCCGGCCTCAAGTACTTCCTGATCGGGGCGTTCGCCTCCGGGTTCCTCCTGTACGGCATCGCGCTGGTCTACGGCGCCACCGGCACCACCAACCTGGTCATGATTGGCGCCCAGCTTGGCGGCGGCACGCTGCCGGTCATGGCCGGGCTCGGGCTGGGGCTGCTCCTCATCGGCTTCCTCTTCAAGGTGTCGGTGGTCCCGTTCCACATGTGGGCGCCGGACGTGTACGACGGTGCCCCCACCCCGGTCACCGGCCTCATGGCCACCGGCATCAAGGCCGCGGGGTTCGTGGCGCTCACCCGGCTCCTGCTCGTCGCCTTTCCGGCCAGCAGTGCCGTCTGGCAGCCGGTGCTCGGCGTGTTGGCCATCGCCACCATGGCGGCGGGCAACCTCATGGCGCTGGCCCAGCGCTCGATCAAGCGGATGCTGGCGTACAGCTCCGTGGCCCATGCGGGCTACCTGCTGGCCGCGGTCTGGCCCGGCACCCGCATCGGCGCGGCCTCGGTACAGCTGTACCTGCTCGCCTACGCGCTGACGAGCCTCGCCGCCTTCGGGCTCCTGGCCGCGCTCGGCCGCGGCGGCGAGCGCGACCTCACCGCCGACGACCTGGCCGGGCTGGCGCGGACCCGCCCCTGGACCGCCGCCGCCTTCAGCGTGGTGCTGCTCTCCCTGCTGGGGTTCCCCGGCACCTTCGGGTTCATCGGCAAGTGGATGATCCTCTCGGCGCTCGTCACGTCGGGCCAGTGGCTCATCCCCGTGGTGCTCGTCCTGGCGAGCGCCGTGTCGGCGGGCTACTACCTGCCGATCATCATGGCGATGTACATGAAGCCGGCCCGCGAGGGCGCCGAGCCCCCGGGGTCGCTGGCCACCCCGGCCGGGCTGGTCGTCGCCGCCATCGTGACGGTGCTGCTGGTGGCCGGGGTGTGGCCTGCCGGGCTCCTGTCCGACGCCATGGCGGTGGCCGACACCCTCTTCACCCGCGCCTTCTAACCGCCCGGCCACGCCGGCGCCGCCGGGCGGGAGGCTCATCGTGCGCGTCCCCCGAACCATCTTCCGACAGTACGACATCCGCGGCGTGGTCGGCGCGGAGCTCACCCCCGAGTTCGCCCGCGCCCTCGGGGCGGCCATCGCCGAGTTCGCCCGGCGGCGGCTCGGGCGCGCAGCGGTGCTCGCCGTCGGGCGGGACAATCGGCCGAGCGGGGCGGCGCTCGCCGCCGCGCTTCGCACGGGGATGGCCTCCGCCGGCGCCACTGCCGTGGACGTCGGCGAACTCCCGACGCCCGCCCTCTACTTTGCCGTGCAGCACCTGCGCACCGACGGCGGCACGCAGGTCACCGGCTCGCACAATCCTCCCGAGTTCAACGGCTTCAAGTCGGTGCTGGCGGGGGAGTCGCTCCACGGCGACGACATCCAGGCGCTCTACGAGCTCATCACGCTGGAGCAGGCGGTGCCGGGGCCGGGGCGGGAGTCCGCCGACGGCTCCGTGCTCCCGGCCTACCGCGACGCCATCGTCTCCCGGCACCGCCTCGCGCGCCCCGTGCGGGTCGTGGTGGACTGCGGCAACGGGGTGGGGAGCCTGGTGGCCGTCGACACCCTGCGCGCCCTGGGCGCGGAGGTCTTCCCGCTCTTCTGCGAGTCGGACGGCACCTTCCCCAATCACCACCCCGATCCGACCGTCCCCGCCAACCTGGTGGACCTGCAGGCGGAGGTGCGGCGCCGCCGCGCCGAGCTCGGCATCGCCTTCGACGGCGACGCCGACCGCATCGGCGCGGTGGACGAGGACGGCCGCGTCCTCTATGGCGACCAGCTCCTCGTCCTCTTCGGGCGCGACGCGGTCCGCCGCTTCGGCGCCGGAGCCCGGGTCATCTTCGACGTGAAGTGCTCCGATGTGCTCGCGCAGGCGCTGAGGGCGGCGGGCGCCGAGCCGGAGATGTGGAAGACCGGCCACTCGCTCATCAAGGCGCGGATGAAGGAGCGCGGCGCGGTGCTCGCCGGCGAGATGAGCGGGCACATGTTCTTCGGCGGCGACTGGTTCGGGTTCGACGACGCGCTCTTTGCCGCCGCCCGCCTCCTGGAACTCGTCTCGCGCGCGCCGACGGGCCTCGCCGCCCACCTCGCCGACCTCCCGGTCACCTTCGCCACGCCCGAGATCCGGGTGGACTGCCCGGACGAGGCCAAGTTCGACGTCGTGGCGCGGGCCACGGAACACTTCCGCGCCCGGTACCCGGTCACCGACATCGACGGTGTCCGGCTGTCCTTCCCCAACGGCTGGGGCCTCGTCCGCGCCTCCAACACCCAGCCGATCCTCGTGCTCCGGTTCGAGGCCACCGACGAGGCCTCCCTTGCCCGGTACCAGCGCGAGGTGCTGGCATGGCTGGCGGAGCAGGGCGTGAAGGCCTGACCGCCATGGGGCCGCGCGGACGCCTCCTGGCCGGCATCGCCCTCCTCGCGGGGGCGTTGCTGTTCGCGGGCCAGTGGCTGGCGGCG
>CAZNLY010000054.1:0-3676 GCA_964574295.1 uncultured Gemmatimonadaceae bacterium
CGGCTCTTGTACACGCGGTTGCCCGACCGGTTCTTGGCCGGGTTGAGGAACCGGAACTGGCTTTCCCAGTACCGGAGGACGTGCGGCTTGAGGTCCGTCAACGCGCAGACCTCGCCGATGGAGAAGAATTCCTGGGTCGGCCGTGGGTTGCTCACCGCCACTGCTCCGCCTTGAGGGTCCGTTCCATCAGGTCGGCCACCGCCTGCTTCGGGGCCTTCCCCTCGAAGAGGATCGCGGCCACCTGGGCCGTGATCGGGAGTTCCACTCCGTGCCGTGCCGCCAGCCCCGTCGCCGAGCGGGCGGTGTTGACCCCCTCGGCCACGGTGCGATGCGCCGCGGTGTAGTCCGCCAGGCTGGTGCCGCGCGCCAGCGCCATGCCGAGCGTCCGGTTGCGGCTCAGGCCGCCGGTGGCGGTGAGGATGAGGTCGCCCATGCCGGCCAGCCCCGCGAAGGTCATCGGCTTCGCCCCCATTGCCAGCCCCAGACGCGTCATCTCCGCCAGCCCGCGCGTGATGAGCGCCGCCCGCGGGTTGTTGCCGAGCCCGAGGCCCTCGAGGATGCCGGCGGCGATGGCGATCACGTTCTTGAGCGCGCCGCAGAGCTCGGCGCCCACGAGGTCGTCGTTGGAGTAGACGCGGAAGCGCGGGGTGGAGAACGCCTCCTGCACCCGCGCCGCCACCTCCGGGTCGTCCGCGGCGGCCACCACCGCCGTCGGCTGCCCCTCGTGCACCTCGGCGGCAAAGCTGGGCCCCGACAGCGCCGCCACCGCCCGTCCCGGCAGCGTCTCCGCCAGGATCTCGTGCGGCAGCAGGAGCCCCGGCGACTCGATGCCCTTGGTGGCGCTCACCACCACGGCGTCGCCGCGGATGACCGGGTCGAGCGGCGCCGTCACCCGGCGCACCACGTGGCTCGGCGCCGCCGACAGGATGAGCGGCGCCCCTTCGACCACCTCGAAGGCGTCGGCCGATGCCACGAGCCTCGGATCGAGCGGACGCCCGTCGAGGAAGAGCTCATTGACGTGCCGGGCGTTGATCGACTCAACCACCTCGGCCTCGTAGGCCCAGAGCCGCACCTCGTGCCCCTTGCGGGCCAACAGGTCGGCCAGGGTGGTGCCCCAGCTCCCCGCCCCGAGCACCCCGATGCGCGTCATGACGCGCCCGTCCCCGCCTCCGGCCCCCGCCCGCGACGCCCGAAGCGGTTCTCGGTGCCGGCCGCGAGGCGGCGGAGGTTGGCGCGGTGCATCCAGATGATCACGGCGGCAAGGAGCGCGTAGAGCCAGATGGTTTCCCTGCGCATCGGGTAGAGCCCCCACACCAGCGCCGGGAAGACCGCGGCGGCGGCCACCGAGCCAAGCGACACATACCCGGTGGCCCAGACGATCAGCGCCCAGAGCACCAGGCAGATGCCCACCGCCGCCGGCGCGAGCCCGAGCACCACCCCCGCGCTGGTGGCCACCCCCTTGCCCCCCTTGAACCCGACGAACACCGAGAAGACGTGGCCCACCACCGCCAGCACGCCGCAGAGGAGCGCAAACCAGGGCGCGGCGCTCGCCGCCGGGCCGAGGACCAGGACCGGCACCGCCCCCTTGGCGATGTCCACCAGCGCCACCGGGATCGCGAAGCGCCAGCCAAGGATGCGATAGACGTTCGTGGCGCCGAGGTTCTTGCTGCCGTGCTCGCGGAGGTCGATGCCGCGGAAGAGCCTTCCCGCGAGGTAACTCGTCGGGAAGGCCCCCATCAGGTACGAGAGGCCCAAGGCGCCCGCCTCGGTGGCCGTCACGACCGACGCCCCCCGCGCCGCTTGAACTTGATCCGGAGCGGGCTTCCCTCGAAGCCCCACGCCTTCCGGAAGCCGCGCACGAGGTACCGCTCATACGACTCCGGAATGGCCTCCGGCCGGCTGCAGACGATGGCGAACGCCGGCGGCGCGGTGCCCACCTGCGAGGCGTAGAGGAGCTTGACCTCCTCGCCGGGCTTCTGCGGCGGGTTGGTGTGCTGCACCAGCTCCTCGAGGACGCGGTTCACCTCCGCGGTGGGCACGCGGTGCTCCCGCGCGGCGGCCACGGCGAGGATGGCCTCCGGGAGCTGGTGCACCCGCTGCCCCGTTTCGGCCGAGACGTACACGAACTTCACGAACTCGAGGAACGGCGCCTTCTCGCGCAACTCGGCCTCGCCCCGCTTGGCGGTGTTGGCGTCCTTCTCCTGCACGAGGTCCCACTTGTTGACCGCGATGATGAGCCCGCACCCATGGTCCCACGCCTGGGTGGCGATCCGGAGGTCCTGGGCGTGGAGCCCCTGGGCGGCGTCCACCACGAGGACGCACACCTGCGCCCGCTCGATCGCGCGCTCGGTGCGGAGGGTCGAGTAGAACTCCACGTCCTCCGTGACCCGCGCCCGCTTCCGGAGGCCCGCGGTGTCGATGAAGTTGAGCAGCTGCCCGTGCGCGCGGAGCGGGCTGTCCACCGCGTCGCGCGTCGTCCCGGCCTCGGGCGACACCACCACCCGGTCCTGGCCCAGCAGCCGGTTGATGAGCGACGACTTCCCCACGTTGGGCCGGCCCACCACGGCAACATTGATGGCCTCGTCCTGTTCCCCCGCCCTGGCGGGCGGGAGCCGTTCGACGATGGCATCGAGGAGGTCGCCGCTCGCCTTCCCCACCGCCGCGGACAGCGGAATCGGGTCGCCGAGGCCGAGGCGGAAGAACGGCAGGTGGCCCGAGGTGTCGGGCAGCTCGTCGAGCTTGTTCACCGCCAGGAGCACCGGGCGCTTGGCGCGCCGGAGGTGCGACGCGATCTCGGCGTCCACCGGGTTGAGGCCTTCCTTGCCGTCCACCAGCATCACGACCAGGTCGGACTGCTCGACCGCCAGGTCCACCTGGCGCCGGATGGCGCGGTCCATCGAGTCCTTGGACCCCGGCATGAGGCCGCCGGTGTCCACCAGCCAGAAGCGCCGCCCGCCCCACTCCGCGGCGCCGAAGTGACGGTCGCGCGTGGTGCCGGCCTGGTCGGAGACGATGGCCCGGCGCCCGCCCAAGAGCCGGTTGAAGAGCGTGGACTTCCCCACGTTGGGCCGGCCGACGACGGCCACCGTCGGCATGCTCATGCCGCCACCGGCGCCGCGAGCGCGTCGGTGAAGTGGTGCGAGAACCGGATCGTGACCGGGAGCTCCGCCTGGAGCGCGTGCGCCTCCACGTCGTCCATGAAGCGCAGGTCGTCATTGATGCTCTCGGCGGGCAGGAGGGCCAGGTCGAGGTCGCCGCGGCCGCGGAGCGCCTCCCGGAACGCCGCCCCCGGCAGGAGCCCCGCCGTCGTCACCCGCGGGCCGAAGAGGGAGTTCTCCAGCACGATCAGGTCGAACTCGGCGCCGGTGGCCTCCGTGAGCGGCGCGATGACCTGCGGCATCAGCGCCCCCATCGAGGTGCCGGTCACGATCCCGATCCGGCGCCCGGCCAAGGGCGCCAGCGTCCCGGCCTCCTCCCGGATCCGGCCCTGGAGGTAGCGGACCGACCCGACGCCGTTCTCCACCTGGTCGAAGTCGTCGTAGGCCTCCGGGCCCGGCAGGGGCAGCCCCGCGCGCAGGTAGAGCTCGTCGGCGCCGAGGCACCACGACCGGCCCCGCTCGGCGCGCGCCACGGCGGCGTGCCGCTCCACGAGCTGGACGGCGGCGGCGCACTCGTC
>CAZNLY010000054.1:3776-9336 GCA_964574295.1 uncultured Gemmatimonadaceae bacterium
CGCCGGACCGTCGGGTCGGTGGCGTGCACCGACACGTAGAGCGGCGAGAGCCGGTACTCGATGATCCGCGCCACGTCCCGGGGCTTGAGGTTGGTGAGGGTGGCGAAGTTGCCGTAGCGGAAGGAGAGCCGGTAGTCGTCGTCCCGGATATAGAGGCCGTCGCGGAGCCCGGTGGGGAGCCCGTCCACGAAGCAGAAATCGCACCGGTTGGCGCAGCGGCGAATGCGCGGGGCCTCGAGCGACACCCCCATCGGCAGCCCCTCGGGCCGCTCGATGTCGTACTCCGTCTCCTCCCCCTCCGGGGACCGGGCGTGCAGGATGAACGCCTCCTCCGCGGTCAGGAACTCCCAATCGAGGAAGTCCTCGAGCGGGCGCCCGTTGACGGAAACAAGCTCCGTCCCGGGCGCCAGCCCGAGTTCGGCGGCGAGGGAATCAGGCTGCACAGCGGTTACGCGAATCATCCACCGGTCCGTGGGCGGGGCAGGATGCCCTGGAGAGGGCAGCTCAATAATGCGCCGATCGCCTTATGATATCAAGGGTTAGGACCTCAGACCTCACGTAATGCCTCCACGTTGCCGACGGAGCGCGAAAAACCCCGCCCCGGCCAATGCCGGAGCGGGGTGATTTCGTGCGGACGGCTGCGACGTCAGTTCGTCGCGGGAGCGGCCGCCGTCGAGTCGGTCGCCACGGCAATCACGAGGTCGCCGTTGGCGTCGATGGTGGCCACGCCGGCGGCGTACACGGTGCCGGTCGAGTCGAAGCGCTCACCCCAGAGCACCGGGGCGGCGGCGCCGCACTCGGTGGCGTCGAGGTAGGTGGCGGTCCAGCCCGAGCCCACCGGCTGCGCGGCGACGTTGCCGGCGGCGTAGAGCGCGCTCAGGGTGTTGGCCACGGCGGTGCCGCCGGCGGCGCAGACTTCGTCATCCTCGGCGGCGATGTAGAGGATCTTGTCCTCGTCGTCCCACACGAAGGTGGCCTGGGCGGCGGTGCTGTCGCCGTCCACGTCGATCTGGGCCACCCAGCTGGAATCGCCGGGGTCGCCCGCCTGGGCGGTGTTGGCCGTGAGCGGGCCGCTGGTGGCGGCGGTGGCCATGGTGGCGTTGTCCGGGGCGTCGACGTTGGTGGCCATCGCGGTCGTGGTGGCGCTCGGCGGCGACGAGGTGATCGGCGACACCGCGGGCGGGGCGGCCGCCGCGGCCTCGGGCTGCTGCTGCTCTCCCTTGCTGCAGGCGGCCAAAGCCACCAGTGCCACCGCGGCGAACAACCGTCCCTGCGTGCTGCGCATATCTGCTCCTGCCAATGGGGGTGAATGGGTCCGGCGTGCGGGCGGCGCATCCGCCATCGCGTCAATGCTGTCGGCCCGCCGCCGGGCGGGCCGCACACCTAGGGCGACTTCCTGGCCTGCCCCTTCGGGTAGAGCCAATTGGCCGCCAGCTGTACCTGCGTGCTGTATGGGTAGACGGACGTCTTCTGCCCGCCGTTGAACGACACCTGCAGCGAGGGCCCGAACCGGTGGTCGTTGCCGAGGAACTTGCCGGCCTGCAGGGTCACGACGTTGGTCCAGACCGCGCCGGGCACAATATAAACGGGATTCACCTGCAGGATAGAGTACCAGTACTTGGGCAGGTGGAAGATGAAGTACTCGCTGGTCACCACGTTCTGGGTGATGGCCACCCCCGGGTCCTCCCAGGCGGACACCTGGTACCCGACCACCGTGATGAGGTTGACCCGCTTGCCGATGGGGATGGAGACCCCGACCTGAGGGAGGAAGACCCACGACCCCGTCCCGAGCGCCTCCTCGCCGGTATTGGCGGTGATGCCCACCCCGACCAGCCCACGGACCCGGCTCTTGCCCTGATGGAACGCGAAGGTGTAGCTGGGCTGGAGGTAGAGGTCCCCCAGCCCCGAGCTCGAGGTGGCCCCGGGCGCGTCGCCCGCGGTCTGGACGATGTAGGGCAGCTGGCCCAGGACCTGGAGATGGGCGTTGAACGCGTACACCCCGTCCGGGGCGATCTCCCAGCGCTGGACGCCCCCGGGCAGCCCGTTCCACTCCAGGAAGGGCTGGAACTGGGAGAGGGCCTTGGTCGGGTCCTGCCCGGTGTTGAAGCGGCGGCTCCTGGCGAGGGTGTCCCCCGGCGTGCCCTGCGCGCGAGCGGGGCCGGCCGCCGCGCAGAGGGCCACCGCCGCGACGACCACCGCCCCGCCCAGGCGACGCGCGCGCGTCACGCCGCCCTCCCCTGCGCCATCTCGACGAGCCGGCGCAGCGTCCGCGAGAACGAGTATCCCGCCACTTCGGCTGATTCCATGAACGACACCCCTTCCGTGAGGTCCGGGTTGGGGTTGGCCTCCAGCACGTAGACGTGGTTGTCCTTCGACACGCGGAGGTCGAGACGGGCGTAGTCCCGGCATCCCGACACCCGGTAGGCCCGGAGCGCCACCTCCTCGATCCGGCGGGCCAGCCGCTTCGGCACCTCGGCCGGGCAGTGCGAGGCCACCTGATGGAACACCTCCGCAAGCGGGTCCCATTTGGCGGCGTAGCTGATCAGCGCGGGCTGGTCGGGCGGCAGGGCCGAGAAATCGTACTCGATGAGGGGCAGCACCTCGGGCGGGTCGTTGCCGAGGATCGAGACGTGGAACTCGCGCCCCTCGATGAACTCCTCCACCAGCACCGGGGGCTGGAACTCGGCGAACACGCGCTCGATCTGCGCCAGGAGCTCAGCGCGATCGTACACCACGCTCCGCCCCTCGACGCCGACGCTGGCGTCCTCGCGGGCCGGCTTGACGATGAGCGGGTAGTGGAGCCCGTGGCGCAGGGGAATCTTCGGCCGCCAGAGCTGGTGGAAGCGGGGGGTGGGGACGCCGCTGGCCAGCAGCAGGCGCTTGAGCAGCCCCTTCCGGCGGCAGAGGGCCAGCGCCATCGGCGCGGCGCCGGTATACGGGATCCGGTAGAGGTCGAGGAAGCCGGCCACCGCCGGCTCGAGCTCGGCGTCGTCGTGGAAGGACTCGACGAGGTTGAACACCACGAAGGGCGGCCTGCGGTGGGCCAGCCGCTCCAGCGGGGCGAGGCTCTCGGCCAGGTTCACGCTGCGCACGGCAAACCGCTCGCGGCGGAGCGCCGCGGCGATGGCGGCGTACTCCTCCGCCACGGTGGCCACGGCGATGTCGTACTGGGGGGTGAAGCCGAGGGAGGCGGGATCGACCTTGCGGAGCGCCTCGTAGCCTTCGTCACTCACGCTGTTGTAGAGGAGGACCACCGACCCGCGTGACCGTGCCGTAGGCATCAACCCCTCGTCCGTGTACCTTTTGCGGGAGCCCGAACCGGATCAACGATGGGAATATACCCACAGCCCAACCTCTGGCAGTGCGGCCCGTTTGCCCTCAAGCACGCCCTGGTGACCCTCGGCGTGCTCAAGGACGAGCGCGAAATCAGCAAGCTGGCCGGCACCCACTGGTGGCACGGGACGGACGACCTCCAGCTCGGACGCGCCGCGCGGCGCTTCGGGTGCAAGCTGCCGCTGGTGCGGCGGCACCAGCCCGCCGCCGCCCGGACCGAGCTGGTACGGCACCTCCGCCGGGGCATCCCGGTCCTGCTCTGCGTCGAGGAATGGAGCCACTGGATCACCGCGGTCAATGTCGAGCAGGGCAAGTTCATCCTCCTCGACAGCCGCGAAAAGCAGGTGGTGACGATCGCCGACTGGCCGACGCTGCAGCGGCGCTGGGTCTACCACGAGCCCGACCCGGTGGACGACACCGAGACGCACACCTACTTCGACCTCCACCCGGTCGTCCCGCAGTTCCGCCGCCGCACGCGGGCGCAGTTCTCGCTCCGCCGCGCGCGGGCCCTCCGCCGGCACGAGAATCGAAACCTCGCGGAGCTCTGGGACGTCTACCTGAGCGACCTGCTGGTCCTCTGCCGCACCCGCACGCCCCTCAGCCTGAAGGTCTTCTCGATGGGGGAGTTCCTCCGGCGGCACGAGGGGATGCTGCTCGAGCAGGTGGACTTCTGGCACGGCAACATCGACGCCCGCGCCGCCCGCCGGGTGCTCGACAACCTGCATTTCGTCGCCGACACCTACGGCCTCGTCATCCACGCCGAGCAGGAAAAGCGCGTGATCGCGGGCATCACGACCATCATGGCGCTCTGGGCCGCCGCCACCTACGGCGTGGCCCCGGTGTACGGTCCGCGCCCCCGGCGACGATAGCGCCGGTGGGCAGCAGGAGGGCAAGCGCCCCCGGAGCCGATGGCCCCGGGGGCGCTTCCCGTTCCACAGGTCACGTCACGGGAACATGCCGTGCCCCACCTGAAGCGACGCCACCAGGCCGGTGTGGTCCGACGGCCAGATCCACTCCCCGGCCCCGTTCTGGAGCCGCTCCGCCGGGACATCCCCGAACAGGGCCACCTGCCCACGGAGGGCGCCCGAGCCCTGCGCCGCACCGAGGCCGCGGCTCCAGACGTAGTCAATCCGCTCCCGGAGCGTGGAGCCCATGTCGGCCAGGTCGGCCACGTGGCAGCAGGTGAAGCCCGTCACGCCCGGCCGGAGCGCCGACCAGGTGTCCACGAAGCCCGCCTGCTCCATCACCTGGTAGGCCGGCGTGCCGGGCGTCGTGTTGAAGTCGCCCATCACGACGGCGGGGGTCGCGGCGCCGAGGGCCGCGGCCATCTCGCCCACCTGGTAGGCATGGAGCTCCAGGAGGATGGCCTCGGGGCCGGTGCCCTCGGTGTGGACGTTCGCCACCGTGTAGGTCGCGCCGTCCACGGTGGCCTCCATCTGGACCCACCCGCGCGTGAGCGTCACGCCGGGCGCCACGAGGCCGAGGTTGGCCTGGAAGGTGTGCCCGGATGCGGCGCCCGCGGTCACCTGCGAGGCGTCGTACAGGAGCACGTCCGCATCGGTCAGGCTGATGCCGGGGGCGGGAGCCGCGGTGAAGTTGTCGTGCCGGATCCCCACCTGATAGTTCAGCCCCTCGGCGGCCAGGGCGTCGAGCAGGATCTGCTGGAAGTCGAGGTGGACGCTCACGCCGAGGGGCGGGATGTCCACGCCGATGGTGGAGACCTCCTGCAGGCCGATCACCGCCGGGCGGGTGCGCCCCACTTCCCGGGCGATCGCGCGGGCGCGGGCCGGGAAGTCGGTGTGCTCGATGGTGGCCACCGCCGCCAGGAGCGCCGGGATGTCGTCCGCGGGATCGGGGGTGGCGAGGGCGGTGATGACGGCGTCCACGTCGGCGCCGACGTACAGGTTCTGGCTCATCACCGTCAGGGAGGCCCGCCCGCGGCCGGCGCCGAGGCCGGCGCCCAGGTCCGGTTCGGTGGGGTTGGCGCCATCGGAACAGGCGGTGAGGACGGCCACGAGGGCCGTAAGGGAAAGGGCGGCAGGGGATCGCATGGGACCTCCGGGAGCTTGGGGTGGACCTATGGTGCCAGGAACGCGGCACCACGATCGCCTCCGGGGGTCAAGCGGGCGTCAAGCGGCGGAAAGCCGAACGCCCCTGCCGGAAGGATTCCGACAGGGGCGCGGAGAGCGGGCGACCGGACTCGAACCGGCGACGTCCAGCTTGGGAA
>CAZNLY010000055.1:0-4148 GCA_964574295.1 uncultured Gemmatimonadaceae bacterium
TCCGGTTCCTCAACCCGGCCAAGAACCGGTCGGGCAACCGCGTGTACAAGAGCCGGGAGGTGGAGCTCATCATGCTCGTCAAGCACCTCCTCTACGGCGAGAAGTACACGATCGAGGGGGCGCGGCAGAAGATCGAGCAGTACCGGCGCACCGGCGAGATCCGCGCCGCCGCGCGCCGCGCGATGGGGGCGGAGACGGTGCGCGAGCTGCGGGAGGACGTGGACGACGTGGTCCGGATCCTCGAGGGGCGGCCGCTGGCGGAGCGGCCCGACCGGGGCGAGGCCACGGGCTGAATGCACATTCTCGTCTCCAACGACGACGGGATCCTGGCCCCCGGCATCGGGCTCCTGGCCGACGCGTGCCGCGGGGTGGCCCACGTGACGGTGGTGGCGCCCGATCGCGAGCAGAGCGGCACCAGCCACTCGCTGACGCTGCATAGGCCGCTCCGGGCCGCGCTCCGGCCCGACGGCGCGTACCAGGTGGACGGGACGCCGACCGACTGCGTCCTGCTGGCGGTCAACGCCCTCCTGCCGGAGCGGCCCTCCTTCGTGTTCTCGGGGGTCAACCACGGCCCCAACATGGGCGAGGACGTGCTCTACTCGGGGACGGTGGCGGTGGCGATGGAGGCGGTGACGCTGGGCATTCCCGGAGTGGCCATTTCGTTTGCGGGGCACGACCCGGAGGTGCTGGGCACCTACGGGCCGCTTCTCGGGCGGCTGGTGCGCCAGGTGGTCGGGGTGCCGACGTTCCCGCCCGACACGATCCTCAACGTCAACCTGCCCGACGTGCCGGCCACCGAGGTGAAGGGGACGATGGTCACGCGGCTCGGGAGCCGGTACTTCTCGGAGTCGCTCACCCGGATGCAGGACCCGTGGGGCCGCGAGATCTACTGGGTGGGCGGCGGGACGATCACCTGGACGGGCGGGGAAGACTCCGACCACCGGGCGGTGGCGGAGGGGTACGTCTCCGTCACGCCGCTCCACATGGATCTCACGAACTACCCTCTCCTCGAGACGGTGCGCGAATGGCGCCTGGCCCTGTAGGCGCCGGCGACAGCTACGGCGGCTACCGGACACGCCTCGTCGGGGTGCTGCAGGCCAAGGGCATCCGCGACCTCGCGGTGCTGCGGGCGGTGTCGCAGGTGCCGCGGCACCTCTTCGTGCCGGCCAGCGTGCGGCACCGGGCCTACGAGGATTCGGCCCTCCCCATCGGCGGCGGGCAGACGATCTCCCAGCCGTGGGTGCAGGCGCGGTACCTCGAGGTGCTCCAGCTGTCGGGCCGCGAGCGGGTGCTCGAGGTGGGCACGGGGTCGGGCTACCAGACCGCGCTGCTGTCGCTGCTGGCCGACACCGTCTTCAGCGTCGAGCGGATCGCCTCGCTCGCCACCGAGGCCCGCGCGGCGCTGGCCGCCGCCGGCCTCAGCAACGTGACCGTGGTGGTGGGCGACGGGACCCTCGGCTGGCGTCCCTTCGCGCCGTACGACGCGATCCTGGTGGCGGCGGCGAGCCCGAAGGTCCCCACACCGCTCCTGGAGCAGCTGGCCCCGGGGGGCAGGCTCGTCATTCCCGTGGGCGACCGCGACGTTCAGGAACTCCAGCTGCACCGCCGCGAGGGCGAGAGCATTCGCGCCACCACCCTCGGCGACGTGCGCTTCGTGCCCCTGCTCGGGGAATTCGGCTTCCGTCCCTCCACCTCCTGACCCATGATTGATTCCGCCATCCATTGGCTCGTCGAGACGGTGGGCGCGCTCGGGTATCCGGGCATCGTGGCGCTCATGTTCATCGAATCCTCGTTCCTGCCGCTGCCGAGCGAGCTGGTCATGCCGCCGGCGGGGTACCTGGTGGCCAAGGGCCGGATGGACCCGGTCCTGGCGGTCCTGGCCGGGACTGTCGGGAGCATCGGGGGCGCGCTCTTCAACTACTGGTTTGCCATCCGGGTCGGGGAGCCGTTCCTCCGCCGGTTCGGCAAGTACGTGCTGGTCCGGGAACACCACCTCGACCGGACCGAGGCCTACTTTGCCCGGCACGGGGAGATCAGCACCTTCGTCGGGCGGCTGCTGCCGGTGCTCCGGCACCTGATCTCGATCCCGGCCGGGATGGCACGCATGCCGCTGGGGCGGTTCGTGGCCTTCACGGGGCTCGGGGCGGGGATCTGGTGCGCGGTCCTGGTCTACATCGGGTGGCTGCTGGGGCGGCACGAGGAGACCCTTCGGGAGAACGTGGTGAAGGCCTACAGCACCCAGGCGCTGCTCTACATGTTGCCCGTCCTCGTGGTCCTGGTGGGGGGGTACGTGGTCTGGCAGCGGCGGCGGAGGGCCGTGTGAGGCGGGTGCGGTTCCTGGTGACGGGGAAGGTGCAGGGGGTCGGCTTCCGGTGGTTTGTGCGGGCGGAGGCGCGTCCGCTGCACCTGAGCGGGTGGGTCCGGAACCGGCAGGACGGGGCGGTGGAGGGGGAGGCGGCGGGCAGCGACGATGCGATCGACGCGCTGGTCGAGCTGCTCGAGGTCGGCCCGCCGAGTGCGATCGTCACGAATGTGGAAGTCTCCGAGATTTCGGATGAGTCGCTCGATTCCAACCAATTTGAAATCAGGTAGTTAGGCGATACTCAGGAGAGGGAGTCGAACCGATGGGCAAATCGCTTTCCGACCGGATCCAGGCCTCGCTCCGCCCGATCCCGGACTACCCCAAACTGGGCACCACCTTTCTCGACAGCACCCCGGTGTTCCGGCAGGGCGGCCTCCTCAAGGAGATCGTGGACGCGATGGCCAGGCCGTTCGAGGGCGCCGGCGTGACCCACGTGGTCGGGATCGAGCCGCAGGGCCAGGTGCTGGGCGGTGCGGTGGCCGTGACCCTCGGTGCCGGGTTCCTGACCGCCCGGAAGCCGCGGAAGATGCCCTGGCAGCAGGTCCGCCAGGTGTATGCCCTCGAATACGGGGGCGACTCGCTGGAGGCGCGCCGCGACGACTTCGAGGCCACCGATCGCGTCATCATCGTGGATGACCTGCTGGCCAGCGGCGGCACGGCGGAGGCGGCGGGGCAGCTGGTGGCCGCGCTGCAGGGCAAGCTGCTGGGGTACTCGTTCATGCTGGAGCAGGTGTCGGAGCGGGGGCGAGACGCCCTCGGCGACGCGCCGGTGCATGTGGTGGCCACGATCCCTTGATTCCGGCGTTGACGGAAGGGGCCCAAACCGGCTATTCTCAAAGGCTTTGCCCCCGTAGCTCAGCTGGATAGAGCAGCAGTTTCCTAAACTGTTGGCCGCGTGTTCGACTCACGCCGGGGGCACCTGCGTGCACCTCGAACGAGCCATCGCAACCCCAGTGGAGTCCCATGTCGACCTCGAACGTCACCGCCAAGCCGCCCGCGCCGGCCGCGTCCAACGGCAAGACGCCCGATCCCATGGCGTGGCTCCGGGCCCACCCGCGGGTGACCTTCGGGGTGGCCGGGGCGGTGGTGCTGGTCGTCCTCGGGGGCTGGCTCACGATGGAAATCGGCCAGCGCAGGCAGCTCCGGGCGGCCGAGGCGCTGGACCGGGCGCGCAGCGTGGCGGAATCGGGAAACCTCCCGCTCGCCGCCAACCAGCTCCAGCAATTGATCGAGACCTTCGGCGGGACCGAGGCGGCCTCCGAGGCGGTGGTCACCCTCAACCAGGTGCGGATGGTTAACGGCCAGAGCCAGCTGGCCGTGGTGGGGCTTCAGGACTACCTCAAGACCGACCCCAAGCCGGTCTACAAGGTTCCGGCGCAGGGGCTCCTGGGCGAGGCACTCGAGAACTCCGGCCGGCCGGCCGAGGCGGGCGCCGCCTACGCGGGCGCGGCGCGGGACGCCGAGCTCGACTACCTCAAGGCGCAGTACCTCCTGTCGGCGGCCCGGGCCTACCGGAACGCCGGGCAGGTGCCCGAGGCGGTGAAGGCGCTCCAGGAGATCGTGGACAAGTACGGTGAGACGACCGCGGTGGTGGAGGCCAAGGTCCGCCTGTCGGAGCTGACCCAGGGGAGAATGACGCTGGGGAGCTGATCGAGGACTGAGGTCTGAGGACTGAGGACCGAGGGCGGTAGCCGGTGTGCTGCCGCCCTTCTCGTTGGGCTGGAATCAATGACGTATAAGATATGTTATGTTAAGTACGTCCGTGGAAATCTGTGGAGAACCCGGT
>CAZNLY010000055.1:4248-9223 GCA_964574295.1 uncultured Gemmatimonadaceae bacterium
CGCCGAATCCACCGCTCCCCTGGGGCGAGGGGCATCCCGGGCACCGGGGCCGGCAGGTCGAAATCGGGCAGGTTGAGCTCGGCCTCCTCGGACCCCTCGACGCACCGGGTCGGGAACGGCCCCGCCCCGGTGGCCAGGGTCATCCCACTGGCCGGCGCCATGCCGAGCCGGACGGCCAGCCGCGTACTGCAAAGGGCGGCGTTGCCGCACATGTTGGCGGGGCTCCCGTCGCAGTTCCAGAAGGTCATCCGGACCGTCGCGTGGCCCGCCGGGGTCAGGATGAGGAGGCCGTCGGCCCCCACGCCGTCCCGCCGGTCGCAGGCCGCCCGGATCCGATCCGGGGTCCACTCCGCCAGTCCGGTGGTCCGGCCGTCGAGCATGACGAAGTCGTTGCCCGACCCCGTCATCTTGAAGAAGGCCTGCCCGGTCACAGCTTCCCCACCAGGGAGCGGAAGCGAAGCCACCAGACCATCCAGATGGCCTCCCGGACGATCTTCTTGTTCATCTTGCTGTGGCCCTCGACCCGGTCCACGAAGACGATCGGGATCTCCTTGAGCCGGAAGCCGTGCTTCCATGCGCGAAAGCTCATCTCGATCTGGAAGGCGTAGCCGTTGGACTGGACCCGGTCGAGTTCAAGTGACTTGAGAACCACCCTGCGAAAGCACTTGAACCCCCCGGTGGAGTCCGTCAGCGGGAGTCCGGTGACCTTCCGGGCGTAGATGTTGGCCCCGAAGGACAGCAGGAGCCGGCTCATCGGCCAGTTGATGACGTTGACGCCGGTCTTGTACCGGGAGCCGATGACCAGGTCGGCCTCCTCGATGGCCGCCAGGAACTGGGGCAGATACTTCGGATCGTGGCTGAAGTCGGCGTCCATCTCGAAGATGAAGTCGAAATCCCGCTCGAGCGCCCACCGGAAACCCGCCAGGTACGCCTTGCCCAGCCCCTCCTTTGTGGTCCGGTGGAGGCAATGGACGCGGGGATCCTCCTCCCCCATCCGGTCGGCCAGTTGCCCGGTGCCGTCGGGGGAGTTGTCGTCCACCACCAGGACCTCGATGCGGGGGTCCTGCCGCAGCACCTCCGGGACGATGGCCGGGAGGTTCTTGATCTCGTTGTAGGTCGGGATGACGACCAGGACCCGCTCAGCCATGGGGCCGCCGGAGTCGCTTGGCGCCCTCCGCGCCGGCCAGGAGGACGAGTCCGCCCAGGACCACTAGCGTCACCACCAGCCCCTTCCGGTACCCGGCGGAGCGGAAGGTCAGTTCCACCGCCCGGGCGCCCGCCGGCACCGGGACCGCCATCAGGCTGAACTGGGCGCGCACCACCTCGGCGGGCCGGCCGTCCACGGTGGCGTGCCAGTCGGGGTACCAGTTCTCCGACACGAACAGGAAGGCCTCCTGCGGTGCGGGCGCCGCCAGGGTGAAGCGATACTGCCCTTCCCTCGGCATCTCGACGGCCACCGGATCGGCGATCGGCTCCGGCACCCCGAGCGGGGCCGAGATGCCGACATCGGACTCGGGCGGCACCAGGAGAAAGCGGCGGCCGTCGAAGCGCGGGTCCACGAGGGTCGGAATGACCTGATCGTCGGGCGTCTTGACCGCCATCGGCACGAGCGCGGCGAAGGGCTGCGCGTCGGTGAACCGGTAGACGTAGGCCTCCTGGCCGTCGTGCGTCGGGACGGGGCCGGCCACGAGGGCCAGCGCGGACGCCTCGACCGGCTGCGGCACGACGAGGTACTTGACCGCGAGGAGCCGCCAGAGGCTCGGGTTGCCCAGGTTTTGCCAGACGTTCTTGCCGCCGAGAAGTTCGTCGTACCGGTGCAGCTCCTGCCCGTTGTAGCCGAGGACGGAGCGGATCCGGTGGGTCATCAGGTAGTTGCGGTTCTCGTCGTAGATGTTGTACGGGAGGACGCGGTAGATCGACGAGTCGGCGGCCAGGGCCTGCACCACGCCGTCGGCCGCGAAACTCCGGGAGGCCGGTGGCGTCCACTGGATGAACTTCCGCTCCACGCTCCAGAGGTCGAGCAGCACCAGGAGCCCGAGCGCCAGCCCCCAGGCGGCGGCCGGCAGCCGCCGCCAGAGCAGCGCCGCGGCCAGGACGGCAAAGAAGAGCACCCGCAGCGCGTCGAGCCGGAACTCGGGGTAGTTGCTGATGACCCCGCCGTAGCGCTGCGGGTCGGCCACCAGTTCCATGATGGCGCGGAATCCCCCCGCCGCCGCGAGGAGCGTCACCATCCCGAGCACCCCCACCAGCCACGTGACGCGGCGGCGGCGGGCGCCATCCTCGACCTGGAGCAGCGCCTGGGTGCCCATCGCGGCCAGGGCGGCCACGCTGAACGACACCAGGAAGAAGATCATCGACGGCACCCGCGTCTTGCTGATGCCCGGCAGCAGGGTGTACGGCAGGTGGTAGAAGGGGGTATACCCGCCGAACGCGAAGAGCAGGCCGTACGCGATCAGGAAGGTGAAGAACCAGGCGAGGCGCCGCCGCCCCTCCAACGCAAAGCCGAACGCGGCGAGCAGCAGCGTGGCCACGCCGATGTAATCACTGTGGAGCTTGAAGGGATTGCGGCCCCAGTAGTCGCGGAGCTGGCCCATGAAGGCCGGCCAGAGCGCGCCGAGGGTCTCCTCGGGCGGCATCGACCAGCCGGTGCCGTACGCGTATCCGGTGCTGGAGCTCCCCTCGGCGCCGCGCGGCGAGTACCGGATGTACTCGAAGAACGGCACCAGCTGCACCGCGGCCAGCGCGAAGGCCAGCGCCAGGCCGGCACCGAAGAGGAGCGCGAGCCGGGGCCAGGACGCCCCCGGCGCCCGTTCCCCGCTCCAGAAGACGAGGTAGAGCCAGAAGAAGCCCGCCGCCATCAGCAGGTAGTAGGTGAGCTGCACGTGCGGCGTGAGCAGCGCAAAGCCGACGGTGGCGCCGAAGCCGACGAAGCTCTTCCACGATCCCGTGGTGACGCCGCGGTAGAGGAAGAGCAGCGCCAGGGGCAGCAGCGCGCTGACGAAGAGCTTGCCGTCGTGCCCCGGGCTCACCAGCGACACGATCTGCCCGCTCATCAGGTAGGCCGCCCCGCCGGTGAAGGCGGCGCCCCACCCGAGCCGGAGCGCGCGGAGGAAGAGGAACATGAACAGCCCGGCCAGCACGAGGTGCACCATGAAGCCGAGCGACACGCCGGCATCGGGCGACAGCACCAGCCGGAGGAGGAAGGTCGGGTAGAAGGTGTCGCCGTTGCCGGTGTTGGCCAGGAACGGCATGCCGCCGAAGATGTACGGCGTCCACTCGAGGATGCCGCCGTGCGCGTGGAAGTACGACGCGGCGAGCTCGCGCCCTGGGTAGCCGGTGCGCGCGTCGCTCATGGCGTTGACGAGGAACTGCCCGCGGAAGAACGGCAGGAATGCCAGCGCGACCACCAGCGTGTACAGGCCGGCGGCGGTGAGGATCGGGCGTCGCTCGGTGAGTCGGTCGAGCATCGGGTCAGGTCACTCCGTCGGGGTGACGCCCCGGCGGTGCCAGACAAGCACCCCGAGCGCGGTCAGGAGTTCGAGCCCCACCAGCCAGAGCCGCGAGGCGATGGCGAGGAGGAGGGCGGCGGCCGGCCCGGTGGCCGGCGCGAGGAGCGCCACCAGCGCCGCCTCGCGAACGCCGATGCCCCCGGGGGCAAAGACGGCGACGATGCCGGCCACGTAGCTCGCGATGAAGGCGGCGGCCGCCACCGGGAGCCGGGGCGCCTCGGGCCCGAGGAGGGCGAGCCCAAACAGCCAGAAGGCCACGCCGTACGCCAGCCACGGGAGCACCAGGGCGGCGACGTGGGCGGAGAGGGCTCCGCGCTCCACCACGGGCCAGGCCACCTCCCGCCGGAGGAGCCGCGTCGTCAGGCGCTCCAGGGCCGGCGCCACGACGGGTAGGAGAATAATGACGGCCACCACGCCGAGCGAGGTCAGGGCCAGCACCGTGCCGGGCGAGGCGTCGCCGAGCGCCGGCAGGGGGAGCACCGGGGCCAGGGTGGCGGTCAGGACGAGTCCGGTCCCGAGGAGGACGAGCTGCTGGAAGAGCACGGCGCCAGCCGCCGCCACGGGCGAGATCCTCGCCCCCACCGCCTCGGCGGTGAGGTGGGCAAACTGCCAGAACCCGCCCGGCACGAACCGGCTCAGGTTGGTGAGGAACCAGATCCGGACGGCCTGGGTGAGTGGAAGCTGCTGGTTCCACCACCGGAGGCTCGCCGCCCACGCGCGGACCAGCAGGAACCACGTGGCCACGGTCAGGGCAGAGGCGGCCAGGAGCGGGACCATCCGGATCCGCACCGGCACGGCGGCCAGTTCCGCCCGGTGCACCTCGCCGGTGTGGATGAGGTACCAGGCGGCGGCGGCGAGCCCGAGCACCTGGAGGGCGCGGCGAAGCCAGGTCCGGGCGGTGCTCATCGGGCTTCCACCGCGCGGCGGTAGACGGCGTCGAAGCGCCGCGCGATCGCCTCGGGGGCAAACCGCGCCTCGAGGTCGCGCCGGGCGGCGGCGGCCAGGTCGGCGGCCCGCGCGGGCGCGTCGAGGAGCGCCGCCGCCGCGGCCGCCAGCGCCGGGGCATCGCGCTCCGGCACGAGGAGGCCGGTGGCGCCGTCGTGCACCACGTCGGGAATGCCGCCGCTCCGCGTCGCGATGACGGGCAGCCCCGACGCCATGGCCTCGACGAGCACCATCCCGAAGCCCTCCTGTTCTCCCTTCCAGTCGGTCACGGCCGGCATCAGGAGGACCGACGCCCGCCAGTAGTGGGCGGAGACGGCGTCGTGGGGGAGCGCGCCGGCGAATTCGACGGCCTCCGCGGCGCCCAGCTCGCGGGCCAGGGCCTCGAGGCGGGGCCGCTCGGGGCCGTCGCCGATGATGGTGAGCCGCGCACCCCTTCCCTGCCCGCGCAACGCCGCCACCGCGCGGATGGCGAACTCCCCGCCCTTCCGCTCGATGAGCCGGCCGACAAACAGGAGCCGCCC
>CAZNLY010000056.1:0-8993 GCA_964574295.1 uncultured Gemmatimonadaceae bacterium
GCGCGGATGAACTCGACGAGGCGCGCGGTGGCCGCCCGCTCCTCCTCCAGCGCCCGTCGCCGCGTGTCCAGCCGGTCGAGCGCCCGCCGCGCGCGCCGGAAACGCCGAACCCACTCGGCGGTGCGGGGCGGTCCCGCAACGGAAGCGGGAGCGATCGCCCTTGCCGCCGGCGCGTGCGCCGCCAGCGCGTCGAGGTCGCGCAGGAGGGCGCCGAGGCGGCGTGCCTCCCGCAGCTGCCGTGCGTCGGGATCCACGGGGCGGAAGGCGCCCACCGGTTGGGCCGGTGAGAGCTGGAGAAGCCCGACGTCCTGCACGGCCCCGAGGGTGGCGTCGAGTTCGTCCCGCGGACCCAGGATCCGGGCGCGGACCATCGGGAGGATCATGGCGCGCCCTCCGGCCCCTCGCCGGCCAGCGCCTCGCCGGCCACCCACTCCGCCAGCGCCTCGACCGCGCGGTCATCGAGCGCCTCGTAGCGTGCGCTCCGCCGCGCCAACTCCGCGCGCTCCGAGGCGATCTGCGCGTCGGCATCGCGGGCCAGGGTGGCGCTGAGCTCGGCGTCGGCCGCTGCCAGTTCGGCGGCGAGCGCGCCCTGCCGCGCCGCCGCCCGCGCGCGAGCGGCCTCGCGCACCGCGTCGGCGTCGCGGCGCGCCTGCTCGAGGGCGTCCTCGAGCCGCGTCTCCACTTCCAGGAGGCGGGCGAGGGCGCTCACGCGCGCACCAGCGGCACCGGATGAAGTCCGTCGCATCGTCACATTCCAGCGTCCCCGAGCAGTCGGGGACTGGCTGAAAGCTGCCAGCGGCGGAGTGAAGGGAGGGCGAGCGAACCCTGAAGGAGCCTTCACGTTCCCGATGGCGCCGGCGGAAGCCCCCGGATAGCATTGAGATATGCCGCGTGGTGAGTCGCTTTCCCCGGCCTACCGGGCCATCTACGCCACGGTCCGTCGCATCCCCGCCGGCCGGGTGGCCAGCTACGGCCAGGTGGCCCGGGAGGCGGGGCTCGGGGCGGCCGCGCGGCAGGTGGGGTATGCCCTGCACGCCCTGCCGGCGGGCTCCAGCGTGCCGTGGCACCGCGTCCTCAACGCCCGGGGCACGATCAGCCTCAGGAGCCACCACGGCATCACGCAGCGGCTCCTCCTGGCCGGCGAGGGCATTCCCTTCGACGCCCGGGAGCGGGTGGATCTGGCGCGCTTCGGCTGGGCGCCGCGCGGCCGGAAAGGCAGGAGGAGCGGATGACAGACACGGCACGCCCGGCCGCGCGGCCGGCGCTCGACCCGCGGGTGGACATCGGCCATGTGCACCTCAAGGTGGCCGACCTCGACCGTGCCCTCGGCTTCTACTGCGGCGTGCTGGGCTTCGAGCTGATGCAGCGCTACGGGCCCGGCGCCGCGTTCGTGAGCGCCGGCGGCTACCACCACCACATCGGGCTCAACACCTGGGAGAGCCAGGGCGGCGCCCCACCGGCGCCAGGCACGACGGGCCTGTATCACGTGGCCATCCGCTACCCCGACCGCGCCACCCTGGCCGACGCCCTCCGTCGCGTGCTCGACGCCGGCATCCGGCTGGACGGCGCCAGCGACCACGGGGTGAGCGAGGCACTCTACCTCCGCGACCCCGACGACAACGGCATCGAGCTCTACCGCGACCGGCCACGCGCGGAGTGGCCGCGCGACGCGAGCGGCGCGCTCATCATGGCGACCGGACCGCTCGACATCCGCGCGCTGCTGCGCGAGGCGCCCTGACCCCGGCCGACCCGGAGGTCCCCATGACCGACTCCGCTCCCCCGCCCCTTCCGCCGCATCACGGGCTGGCGGCGCTCTGGGAGCGCCTGACCGGGCCCCAGCGCCGCGCGGTGGCGCGCGTCCTCTCGCAGCCGAGCGTGGCGCGCGACATCAACCGCGAGTTCGCCGACACCCGCACCCTCGGCGAGCGCGCCGCCGACCGGATCGCCACCTTCGGCGGCTCGTGGCCGTTCATCGGGATCGCCTTCGTCCTGCTGCTGGCGTGGGTGGTGCTCAATTCGGTGATCCTGGCCCGCCGCGGCGAGGCCTTCGACCCCTATCCCTACATCCTGCTCAACCTCTGCCTCTCGATGCTCGCGGCGCTGCAGGCGCCGGTCATCATGATGTCGCAGAACCGCCAGGCGGCGCGGGACCGGCTGGAGGCCGCGCACGACTACGAGGTGAACCTCAAGGCCGAGCTCGAGATCCAGGCCCTCCACGACAAGCTCGACGCCCTGCGCGAGCGCGACTGGGCCGCGCTCGTCAGCATGCAGCAGGAACAGATCCTCCTCCTCCAGCGCCTGCTGGAGCACGCCACCAAGGAGCGCGCATGAGCAGCAGCCATGAGATGACCACCACCACCTTCGAACTCGACGGCTTCCAGGTGGTGCAGAGCCTGGGGGTGGTACGCGGCATCAGCGTCCGCTCGCGCAACGTCTTCGGCGCCATCGGCGCCAAGCTGGAGACCCTCTTCGGCGGCAACATCACCATCCTCACCACCCTCTGCGAGCGCACCCGCCAGGAGGCGTTCGACATCATGCTCACCCACGCCCACCAGATGGGCGCCAACGCCGTGGTCGGCGTGCGCTACGATGCGACGGAACTCATGGCGGGGGTCACCGAGGTGCTCTGCTACGGGACGGCGGTGGTGGTGCGGCCGCTGGTGGGGAGTGGCGAAGAATAGGGACTTGGGACGAAAGGACTTGGGACTTGGAGGGGAGGAAGGAGAAAGGAGAAACGAGATCCGACTCTCCCGTGTCTCCGAACCTCCCTCGCCTCTTTTCGTGCTTTCGCCCTTTCGTGCTTTCGTGAAGTCAGTTGCTGCACGAGGTTTGGAGACAGTTGATGCCGACTGTTACGCGCTACTTTGTCCGCACCGGGCTCGTCTGCCTCCTGCTGGCGCTCGCGGCGGGGATTCTCCTGGCCACCGGCGTGGCGCCGACCCTTCCGGGCACCGCGGTGGTGCTCCCCTTCCCCACCTACCTCCACCTCCTCACCGTGGGCTGGCTCACCAACCTCATCTTCGGCGTGGCGCTCTGGCTCTTCCCGCGGCACACCGCCGAGCAGCCGCGCGGCAGCGACGCCCTCGGCTGGGCCGCCTACGCCGCCCTCAACGGCGGGCTCCTCCTCCGCCTCCTCGGTGAGCCGCTGCTGCTGAGCGACGGCCGCGGGGCCTCGCTCCTCCTCGCCTCGGCGGGGCTCCAGCTCCTCGGCGCGTGGGCGTTCGTGGCCAACATCTGGCCCCGAGTCAAGGCGCGGTGACGTGCCGGCGCTGAGCGTGCTCCTCGTCCGGACGGCGCTGGCCTGGCTGGTGGTGGGCTCCGCCGCCGGAGCCCTGCTCCTTGCCGCCAAGGCGGCCCCGCCGCCCGCCGGCGTGACCCGCCTCTTCCATCTGCATGTCGAGGCGCTGCTCATCGGCTGGATGGTGCAGCTGGCCATGGGCGTGGCGTGGTGGATCCTGCCCAAGTACCCGACCGGCCCCGAGCGCGGGCCCGCCGCGCCGATTGTGGCCGTCTGGGCGCTGCTCAATGCCGGCGTGCTGCTGGCGGGAGTGGCGCGGAGCGCGGGCGGGACGGACCAGCTGCTGGTCGCGGCGCGCGCCGGGGAGCTGCTGGCCGCGATGCTCTTCCTCGCCGCGGTGTGGCCCCGGGTCAAGGCGTTCGGCCGGTGAGGGCCTAGAAGTCCTTCCGCCGGAACACGCGCCCGGCCAGCCAGAGCGGCACCGCCGCCTGCACCACGAGCACCGCCAGCACCGTCGTGCGTCCCGTCGAGGTGCCGAAGAACTTCTCGAACACCGCGCCGGTGTACCCCATCAGCGCCGCGGTGTCGAACTGCAGGAGCATCAGCACACGGCCCAGGTCGATCGGGTTGAGCAGCGTGAGGACCAGCACCGGGCGCTCCAGCGGGTAGTCGCGGAAGAGCGACACACAGAGCAGGATGATCCCGTCGTAGAGCACGGCGCAGCCGAGCCAGATGAGCAGCGCGCCGCCGAGGCCCTTGGCGCGGTCGTCGAAGAGGGTGGCCAGGAATACCGCCACGGCGGTAAAGACGAAGGTGAGGAGCACGCCGCCGGCCAGCAGCATGGCAAGCGGTAGCCAGAGCGCGGCGTCGGGCCGCGCGTGCACCACAAAGGGCAGTCCCACCCCCGCCAGGAAGGCCCCCGCCAGCGGCAGTGCCAGCCCGAGGTAGAGCCCCGAGAAGAGCTCCCCCCGCCCCACCGGTTGCGCCAGCAGCAGCTCGGTGAACTCGCGTGCCCCATACACGTACATCGTCCCGAAGACGATGCTGACCAGCGGCACAAACAGAAGCACCACGTTGACGAGCGAGAGCACCACGCGCGGCCCCTCGCCGCCGAACCGGAAGAGGACGTCGGTGAGCACGAGGAGGAGCGCGGCGTAGGCCAGCACGGCGCGGCTCCGGGCCACGTTGTGCAGCTCGTACTTGAGCACCCGGGTCACGGTCCTCACGCCGCCCCCTCCTGCCGGAGCACCGCCGCCATCGCGCGCTCGAGCCCCGCCTCGCCCGTGCGCTCCTTGAGCCCGGCCAGGGGCCCGGCGTAGCGCACCCGCCCCTCCACCAGGAATACGAGGTCCTCGGCCAGCTCCTCCAGCTCGACGATGATGTGGGAGCTGAGCAGCACCGTGGCGCCGGCATCGCGCACCCGGCGGATCTTGTCCTTGAGCACCCCGCTGGCCACCGGGTCGAGCCCCGCGGTGGGTTCGTCGAGGATGAGGAGGGCGGGCCGGAAGAGGAAGGCGATCGCCGCATTGAGCTTCTGCCGCGTGCCGCCGGAGAGGCCCCGCACCGCGCGGTCGAGCGCGCCGGCCGCGCCGAGCCACTCGAGGAGCTCCTCGTCCAACTCCGCGCCCGCGCCGCGGAGGTCGCGGAGCATCGCCGCCACCTCGCGTCCCGTCAGATTGTCGGGAAACCGCGGCGCCTGCGGCATGTAGCCCAGCCGCCGCCGGTACGCCCAGCCGGCGCCGATGGCCGTGCCGTCGAGCGCCACGCTGCCCTCATCGGGGCGCACGAGTCCGAGGAGGCACTTGATGAGGGTGGACTTGCCGGCGCCGTTGGGGCCGACGAGCGCCGTCACCCGCCCCGGCGCCAGGGTGAGCGTGACCCCGTCGAGCGCCGCCACCTTGCCGAAGCGCTTCCGCAGCTCGCGGAAGGCCACGGTGGGGCCGGCCACTGCGGCCGCGGGCGCCGTCACGAGACGGGCTCCCGCATGAGCGGGGCGTCGTCGCGCAGCGTCTCGGGCGTGAGCACCGGCATGACCCGCTCCGCGGCGTCGAGGAGGTCCACGAAGAAGCTCCGGAGGAGGATCAGCGACGGCTCGTTCTGCGCCACGAGGAGCGAGAAGAGCCGGACGGGATGGTAGGGCACGTCGCCGACGCCGTCGCGGTCGAGGTCGTACCCCTCGTAGTGGTCCCAGTAGTTGCCGCGGAAGACGCTGACGTTGCTCCGGCTGTTGGTGGCCACGTCGAAGGAGTTGGCCACGAACCGGTTACCCGAGAAGGTGTTGCCCGGCGCGTCGGCCAGCACGCGGATGGCCCACCCGTTGCCGGCAAAGGTGTTCTCGGCAAAGTCGTTCCGCTCCGACCCCTCGAGGAAGAGGCCGACGGTGTTGCGCCGGAAGGTGTTGCCCGCCAGGCGGCTGTCGCGGATCTCCTTGAGGAGGAGCCCGTAGGTGGCGGCGCCCCAGTTGTCGGCGAAGGTGTTCCCCTCCATCACCACGCGGTTGGTGTACATCACCGCCACGCCGGCGCCGTTGTCCACGAACTGGTTGCGCCGGTAGGCGCACCGGTGCGAAAACATGAAATGGAGGCCGTAGCGCAGGTTGCCGGTGCTGACGTTGTCCTCGACCCGGGCGTCCTCGGTAAACTCGAAGTAGATCCCGTCCCGGTGCCGGGTGACCCGGTTGCCGGTGATGCTCACGTCCCGGGAGTGGAAGAGGTGGATCGCGTTGCCGGCCGTGGCCTCGGAGGTGGCGCCCCCGTCGAGGACGTTGCCCGCGATCCGGCAGCCGCGGCTTCGCGCCAGGTAGATGCCGAAAAAGGTGTCCTCGAAGCGGGAGTCGAGCACCGCGCAGGCGGCCACGCTGTCGAACTTGATGGCGGCGCGGTCCTCCACGAAGCTGTGCGCCACGTGCCGGAAGGTGAGGCCGCGGAAGGTCACGCTGTCGGCGGTCACGAGGAAGATCCCGTGCTCTCCCCCTTCCAGCACGGCGCCGGAGTCTCCCAACAGGGTGACCGGCCGCGTCACGCGAAGGAGCGGCTCGCGGTAGGTGCCGGCCAGGAGGGTGATGGTGCCGCCCGGTGCCACGCGCGCGAGCGCCTCCCCCACCGTGCGGATCGGCCCGGCGGGATCGACGACCACCGCCGCCTGCGCGGCGGCGAGGGCGGGACGCGCCGGGAGCGCGCCGGCCACGAGGGCGGCGAGGGTCAGGGCGGTGCGCATGGACCGGGGAAGCTACGCGGGGGCGCGCGCCTGGGCGAGGACCTGCGCCCAGTCGAGGAGGGTGCCGCCGAGGGCGGCCTGGAGGCTGTCGGCGGCGGCGCGGGGCACGGCCAGGAGGTTGCTCCCCATCGGGGTCTGCACGCGGTCGGTGCGCAGGTATGCGGCGTCCTGCGCGGGAATGAGCGTGCCGGGCGCGCGAAAGTCGGTGACCCACGCCGAGTGCACACGGTCCGGGGTCACGGTGCCGCCCACCGCAAAGGCGGCGAGGCAGCCGGCGTCATCGAAGTAGAAGACCTTGCCGGTGCGCGTCACCAGCTCGGCGGCAAAGCGCGGGTCGGCGATCGACATGTGGCAGTGCTCGCACGCCGCAGTGCCGAGCGGCACCGCGGTGGGTCCCGGCCCGGCGCAGGCGAGCGCGGCGGCGGCCAGGAGCGCGGTCCGCCGGGTCACGCGGCGGCGGCCCGGGCCCGCCGGTGTTCCAGCACCGCCAGCCCCACCACCAGCGCCACGGCGGCCATCACCACCCAGCCCCCCGACGCCGGCCAGCTCGAGGCGTGGAAGTTGAGGATCTGCTTGGTGCCGATGAGCGGCGGCTGGTAGGACATCCCGGGCACCTTGATGGCGGCGTGGGGGTTGAGGTCGTGCCCGTAATCGTACGACCACCTGTAGAAGTCCGCGAGGCCGGCCAGCGAGAAGAGCACCAGCAGCGCGGCGTACGCGGTGAGGAGGCCCCGGCGGCCCACGATGGCCACCAGGAGCCCCGCGGCGATCAGCCCCGCGATGATCCTCGGCATGAAGCGGAGCTCGGGGATGTCGTCCGGCTCGATCGCCTTCATCCCGATGTAGTGGTTGAGCGAGTTGATGCTGTGCAGGTCCTGCGGCTTCTCGCCGACGATCTTGTCGGCCGCGATGTAGAGCCCGATGCCCTCGGGGTACTGGGGGGCGTCGAGGCTGATGTGCCAGAGCGGCCGGAGGTAGACGATGCCGAGGGCCAGGGCGGCGAGGGCGACGAGCAGGCGGGTGGTGCGGGACATGGCTGCCTCGGGAGGCGCGGCGCGGGAGGGGGACCGTCCCCCTCCCGGCCGCATCGGCCCTACTGCTTGGCCGGCGTATTGAAGGCGATCGGCGTGTTGCTGCCGCGCGGGGAGACCCGCACCCAGCCCTGCATCTCCTGGTGGAGCGCCGAGCAGAAGTCGGTGCAGTAGAAGGGGAACACCCCCGGCTTCATCGGCACCCAGACGATTGTCCGCGTCTCGCCCGGCATGATCAGGAGCTCGGAGTTGTTCAGGCCCGTGATGGCAAAGCCGTGCGGCACGTCCCAGTCCTGCTCGAGGTTGGTGACGTGGAAGTAGACCGAGTCGCCCACCTGCACGCCCTCGATGTTGTCGGGCACGAAGTGACTGCGGATGCTGGTCATCTTGACGTGCACCACGCGCCCCTGCCGCGTGACGCCGGTGGCCGCCTCGCTCAGCGCGGCGTACGGGTCCTTGTTCGTGGCCAGGTCGTACGTCTTGACCTGGGCGGCGGTGAGCATCGACGCCGGGATGGCCTGCGCGTAGTGCGGCTCGCCGATGGTCGGGAAGTCGAGGAGCATCTGCATCTTGGGGCCGCTGATGTCGATCAGCTGCGCCGACTGCGTGAGCTCGGGGCCGGTCGGCAGGTAGCGGTCCTTGGTGATCTTGTTGAGGGCAATCACGTACTTCCCGAACGGCCGCTTGGTGTCGCCGCCCGGGATCGAGAGGTGCCCGATGGAGTAATAGGTCGGGATCCGGTCGAGGACGGTGAAGTCCTTGAGCGACCACTTCACGATCTCGGAGGAGAGGAACATCGAGGTGTAGGCGTTCCCCTGCCCGTCGAACTCGGTGTGGAGCGGCCCCAGGCCGGGTTCCTTGACCTCGCCGGCAATCACGGCGTCGTACTTGAGCACCGGGATCCCGTTCACTTCGCCATCGAAGGCCTGGTCCTGGATGGCCTTCTGGATGCGGGAGAAGCCGAAGACCGGGATCAGGCTCGCCAGCTTGCCGCCGGCGGCGATCAGCTCGCCGGAGGGGTCCACGTCCACGCCGTGGGGCGACTTGGGCGTCGGCAGGTAGTACACCACGCCGGGGCAGTCGCGCGCGTCGAGGAAGGTGGTGGTGGTCTCCATGGTGCTGCTGGCCACATGGCTCACCGGATCGGTCACGTTGTGGGCGTACCGGGCCGGGATCGTCTTGGCCTTGCCCTGCGCCACGCACTGCTCGGCCACTGTCCAGTGCACGGCGGCGATGTAGTCCTTGTCGTTCTGCGAGGCGTTCACCTCGAGCAGGGTGCTGGCCTGCTCGGAATTGTAGGAGGTGAAGAACGCCCACTCGCGCGACGGGCCCTTCCCGGCACGGGCCAGGTCGTAGTTGAGGCCCGGCATCAGGATCTGGAAGGCGATCGACATCCGCCCCGTGGCGCTGTCCACCTTCACGAAGGTCAGGAGGCCGCGGAAACTGTCCTTGTAGGAGCCGATCGGCACGTCCGCCTGCGGGGTCGGCACGCTGAACCGCGTGGCGGC
>CAZNLY010000057.1:0-8822 GCA_964574295.1 uncultured Gemmatimonadaceae bacterium
GGTCGAGGCGGCGGGCGTGGTGCCGGTGACCGACCCGCGGGGCCGCTTCCTCGGCCAGGCGCTCGCGAGCCCCGCCTCGGAAATCCGGCTCCGGCTCCTCGAGCGCACCGAGCGGCCGGTGGACACGGCGTGGTGGCGCGAGAAGCTCTCGGCTGCGCTGGCGCGGCGGGGCGGCATCGATGCGACCGCCTACCGCGTGGTGCATGGCGAGGGCGACGGACTGCCGTCGCTGGTGATAGACCGCTACGACCGGTGGGTGGTGGCCCAGCTCCTCTCCGCGGGGCTCGAGACGCTTCGGGCCGATGTGATCGCGGCGGTGACGGAAGTGCTGGGGCCCGCGGGAATCCTCCTCCGGAACGACGCGGGGGTGCGCCGGCAGGAGGGCCTCACGGAGGGGGTGGAGCTGGTCCACGGGTCGGTGCCCGAGGCCATCGAGGTGCGCGAGGGCACGGTGCGGTACCTCGCGGCGCCGTGGGATGGGCAGAAGACCGGGGCATTCCTCGACCAGCGGGAGCACCGCATGCTGGCCGGCTGCCTGGTGAAGCCCGGCGGCACCGCCCTCGACTGCTTTGCGTACCACGGGTCGTTTGCGCTCCACCTGGCGCAGCGGGCGGGGCGCGTGGCGGCGCTCGACGCCAGCCGGGAGGCGCTGGCGCGGGGCACCGAGAACGCCGTGCTCAACGGGTTCACAAACATTGATTGGGTGGAGGGCGACGCCTTCGAGGCGCTCCGCGCGTGGGAGCGGGCGGGGCGGCGGTTCGACCTGATCGTGGTCGATCCGCCCGCCTTTGCCAAGCATCGCGGCGCGGTGGGCCAGGCGCTGCGGGGCTATGGCGAGGTGAACCTTCGTGCGATGCGGATCCTGGCGCCGGGCGGTGTACTGGTGACGGCCTCCTGCTCGTACCATGTCCACCGGCCGGAATTCCTGCAGATGCTCGCGTCCGCGGCGGCCGACAGCGGGCGGCGCCTCACGCTGGAGGCGGTGCTGGGCCAGCCGGCCGACCATCCCGAGGTGCTGACGATTCCCGAGACGGGCTACCTCAAGGGGGCGGTGCTCAGGGCCGACTGAGGCCGGGGCGCGAAACGGTCCTTGAGGTCGAGGAACGGGCGCTCGAGGACACGCCATGACACGATGGCGCCGAGCAGGCTCAGCCCCAGCACCAGCCCGATGTACAGGGCGAGGCGCAGGAGACGAAACGGGGTGTCAGTCCCGCGGACGACCTCTCCGAGCACCGGCTCGAGCAGGCGGGTAATGGGCATGTGCAGCATGTACATCGCATAGCTGTACTTGCCGAGTACCACGAGCGATGGGTGCGACAGGGCGCGCTGCACCCTGACCGGAGCCGCCGGCCCCGTGGCAGTGGCCGCCACGATCAGCGACCCCGACAGGATTGCCACCAGGCTCTGCCCCAGGACCTGCGTTCCCCACCCATCCTGGTGGAACCCGTGCTGCACGGCCACCAGGAGCGCAAGCGCCGCAGCCGCCCCGACCGTGATCGGCCCCCACCACCGAGCGAGCCGCCGCGTCGCGGCGTCATCCCGGACGAGCAGCGCGATGAGCGCCCCGACCGCCAGTGCGTCCCATCGGGCGATCGTGAATTCGTAGGCGGCGTTGTCGGGCATGCCCGCCGCGCGGATCGCCGCCCGGATGAACGGGGTGACGAGGATGAGGAGAACGGAGAGACGAGTGAGGCCGCGCCGACTGAGCCACCAGACCACCGGCGCCCAGGCGAGATAGAACTGCTCCTCGACGGCGAGGGACCAGAGGTGCGCCAGGCCGTGGTACCCCGCCGCGAGCGGGCTGACCCAGTTCTGGAGGTACACCCAGTAATACCAGGGAGGCGGTCCGATGACCGCCGTCGATCCCAGCGTGAGGGCCACGACGAGCATGGCGAGGAGGAAGGCGTAGTACAGCGGGAAGATCCGGAGCGATCGCCGGATGTAAAAGGAGCGGAAGTAGTGCGGCGAGCCCTTCGTGTCCAGCAGGATCCCGGTGATCAGGTAGCCCGAGAGCGCGAAGAACAGCTGCACACCGAGCCATCCGGTGGCCGTGATGGCGGTGGCCAGCTTCAGAAGGAAGCGGGTACTCTCGCCGGCAATCCAGGCCGAATTGTGGACGAGGACGATGAAGATGGCGACACCGC
The DNA here is from genome assembly GCA_964574295.1 of uncultured Gemmatimonadaceae bacterium. GTDB lineage: Bacteria > Gemmatimonadota > Gemmatimonadetes > Gemmatimonadales > GWC2-71-9 > SPDF01. The sequence continues at coordinate 2,145 of CAZNLY010000057.1, forward strand.
GGATGCCGTCGAGCGGCGTCGAGCGCGCTTCCGTCCCGGAAGGTTCCGTCACCCGGCGTTCGGCCTCAGCATGCCGCGAATGGCCTCGAAGTCGTACTTGCCGGCGGGCCCGCGGGGCATTGCGGGCAGCTGGACGAATCGCGTCGGCTGCATGTATCGCGGCAATTCGGTCGCGCAGTGCCGCTTGATGCCTGCCACGCTGCCGTCGGGGCGAAGGACGACGGCCGCCACGATGCGCTGCCCCCGGGTGGGATCGGGCTCGCCAAGGACGACGACGTCGGTGACCTGGGCGGAGGCATGGATGACGTCTGCCACCTCGTCGGGGCTGATCCGGTAGCCCAGCGTCTTGATCATGTGGTCCCGGCGCCCGACGTAATACAGCCGGCCCTCCTCATCGCTGCGGACGAAGTCGCCGGACAGCACCACGCGCTCCCCCGCGGGCACCCCCAGGGTGGGGAGCGGACCCGCCCGGAAGACCCGCTCCGTGGCTTCCGGGTCATTCCAGTAACCCAGCGCCACGGTTGGCCCGCGATGCACCAACTCCCCAACTTCGCCCGGGGGACACCGCGACAGGTCCTCCCGCACCACATACACCTCGGCTCCGGGGATGGCCCGCCCCATCGAATCGGGGTGGGCGTCCACCTCATCCGGGGGGAGGTAGGTGCTCCGGAAGACCTCGCTCAGCCCGTACATCAGGAACAGGTTGGCCTGGGGCTGCGCGGACCGCAGCGCCTTGGCGGACTCCGGGGGAAGTCGGCCGCCGGCGCAGGTCAGCACCCGCAGTCGCGGGAGTGGCGCCTCGGTAAATGCAGGTGCTCCAAGGAGTTGCAGCCAAAGCGGTGGCACCCCGGCCAGGACGCTGATCTGGTGCTCCGCCAGGCTGGTGGCCAGGTCCTGCGCCAACAGTGCGCGTTCGACGCTCAGGGTGGCACCGGCGACCAGCGAGCAGGCCAGCTGGTTGAAGCCGTACACGAAGCCGAAGGGCAGGACGCTGGCGATCCTATCGTCTTGCCTGATACCGAGATACCGAGCGACCGTCAGGGCCCCGGCCCACAAATTGCCGTGCCCGACGAGGACTCCCTTGGGCTGTCCGGTGGAGCCCGAGGTGTACACCAACTGGGCAGGGTCGCCGACGGAACGCACGACGGCAGCCGCCAAGCCCTTCCGGATGGCCGTCGGGGCGAGGATCTGCCCCCCAAAGTCAGGCGCCCGGGGAAAGCCGCCCAGAAGGTCCGGGCTGGCGATGAGGAGCTTGGCGCCCGCGTGCCGCAGGACGTGTTCGACCTGCCGCACCTGGTAGAGTTCGTTGACGAGGACGGCAATACCGCCGGCCCAGAGCACGCCAAAGAACGCGGCGGCGGCCTCCGCACCACGCGGGAGCAGGATGCCGGCGCGGTCTCCCGGCTGGAAGCCGGCCTCCGCGAGGGCGGCGGCAACCGACTCGGCACGGGCGGCCAGCTCGGCAAATGAGGTTGAGGTGCCGTCGGCCTCGATGGCGACGCGGTTGCCGAACGACGCGCCGGCCGACCGAAGCAGCCCGGCGAAGTTGCCCGAGGCCAGCGACTCGAGTGAGGCAGCAGTTCCCGAGGACACTCCGCCTCCTCTGTGCGTTTCACTGTGCCGGGTGCTCGACTGTGCGGCCCCGACGCCGCGCCCAACGATAAGGAACATTCTGCGATGCCCGCAATATCTGCACCACCGGGGGCAGCCTTTCGCGACCCCGCTGCGCTCACCGAGCAGATCACCCAGGCCATTCGGGAGCACCTGACCGAGCGCCTCCATCGCCGAGGCCTCGTCGTGGCCATGAGCGGGGGCGTGGACAGCAGCGTCTGCGCGGGGCTCGCGGTGCGGGCGGTGGGGCCATCGAGGGTCTTCGGGCTCTTCCTTCCCGAGCGCGACAGCGATCCGCAGAGCCTCACGATCGCGCGCGAGTGGGCCACGAAGCTCGGCATTGCCCACGCCGTGGAGGACATCGCCCCCATCCTCGAGGCGGCGGGGTGCTACTCGCGGCGTGATGAGGCGATCCGGCGCGCGGTGCCGGAATACGGCAGCGGCTGGCGCTGCAAGCTGGCCATCCCCGGGGGGGCACGGCCCGGCGCGATCAACATCACCCAGCTCGTGGTCCAGCCACCCGATGGCCCGCAACGCATCGAGCGGCTCGGCGCCGCCGAATATCGCCAGATCGTCGCGGCGACCAATTTCAAGCAGCGCGTGCGCAAGATGCTCGAGTACTACCACGCGGACCGGCTCCACTACGCAGTCGTCGGCACCCCCAACCGGCTGGAGTACGACCAGGGCTTCTTCGTCAAGGGCGGCGACGGCCTGGCGGACCTCAAGCCGATCGCGCACCTCTACAAGACCGAGGTCTATGCCCTGGCCGCCCACCTCGGGGTGCCGAAGTCGGTGACGGATCGCCCTCCGACGACCGACACCTTCTCGTTGCCGCAGACCCAGGAGGAGTTCTACTTCTCGGCGCCCGCCAGGGTGCTGGACCTGGTGCTCCGCGCCCACAACGCACACCGCACACCGGCGGAGGCGGCGAACGAGCTCCAGCTTGCCCCGGCGCTCGTGGAGGCGCTGTACCACGACATCGAACAGAAGCGCCGGACGACGTCCTCCCTGCACGTGACGTCGCTCCTCGTCGAGGATGTTCCGCTCGAGGGTGGTTCACCCGACTGATGTGCGGGATCGCCGGCATCGCCCGACGGAACGCGAGCGGGGTCGCACTCGACACCCTGGGCCGGATGGCCGCCGCCATCCGGCACCGGGGCCCGGACGGATACGGCTTCTTCACCTCACCCGAGGTCGGGCTTGCGCACGTCCGGTTGAGCATCATCGACCTGGCGGGCGGGGCCCAGCCGATGACGAACGAGGACGGCAGCGTCGTCGTCAGCTACAACGGGGAGGTGTACAATTACCGGGAACTGATGGCGGAACTCGAGGCCCGCGGCCACCGGTTCCACTCGCGCTCCGACACGGAGGTGCTGGTCCACGGGTGGGAGGAATGGGGGCCGGAGCTCTTCGGCAAGCTGAACGGCCAGTTCGCGTTCGCCCTGTACGACCGGCGCGCCCGGCGGCTGGTGCTGGCGCGCGACCGCTTCGGGGTCCGGCCGCTCTTCTACGCCGAACGGGACGGCGACCTCCACTTCGGCTCCGAGGTGAAGGCGCTCTTCGCGACGGGGGCGGTGCGGGCGGAGGCCGATGCGGCGGGCCTCGACCAGGTGTTCACCTTCTGGGCGGCGCGCCCGCCCCGGACGCCGTTTCGCGACGTGTGGTCGCTCGAACCGGGGTGCTGGGCGTCCTGGTCGGCGGGAGAGCTCTCCCTCCACCGCTACTACCAGCTGGACTATCCCGAGCAGGCCGAGGAGCCGGCCGAGGCGCTGCAACGCCTCGACGACCTGCTCCACTCCAGCGTGGGGTTCCGCCTCCGGGCCGACGTGCCCGTAGGCGCGTACCTGAGCGGGGGGCTCGACTCGAGCATCACGTCGGCGCTCGCGGCCGAGGCCTCCCCGTTCACCCTCCGGACCTTCTCGATCACCTTCCAGGACCCGCGGTTCGACGAGAGCGCCTTTCAGGAGGCCGTGGCGCGCGACGTCGGTTCGATGCACACGGTGGCGCACATCGGTCATGCCGACATCGCGGCGGTCTTTCCCGACGTCATCCGGCACACCGAGACGCCCATCCTCCGCACCGCACCGGCCCCCATGTATCACCTGGCCCGCGCCACGCGGCAGGCGGGGATCACCGTCGTGCTGACCGGCGAGGGAGCCGACGAGCTCTTCCTCGGGTACGACCTCTTCAAGGAGGTCGCGGTCCGGCTCTTCTGCATGCGCCAGCCGGCCTCCACGGTCCGGCCCAGGCTCTTCGACCGGCTCTACCCATACCTGGCGCCCCAGGGGGGCGCCAAGGGCGGCGAACTCTGGCGGCGGAGCTTCCTCGGGGCTGGCCACGAGGGCGATCCGCTGATCTCGCACCTGCCCCGCTTCCGGACGGCGGGCTGGATCCGTGAGTTCTACGGGGCGGACATGGAAGCCGCGACCAGGGGGGTGCATGCCCTCGAGGAGCTCCGAGCCTCGCTCCCGCAGGCGTTCGGCCGGTGGTCGCCGCTCAACCAGGCGGCCTACCTGGAGATGGTCACCCTGCTCTCCCCGTACCTCCTCAGCAGCCAGGCCGACCGGGTGGGGATGGCGCACGCCGTCGAAGGGCGGTACCCCTTCCTCGACCACCGGCTCTTCGAGTTTGCCGGCGCCCTCCCGACGAATTCTCGCCTCCTCGGGCTCAGGGAGAAGCGCATCCTCCGGCGCTGGGCGCGCACCCGACTGCCGCAGGCGGTCGCCGAGCGCACCAAGCAGCCGTACCGTGCGCCTGACGCGCCCCCGTTCCTCGGCCCCGGGGCACCGCCCTGGGTGGCCGAGGCGCTGTCGGAGGAGGCGGTGCGAGTGGCGGGCCTGTTCGAACCGGGGGCGGTCGGGGGGCTGGTCCAGCGGTGCCGGGGAGGGCGGGCCGCCGGCATCCGCGAGCAGCAGGCGCTGGTCGGCGTGCTGTCGGCCCAGCTCTGGCACCAGACCTTCATCCAGGGGGGGACCCGCCCGGCGCCTCTTGGAGTTGACCGGGCGGACGTGTGCCTCTCGACCGACGAGGCGGCGCCGGAAGCCCGCCTTGTCCTCGGGCACGGCGCCCAGCGATCTTGATCGTGGCCCCCACTCCCCATCCCGGATCCGGACTCATGACCGAAGGTGAAATCCTGGCGTCGGTGCGCGGCTTCATCACGGAGAATTTCCTGTACATGAAGCCCGACTTCGTCCTCTCGGACGACGACTCGCTCCTCAAGCGGGGCGTCGTCGATTCCATGGGGGTCCTCGAGGTGATGAACTACCTGGAGGAGGCGTTCGGCGTGACACCGGCCAACGAGGAGATCACCGAGGCCAACTTGGGCAGCTTGCGGGCCATCGCGCGGTTCATTGCGGCCAAGCGCGCCGCCGCGGCCTGAGCCGGGGCGCCGACCCGCATGCTGGCACGACTGCGCCACCGGCTGGCAACCTCCACCCACCCGTTCGTCAAGTGGCTCAAGCGCGCCCGGCGGCGGAGCGTGAGCATTCCGTTTCCGCTCCCGCCGGCCTTGCTTCGGCCGGTCCTGTGGGTGTTCCTGGCCCTCCGGACTCTCTGGTATCAGGTGTACCGCATCCTTGTGTGCGAGCCACTGTTCCGGGCCTATTGTTACCGGGTGGGGCGGGGCCTGCGCACGGGAGTCTTCATCCACTGGGTGCAGGGGGCGGGGCGCATAATCCTGGGCGACGACGTGACGGTGGATGGCCGGTGCACGTTCACGTTCGGCGCGAGCTTCAGCGAACGACCCACACTCGAAATCGGCGACCGGACGACGATCGGCCACGGCTGCAGCTTTGCGGTGGGGAAGAGCATCAGGATCGGGGAGGACTGCCTGATTGCGCAGGGCGTGGCCATGCTCGACTCCAGCGGGCACCCACTCAACCCCGAGCAGCGCCGCGCCCACCTCCCGCCGGCGGCCGAGGAAGTCAAGCCGATCGTGATCGGCAACAACGTCTGGATCGGTGACAACGCCAAGATCATGCCGGGCGTCACCATCGGTGACGGGTCCGTCGTCGCGGCCGGCTCCGTCGTCGGCGGCAGCATACCCCCGAACACCCTCGTTGCCGGCTATCCCGCTCGCAAGCTCCGCGACCTCACCGCCTGACCCCATGGATCACCGGGCGCCGATGCCCCGTCTCGCGACGATTCCCCGACTCCTGAGCGGCGCGGCCATCCTGGCCGCCTGCGGCGACTCCACCATGCCCACGCCTCCCACCGACGCCACCCCGATCCTGCAGGCCGTCGCGCCCTCCCAGTGGGAGGCCCTCGCGCAACGGCGGATCTTCTTCGCTCACATGTCCGTCGGGGGCAACATGGTGGACGGGATCACGGCGCTCCTCCAGGAGCATCCGTCCCTGCCCGTCCGGTTGATCCGTTCGAGTGAGCCGGACACGATCGCGGGCGGCGCGATCTTCCACAACTTCGTTGGGGAGAACGGGGACCCGTCGGGCAAGACCGCGGACTTCGCGCGGATCGTGGAGTCGGGCACCGTGAACCGCATCGAGATCGGCGTGCAGAAGTACTGCTTTGCGGATTTCCCGCTGGGCACCGAACCCGAATCGGTGTTTGCGGACTACGAGCGGGGCGTCGAGGCGCTTCGTCGTGCGCGCCCCGACCTGCAGATCGTGCATGTGACCGCGCCCGTCACCGCGGAGCGGTTTTCCCTGAAGGACATCGCCAGGCGGCTCCTGGGACGGCAAACCGCGCGGGCACAGTTGGACAAGGTGCGGCGCTACAACGCCCTGCTCCTGGCCCGGTACGGCGGCGTCGACCCCATTTTCGACCTCGCGGGAGCCGAGACGGGAGTCCCGGCCACGCCGGCCACGTCCCAATCGCTCAACCCCGCGTACGCCACCGCCGACGGCGCGCACCTCAACGAAGTCGGCCAGCGAGTGGTGGGAGCGCAGTTCCTGGTGTTTCTGGCCACCCTGCCGCCAACCCCGACAGCCCCCTGAGAACCGGCGGCGGGCCAATCAGGCCCGGCTGGCCGCCTCCTTTTCCCGCCGCCACTCGACGTACGAGTAGATCACCGGCCAGAGGGCGGCGAGGATCGCCGCCGCCAGCAGTCCC
>CAZNLY010000058.1:0-8329 GCA_964574295.1 uncultured Gemmatimonadaceae bacterium
CAGGCGCTGGTGGGCCTCTCGCGTGACACCGCCCAGCCCGGCATCGTGCGCGCCACCGCCGTCACACTCCTTCCGGCCAATCCGTCGCCCTACGGCCTCAGCGCGCTCCAGATGGCACTCGCCGAGCGGGACCCGCTCCTCCGCCGCGCGGCCGCCGACCAACTCGAGGTGGTCGGCGTCGAGATGCGGGTGCCGATGGCGCTCCCGCTGCTCCGCGATTCGGTGCGGACGGTGCGCCTCGCCGCCTTCACCGCGGTGGCGGGGTTCCCCGACTCGGCGTGGTCGGAGGAGGACCGCGCCGCGTATGCCCGCGCCCTCGACGAGTACCGCGCGAGCCAGCTCTTCAACGCCGACCGCCCCGAGTCCTGGGTCAACCTCGGCGCGCTCGAGGTCCGGCTCCGGCGGCCGCAGGAGGCGGAGGCCGCCTACCGGCGGGCGCTCGCCATGCAGCCGCAGTTCGTGGCCGCGTACGCGCAGCTCGCCGAGCTCTACCGGGTGGCGGGGCGCGACGCCGCGGCCGACTCGGTGCTGCGCGCCGGGCTGGCGCGGGTGCCGGCAAACGTGGACCTCGAATACCAGCTCGGACTCGCGCTCGTCCGCCAGCAGAAGCGGGGCGAGGCGCTGCCGTGGCTCAAGGCCGCGGCCTCATCCGGCCAGCCGCATTACGTCTATGTGTACGGGGTGGCGCTCTATGAGGCGGGCGACGGCAACGCGGCCATCGCGGCGTTCGAGGGCGGACTGCGCACCGCGCCCGACGACCAGGAACTGCTCTACGGGCTGGCGTCGATCGCGGCCGCCACGGGGCGGCGGAACACGGCGTTGGTGGCGGCGCGGCGGCTGGCGGCGCTCAATCCCGGCAATGCCGAGATCGCGAAGCTGGTGTCGGACCTCGAGGGAACGGGGACGCCCTAGGGCGCGGGCGGCGGGGCCGTCGCCGGCGCCGGCGGATTCCACGGCGCCGCGAGATACGCCACCGCCGCCGGGCGGTCGGGCAGGAACCCCTGGTAGTCGCGCTCGAGGTCGTACGTCTCCGGGTTGTGCGGGCGCTCCGTCACCAGCGCGTCGTGCAGGCACCACCTGGCCCCCGCCCGGCACCCCGACCGGCTCGCATTCACCGCCAGCACCCCACCCGCCGCCGCGTACCGGGTGCCCAGGTCGATCATCGTGGCGGCGTTGGCGGAGCGGGTGCCGGTCGTGCTGTCGTCGGCATAGACGAAATAGGCCCGCCGAAGCTGCTCCACGATGGCCGGCGTGAGCCCCGACTCGCCGCCGTCCAAGTCGAAGTAGACCGTGCGCCCGAGCAGCGCCTCTCCCCGCGGCCCCATCGCCTCCAGTTCGCCGAACAGTTCGTGGGCCACGAAGCTCCCGCTCGAGTGCGCCGCGACGATCACGAGCCCGCGCGGGTGGCCCAGCAGCCACGCGCCCAGCGCCGCGTTGCCGATCTCGCGCCCGGCATAGTCCACCGCCGCCGGCCCCTGGACCGCGCAGAGGTAGCGAATCCCCCGCCGGACAAGGGCCGTCCGATAGACCTCGTCCACCCAGGCCCGGGCCCACGATTCCTTGACCCCCCACCCGCCGTAGGCCACGAAGGTGCCGTAGAGTCGGGTCCGGCCGGTGTCGCGGCACGAGATCCCGGCGCCGACCCGCTGCCAGCCGGTGGCGGGCGCGGGGGGCGCCGGGCTCGGGAACCCCAGCGCGGCGGCCAGGAAGACGAGGGGGGCCAGCATGGCCTGCAAGGTGGGCGCGCCGGGGCGGGATTGCCAGCGTGAAACGGGGCCCGCGCCGCTCGTCTCCGTGCTTGACTGCCCCCCCGCGGCGGGGCACCTTTTCCCGGTGGCAGGGCCGGCCTCCGGCCCCAGGTGAACCCCGATCCGACCGCCCGCGCCGGGCGGCTCCCCTCTGAGGATCTCCGCGTGCATATCCCGAAGCGTCCCGGAACCCGTCTGGCCCTGGCAGGGCTGGCCCTCGGCGCGGCCGCCTGCGGCGGCGCCGACGCGGTGCAGCTCCCGCCCCCCAACGTCACGGTCGTCACCACCGAGCCGCGGGACATTCCGGCCGGGATCGAACTGGTGGGCCAGGGGGCGGCCTCCAAGTACATCGAGGTGCGCTCCCAGCTCAACGGCGTCATCGTCGATCGGCCGTACCGCGAGGGAAGCGACGTCCAGAAGGGGGACGTCCTCTTCCGGCTCGACCCGACCACCTACGAGGCCACCTACCGGAGCGCCGCGGCCGCAGCGGACAACGCGAAGGCGCGTCTCGACAACGCCGAGCGAACCCTCCGTCGCCTGACGCCACTCCTCGCCGAGGGGGCCGTCTCGCAGAAGGACGTGGACGACGCCACCACCGAGCTGCAGCAGGCCCAGGCGTCCTATGCCGAGGCGCAGGCCCTCGCCGACCGGGCGAAGAAGGACTATGACGACACCTGGATCCGGGCGGAGATCTCCGGGCGCGCGGGACGGGCCAACCTTCCGCTCGGCGCCCGCGTGACCGGTCCGGCCGACATCCTGACCGACCTGCAGCAGATCGACCCGATCTACGCCTACTTCAGCCCCAGCGACCTCGAGATCCTCCGCTTCCGGCGGGAGCGCGAGGAGGGGAAGCTCGCCTTCAACCCGCGCAGCATCTCGGTGCAGGTCCGGCTCTCGGACGGCACGCTCCTGCCCTCGCGGGGCACCCTCAACTTCGCCGACCTCTCGCTCGACACGCGGACCGGCACCCAGCAGTACCGCGCCGAGTTCCAGAACCCGCAGCAGATTCTCCTGCCGGGCCAGTTCGTGCGCGTGCGCCTCCTTGGCGTGACCCGCAAGGGCGCCATCCTGGTGCCGCAGCGGGCGGTACTGCAGGGGCTCACCGGCGCCTTCGTGTACGTGGTGGCGGAGGGCGACACCGCCCGTCCCCGGACGGTGGTGGCCTCCTCGTGGGAGGGCGACGGCTGGGTCATTGACAGCGGCCTGGTGGCGGGGGAGCGGGTGGTGGTGGACGGCACCCAGCGCGTCGTGGCGGGCCAGCCGGTGCGGGTCGTGACGGGCGCGGACTCTGCGGCGGCCGCCGCCGCGGGCGCCACTCCATGAGCGAGCACGCGCCGCCGGCGGGGGGCGAGCCCCGGCCACCCTACGTCCCGAAAAACCTCTTCATCCGGCGCCCGATCCTGGCGTCGGTCATCTCGATCGTCATCGTGCTGCTGGGCATCGCGGCCATCGCCGCCCTGCCGATCACGCTCTATCCCCGCATCACGCCCCCCAGCGTGAAGGTGACGGCCACCTACCCCGGCGCCACCGCCGAGGACGTGGCGGAGGCGGTGGCGGCGCCGATCGAGCAGCAGCTCTCCAGCATGGAGGGGCTGCTCTACTACAAGTCGTCGAACGGCAGCGACGGCTCGATGAACCTGTCGATCTTCTTCGACATCAGCCGCAACCAGGACCTGGCCGCGGTGGACGTGCAGAACCAGGTCAAGCTGGCCGAGCCGCAGCTCCCCGAGGAGGTGCGGCGGCAGGGCATCACCGTCAAGAAGTCGCAGCCCGACATCCTGCTCATGGTGGCGCTCACCTCCGACGACCCCCGGTACGACGCCGAGTACCTCAGCAACTACTCGAAGATCTACCTCGAGGACGAGGTCAAGCGCATCAATGGTGTGGGCGACGCCTATACCTTCGGGCAGCTCGAGTTCTCGATGCTGCTCCAGGTCGATCCCGACCGGATGGCCCAGCTCGGCCTCACCGTGGCCGACATCCAGGCCGCCGTGCGCGAGCAGAACACCACCAACCCCGGCGGCCGCGTGGGCCGCGAGCCCTCGCCCCCCGGCACCGACCTCACGCTGACGGTCACCACGAAGGGCCGCCTCAAGACCGTCGAGGAGTTCGGCAACATCATCCTCCGCACCGGCCGCGACGGGGCCGTGCTCCGGATGTCCGATATTGCCGACGTGCGGCTCGGCGCCCGGAACTACGACCTCCTCGGCCGCCTGGACGGCAAGCCCACGGCCCTCCTCCTGGTGTACCTGCGGGCGGGTGCCAACGCCCTCGAGGTCAAGCAGAACATCCTCAACCGGCTCGGCGACCTGAGCCGGAACTTTCCGGCCGGCGTCGGCTACACCGTCTCCTATGACACCACGCCGTTCATCACCGCCTCGATCGAGGAGGTGCTCCACACCCTCGTCGAGGCGATGATCCTGGTCACCTTCGTGGTGTTCATCTTCCTCCAGAGCTGGCGCACCACGCTCATCCCGCTGCTCGCGGTGCCGGTGTCCATCGTTGGCACCTTCGCCGGGATGGCCTTCCTCGGCTTCTCGATCAACATCCTGACCCTCTTCGGGCTGGTGCTGGCCATCGGCATCGTGGTGGACGACGCCATCGTGGTCATCGAGAACGTCGAGCGGATCATGGCCACGGAGCACGTCGGCGTGGTGGAGGCCACCGACAAGGCGATGGGCCAGGTGACGGGCGCGCTGATCGCCATCGTGCTGGTGCTGGCGGCGGTGTTCGTGCCCGTCGGCTTCATGGGGGGCATCACCGGCGCGATGTTCATGCAGTTCGCCGTGACCATCGTGGTGTCGGTCATCCTCTCGGGCGTGGTGGCGCTGACGCTCACGCCCGCGCTCTGCACCCTGCTCATCAAGGACGAGCACCCCACCAAGGGGAAGTTCTTCACCAAGTTCAACGAGGTCTTCGACCGCTTCACCCAGACCTACCTGGGCGGCGTGCGCGGCGTCCTCGGCCGGCCCAAGACCTTCCTGGCGGGCTTCGCCGTCATCCTGGCGCTCATCGTCGTGCTCTTCAAGACCATCCCCGGCGGCTTCATTCCCACCGAGGACAAGGGGTACTTCGCCCTGGGCGTGACGCTGCCCTCGGGCGCCTCGCGGCAGCGGACCGACTCGGCGGTGGCCGCCATCGAGCGGATCGTGGCCAGCAAGCCCGGGGTGCAGAACGTGGTGTCGCTGGTGGGGTTCGACTACATCATGGACGCCAACCAGACCAACGTGGCCACGATGTTCGTCATGCTGAAGCCCTGGGACGAGCGCACGGAGGAGGCCGAGGGGATCAACGCCATCATCGCCTCGGTCAACCGCGACCTGAGCCAGCTCCCGGAGGCCACCGCCTTCGCGTTCAACCTCCCCGAGATCTCCGGCATGGGCACCACCGCCGGCCTCGAGATGAACCTCCTCGACCGCTCCGGCGGGTCGGTGAAGGCCTTTGCCGGCGTGGTGCGGGAGTACCTCGGATCCCTGCAGGGCTCGCCCGACGTGGCCCGGCCCCGCACGCTCATCAGCGTCAACACGCCGCAGGTGTACGTGACGGTGGACCGCGAGAAAGTGAAGACCCAGGGGGTCAAGCTCTCGGACGTTTTCCAGACGCTCCAGACAATGCTGTCGGCGATGTACATCAACGACTTCAACCTCTACGGCCGCACCTATCGGGTGCAGGCGGAGGCCCAGTCCCAGTTCCGCGTGACGCCGGGCGACATCGGCAAGCTGTACGTGCCCGGGCCCGGGGGCGCCACGGTCCCCATCGCGTCCCTGGTGCGCACCGAGTTCATCGGCGGCCCGTCGGTGGTGTCCCGGTTCAACGGGGCCACCTCCGCGATGGTCACCGCCGAGCCGGGCCCCGGCAAGAGCAGCGGGCAGATGATGGGCGCGGTGGAGCGGGCGGCCGCCCCCTTTGCCGAGCGGGGAGTCGGCTACGCCTACAGCGGCCAGTCGTACCAGGAAAAGCTGGCCCAGGGCCAGGGGAACCTGGTCTTCGTCCTCGGCATCCTGCTCGTCTTCCTGGTGCTGGCCGCCCAGTACGAGAGCTGGTCCATTCCCTTCGGCGTCATCCTCGGCGTGCCGTTCGGCGTGATCGGCGCGCTGATCGGCATCCTCATCCGCGGGGTGCCCAACGACCTCTACTTCCAGATCGGCCTGGTCACCGTCATTGGCCTGGCCGCCAAGAACGCGATCCTCATCGTGGAATTTGCCAACGCACTCCGGGTGAGCGGGCACTCGGTCTGGGACGCCGCGATGGAGGCCGCCAAGGACCGGTTCCGCCCGATCCTCATGACCTCCTTCGCCTTCATCCTCGGCGTGGTCCCGATGCTCATCGCCTCGGGCGCCGGCGCCCAGAGCCGCCACTCGCTCGCCACCGGCGTCTTCTCCGGGATGCTCATCGCCACCGCCATCGGCGTGCTGTTCATCCCGCTCTTCTTCTACCTGATCGCGGGCGCCGGCGAAAAGAAGAAGGCCGCGCCCGCCGGGGAGGCCGCATGAGGCGCCTCCACGCCCTGCTGCTCGGCGCCACCGCCCTCGGCGCCGCCGGCTGCGCCGTGGGCCCGGGCTACGAACGGCCCCCGGTGCCGCTCAACCCGGCGTACCGAAGCGACACGCTGACCCTCGTCCCCGACACCATGGCGGCCATTCCGCCCATGGTGCCGCCACCCACCACGCCGGCCGACACCATCGCGCCGACCTGGGACCAGACGCTGGGCGACACGGTGCTCCTGGCGCTCATCGACAGCGCCTTCGTCCACAACCGCGACCTCCTCGCCACGATTGCCGTGACGCGGGAGTTCCAGGCCCGGTACGCCATTGCCAAGAGCGAGTTCTTCCCGCAGGTCGGGCTCGCCGGCCGGGGCGGCCACGTCGAGAGCAAGGACATCGGGTTCCCGTCGTACTCTACCGACTACTACGAAGCCAACGCCGACGCCGCCTGGGAGCTCGACCTGTGGGGCCGGATCCGGCGCACCAGCGAGGCGGGCAAGGCCTCGTACCTGGCCCGCACCGAGGAGCTCCGCGGCGCCGAACTGAGCCTGGCCGCCGCGGTGGCCACCGGCTACTTCGGCCTCCTGCAGCTCGACCAGCAGCTGCTGGTGGCCACCCGCACCCTGGCGGCCCGGCAGGCCACCGCCGCGCTGTCCCGCGCGCGCTTCCGCGAGGGGCAGGTGTCGCGGCTCGACGTGCTGCAGTTCGAGGCGCAGGTCCAGGAAACCCAGGCGCGCGTGGCGCTGCTGGCGCGGCTCCGGGCCGAGCAGGAGTCGGCGCTCAGCACACTGATCGGCGTGCCGCCCCGCTCCCTCCCCCGCGGCCTGTCCCTCGACCAACAGGTGACCAACTTCAACGTCCCCGAGGGGCTCCCCTCCGACCTCCTGCAGCGACGCCCCGACGTGCGCGCCGCCGAGGAAGACCTCCGCGCCGCCAACGCGCGGATCGGCGTGGCGTGGGGCAACCGGCTCCCAACCGTCACCCTCACCGGCCAGTACGGCTACGTGAGCGACGACCTCTCCACCCTCTTCGAGAGCGCCAACAACACCAACGCGCTCTTCGTCGGCATCCGGGTGCCGCTCTTCACCGGCGGCCGCCTGCAGGGCGAGGTGGACGTGGCACGCGCCCAGGCCGAGCAGGCGCAGGCGCGCTATGAGCAGGTGGTGCTGCTGGCCCTGCAGGACGTGGAGGACGCGCTGGTCGGCATCCGCACCACGCGGGAGCAGGTGACGGCCCAGGCGGCCCAGACAGCGACGCTCACCACCTCCCTCTCGCTCGTGGAACACCGCTACGAGAACGGCCTCGCCAGCTACCTCGAGGTCCTCGACGCCCAGCGCTCGCTCTTCAACGCCGAGCTGAGCCTGGCGCTGGCACAGGCCCAGGAGCTTGCCAGCGGGGTCCGCCTCTACAAGGCGCTCGGCGGGCCGTGGTCCGAGCTGGGCACGGCGCGCGACTAGGCGGCCGGGCCGCCGTGCCGCGCCCCCTCCTTCTCGCCGCGCTCGCCGCTGTCCTCGCGGCGCCGCTCGCCGCGCAGGCCCCGGCCGACACCCTCGTCCCCGCCGGCGCCGAGTACCAGTTCCACGGCGCCTTCGGCGGGTTCAAGGACTGGCTCTACGGGAGCCGCTACCGCGCCCTGTGGGCCACGCCGGTGGCCGCACCCCTCGCTCCGCTCGCGCCACCGCCGGTGCCGGTCTCCGCCAACCCGCAGGACACCGCACTCCACCTCGACGGCTTCTGGCTCTGGACCCCCGACGGCACCGCGTGGGTGTACCGTCCGCTCGACCGCGACCTCCTCTCGTCCACCACGCCGCTCGCACGCCGCACCCTCCTTCCGACGATCATCCAGGGCTTCAACCCCGCCCGGCATCCCGGCGCCCCGCCGGTGGTGGCGGTGCTCGCAAGCGCCGTCGGCGCCGGCGTGCCCGCCGCCGCCCTCGCACGGATCGGCTTCGACCTCCCGATTCCCGACGGCAACGGCCGGCTGGGTTACCTCGAGGAGGCACCGGTCGCGGGGCCCACCACAGGCCAACTGCTCGACACCCTCCGGCTCGACGGAGCCAGGCGGCTCGACACCCGCGCCTACCTGCGCGAGCGGCT
>CAZNLY010000059.1:0-1977 GCA_964574295.1 uncultured Gemmatimonadaceae bacterium
GTGCCGGAATCGGTCAGGAGGTCGATCAGCACCTCCTCGCCGCGGAGGCCGAAGAGATTGTACCCCGCGCGTGCCAGCGCGGCGTCCCGCTCGGCGGGGCTGGTGTGCCGAATGCGTTGGGTGGAGTGGATCCGGAACGGCTCGATGATGGTGCGGAACTGCATGGGGCTACGGCCGGGCCGGTTCGGCCGCGAGCTGCGACAGCCGGGTCCGGACCTCCTGGACCATCGGCTGGAGATCGCTGTCGGCGTCGCGCCAGAGGGCCACGAAGCGGCCGTAGTACTCCTTGGCCTTCTCGCGGTCGCCCTTGGCCTCGTAGAGCTCGCCCATCCGCCGGAGGGTGGGAGCCAGGGGCACCGCCTCGCCGCTGTTCCGGCCCAGTCCAGGAGTGTTCAGGGCCAGCTCGTAGGCGGCCATCGCGGAGTCGGGCTGGCCCATTCGGTCCAGGACGCGTCCGACCGAGAAATAGGCGCACTGCCGGCACTCGAAGGGCCCATACATCGTCGCGACGTCCCGGTACGCCGCCAACGCGCCCGGTAGGTTGCCCTCCGCCTCGAGCACCGCGCCCTCCTGGAACCGCGCACCCTGGAGCGGCGGGTTCCACCCCCGCGGGTCCGTCTTCTGGTCCAGCGTCAGGTAGGCCCGGGCCCGCTCCGGCTGGCCCGCCCGCGCGTAGATCAGGGCCAGGGACCCATACGGCCGGTCGGCCGGGGCCATGCTGTCGAGGGGGAATTCCCGCATCAGGCTGTCCAGCGGCGCGAACCCGCGCTTGGGCGTGCGACGCACGGCGAAATCCAGGAAGGTGCTGGAGCCCACCGCCTGGTAGGCGCGGATCGCGTCGCCGCGCTGCTGCGCGGCGGCCAGGCGCTCGGCGTTCCAGCCGTCGACCTCGGCCAGGCGCCCCTGCGTGATGGCAATGTCCGCCCGGTCGCCCCTCGCCAATTCCTGATAGACCGGCTCGCTGCGCGACTGCTGGATGACGCGGAGGATGCTGTCGGCACCGGCGTAGTCTCCTTGCGCGGAGCGCAGTTGGGCCTGCATCGCCAGCCCGCGCGGCTGCCCGGGGACATACCGGTCGAGTTCCCGGAGCGCCGAGTCCGCCTCGGCGTACCGGCCCTGTGCCACCAGGGCGAACGCCAGGTGCCCGTAGGAAAACCAGCTCCGGTCCACCGCCGTGGCGCGCCGGGCGGTCGCCTCCGCATCCTCCCAGCGGGCCTGGTCGCGGTACATCAGCGCCAGGTTGTTGAGCGCGGTGCGGTCGTTCGGGTTCACCTCGAGCGCCGCCTTGTAGGCCGCAATCGCCCGGTCGGGGTCGTTCTCCACCGAGGTGTAGTAGTTCGCGATGGCCAGCTGACGCTCCAGCGGCGGGAGCCGGTCGCGGAGGTCGTACGCACGCTGGGCGGCCGCGAGTGACAGGCTGAACGGCAGTCCGGCTCGCCGGCTGATGACGGAGTACTTCCGCCAGGCCATGGCAAAGGTGGAATCCGCCGCCACCGCCTCCTGCAGCAGTGCCGCCGCCAGTTCCGGATCGCCGCCGGTGTCGTCGAGCCGCACCGCCTGCGAGTACTTCTTGAGCGCGTCCAGCGACGCGGTGCTGACCTGCTCGAGTGCCTCGGTGTTGTTGAGCGACTTGAGCGACTCACCCACCCGCTCGCGCAGCCGCTTGCTCAGCCGGTCGATGGCGGGAATCACCTCGGACTCGTCGGCCGCCGTCTCCCGGAGCGCCACGAGCTCCCGCCCATCCGAGGCCGCGATGATGCGGGTGGAAAGCACGTACCCGCTGCCGACCGGCCCGATTTCCCCGGTGATCACCGCCTTGGCGCCCTCGCGCTGGGCCAGCTCGCGCGCCAGCGCATCGTCGAGGGGTGTCCCGGCGGTGCGGCCCATGCGCTGGAGTCCCTGCGCCACGGCGGAGGCGTCGAGCAGCCGGATGACGGGGGACTGCGAGAGGTCCACCCGGAAGGCGTCCGTCACCGA
>CAZNLY010000059.1:2077-8180 GCA_964574295.1 uncultured Gemmatimonadaceae bacterium
GCGGCGCGCTTCCGCTCGGCCAAACCGGTGGCCAGCATGATCGGGAAGCCGATGGCCAGCAGCACCCCCGCCCCGGGCACGATCCAGGCGGGCAGGCCGACCCGGAGGGTGAGCCACCAGAGGAGGCCGAGCACCGCCGCGGAGGCGAGGCCGAAGAGCACCGCCACGCGCACCGGATGCCCATGCTCCACGGGAGGGGGGGCGGCGGCCGCCGCGTAGGGTGCGGTGCCCGTCGGGGTCATCCCGACCGGCGTCGCCGCCCCGGTCGTCACCAGGGTCTCGGCGGCGTGGACAATCTCCTCGGCGCTCTGCGGCCGGTCGGCCGGCTTCTTCTCGAGGCACCGCATGATGAGCGCGGCCAGCGCCGGCGGTACGTTGCCCCGGAATCGCTCGACTGGCTGCGGCTGCTGCGTCACGTGGGCCGCGATGATGGCCTGCGGACCGGAGGCCTCGAAGGGCTGCCGCCCGCAGAGCATCTCGTAGGCCACGATGCCGAGGGCGTAGATGTCGGCGCGGTGGTCGGTGTGCGGGTCCGCCACCGCCTGCTCGGGCGACATGTAGGCCGGCGTGCCGAGGGCCACGCCGAGGGAGGTCAGCTTGCCGGAGCCCGAGCTCTTCTCGACGGCCTTGGCCACGCCGAAGTCCGTCACCAGCGCGTGGCGGCCCGACAGGAGGATGTTGTCGGGCTTGATGTCGCGATGGACGATGCCCTGCTTGTGCGCCATGGCGAGCGCATCCGCCACGTCGCGCAGGATGCGCACCGCCTCCGGCACCGGGAGTTCGCCCTCGCGCGCCAGCTTGCTGCGCAGCGACTCGCCCTCGATGAACGGCATGATGTAGAAAAGGAGGTCGCCCTTGCCACCGGTGGTGAGGAAGGGCACGATGTGCGGGTGCTGCAGGCGGGCGGCCAGGCGGATCTCGCGCTCGAAGCGCTCGACGCTCACGGCGGCGGAGGTCTCCGGGGGGAGGACCTTCACCACCACCTTCCGCTCGACCTGGACCTCCTCCGCCAGGAAGACCCGGCTCATTCCGCCCCCGCCCAGCTCCTTGAGGATGCGGTAGCTGGGGCCGATCGCGTCTTGGACCTGCCTGTCGAACTCGGTCAGGAAATCCGCCCGGGAAGGAAGCCGATGAATAATGGGCGGGCCGGGGCCGCTTGGCCACCCGGCGCCGTCGTCATGGGCCGAGGAGGAGCGGCGCCAGGAGGTGCACGAGCAGCACGAGGACCACGACCGCCACGATGTCGAGCAGGATCCCGGCCCGGAACATCTGGCCGACCGCCACCTGGCCGGAGCCGAAGACGATGGCGTTGGGCGGCGTGGCGATCGGCAGGGCAAAGCCGGTGGAAGCGGCGAACCCCGTCACCAGCAGGAGGGTCATGGTCGGCACCCCGGTCGCGTCGGCCAGGGTCGCGGCGAGGGGCATGGCCATGGCCGCCACGGCGGTGTTGGAGGCCAGCTCGCTCAGCAGCAGCACCGTCACGGCCAGGCCCAGCTCGACCACTAGCGGCGGCGCCCCCGCGAGGAGCGTGAGCTGCCCGGCGAGGTGCGCGGTGAGCCCGGTCGATTCCATCGCCCCGGCCAGGGCAAGGCCGCCCCCGAAGAGGAGCAAAACGTCCCAGGGAATCTCCCGCGCCTCCCGCCAGCGCAGGAGCGGGCGCCGCTCGCCGTCGTCGCCCCGGGCGTGCAGCACGAAGAGCAGGAGCGCCCCCGCCAACCCGATGCCGGTGTCGCCCAGGCCAGGCAGCAGGTCCGTCAAGCCCGGCAGCCGGACGCTCCCGAAGTCCTTGGGCTCCCGGAGCACCCAGGCCGCCGCCGTGGCGGCGAACACCGCCACCACCCCGGCCTCGCCGCGCCGGAGGGGGCCGAGCGCCGTGCGCCGCTCCCGCAGGAGCGCCGTGCCCTCGCGCCCGAGGGAGACGCTGGCTCGCAGCACCACGAAGACCAGCAGGGCCCAGCAGGCGGGGAGGAGCACCACCACCATCGGCACCCCGAACTCCATGAACTCGCCGAATCCGAGGGTGCGTCCCGCCAGCCGCTCCGCGCTCGCGGCGAGGATCAGGTTGGGCGGCGTGCCGATGAGGGTGCCCATCCCGCCGATCGAGGCGGCGTATGCCACCCCCAGCATCAGCGCCGTGCGGGCGCGCCCCCCTTCCTCGGTCCAGCCGAACAGCCCGCCAATGGCCAGCGCGATCGGGTACATCATGGCCGCGGTGGCGGTGTTCGAGATCCACATGGACAGGAGGCCGGTGGCCAGCATCACGCCGAGGATGATCTGGCGGCTCTCGTTCCCGGCGCGGGCCACCAGCGCGAGCGCCAGCCGCTCGTGGGCGCGCCATCCCTCCAGCGCCGCCGCCAGCAGGAACCCGGCGAGAAAGAGGAAGATCAGCTCATTGGCGTAGGCCGGGGCCACCGCCGATATGGGCGCGGCACCGAGGACGGGGAGCAGGACGAGGGGAAGGAGGGAGGTGGCCGCCAGTGGAACGGCCTCAGTGAGCCACCAGGCCATCATCCAGAGCGCCACGCAGAGGACGGCGCGTTCGTCGGGCGGAAGGGTGCTCCCGAGCCGCAGCCCAAGGCCCGCCAGGAGCGGGCCGGAGAGGAGCCGGATGGTACGCGCGTGCACCGGGGCCGGCGCCGGCTACATCCGCTCGACCATCGCCCGGGCGAATTCGCTCGTCTTGCGGAGCGTGGCCCCCTCCATCTGGCGGTGGAAGTCATACGTCACGAGCCGGTCGGTAATGGTCCGCTCCAGCGCGCGCACGACGAGGTCCGCCGCCTCGTTCCACCCGAGATACCGGAGCATCATCTCGCCCGAGAGGATGACCGAGCCCGGGTTCACCTTGTCCTGGTTCGCGTACTTCGGGGCCGTGCCGTGGGTCGCCTCGAAGATGGCGTGGCCGCTCTGGTAATTGATGTTGGCTCCGGGCGCGATCCCGATGCCCCCCACCTGCGCGGCGAGCGCGTCACTGATGTAGTCGCCGTTGAGGTTGAGCGTGGCAATCACGTCGTACTCGTCGGGCCGCGTCAGGATCTGCTGCAGGAAGGCGTCGGCAATCACGTCCTTCACCACGAGGCCGTTCGGCAGCCGGCACCAGGGCCCGCCGTCGATCTCGACGGCGCCGTACTCCTGCCGGGCGAGCTCGTAGCCCCAGTCGCGGAAGCCGCCCTCGGTGTACTTCATGATGTTGCCCTTGTGGACCAGCGTCACGCTCTTGCGGCCGTGCGCCAGCGCGTGGTCCAGGGCCGCGCGCACCAGGCGCTTCGAGCCCTCGGCCGAGACCGGCTTGATGCCGATGGCGCTGGTCTCCGGGAACCGGATGGACTTGACGCCCATCTCCGCCTGGAGGAACCCGATGACCCTCTGCGCTTCCGGCGACCCCGACTTGAACTCGATGCCGGCGTAGATGTCCTCGGTGTTCTCCCGGAAGATGATCATGTCCACCTTGCCCGGTTCCTTGACGGGCGACGGCACCCCGGGGAACCAGCGCACCGGCCGGACGCAGGCGTAGAGGTCCAGCTTCTGGCGCAGCGCCACGTTGAGCGACCGGATGCCGCCGCCCACGGGCGTGGTGAGCGGACCCTTGATGGCCACGAGGTACTTCGTGATCTGGCGCAGCGTCTCCTCGGGCAGCCAGTCGTTGACCTGCGTCTTGGCCTTCTCGCCCGCCAGCACTTCCATCCAGGCGAGGCGCCGGGCACCGCCGTACGCCTTCTCGACGGCGCCGTCGAGCACCAGCTGCGACGCCCGCCAGATGTCGGGCCCGGTGCCGTCGCCCTCGATGAACGGGATGATCGGCCGCGCGGGGACGCGGAGGCGGCCGCCTTCCATGGTGATCGGTTCGCCGTCGGTGGGGACCGGGGCGGGGCGGGGCGGGGTGGTGGTCGCGGCGGTCATCGGGGGCTCGTGGTCCGGACAGGGGCAAGGGGGTGTCTGCGAGGGGACTCCCGAATAATATACCGGGGCGCCGGGCCGCACCGCCGTCGGGTTCCCGACCCGCGGGAACCTGGCTCCCCTGGCCCCCGTAGTAGCCAGCATCCCAGCCACCCACCTGGAGTTCGCATGACCCGGATTGCCCGCCTGGCCAGTGCCCTGGTGCTTGCCGTCCCCGCCTCGGCGGCCGCCCAGGCCGCCGCGCCGCTGCCGACCTGGAACATCGACGTGGCGCATTCGGAGGTGAACTTCCGCATCCGGCACTTCATGAGCCGGGTCAGCGGGACCTTCACCACCTGGACGGGCACCATTCAGGCCGACCCCGCCCACTGGGCCGGCGGCAGCGTGACGGCCACCATCCAGACGGCCAGCATCGACACCCGCCAGGAGCGGCGCGACGCCGACCTCCGCTCGGCCCGGTTCTTCAATGCCGACACCTTCCCGACCATCACCTTCGTGAGCCGCTCGGTGGCGCAGCAGGGCGACTCCCTCACCATCGAGGGCGACCTCACGATGCGCGGCGTGACGAAGCCGGTGGTGTTGCGGGGCGTGGCGCTCGGCGTGATGCCCGGGGAACGGCCGCGGGCGGGGTTCGAAGTGACGACGACGGTCAACCGGCTGGACTATGGTGTGGCCTGGAACCGCGCCCTCGAGGGAGGCGGGATGATGCTGGGCGACGACGTCGAGATCCGGATCAACGTCGAGGCGGTGCGGCAGCCGCCTGCCGCCCCCGCCTCCCCCTGATCAGCGCACCCGGGCCGCGAGGGCGGCCAGGGAGTCCGGCGCGACGGAGCCGGTCACCACGAAGCGAATCCCGTCGCGCTCCCGCCAGGCGGTGACCCGGCCCTCCAGCGTGGAGGCTCCCGCCTGGGCCTGCGCCGTCTTGGCCGCGCGGGCCGCCGTGGCCTCCGCCCGCGCGAGATCCATTGCCGGCCGCTGCTGGTCCAGCACCACGTTCCCGCCAGCATAGACCACCCGCACCACGGGGCGCCCCGCATCGGCCCCGGCCACCGCCGTGCCGGGACCCAATTCCACCCGCTCCGGCGCCAGGCCGTCGATCAGGCGGATCTGTCCTCCCAGCTGCGTCACCGCCTCCTCCATCGTGACGACTCGCCACGCAAGCGCTGGCGAAGCCGCCGCGTCGCGGGCCGCCAGGCTGGCGGGCGCCGCCGCCGGTGCCTCCGCTTCGTTCGCCGCGGCGCGCCGCTCGTCTGCCCCGATCTCCTTGCCGGCTGGTGCAGGCGTGGGGGCTGTCGGAGCCGGTTCGATGGTCCGTGCCTTGGCTTCCTGGCGGGCGCCGCCGGACGGGACATCGCTCTTCGGGGCTTCCTGCACCGCAGGCAGCGGAGCCGCGGAGGCCGGCGGAGCGTCGCTGATGCCGGTGGCGACCGTTCCCTCGCCGACGGTGGATGGCGCGGGCCGCACAGGACCGCGGCCCCAGTAGCCGAGCGCCACCGCGAGCACGATGCTCGCGGCCCAGGCGAGGGTCCGCACCACCGATGGCCGGCGTCGGCGCGGCGGGATGGTCAGCAACTCCGGCACCTCGATGACGCCGACCAGCCGGTCGGCCTCCTGCTGGTATCCGCGCGCCTCCGCCACCCGGGCGGCACAGGCGGGGCAGGCCTCGACATGAGTCAGAACCTCCGCCCGCTCGGCGGTGCCGAGCTCGTCGTCGAGCAACGCCTGGATGGTGCCCTCGTCAGGATGCGACATGCCGTCCTCCCTGCGCGCGATATGCCTCCACGAGCCGCCGGCGCGCGCGCGAGAGGGTCGTTCCCACGGCCCCTTTTGCGAGCCCCAGCGTCGCGGCGATCTCATCGTAGTTGAATCCCTCGGCCTTGAGCAGCAACGCCTCGCGGTCCCGCTCCGCCAGCGTAGCCAGCGCGGCGCGCACCGCCGCCACGTCCTCGCCGCGCTCGGCCTCGTGGTCCGGGGGCGGCGTGAGGTGCGTCGTCTCCGCCCGGTAGAGCTCGAGCCGCCGCCCCTGCCGCACCGCCTTCCGCCCGTCCTCCCGCACGAGGTTGAGGGCCACGGCAAAGAGCCAGGGGCGGGGGTTGCGGGGCGGCGCCGCCACCGCCCGCGCGAACGTTTCCTGGGCAATCTCCTCCGCGCGGTCACGATCCCCCGTCCGGCGGAACAGCACCCGGACGAGGGAATCGTGATGCTCGCG
>CAZNLY010000060.1:0-7739 GCA_964574295.1 uncultured Gemmatimonadaceae bacterium
TCGTAACAAGGTAGCCGTAGGGGAACCTGCGGCTGGATCACCTCCTTTCTGGAGCATCGAGTAGGCCCGCGTCGCGGTGCCGAAAGATCTCAGGAATCGCCCGCACTTCGTGTCCTCTGGTTCCGTCACTTGTTTCCGCTCTTTGACAATTGAGTCGATGGATGTGCTGCGCACCGCCCCTGGGGCGGGGCGCAGGGTGTGAGGAATCAACACCGAAACACAACGATATTGAGATCAAACGCAATAAGGCACACGGTGGATGCCTTGGCATCGAGAGGCGATGAAGGACGTGGTAAGCTGCGATAAGTCCGGGGGAGTTGCACACGAACCGTGATCCCGGAATGTCCGAATGGGGAAACCCGGCGGTCCGCAAGGGCCGTCACCCCGCAAGGGGAGCCAACCCGGAGAACTGAAACATCTCAGTACCCGGAGGAACAGAAATCAACCGAGATTCTCCAAGTAGCGGTGAGCGAACGGGGAACAGGCCAAACCGCGGGAGCTTGCTCCCGCGGGGTTGTGGGACCACGACATGGGATGCACGACGCCAGAGTGAAGCGGCCTGGAATGGCCCGCCAGAGACGGTGAAAGCCCGGTAACTGGACGCGTACGGCCCCTAGTGGTATCCCGAGTAGCGCGGGGCACGTGGAATCCTGCGCGAATCAGGGGGGACCACCCTCCAAGCCTAAATACTCCTCGATGACCGATAGTGCACGAGTACCGTGAGGGAAAGGTGAAAAGCACGCCAGGTGGCGAGTGAAATAGATCCTGAAACCGTGTGCTGACAAGCGGTCGGAGGGTTGTCTTCGGACAGCCTGACGGCGTGCCTTTTGCATTATGATCCGGCGAGTTACTCCTCACGTGCATGGTTAAGGCCTTCAGGGCCGGAGCCGTAGCGAAAGCGAGTCTGACAAGGGCGACATCGTACGTGGGGGTAGACCCGAAGCCGTGGCGATCTACCCTTGAGCAGGTTGAAGCCGCCGTAACAGGCGGTGGAGGACCGAACCGATGTGGGTTGAAAACCGCTCGGATGACTTGAGGGTAGGGGTGAAAGGCCAATCAAGCTCGGGGATAGCTGGTTCTCCGCGAAATATATTTTGGTATAGCCTCGGGAAATGAGTTCCTGGGAGGTAGAGCACTGGATGGGTCCGGGACGTGAATAACGTTACCTCCCCCAACCAAACTCCGAATGCCCATGGAATGCTGCCCGGGAGGCAGTCGCAGTGCGCTAATGTACTGTGGCGAGAGGGAAAGAACCCAGAACCTCAGCTAAGGCCCCGGAGTGGTGGCTTAGTGTAGCAAAGGATGTGAGTATGCTGTGACAACTGGGAGGTTGGCTTAGAAGCAGCCATTCCTTTAAAGAGTGCGTAATAGCTCACCAGTCCAGCGTAGCCGCGCCGATAATGGTCGGGACTTCAAGCCACCCGCCGAAGCTAGGTCTTTGCGCGCAAGCGCAAGGGGTAGGGGAGCGTTCCCAGAGCGGTGAAGCCGGGGCGGAAGCCTTCCGGTGGAGCGATGGGAAGTGAGAATGCCGGATTAAGTACGCGAGAAACAGGGTGAAAACCCCTGTCACCGTAAGCCTAAGGGTTCCTGAGCCATGTCGATCAGCTCAGGGTCAGTCGGTCCCTAAGACGAGGCCGAGAGGCGTAGTCGATGGGAAACGGGTCAACATTCCCGTACCAGCAGTCCCCCGTTACGAGTCCGAGGAGGGACGCAGGAGCCAGTTCACCGGCGGGTGGTGGAATATCCGCTGCAAGGTGGTAGGCGTTCCCTGGCAGGCAAATCCGCCAGGGTAGCCGAGAACCGATGCCGAAGGGGACGTCAGTCCCCGCCAAGGGTGGGCGCCGCACACTGCCGAGAAAAGCTTCGCGGACCAGGTGGGCTGTTGACCGTACCGTAATCCGACACAGGTGGGCGAGGCGAGAAGCCTAAGGTGCTCGAGTGATTTACGGAAAAGGAACTCGGCAAAATGACCCCGTAACTTCGGGATAAGGGGTGCCGGTAGTAGGTGAGGGCGCACAGCCCAAGCCCAGGCCGGCCGCAGAGAATCGTCCCAAGCGACTGTTTAGCAAAAACACAGGAGTGTGCTAAGGCGTGATCCAAGCCGACGTATACACTCTGACGCCTGCCCGGTGCCGGAAGGTTAAGGCGAGCGGTTAGCCGCAAGGCGAAGCTGCAAACCGAAGCCCCGGTAAACGGCGGCCGTAACTATAACGGTCCTAAGGTAGCGAAATTCCTTGTCGGGTAAGTTCCGACCTGCACGAATGGCGTAACGACTTGGGAGCTGTCTCTTCCGTAAGCTCGGCGAAATAGAAGCATCGGTGAGGATTCCGATTACCCGCGACAGGACAAAAAGACCCCGTGCACCTTTACTACAACCTGTCATTGATTGTCGGTATAACCTGCGTAGCATAGGTGGGAGCCGTTGAGGCCCGGGTTTCGGCTCGGGCGGAGGCACCAGTGAAATACCACCCTTGTTTTACTAACAATCTCACTCAGGCGGTAACCCCGCCGAGGACCGTGGCTGGTGGGTAGTTTGACTGGGGCGGTCGCCTCCTAAAGAGTACCGGAGGCGCGCGATGGTGGGCTCAGTGCGGTCGGTAATCGCACGCTGAGTGTATACGCAAAAGCCCGCCTGACTGCGAGCGCGACGGCGCGAGCAGGAACGAAAGTTGGCGTAAGTGATCCGGTGATCCCGTGTGGATGGGTCATCGCTCATCGGATAAAAGGTACGCTGGGGATAACAGGCTTATCGCGCCCGAGAGTTCACATCGACGGCGCGGTTTGGCACCTCGATGTCGGCTTATCACATCCTGGGGCTGGAGAAGGTCCCAAGGGTCCGGCTGTTCGCCGGTTAAAGTGGTACATGAGCTGGGTTCAGAACGTCGTGAGACAGTTCGGTCTGTATCCGTCGTGGGCGTGGGAGTGTTGAGGGACGTCGTCTCTAGTACGAGAGGACCGAGACGAAGCGACCGCTCGTGTACGGGCTGTCCCGCCAGGGGCAGCGCCCGGTAGCGATGTCGCGCGGAGATAACCGCTGAACGCATCTAAGTGGGAAACTCTTCCCAAGATGAACACTCCTGGACCATAAGGTCCCTAAAGGGCCCTGGGAGACTACCAGGTTGATAGGGCGCAGATGTACGGGCCGCAAGGCCTTCAGTCGAGCGCTACTAATCGCCCGTGCAGTTTGATCTCTCCCGTTGTTTTCTTCACCGCACATCCATCACTCAATTGCCAAGCTGTCGGCGCCCCCCCGCGGGCGCCCACCGATTGGCTGACGACTAGCGCGCAGGGGCCACACCCGTTCCCATTCCGAACACGGCCGTTAAGCCCTGCAGCGCCGATGGTACTACGCTCGAGAGGGCGTGGGAGAGTAGGCCGTCGCCAGCCTTCCCTTCGCAGCGCCCGGGCTCCCCTGGAGTCCGGGCGTTGCTGCGTTTTCCCCCCACGCCCGCCCGCCGCTAGCTTTCCCCCATGCCCAAGTGCGGTCACCTCGCCCTGGCCGGCGTGCCCAACGTGGGGAAGTCCACCCTCCTCAACGCCCTCGTCGGCCACCACCTGGCCATCGTGAGCCCCAAGCCGCAGGCCACCCGGCTCCCCGTCGTCGGACTCCGCACCGAGGGGGACACCCAGCTGATCCTCCACGACCTGCCCGGCCTCCTCGACCCCGCCTACATGCTCCAGGCGCGCATGCGGCAGGCAGCCCTCGAGGGCCTCGCGCGGGCCGACGTCGTGCTCTATCTCCACCCCGCGCCGGCCGGCCCCGCGCCCCCGTTCGAATCCCTCGCCGGGCTCGAGGCGCCGCCCACGGCCCCTGTCCTCACCGTCTACACCAAGGCCGACGCCGCCGACGCCACGGCCCGGGCCGCCCTCGGCCGCGACGCCCTGGTCGTCTCGGCCGAGACGGGGGAAGGGCTCCCCGAGCTGCTCGACCGCGTCGCGGCCCTCCTCCCCGAGCGGGAGTTCGAGCACGACCCGGAGGACCTCGGCACCCAGCCGGTCCGCTTCTTTGTCGTGGAGTACCTGCGCGAGGCGGCGTTCGAGGTGCTGGAGGACGAGCTCCCCTACGCCTTCACGGCGGAAGTGGAGGAGTTCCGCGAGCACTCCTCGCCGGTGTACATTCGTGCCACGCTCCTCGTGGAGCGGGAGAGCCAGAAGGGGATGGTCATCGGGCAGGGCGGGCGGACGATCAAGGCGATCGGAGCCCGTGCCCGCGCGCGCCTCGAGGCGCTGCTCGGCCAGCCCGTCTACCTCGATTGTTGGGTCAAGGTGCTGCCCAACTGGCGGCGGAACGCCGCCGCGCTCTCCCGCCTCGGGTTTCCGGACGACCCCGCCACGCCCTGAGTCCGTCACCCTCCACCCCCGCGCGCCATGAGCCTCTCTCCCGAACTGCTCGAGCTGCTCGTCTGCCCCAAGTGCAAGGGCGACCTCGAGTACCGCGCCGCCGAGCCCGAGTCGCTGGTCTGCCACGCCTGCCGGCTGGTGTATCCGGTGGACGACGGCATCCCGGTGATGCTGATCGACGAGGCCAAGCCCCTCTGACCGCGCCAGGATCCCGATGACCGACCCCGCACGCACCGAGGGCGCCGGCCGCATCCTGGCCACCGCCCGCGAGGAAGCCGAGCGCCACGGCCACGTCCAGATCGGCACGGAGCACCTCCTGCTGGCGCTCCTGCGCGAGCGCGAGGCGCTCGCGCCGGAGGCCGCCGCGCTGCTCCCCAAGGACGCCGAGAACGCGGCCAAGCGCCTGATGAGCGCGGGCAAGCGCGGCGAGGCGCCCGAGGGGGGGCCGGCGCTGTCCAGCAGGGCCCGGCGCATCGTGGACGAGGCCGCCGCCGAGGCAGGCCGGCAGGGGAGCGCCGCCCTCACTCCCGATCACCTCCTCACGGCCCTCCGCGGGGAAACGAAGGGCATCGCCGCGGCCCTCCTGCGCGAGGCGAGCGGCCTCAAGAAGGGGGCGCGGCCCGAGGGCGCGGCGCCCGCGGCGGCCGACCCGGCTCCGGCGCCGCCCCCCCGGGAACGCACGCGCGAGCCCAAGCCGCCGGCGCCCCAGCCCCGCCAGGAACCGCAGGGCGGCCGCAGCGAGCGGCCGGGGCGCGACAAGGATCGCCGTGGAAACGCGCCGGGGGACGCGCCGCGCGACCGGCGAGACCGCCGCGAGCGGGGAGAGCGTGGGGACCGCAGCACCCCGGACCGGGAGGCGAGGACCGTCCCCGTGCCGCCGCCGGCAGAGGAACCGGAGGGGGAGCTGCCGCCGCGGCGGGTGGCCCCCGTGGTGGGGGACCCGTTCCGCCTCAAGGCGCGCCACCTCCTCCTGCCGGCGGTGCCGGCGGCCATCTGGCTGGCCAATCAGCACGCCAGCCCGCTCCTCGTCTTCGCCATCTCCTGCGTGGCCATCCTGCCCCTGGCCCAGTTCCTCGGCGAGGCCACCGAGCACCTGGCCGAGCGCACCGGCCCGACCATCGGGGGCTTCCTCAACGCCACGTTCGGCAACGCCGCCGAGCTCATCATCGCCATCGCCGCGCTCCGGAGCGGGATGGTGGAGTTGGTCAAGGCGTCGATCATCGGCAGCATCCTCGGCAACCTGCTCCTCATCCTCGGGCTCTCACTGGTGGCGGCGGGGCTCAAGCGGCCGGTCTTCACCTTCAGCCGGACCAACGCGGGGATGGCCGCCGCGATGCTGGCGCTGGCCGTCGCCGCGCTCGTCTTCCCGGCGCTGCTGCACGCCACGCATCCGGAGGCGCGGCTCGACGAGCTGCATCTTTCCGAGGCGGCGGCGATCGTGCTCGCGGCCGTGTACTTCCTTTCGCTCGTCTTCTCGCTCCACACGCACAAGCGGCTGCTCGGCGGCGATCCGCACCCGACGGTGCATCCCGTCTGGGGCGTGCCGCGGGCGGTGCTGGTCCTCGCGGTGGCGACGGTGGGCATCGCCGTCATCTCCGAGATCCTCGTCCACGCGATCGAGCCGCTCACCACCGGCGGGGTCTTCACGCAGGCCTTCCTCGGCCTCATCCTCATTCCGATCATCGGCAACGCCGCCGAGCACGCTTCGGCCGTCGTGATGGCGGGGAAGGGCAAGGTGGACCTGGCGCTGCAGATCGCCCTGGGGTCGAGCGCCCAGGTGGCGCTCCTGGTGGCGCCGGTGCTGGTGGGGGCGGGGCTGCTCCTCGGCCAGGAGATGAACCTGGTGTTCACCCCGATCCAGGTCGTGGCGCTGGCCCTGTCCACGGGGGTGACGGCCCTGATCACCCTGGACGGGGAATCGCACTGGTTCGAGGGGGTGCAACTCCTGGCGCTCTACGCGCTGGTGGCCGCCGCGGCGTACTTCATTTGACTTGGCCGGAGCGTGCCCCTAAGTTAGTTTCGGATAAACTCTTACGGGGTGCCCTGGGTGCGTAGCCGCCCGACGATTCTCTATTACTCGCCGGACGCGCGCCCCGTACCTGGCGTCTTGCGGCGCTGGGCCGAGGCCCGCGGGTTCCCCCTCCAGGAGTTTCGGCGGGCGGTGGACGTCGAGTCCATCGTGCTGCGCGGGGCGTCGTGCCTCCTCTTCCTTGACGGCGACGAATCCGCCACGTCGGGGCAGGGCTTGGTGCGGCGGCTCAAGGCGGATGCCTTCACCGCCATCGTGCCTGCCGTCGTGCTCTCGGGTACGCATGCGCCGGAGCGCGTCGGCGAGTGGTTCGGCGCCGGGGCCGACGAGGTGGTGACGGGCTTCTTTGCCCCGGCGGAGCAGCGGGCGCGGCTCGACGCCATGCTGGTGCGCACCGAGCGGGACGTCTCGGTCCACCCGTCGACGCGGCTCCCGGGCACCAACGAGATCGAGCGGGCCATCCGCGCCCGCCTGGAGTCGGGCGAGGACTTCGCCGTCTGCTACGCGGACCTCGACCACTTCAAGGAGTTCAACGACCGGTACAGCTACTACGACGGCGACCGGGTCATCTTTCTCCTCTCGCGCATCCTCCATGACGTGGTGCGGGGGATGGTCGGGCCGGAGGGGTTCGTGGGCCACATCGGGGGCGACGACTTCATCTTCGTCATCCCGTCTGGCCAGATCGGCGAGGTCTGCGGCGAGATCCTCTCGGTCTTCGACACCCTGATCCCGCTGCAGTACAACGACCAGGACCGGCGGGCGGGGTACTTCTTCGGCAAGGACCGCCGCGGCCAGCTGCACCGGGTCCCGCTGATGACGCTGTCGATCGGCATCGTCACCAACCGGAACCGCCGGTTCGCCCACCCGGCGCAAGTGAGCGAGCTGGCCACCGAAATGAAGAGCTACGCGAAGACCCTCCCCGGGTCGGTCTTCGTGGTGGACCGCCGGCAGGCGGTCGAGGGCGATGCGCCGCCAGCGGGCGACGCCCGGGACAAGCGTTGAGGACGCCGCGATGAACGTGACCTGCCCCTCCTGCACCACGGTGTTCCGCGTGGACCCCGCCAAGGTCCCCGCGGGCGGCGTGCGCGCGCGGTGCTCGGTGTGCCGGTCGATCTTCCGCGTGGCGGTCGAGGGCGCCCCGGCGGAGGCCCCGGCCCCTGCGCCCCAGGCGGCGGTTCCGGCGCCGGCACCGCAGCCGGCGGCGCGTCCCAGCGCCCCCGCCGCCGCCCCTGCGCCCTCGTTCGCGCCACCCACCCCCGCCCCCGCGCCCGTGCCGGTCCGTCCCTCGGCGCCGCCGCCCTTCGTGGCGTCCCCGTCGGCGCCGGCTCCGCGGCCCGCCGCGCCGCCGCCGGGCGGGATCCCGATGCAC
>CAZNLY010000061.1:0-7657 GCA_964574295.1 uncultured Gemmatimonadaceae bacterium
GCATGTGTTAGGCACGCCGCCAGCGTTCGTCCTGAGCCAGGATCAAACTCTCCAATGAAAAGTTCAATCAGCTCATTCCGAACGACTGTAGTTCTGTCGTCCGAATCAAAGGTCAGAGTTGTGTACCCATCCCCGCGCGGTCTCTGCACCGCACGGCTCATAGGGTCCGCACTCCGCATTCCTCTGGTTCACGTCACTTGTCAAAGAGCGTCGGTCAAAAAACCCGCCCAATTCGGGCGAGCCAAGAATCTTAGCGGGCACTCTACGGGGAGTCAAGGGGCAACCAACCAGCGGCGGGACCTGCCTGCCTCTGCCACCCAAACCACCCACCCCCCAACAGCTTACCCGACCTCACAGGGAGCGCAAACCTAAGCCCCACCCCGGCCCCGCGCAAGGGCCGGAAACGCACGCGGGGCGGCCCCGGCGCGCCCTGCGCCGAACCGCCCCGCCGGACCCCGAATTCAGGCCCCTACGGCGTCGGCTGCTCCTTTCGCTTCGGCTCGATCCGGACGATCCAGAGGCCGTTCAGCATGTCGTTCACGTAGGCCAGGTTGTCGTGCACCACCACGCCCCAGGTCATCGCCGTGTTCTTGGTGCTCCCGTCCATGTCGGCGGTGTTCACGTGCACCATCTCGCGCTGCTGGGCGCGCAGGTCGCCGAGGAGCGTGCCGGAGACGTCGAAGGCGCGGAACCCCGCGTTGTACGCCCCCATGTAGAGGGTGTCGCCCGCCACCCAGATGTTGTGCACGCCGCCGTACTCGGGCTCGTACCAGGCCACCGACTTCGGGTGCTCGAGGTCCGACACGTCGAGCACCTGCAGGCGGCCGTAGGCGCGGAACGCCGCGGCGTCCTTGGCGCCCTTGACGCCCGACGCCGGGAACACCTCGTCCGCGATGAACACGTAGTTCTTGTGCCGCCACGCGGTGTGGGTGCCGCGGATGAAGCCCGGCCCGCCCACCGCCTCGACCTGCGCGTACAGCGCGTTGAGGTCGTACTTGTACTGGCTCACGAGCACCGGGTTGGAGGGGCTGCCGCCCTTCATGCCGTTGCCGATGTCGAGGATGACGAGGCCGTCGTTCCAGTAGCTGAGGTACGCCAGCCCGTCCTGCACGTCGATGTCGTGCAGCGTCCGCCCGGCGTCGGGGCGCGGCGTGCGCCACTGCGCGATCTCCTTCGGGTGGTACGGGTCGTCGATGTTGATGACGTGCATCGCCCCCGTGCCGTCGTTCGTCAGGAAGACGTTGGTGCCGTACTTGTCCTGGTGGTAGACGAACGCCGAGTGGACGCCGGAGGTGACGCCGTCGGTGAACTCCGCGATGACCTTCGGGTGCGCCGGATCCTCGGTCGAGGCGATCACGATGCCGTTCTTCCGGTCCGCCGCCCCCTCGCGCGTGAAGACGATGACCTTCCCGTCGGGCGTGGACATGACGTCGTTCACCCGCCGGGTGTTCACCACGAGCGAATCGGTCACGACCGGGTTCGCCGGGTCGCTGATGTCGATCGCGTAGAGCACGTCGCCGCCGCTCCCGCTCCCGAGGAAGGCGTGCTTCCCGTCGGGCATCACCCACACCTCCTCGGTGGTGAAGCGCGTCCGGGGCAGCCGCCCCACGACGGTGGCGGGCCTCCGGACGTCGCGCGCGCGGAGCGTCACCGCCGCGTCGGCCGTCGCGGCGCCGAGGCTCACGGTCACGACGTAGCTCCCCGCCGCGTACCCGACAAACTCGCCGCTCGGGGTGATCTCCCCGCCGCCGGGGCTCATCGTCCACGAGGGCACCAGGCCGCTGATCTCGCGGCCCTGCGCGTCGCGCGCCTTGAAGGTGAACTGGATGACGTCACCGGTCCGGGCGTCGGAGCGCGCCGGCGTCACGTCGAGCCGCGCGACCGCCGCCGTGAGCACCTGCACCGGCACGGTGGCGGTGGCGGCGCCGGTCTTGACCGAGATGGTGGCCCGTCCCGGGGCCGCCGCGCGGAGCACGCCGTCCTCGGACACCTTCACCACCCCGGGCGCGGAGCTGGTCCACGCGAAGGTGTCGTCCCGCCGGTCGCCCGACTGCGAATAGCTGGTGGCCGTGAGCCGGAGGCGCTGGCCGACGACCATCCGGGTGACCTGGGGCGCCACGCCGATCCGCGCCGCCGGGCCCGGCACCATCTGGATCTCCACCCGCTCCACCACCGGCTTGGTGCCGGGCACCCGCGCGATGACGCTCACGGCCAGCGTGCCGGTCGAACCCGAGCGCACGAGGCCGGTGGAGTCCACCGTGCCCTCGAACCGCCCGCCCGACCCGAAGAACCGGATGGCGGCGTCGGGCACCGGCTGGCCCTGCGCGTCCAGCGCCCGCGCGGTGAGCCGAAGCGTGTCCTCCGCCTGCATCTGGAGCGAGGTGCCCGGCAACACCTCGAGCCGGGCGATCGGGGACGGGGCCGTGGGAGCCGCCGCCGCCTGGGCGGGCGCGCCCTGCTGCAGGGCGGCGAGCAGGGCGAACGTGGAGAGGAGCATGCTGGCGTCTCGTTCGATGCGGGTGGGATAACAGAAGCCCGCCCGCACACGAGGCGGGCAGGCCGGGGCGTCAGAGTATAACCGCCGGGTGGCGGGTGCGATACCTCAGGGGGTCACGCTCGTGGCGCCCGGCTTGGGCGGCGGCGGCGTCGGGCTCATCCCCGGAACCGGCGCGACCGGCGCGACCTCGCCGGCCGCCGGCCCGTCGGTGAAGGCGGCGAGTGAGTCGCCGACGCTGCGCAGGTCCCGCACGGCGTCGCTCGGCAACAGCAGCGTGAGCACCACGTCGGTCCCCTCGAGCTTGACGGTGCCGAAGGGCTCGAACGCCACCGGGCCCGCCGGCGTATCGGGGTGCACGCAGACGAAGGTGGTGTTCTGGTCCATCTTCTCGAGGTTGTCGATGCGCAGCTGGCAGGTGCGGAGCAGGTCGATGCTCGACCCGCTGTCGAGGACGGCCGTCACCTCCGCCCCGCTGAACTCCTTCGGCGCCGTGCGGAGGAGCCGCACGCGGCGCACCTGGCCGAGGCGCGCGCCGTCCACCTTGAAGTCCACGAACTTGAGGGGAATCGAGATCGGCTGGTCACTGTCGAGGAGGACGTGCACCTTCGCCTTGCCCTGGTCGATGAGGTACTTGACCCCCATCCCGACTGCAAATACCAGGAGGGCGCCGATACCGATCTTGAGCCAATAGCGGGTCATGGGGATCCCCCGGGCGACTGCCGGTTGGGGTGGCATGTTTCAGATAGTGACGGGCTCGACGCGGAGAAAGTTTCAGGGACGGGGAACCATGCCCGGCGGGGCTTGGGCTCCGGGGTACCAGCGTATAGCTTTGTCCCCGAACTACTTACACCACGCCCCGAGGGCCGATGTCCGCCGCCGAGCCGTCCAGCGATCCCCCGCTCCCCGCCGACGACCGGATACGGTTCGTCCTGACCCTCGCGCGCGCGATGCACGCCTATGGCTATCCAGCGCATCGCGCCGAGGGGACGCTCGGCGACGTGGCGGATCGCCTCGGCCTCACGGCGCAGTTCTTCTCGACGCCCACCTCCTTCATGGCGTCGTTCGGCTCGCTCGAGAGGCAGCGCACCCACCTCATTCGCGTGGACCCGGGTGACGTCGACCTCGGCAAGACGGCCGACGTCGAAGACGTGATCCGTCGGGTCCTCGCCGGCCAGCTCACGCCGGCCGAGGGGACCGCGCAGCTCGAGGCAGTGCGCGCGGCCCCACCCCGCTACGGTCCGTTGGTGACCGTGCTCGCCTTCGGGTTCAGTTCCAGCGCGGCATCGCGCTTCCTCGGCGGCGGCCTCCGGGAGATCCTCGTGGCGGGCGTGGTGGGGCTCCTGATCGGCGGGCTCGGCGTCCTCGCCGCGCGCTTCCCCATGCTGGGCCGCG
The DNA here is from genome assembly GCA_964574295.1 of uncultured Gemmatimonadaceae bacterium. Taxonomy (GTDB): domain Bacteria; phylum Gemmatimonadota; class Gemmatimonadetes; order Gemmatimonadales; family GWC2-71-9; genus SPDF01. Next base: position 3,890 of record CAZNLY010000061.1, read on the forward strand.
TCTTTCCCTTCCTCGCCGCGTTCACCGCCTCGGCGGTGGCGGCCGCCGCGGCCACCGTCCTGCCGCACTACAGCGTCTACGTCGGCACCCTGGCCGGACTCATCGTCCTCATCCCGGGGCTGACCCTCACCACGGCGATGATGGAGCTGTCCTCGGGCCACCTCGCGGCGGGCACCGCGCGGCTGAGCGGGGCGCTCACGCTCTTCGTCGTCATCGGCTTTGGCGTCGCGATGGGGGGACAGGTCGTCACGCTCACGCTGGGCGAATACTCGAGCCGGATCCGACCCGAACTGCTCCCCGGGTGGACGTGGTGGTTCGCGCTCATCGGGGCGCCGCTCGGATTCTCGGTCCTCTTCCGGGCCCACGCGCGTGACGCCGTCTGGATCCTGCTGACCGGCGCCCTCGGCATCCTGGGAAGCCGCGCCGGCTCGGCGGCGTTCGGCCCCGAGCTCGGGGCCTTCGTCGGCGCGCTCTCGGTCGGCATTGCGAGCAACGCCTACGCCTGGGCACTCCGCCGGCCGGCTTCCGTCACGATGGTCCCCGGCATCCTGCTGCTGGTGCCCGGCTCCATCGGATTCCGCAGCCTCTCCTCCCTGCTCGACCGCGAGGTCGTGACGGGGATGGAGACCGCGTTCACGATGGTGCTCATCGCCGCCGGCCTCGTGGCGGGCCTCCTGCTCGCCAACGTGCTGGTTCCGGAGCGGCGGCGCGCCTGAACTAGCCGCGCGGGTGGTACTGTCGGTGGACCGAGCGCAGGTACTCGCGGTCCACGTGGGTGTAGATCTGCGTGGTGGACAGGTCGGCGTGGCCCAGCATCTCCTGGACGGCGCGGAGGTCGGCTCCCCCCTCCAGGAGGTGCGTCGCGAAGGAGTGCCGCAGGGTGTGCGGGGTGACCGTCTTCGTGATCCCGGCGCGGGTCGCGGCCCGCTTCACGATGCCCCAGGCCCCCACCCGCGAGAGGGGCTGGCCCCGCGCGTTGAGGAACACCCGCTGGCGCGTGGCCCCACGGTCCAGGGTGGGCCGCAGGGTGTGCAGGTAGACCGACAGCGCCCCGAGCACGCCCCGCCCCACCGGCACCACCCGTTCCTTGTTGCCCTTCCCCAGCACGCGCACCAGGCTCTCGGTGAGCACCAGGTCGGTCAGGCCCAGCCCGCACAGCTCGGACACGCGCAGGCCGGCGCCGTAGCCAAGCTCCAGGAGGGCGCGGTCACGCCAGCCCAGCGGCTCCTCGATGGCGGGCGCGGCGAGGAGCGCCTCGACTTCGGCCACCGACAGCGTGTCGGGAAGGGCGCGGCCGAGGCGCGGGCTCTCGAGGCGATCGCTGGGATCCTCGCGGACGAGGCCCTCGCCGAGCAGGAAGCCGAAATAGGTGCGGATGGCGGAGACGTGCCGACGAATGGTGGCGGCGCTGAGGCCGAGATCCTTGAGCGCAAACACGAACTCGCGGAGGAGCGGCCGCGTGAGCCCCGCCGGCGCGTCCACCCCCCGGCCCGAGGCGAACTCGGCCAGGCGGCGGAGGTCGCGCAGGTAGCCCTCGACGGTGTTCGGGCTGTGCCCGGCCTCGAGGGAGAGGAAATCGCGGAACCCCTCGAGCCAGAAGGCGCGGGCGGGGTCCGGGGCCGTCACGGGTGCTCGACGCCGAGGAGCGATGCGGCCCGGGCGAGCATCGCCGCCTCCTCGGGCGACACCACCCCGTCGGCCTCCGCCACGCCCCGCATCCGGTCCACGAGCACGGCGCGCTGGTCATCGGAATAGGTGGCGGTGGCGCGGAGGATGGCCGCCTCGACGGCGGCGCGATCGGCGACGGCGGTGCTGGGAAGCTGAGTGAAGCGCTTCCGCAGGCGGGCGATCAGCGCGGCGCGCGGCGCGTCGGCGAGGTGCTCGTCGGCCTCGGCCAGCTCGAGCACAAATGCCGCCACCGCCTGCAGGGCCGGATCCACCGCGCCCGGCTCGGAGGGCGCGTGGCCGATGGCGGCGCGGAGGGCCTCCCAGAGCCGCGCCCGCCGCGCGGCCCGCGCCCGGAGCCAGCCGAGGAGCAGCGCGACAGCCACCACCGCCCCCGCAATCGCGAGCCCCGTGTTGAGCCCGTTCAGCACGGCCACGATGCGATCCCAGCTTCGGCCGATGGTCCGCCCGATCACGATGATCCCGGAGAACCAGAGCGCCGACGCGGCGGCGATGGGCAGGAGGGCGCGCGCGGGCGAGAGCCGGACGAGGCCCGCAAACGGCGCCACCACCGCCCGGACGCCCGGAAGGAGGCGGCCGAAGAAGACGCCGGCCAGCCCATACCTGATGTAGCCGCGCTCGATGGAGGCGATGGCCTCCGGCGAAAGGATGCGCCGCCCGAGGCGCGACTCGAACAGGGTGCCGCCCACCTTGCGGGCCAGGAAGTACACCGCCGCGGCGCCCCCGACGTTGGCGCTCCAGCAGACGAGGAAGAGGGTGACCGGATCAATGGCGCCCTGGATGGAGAGGAAGGCGCCGAGGGCGACGACGACGTCGCCGGGGACCGGGGGAAAGACGTTCTCGAGGAGGGCCAGGGCACCGAGGATGGCGTAGGCGGCGCCTGGCGGGAGGGTGGCAAGGGCGCCCACGAGGTTGTCGATCAGCGGCCCTCCACCGTGGCGACGGCGAGGACGGCCACCCCCTCCCCGCGTCCAATGAAGCCCATCCCCTCGTTCGTCTTGGCCTTGACGCTGATGGCCCCCGGCGGCAGCCCGAGCGTCTCCGCCAGCGCCGCCTGCATGGCGGGAATGTGCGGACCCAACCGCGGCCGTTCGAGGATGACGGTCACGTCGCCTTGCGCAACGCGGTACCCGCGCTCGGCGACGAGGGCGGCGGCGGCCCTGAGGAGGGCCAGGGAGTCGGCCCCCTTCCAGCGCGGATCGCTGTCGGGAAAGTGGCTGCCGATGTCCCCGGCCGCCGCGGCGCCCAGAATGGCATCGGTCAGGGCATGCGCGACGGCGTCGGCGTCGGAGTGGCCGGCGAGGCCGTGGGTGTGCGAGATGCGGCACCCGCCGAGCAGGAGCGGGCCGCCCTCGACGAAGCGATGCGAGTCGTACCCGATGCCGACGCGGATCATGCGGCGGCCGCGGGCGCCTCGAGGAGGGAATAATCCTGCCGCCGCCGGCGGGGCTCGAACCCGGCGTCGCGGATGACCCGGTCCATTTCCTGCAGCGTGGCGCGGTAGGTGGTGCCGGCCGCCGAGACGACGTTCTCCTCCATCATCAGGGAGCCGTAATCGTTGGCCCCGAAGCGCAGCGCCACCTGCCCCACCTTGTGCCCCATCGTGACCCAGGACGACTGCATGTTGGGAATGTTCCGGCAGATGATCCGGCCGAGCGCCAGCGTCCGGAGGTAGGTGACGGCGTCGGTCTTGGCCCAGCCGTCGAACATCGGCGTCCCCTCGGGCTGGAGCGGCCAGCAGATGAAGGCGGTGAAGCCCCCCGTCCGGGCCTGGAGGTCGCGAATCTTGAGGAGGTGCTCGACCCGGTCGGCGTTGGACTCACCCATGCCGTACATCATCGTGACCGAGGTCTTCATTCCCTGCCGGTGCGCCTCTTCCTGCACCCCCAGCCACTCCTCGGTCTGCGCCTTCTTCCGGGCCACCCGCTCGCGCACGGTGTCCACGAGGATCTCGCCCCCGCCGCCCGGGATCGAGTCGAGGCCCGCCTCGCGCAGCTGCCGGATGACCTCGGGCACGCCCAGGCGGAACCGCTCGCTGAAGAACACCACCTCGCTCGGGCTGAAGCCGTGGATGTGGATCGG
>CAZNLY010000062.1:0-7338 GCA_964574295.1 uncultured Gemmatimonadaceae bacterium
ATCCCGGGGCGGGAGTCGTGGACGGTGGCGCTGAGCCGGCAGGCCAACGCCTGGGGCGCCTTCAGCTACACGCCGACCGAGGACGCCGTGCGCCTGGTGGTGCGCCCGCGCGCCAACGAGTACACCGAGCGGCTGGCCTACACCTTCGACGACCCCACCGACACCGGGGTGACGCTCACGCTCCGCTGGGAGAAGCTGGCGGTGGGCGTGCCGATTGCCATCAACAGCGACCGCGTGGTGCTCGACAGCCTGGCGAGCCAGTTGCGCAACCTGCCGCGCTTCTGGGCGGGGGCGTGGGAGCAGGCGGCGGCGTGGGCGCTCAACAACACCGACGACGTGCGAATGGCGGGCGTCTGGGCCGACACCGCCGTGGCCCTCCGGCCCAACTTCGCGAGCTACAACATCAAGGCGGCAGTGCTTGCGAAGGAGGGCCGCCTGGCGGAGGCCGACTCGCTCCGGCAGGCACATCTGGCCACGGCCACGGAGCCACAGCTCAACGCCTATGGGTACCAGCTGCTCAACGAGCGGCGCACCGCGGAGGCGCTGGCCATCTTCCAGCGCAATGCCGCCGCCCATCCAAAGAGCTGGAATGTGTGGGACAGCCTGGGGGAGGGGTACGCAGTGGCGGGTGAGAAGGCCAAGGCGGCGGAGAGCTACCGGAAGGCGCTGGCCCTCGCGCCGCCGGCCCAGCGCCAGCGGATCGAGGGGATCCTGGCGGGGCTCAAGTAGCGCGTCGGCGGAACGGCCCCTTCGGCGTGCCGGTGCTGTCCGGCGGAGGCGGAGGGCGGGCGCCCTTCGCCTCGATTGCATGGGAGGCGCGGAGCACCGGGCGCTGCACGGCGGCGGAGAGCACCTGACGGCCCGCCGCGGCGCCCAGGGTCCACCGGGTCGCGGCGCGGCCCTCGGCGTCGGTCACCGCCTTGGCCGGCGCCACCTTGCCCGTCGCCACGGCAAAGGCCACTTCCACTCCAGAGACCGGATTGCCGTGCTGGTCGCGGAGCACCACCTGGACCGGCTTCGACAGCGTCTTGCCTGCGGTGGCGCTGCCTGGCGGTGACAGGAACGCAAGCGTGGCGGCCACCCCGGGCTGCACCACCGCCGACGCCACCGCGCTGTCGACGTCGCCCGCCAGCCGCGCCACCAGGCGCGCGGGCCCCGCGCGGGTACCGAGGGTCCAGCGGAGCGTGACCTTGCCGTCGGGCGCGGTCTGCAGGATGGAATCCACCGTCCCGCTGCTCGACCAGAGCCACACCTCCGCACCGCCTACCGAGTTGCCCAGGCTGTCCACCGCGCGGAACACGATCGCCTTGCTGAGGCGCGTGCCCGGCGTGCCCCGCTGGGCATTGCCGCTCGCGAGCTCCACCGCCACCGCCGGCCCCGCGAGCGCACTTGCCGTCACCGCGTAGGGCGGCATCGAGCGCGGGTTCCCCACGTGCACCCGAAGGCGCTGCACGCCGGCGGTCGGGCCGAGTGCCCAGTGGGCGCTCACCTCGCCGAGGCTGTCGGTGCGCGCCTCGGCCTGCGAGAGGAGCCCGTCGTCGAGCACCGTCCAGGTGACGGGGACGTCGGCCAGCGCCACGCCGGCGGTATCGGAGACGCGCAGCACCACCGGCCCCGCGAGCGGTTGTCCCACCTCGCCCTCGGGCGGGGATCCCACGAGTTCGATCCGCGTGTTGCCCGGGAGCGGGTCCGCCTCGGCGCGGAGCACGAGCGCGCTGTCCACGCCGGACACGCGCACCGCCATCCGCTGGCGGCCGGGGACCAGGCCCAGCGTCCACTGGACCGCCGCGACGCCCTTGTCGTCGGTGCGGACGGTGTCCGGCACCGCCGCGCCGGCGCCCTTGGCCGGGAGAAAGCGGACGGCGACACCCGGCACGGGGCGCCCGCCGCGGGAAACGACCTGCACGGCCACCGAATCGGGCACCGACTCGCCGGCGGGTGCGCGCTGGTCGGCCCCGGCGAGGAGGGTGATGGAGGCGGGGACCGGGAGCACCACGACGGAGCGCTCCGCGACAAGCACTCCGGCGTTGGCGGTGATGACGGCGGCGCCCGGCACCAGCGCGTGGAGTCGGCCGGTGCTGTCCACGGAGGCCACCGAGACATCGGAGCTGCTCCAGTGGAGCTCGCCGACGGCCACCTCGTGATGCCGCGCGTCCCGGGCCGTGGCGCGAAGGACCTCGACCGCGCCCTCGCCCAGGCGGAGGACCGAATCGCCGGCGATGCCGAGCGACATCGGCCGGGGCGCCACGACCACCACGGCGCGCGCGGCGTGCCCGCCGATGGTGACGGTCACGCCGGTCCGCCCGGCACTCCGCGCCACCACCATCCCCGTGCTGTCCACCGAAGCCACAGCAGGATCGTCCACGCTCCAGTGCACCACGGCGGCGCGGACGGCCTGGCCGTGCGCGTCGGCGGCGCTGGAGGTGAACTGGAGGGAGTCGCCGATCGAGGTGGCGGTGTCCGCGGCAGGGGCGAGCGCCACGCGACCGACCTCGGAGGCGGCGAGGCCGGCGGCGGCAGCGGGTTCCGGCCCGTCGCCGCGAGTTGCAACGAAGGAGAGGATGGAGACGAGCGCCGCCCCGGCCGAGAGGAGGCCGGCCATGCGAGAGAAGGTGCTGTCCCACAGGCGGTTGCGACCGGATGCCATGCCACGCTCCCGGGGGTGTTCGGGGAGGGCGCCAAGGGAGGCAAGGATGGGGCCCCACGGGGCTGCGGGCGGGTGTCGCGAGGCGGGACTGTCGAGAGACGGGACAGAAGGCCGGTGCCGGAATTTGCAGTCGCTCCCCGCCGGAATCACGCGGTCGGGATCGGCCCCTCCCAGTTGGTCCGGCGGAGGATGTCCCGGACATCCTCCCGCGCGCAGAGCGGCCGGAGCTCAGCGAAGTACGGCAGGAGGGCGAGGAGCAGCGGGTCCCGGATCTCCAGCGCACGGCGGAGCCACTGCACCGCCTCGTCGGGCCGCCCGATGGCCGCGGCAAACTCCGCCAGCACCGAAGGCTGCACGTAGTCGGTGCGCGAGCGCGCCACGAGTTCCTCGTAATACGCCGTCGGCTCGGCGCGGTCGGCCTCCGCCGGGAGGTGGACCGCGCTGCCCATCATCAGCCAGGGGTGGCGGCCGAACCGGCGGATGGCCGCGCGCCCGACTTCCCGCGCCTCGGCCCAGTCGACGTCGCCGAGTGACTGCAGGCGCGCCCAGGTGGCATAGAAGGAATCGGGGTCGATCGAGAGCGCCCGATCCGCGGCGGCGCGCGCCTCGGGGAACTGCCGGAGGAAGGCGTGCATCACCGAGAGGCCGGCATAGCCGCTCGCGCTCAGGGGGTCGGCCGCGAGCGCGGCGCGGATGGCCCGGATCGCGCCGGCGATGTCCCCCCGCGAGTACGCCAGGTCGTTCAGCGCACGGAGGATGGGCGTCTCCGAGTCGGAGTCGGGTGCCAGCGCCAGCGCCCGCTCCCACGCGGCGTGGGCGGCCTTCCGGTCGAAGTCCGCCAGGAACAGCACCATCGCATTGGCGGTGTGCGCCTCGGCCAGCTCCGGGCCGTGGCGCACCGCCTGCCTGGCGGCCTCGCGCGCCCTCGGCATCACCGCGCCCGATTCGCGCAGCCCCCAGAACGCCGCCAGCACCAGCGCCCGGGCCAACCCCGCCCAGGCCGACGCAAACGCCGGGTCGAGCCCGACCGCCTCCTCGAACGCCTGGATGGCGAGCGGGAGCGATGTGCCGCGCCGATGGAGGTGTGCGCGCGCGCGGAGGCAGAGATCGTACGCCTGGAGGTTCGTGGTGCCGGACACCACCAGGGGGGCCGCCTCCCCGGCGCTCCTGCCTGTCACCTCGAACCGGCGGGCGATGGCGGTGGCGATCTCGTCCTGGATCGCGAAGATGTCGGTCAACTCCCGGTCGTAGCGCTCCGACCAGAGCTGGAAGCCGTTGTCCACGTCCACAAGTTGCGCCGTCACCCGCACCCGATTGCCCGACTGCCGCACGCTCCCCTCGAGCACCGTCCGCACGTTGAGCTGCGTGGCAATGCCCCGCAGGTCGTCGGCACGGCCGCGGAACGCAAACGCCGAGGCGCGCGCCGCCACGCGCAGCCCGGGCAGGTGGCCGAGGGCGTTGATGATTTCCTCGGCGATGCCGTCGCCGAAGTACTGGTTCTCCGGGTCGCCCTGCATGCAGAGGAAGGGGAGGACCGCAACGGACTTTTCCTCGCCGCCGCCGCCAGAGACACCAGTCGCGCCGGCGGAGAGCGCCTCGAGGAACCGCTCCACGGTGGGGAACCGCTCGGCGGGATTGCGCGCGAGGGCCCGCACCAGGGCGCGGTCAAGCGGGAGCGGGAGGGACGGCCGCTTGGTCACGGCGTGCGGTGGGGTCTGCGTGAAGCGCTGGACGAGGATGGCCTCGTGCGTGGCGCCGGTAAAGGGGGGCTCCCCCACCAGCATCTCGTAGAGCACGGAGGCGAGGCTGTACTGGTCGGTGCGGGCGTCCACGTCGGGATCCGCCGCGGCCTGCTCGGGGCTCATGTAGGCCGGCGTGCCCACCGCCATGCCGGTCTGCGTGAGCTTCTCCGTGCCCTTGCACGCGGCCGTCACGGCTCGCGCGATGCCGAAGTCGGCCAGGAGGGCGTGGCCCCCCTCGAGGAGGATGTTCTCCGGCTTCACGTCGCGGTGGATCACGCCCTTCCCGTGGGCGTAGTGCAGCGCGTCGCCCACCTCGCGCGCGATCCGCAGCGCCTCCTCGACCGGCAGCTGGCGCTCCCGCTCGATCCGGGCGCGGAGGGACTCCCCCTCCACGTAGGGCATGACGTAGTAGAGGCAGCGCGCATCCTGGCAGGAGTCGTGGAGCGGTAGGATGTGCGGGTGGCGGAGGGCGGCGGTGGTCCGGATCTCGGTGAGGAAGCGATCGACGCCGAGCGCCGCGGCCAGGTCGGGCCGGAGGACCTTGATGGCCACCGGGCGATCGTGCTTGGTGTCGTGGGCCAGGTACACCGTGGCCATCCCGCCCCGGCCGAGCTCGCGCTCGACGCGGTAGTGCGCAGGGAGGGTCGCCTTCAGCGTGGCAAGTGCGTCCGTCATCGCTCGTTACTGCGCCGCCTTGGCCTTCACGTCGCGGAACCACCGGTCCACGCGGACCAGCTGGGGCGCCGCCAGGGAGAGCGCGTTCTGCCGCGGCGCCATCACGAGGAAGCGCGTGCCGTCCGGGGTGAGGTCGTAGCTGGTGTGGAACCCGTCGAGGGTGAAGCCGGTGGTCGGGAAGAGGGTCCGCACCTGCCCCGCGGAGAAGGTCGGGGTCGTGACAACGGGCACCGCCATCATCCGCTGCGCGCCCGGGTCGATGTAGTAGAGCGTCTTGCCGTCGGGCGCCCAGCGGGGCTGGAACCCGCCGCCAGTGGACACCTGCCACCGGGCGTCCCGGCTGTTGGGGAAGGGCCGGACGAAGATCTCGTTCCGCCCCGACTCGTTGGAGGCATAGGCCAGCCACCGGCCGTCGGGCGAGATGGCGGGATTGAGTTCGGTGAAGGGGCTGTCCACCAGCGGCACGGCCGTGGTGTCGCCGCTCGTCCGCTTGCCCACGAGGTCACCGGCGCCGGCGGTCCCGTTGTCTGTGCGCGCCACGAGCCACTTCCCGTCGCGCGACACCTCCACTTCCTGCACCTGCCGGTCGATTTGCATCACGATCGAGTCGGGCCGGCTGCCGTCGGCGGGGCGGGCCACCGCGACGCTGGTGCCCAGGGTGTCCCGCACGAAGACGATCGTCTTGCCGTCCGGGGACCAGACCGGCCGCCGGTCGGCCCCGCCAAAGGTGGCCCGGGTGAACGGCCCCCGGTCGAGCTGCTTGATCCAGACATTGAGCGCGCCGGCGCCGGCGCCGGCCCCGATCGCGAGCTGCCGTCCGTTGGGCGAGACGGCCAGGGAGGTAAACAGCCCCGTCCATCCAGAGTCCACGAGGGCCAGCCCGCCGTCCATCCGGACCCGAAGCACCGTGCTCTCGTTGGCGCGGCTCTCGCCCGAGGCATAGACCAGGGCGCCGCTCGCGCTCCAGGCGAGCTGGGGTGCGCCGAAGAGCAGCACCACCTTCTCCAGCACCGGCACGCCGCTCCCGGTGAGCTCGAGCTTGTCGAGGTCGAACGGGGCTGCGAGCACGGTCCCGTCGCGCCGCGCCCAGAGAAGGTGGCCGGTCGGCATGTACCAGCCCTGCGTGGCCTCGTTGATCAGGAGCTTCTGCTGTCCCGTCTTGAGGTCGAGCACCCGGAGGCTCATCGTGACGCACCCCGAGGTGCAGCCTTCGAAGAGGACCCCGCGACTGCCGGGCAGGGGCGTGGGGTACCCGAACCCGACGCCGAGGAGGGTGCTGTTGTCGAGCACCACCCTCGGCGAACCGCCATTCTCGTCCACGCGGATGAGCCGGTTGAGGTCGGACGGGACGTACACGATGGTGCGGTCGTCGAGCCAGGCGGCGCCGCCGAAGCCGAGGGACACCGAGACCGAATCCGCGAGCTTGACCGACGCGCCGTTGGCCAGGCGCACCTTGCGCAGCTGGCCGTCCGCCACGTAGAGGAGCCACTCGCCGTCGGGCGAGAAGACGGGAATCGCCGCGCGCTCCGTCCCGGGGATCGGCACCGGCTCGAGCTGGTCCCGCCGCTTGACCCAGAGCCGGCCGTCCTGGATGACATCCTTGACGACGAGGGTGTTCCCGTCGGGCGACAGGGCGAGGCCCGGCGCCGTGGTGGTGACGTTTACGCTGTCGCCCAGCGAGACATAGTCCCAGGTGGTCGGCTGGTCAGCGAGCGCGCGCACGCGGAGCCAGCCCCACGCCGCCAGGAGCGCGGCCACGCCAGCGACCGCGCCCAAGAGCCAGAGGCGCCGGACGCCGCCGGCCCGGACGGCCGGGGCCACGGCGTGCGACGCGGTGGGGTACGTCATCGGGCGGGTGTCGCTCAGCGCCGCGGCGAACTCGGCCGCGGTGGCAAAGCGATCCGCCGGCAGCTTCTCCAGGGCGCGCAGCACCGCCGCCTCGACCTGGGGTGGGATGGTGTGACGCTGGGGCACGAGGGGCCGGGGGTGCTCGGTTACCACCCGCGCCACCACCGCCTGCGCCGTGGGGCCGGTAAAGGGGGGCTCGCCGGTGAGCATCTCGTAGAGCACCGCGCCGAGGGCGTACACGTCGCTGCGGGCGGTGATCTCCCGCTCGCCCATCGCCTGCTCGGGGCTCATGTAGTGGGGCGTCCCCAGCGACATGCCCGTCTCGGTCATCCGGGTGCCGGCCTTGCTGGCCGCGAGCGCGATGCCGAAGTCGGCCACGAGGGCGCTGCCGTCGTGGAGGAGGATGTTCTCCGGCTTGATGTCGCG
>CAZNLY010000063.1:0-6966 GCA_964574295.1 uncultured Gemmatimonadaceae bacterium
CTGTTAATCAGCGGGTCGGGGGTTCGAGTCCCTCCTCGGGAGCTCCGGAGCCGCAGGCCGACTGGCCAGCGGCTCCGTTCTTCTTCCTGCCTCGAGGCACCGTCCCATGCTCCGTCCGTTCCTTGCCCTCTCGGCCGCGGTCCTGCTCGCGCTCCCTGGGAACGCGGACCCCACCTACCCCGTCGGCCGGATCCGGACCCCCAAGGGCGAGATCCTCTTCTACCTGTACCCCCAGACGCCCAACCACCAGGCGAGCTTCATCAAGCTGGCCGGCCAGCACTACTGGGACTCGCTCACCTTCAACCGGGTCATCAAGAACTTCGTGGCGCAGGGCGGGTGCCCCGACACCCCGGAGGGGTTCAAGGGCTCGCCCTACAACCTGGCCCCCGAATTCAGCGACTCGATCCACCACATCTACGGCGCCGTCGGCGCCGGCCACGACGGCAATCCCCAGAAGCTCTCCGCCGGCTGCCAGTTCTACATCGTCGCCAACAGGAACGGCCTCGCGCGGCTCGACGGCAATTACACCGTCTACGGCCAGGTGATTCAGGGCATGGACGTCGTGGAGACGATCGTCTCCGTTCCCACCGACTCCCTCGACGCGCCGCTGGTGCCGATTCCCCTCACCGTGGATGTCATCTACCTCACCAAGGCGCAACTGGCCGACCACGGCTACACGGTGCAATGACCCCGACGCGCGAAGGGCCGGTGCACGTGCACCGGCCCTTCGCCTGCCTGCAGCTGCCCGCTCGCGTCACGGCGTCCGCGTCGCCACCCAGGTCCCCGCCTGCACCACGCTGTCCGACCCCGCGTTCATCCACACCGCCGTGCCGCTCCACGCCCCGCCGCCCGACGTGCGCCCGACCGAGGTCCAGGTCATCTGCGGCGCCCCCGCCGGCGCCCCGGCGGGCGTGAACGCCGCCGACACGCTGGTGATGCTGTCGCCCGAAATGGTGGTGGTGAAAGCGACGGTGTCGTTCGGCGCCGACGACGAGACGATCTTCCCGTCGATGCCGCCGGCGGCATTCGCCGTGACCCACGCCGTCCAGGTGTTGTTCCTGGTGGAGTCGGCCGGCACCGTGGTGGCGCCGGTCCAGGTGCCGGTGACGTCCGCCGCGCTGAGCGCCGCGGGGGTCATCGCGGCCGTTTCCGCCTGTTGGTCCTTGGCCCCGCCGCAGGCCCACAATGCCAGCGGGAGAAGAAGGAGCTTGCGCATGGTGCCTCGCAGGAATGGGAGAGGGAGTCCAGCCGAGCGGGGGATAGCCTACACCCGGGGCCCGATTCCGCAAATCGGCGCGTCCCAGCCTGCCTACGGCCGGCTGAAGACCGCCCCGTGCGGCACGCCCGGGGCATTCCCCCCGTGCGGCCACGCCTGGTTGTCCATCCGGAACCCCGGCTCCGCCGCCCCTGCCTCGCGGAAGCGCGTGTCGAGCGCCAGCTGGCCCGACTCGGGGTCGAAGCGCAGGATGAGCACCTTGTGTTCCAGGGTGCCGTAGCCGGTGAGCACCACGCGGCGGCGGTCGGGAGCGACCGAGATCCAGTGCGGCACGTCGGTGGAGTCGAGCACCACCCGGCTCACTTCCCGCGGCGCGGCCGGGTCGGTGACGTCGAGCGCCACCACCGCGCTCCACGCCGGGACGGTCACCAGGTAGTACCGGCCCACGACGACCGGGATGGCGCAATAGGTCCTCTCCTTCCTGGGGAACGAGGCCACCAGCCGCGCCGAGGGCGTGGCGCCCTCCAGCCCCTCCATCAGGTAGAGTCCGCAGTTGAAGGTGCTGACCAGCACGGTCTTCCCGTCGGCCAGGACCCTCGGCTCGGCGCTCAGCTGGCCCTCGCCGCCCGCGGCGCCGTCGGGCAGCGGCACCGTCGCCAGCACGGAGAGATCGGAGAGGCGCCACACCTGCACCAGCCGCGAGGCGGGGTAGTCCGCCTCCATGTCGGTCGTGGTGGTCACGACCCGGTCGAGGGCGGGGACGATGCCGGCGCTGTACACCCGCAGTCCCTCGAGCGGCACCGGGACATCCGCCGACGCGGTCCGGACCGGCTGGCCGGTGGGGGTCAGCTCGACGAGGCCGCCGGGGTGCATGCCCGCTGAGTCGTGACGCATCTGGAAGGTGGCCAGCACGTTGCCGCCCGGCATCCGGAGGTACGAGTGGGGGTGGGCGTATCCCTCCACGTCGCCGAACTGTCCGGCCAGGCGGGGCGCCTCCGGCCGGGTCAGGTCGAAGATGAACGTCTGCCCGGTGGCGAACCCGTTGGCGAAGAGCAGCCCGTCGGCGGGCATCTCGTGCTCGGTGTGGTGCGGCACGTTGTGGCGGCCGGGGACCGGAAGGGTGGTGACCAGCCGCCCGTAGTGGACGGAATCCTCCGTCACGTCCAGCACCGCCAAGAAGTCGGGCTGGGTGCTGTCGGCGGAGGCGGTCCACACGAAGAGGTAGTCCGCGGGAGCGGCGCGCTCGGGGCGCGCGCAGGCCGCGAGTGCCAGGAGCGCCGCGGCGAGGGGGACACGAATCGTCGGCATGACCCAATATGCCGTCCGGGTGCGCGCTTGCGCCATCGGGCGGGGCAGGGGAGACTTGGGCACCGATGCACGCCGCCACCGCCTTCCTGACCGACTTGGCCCTCGTGCTGGGCGTCGCCGCGCTCACCACGGTGCTGATGCAGCGGCTCCGCCTGCCGCCGGTGTTCGGCTACCTGGTGGCCGGCGTCGTCATCGGCCCCGGGGACTACCTGCCGCTCGTCGCAGATGTGGAGACGGTCCGCACCCTCTCCGAGCTCGGCGTCATCCTCCTGATGTTCTCCCTGGGGCTCGGTTTCACCGCCCGGAAGATCGCCCGCCTCGCGTCGACGGCGGGCGTCATCGCGGCGGTGGAGATCGGCCTCTGCCTGACCCTCGGCTACGCCGCCGGCCGGCTCCTTGGCTGGAGCCTGATCGAGAGCCTCTTTGCCGCGGCGCTCGTGGCCATCTCCAGCACCATGATCATCGCCAAGGTGTTCGAGGAACAGCGCATCACCGGCCCGCTGGCCGACGTCGTGTTCGGGGTCCTCGTCATGGAGGACCTCGTGGCGATCCTCTGCCTGGCCGTCCTGAGCGCGGTGGCCGGCGGCGGCGCCTCCTCGGCGGCCCTCGCGGCGGGCACCCTCCCCAAGCTGGCGCTCTTCCTGGCCGTCGTCTCCTTCCTCGGATTCTCGTCGGTGCCGCGCGCCTTCCGCTGGGTGGTGGGCCTCCGCCGGGATGAGACGACGCTCGTGGCCAGCGTGGGCCTCTGCTTCACGCTCGCCCTGCTGGCGCACCTGGCCGGATTCTCGGTGGCCCTCGGCGCCTTCCTGGCGGGGTCGTTCGTCGCCGAAGGCGGGGTCGGCCGGATCGTGGAGCAGCTGGTGCGTCCGCTCCGCGACCTCTTCGCGGCGATCTTCTTCGTGGCGGTCGGCATGTCCATCCAGCCGGCGGCCATCCTGACCTACTGGCCGGCGATCGTCGTGCTGGCGCTCGTCGTGCTGGTCGGGAAGACGGTCGGCGTGTCCATCGGTGCCTTCCTGGCGGGACTCGGGACGCGCACCTCGGTGCGGGCCGGGCTCTCCATGGCCCAGATCGGCGAGTTCTCGTTCATCATCGCCGGGCTCGGCGTCACGACCGGCGCCGTCGCGCCGTTCCTCGCGCCGGTGGCCGTGTCCGTGGCGGTGCTCACCGCCCTCGGCGCGCCGGTGCTCGTGGCGCGCTCGACCGACGTGGCCAACTACGTCGATCGCCGCCTGCCGCGCGCCCTCCAGACCTACGCCACCCTCTACGCGTCCTGGGTCGAGTCGATCCGCGCCGCGGGGCGCGAGCGGAGCCCCCGGGCGCGGACCCGGCGCCTCGTGCGCTTCATCATCCTCGACGCGGTCCTCCTGATCCTTCTGCTGGTCGGGGCCTCGCTCGCGATGCGGACCGAAGTCGGCCCCGCGGCGGCGTACCTCCACGTGGCGCCCCAGTTCCTCCAGTGGGGCGCGGTGACGCTGGCCCTGGCCTCGCTCTTCCCCCTGCTCTACGGCATTGCCCGCGCGGCCCGGTCGCTGGGGCAGGGAATCGCCGACCAGGCGGTGCCGCCGCCGGAGCCGGGCAAGGCCGACTTCGGCGCCGCACCCCGCCGCGCCCTCCGGCTCACCGTGCAGATCGGCGTGGTCCTCATCATCGGCGTGCCGGCTGTCGCCGTCACGCTGCCGTTCCTGCCCGGCTACGGGGTGCCGCTGTTCGTGGGGACGCTGCTGCTGCTCCTGGGCGTGGCGTTCTGGCGCTCGGCCCGCAATCTCCAGGGCCACGTGCGCGCCGGCGCCAGCATGATCGTCGAGGCACTGGCGATGACCCAGGAGCACCCCGCCGCCGCGCTCGACATCATCGACGAGGTGCGCCGGCTGCTGCCGGGCATCGGGGAGCTCACGCCGGTCGTGGTGCGCACCGGCGACGCGGCGGAGGGGCGGACCCTGGCCGAGCTCAACCTGCGCGGGTTGACGGGGGCGTCGGTGGTGGGGCTCTGCCGGGGCGCCGAGCGGGTGGTGCTGCCGCCGGCGCACGAGGCGCTGCAGGCGGGAGACACGCTGGCCCTGACGGGCACGCAGGAGGCGATCGCCTCGGCCTGCGAGGTGATTCAGGGCGCTGAGTCGGTGGCCCGCCAGAGGTACCAGGAGGCGACGGTCCGGAAGGGGCGCCACCGCTCGCCGTAGCGCTCGATCCGGTCGGGCTTCGGGAGTTGCCGGGTCCGGTACGTGAGGCGGAACCCCTTCTGGATGCCGAGGTCGTGAACCGGCAGCACGTCCGGCCGCCCCAGCCGGAAGATCAGCAGCATCTCCACCGTCCAGCGCCCCACCCCGCGCACCGCCGTGAGCCGCGCGACGATCTCGTCGTCGGGCATCCGGCGGAGCTGGCGCGCCGTCGGGATGATCCCCTCCAGCGCCTTGGTGGCCAGGTCGCGGGCGGCGGCGAGCTTCCCCCGCGAGAGTCCCGCGCCGCGGAGGCGCTCGTCCGGGGTGTCGAGGAGCGCCGCCGGGTCGAGCGCCCGCCGCGGCGGGAAGAGCCGGCGCACCCGGCCGTGGATGGTGGCGGCGGCCTTTCCCGAGAGCTGCTGGTAGACGATGGCCTCGAGCAGCTCCTCGAACGGCGACCGCCGCATCCGGGGTTCGAGCCCGCAGGGGCCGGCGCGCCGGATGACCGCCGCCAGCGCGGGGTCCACCTGCCGGAGGTGCCGCACCGCCGACGCGCGGTCGAGGGGGGCGATCACGCGGGAACCCCCGCCGCGGCGGGCTCGAGGACCGATTGCAGGTAGCGCCCGGTGAGCGATGCCGCCGTGGCCGCGACCTCCTCCGGGGTGCCCTGCACCACGACCCGGCCGCCGGCGTCGCCCGCCTCGGGGCCGAGGTCCACGACCCAGTCCGCCCGCTTGATGACGTCGAGGTGATGCTCGATGACCAGGACGGTGTTGCCGGCGTCCACCAGCCGGTCGAGCACCTGGAGGAGGACGCGCACGTCGTCGAGGTGGAGGCCGGTGGTCGGTTCGTCGAGGATGTAGAGCTTGCGCGCGCCCTTCTTCCGGGCGCCGGCCAGTTCGCGCGCGATCTTGAGCCGCTGGGCCTCCCCGCCGGAGAGGGTGGTGGCCGGCTGGCCGAGCCGGAGGTAGCCGAGGCCGACCTGCTGGAGGTGCCAGAGGGCGGCGCCCAGCTTCGGCTGGTGGCGGAAGCGGGTGATGGCCTCGTCCACCGTCCACTGCAGCACGTCGTGGATCGACGCGCCGTGGATCCGCACGTCGAGCAGCTCCCGGCCGAACCGGCTCCCCCCGCACACCTCGCACGGCACGAAGACGTCCGCCAGGAAGACCATCTCGATCTGGACGTGGCCCGCGCCCTCGCACGCCTCGCACCGCCCGCCGGGCAGGTTGAACGAGAAGGTCGAGGCGGTGTACCCCCGTGCCCGCGCCAGCGGCTGGTCCGCGAACAGCTCCCGGATGTCGTCGAAGCCCTTCACGTAGGTGACGGGATTGGAGCGCGGCGTGCGCCCAATGGGGCTCTGGTCCACCAGCAGCACGTCGCCCAGGTGCTCGGCGCCTTCGAGCCGGGCCACGGCGCCCACCGGCTCGCCCAGGTGGGACTTGGCGGAATGGGCCCCGTGGAGCCGCCGCTCGAGCTCGCGGTAGAGGACGTCGTGCACCAGGGTGCTCTTGCCGGAGCCGGAGACGCCGGTGACGGCGGTGAGCGTGCCGAGCGGGATGTCGGCGTCGACCTGTCGAAGGTTGTGCAGGGTGGCGCCGCGTACGCGGAGCCAGCGTGGCCCCGCCGGCCGCCGCACGCTCGGCACCGCGATGCACTTTCGGCCGGACAGGTACTGGCCGGTCAGGGTGTCGACGGCGCCCTCGGGCGGGCCGGCGTGCACCACCTCGCCGCCCCGCTCGCCGGCGCCGGGCCCGAGCTCGAGCATGAAGTCGGCCTCGCGGATGGCTGCCGGGTCGTGCTCGACCACCACCACCGAGTTGCCGAGGTCGCGGAGCCGGTGGAGGAGGGCCAGGAGGCGGTCGGTGTCGCGCGGGTGGAGCCCGATGGAGGGCTCGTCCAGCACATAGAGGGCGTCCACGAGCCGGGAGCCGAGCGCGTTGGCCAGGGCGATGCGCTGCGCCTCGCCGCCGGAGAGGGTGCGGGCCTGGCGGTCGAGGGTGAGGTAGCCGAGGCCCACCGCCTCCAGGTACTCGAGGCGCGCGCCCAGCTGCTCGAGCACCAGCTGCGCCACCGCGCGCTGCTGGGGGGCGAGTGCGAGCCCCTGCAGCCAGCCGCGCAGCTCGCCCACGGGCCGGGCGCTCACCTCGGCGATCGTGGCGCCCCCCACCGTCACGGCGAGGGCGTGGGGATTGAGGCGGGCTCCCCGGCATTCCGGGCATGTGAGGGCGAGCTGGTACTGCCGCAGGAAGACGCGGATGTACTGCTTGTAGCGCTTCTCCTCGA
>CAZNLY010000064.1:0-6765 GCA_964574295.1 uncultured Gemmatimonadaceae bacterium
TGGTGATCAAGCTGAAGGAGTACGGCAAGTACGTGATCGGCGTGGGCATCCGCGAGTCGGCGAGCGACCTCCTCATCCAGAACTGCGACGAGTACTACTCGTACAGCGACCTGGCCGGCCTGACCAAGGAAGACGACCGCCCCTCCGTCCAGCGCGACCCGTGGGAGCTGGTCCGCGAGGCCGCCGCCCAGATGGCGCGCAACGACGACGTGATGCGCTCCGACCGGCTCAAGCAGGTCATGAAGCAGATCGACCCGAACTTCGACGAGCGGAACGCCGGGTTCAGCCGCTTCAGCAAGTTCGTGACGGAGGCGGGGTCGAAGGGCATCCTGACGGTCACCAAGCTCGAGAACGGCCAGTACGAGGTGGCGCCGGTGGCCGGAGGGGTGGAACCCCGCGCCGCCGCCCCCGCGAAGGGCCGCGGCGGGCGTGCGCCGGCGCCCAAGGCCGAGCCGGAGGAGCGGGAGGAGAAGCGGGGACGCGGCCGGCGGCGGGGTCGCGGCGGTCGGGGCGGCGGCCGGGGCGAGGAGCGCGCCGCCTCGACGAACGGCCGAGCCGGATCCCAGGAGCTCACCCTGGCCCGCGCCTTCCAGCTGATGGGCCAGGCGCTGGCCGAGCTGCCCAACCCGGTGGCGCACGAGTCGCTCCGCGCGCGGATGGCGGCGCTGCACGGTCGCGAGGATGCACTCCTCGACACGGGGCGCTTCTTCAAGCTGCTCCGGCAGGCCAATGACGCCGAGGTGGCCGACGTCCGCAAGCTGGGCGAGGACAGCTATGAGGTGTCGGTGCATCCCACCGACGTGCTGGTGCCCCGCCAGCGGCCGGCGGCTCCCGCGGAATCGGCGGCCTCACCCGCCGGAGACGGCGCGGGCGCGGCTCCCGTGGCCGTGCTGGCGGCGCCGGGGCTCGGCTTCCGCCGCGGCGCGCGCCCCTCAGGCGCCAAGGCGGAGATCCCGATGATCGGGATGGTGACGGTGGACGACGACCACCCGCCCAAGCCGGCGGCGGAGCCGAAGAAGCCGCGGGGCAGGAAGGCCAAGGCCCCCGACGGGGCCGACGCGCCCAAGGCGCCGCGCAAGCGGACGCCGAAGGCCAAGAAGTCCGAATGACACAATCGCGACGGGCAGGCCTCCTGCCCGTCTCGTTTTTTCGCCGCCCCGCCGAGGTGGTGGCGCGCGAACTCATCGGCGCGCACATCGTTTCCGTCGTCCGCGGGGTCCGCACCGCCGGCCGCATCGTGGAGGTCGAGGCCTACCTCGGCCATCGCGACCCCGCTTCCCACGGCTACCGGAACCGCCGTCACGCGCAGAACGAGGGGCTCTACGGCCCCTCCGGCACCTGGTACGTCTACCTGTCCTACGGGGTCCACTGGTGCGCCAACCTGGTGGCGGGGACGACCCCGAACGAGGGGGCGGTGCTCCTGCGCGCCGTGGAGCCGCTGGAGGGGCTTCCCGCCATGCGGCGGCGTAGGGGCGTCTCGGACGAGCGGCTGCTGGCAGCGGGCCCCGGACGCCTTACCCGGGCCCTCGGAATTACCAGGGCGCTCGACCAGTGGCCGATGCGCGAGGCGGCGGTCCAGGTGCTCGCCGGCGAGCCCCTGAACGCGCCAGTGGCCACTCCCCGGATCGGCATCACGCGCGCCGTGGAGTGGCCACTGAGGTTTGTCGAAGGGGGGACGCGCTGGGCGTCGCGGGCGGCCCCGCGCTGACTCAGTCGATGTCGTCCTTGGCCTTGCCGAGCGACAGCCGGACGCCGGCCTGGCCGGTGTAGACGGCGTTGGGGATGAGGTCCTCGTCGTTGGCGCCGGTGCTGGCCGACAGCGACCCGAAGACGTTCACGATGCCCACCCGGATCTCGACGCCCGCCACCGCCTGCATGAAGGCGGTGCTCCCGAGATCCTCGGCCCACTGCTGGTTGGCCAGCGCCTCATCCGGCGAGAGGAACGGCCCCTCGACCTCGATGTGCGAGAGCGTCTGGATACCCCAGCCCACGCCGACGAACGGCTGCACGTGCGACTTGAGGGGGTAGGCCATCAGCATGAAGTAGTACCGCATGATGTTGTCGAAGGTGACGTTGCGGACCGTCAGCCCGTCGAGCGGGTCGAGCATGGCGGCCGACTCGTTGCTGCCCAGGCCGGCGTCCACCGCCACGAGGAGTGCGGCGCGCTTGGCGGTGATCAGGATGTTGCCGCCCGCCATCGGGATGGTGCCGCGCGTCTGGGACGCGGTCTCGAAGTTCATGCCGCCCAGCGAGGCGCCGATGTAGAACCGGTTCGAGCCCACGCCGGCACTCTGGGCGCTGAGCGAAGGGGCGCCGGCGAGGGCTGCCAGGCCGAGCGTCGCAAGGGCACGGGTGAACACGCGCATCAGTCTGCCTCCTGGAGGAATCGGCCGGCGGGAGGGTCCCGCGGCCGGTCACTACATGGCAATTGGTGCAACGTTTCGGGCAAAATCCTTGCCCCCCGGGGGGTGGGGGGTGGAACGGGGGTCGTCCCAAGATAGGAAAGACGGTCCTAAAACACTAGACCCCAAGGAGTTGGCTCCCCAGGGTTCGGGCAGGTTGGTAGCGTCTGGATTGGGGGCTTTCCGGGGGAGCCCCGCGCCATCAATTGCAGGGTGACGCGGGGGTTGCAAGTCGCCTCAGGGCCTTGGGATGGCTCAGATCAGGCCGAGGCGGGACCCCACCTTCTTGAAGGCGGCCAGCGCCTGGTCGAGGTCGGCCCGCGTGTGGGCCGCCGAGACCTGGCAGCGCACCCGCGCCTGGCCCTGCGGCACCACTGGAAAGCCAAAGCCGGTGACGAACACCCCCTCCTCCAGCAACAAGTCGCTCATCCGGATGGCGTGGGCCGTCTCGCCGAGGATGACCGGCACGATCGGCGTCTCGCCGGGCAACGGCTTGAAGCCCATGCCGAGGAGCTGGTCGCGGAAGTAGGCGGTGTTCTGGCGAAGCAGGGCGACCCGCTCGGGGTGGGCCTCGAGGAACTCGATGCTCGCCTTGGCGCTGGCGGCCACGGTGGCGGGGAGGGCGTTGGAGAAGAGTTGCGGCCGGGCGCGCTGGGTCAGGTAGTCGCAGACATCCGCGCTGCCGGCCACGAAGCCCCCCGCCGCCCCGCCCAGCGCCTTGCCGAGGGTCGAGGTGATGATGTCCACCTGGCCCACCATCCCGTAGTGTTCCGCCGTGCCGCGTCCGGTCTTCCCGAGCACCCCCGTGGCGTGCGAGTCGTCCACCACCAGCACCGCGCCGAACTCGCGGCAGATGGCCGCCAGGTCGGGGAGCTTGGCGATGGCCCCCTCCATCGAGAAGATGCCGTCGGTGATGACCATCTTGACCTTGCGGTCGGTGGCCGCGGCCAGCCTGGCGCGGAGGTCGTCGAGGTCGCCGTGCTTGTACACGCCGGTCTGGCACTTGGTGATGGCCTTGGCCAGGCGGAGCCCGTCGATGATGGAGGCGTGGTTGAGCTGGTCGCTCAGGACGAGGTCGTGCTCGGTGAGGAGGGTGCCGGGGACGGCCTCGTTGGCGTTCCAGCAGCTTACGAAGCTGAGCGAGGCGTCGGTGCCCACGAGCCGGGCGCAGGCGGCCTCGAGCTCGCGGTGGATGGTGAAGGTGCCGCAGATGAAGCGCACCGAGCCGGTGCCGGCGCCGTAGCGGTCGAGCGCCGCCTTGCCCGCGGCCACCACCGACGGCTCGTTCGAGAGGCCCAGGTAGTTGTTCGAGGAGAGGATGATGACGCTGCCGCGTCCCTCCATCTCGACGCGGGCGGCCTGCGGGCCGGCCAGGTAGTTGAGGCGCTTGTAGACCCCATCGGCCTTGAACTGGGCCAGGTCCGCCGTCAGGCGCTGGTCGAGGGTGCTCACGTGCCGACCTCCAGGATGACCTTGCCGGCCTGCCCGTCCTTGATCACCTGGATCGCGTCGCCGATCCCCTCCAGCGGGAACCGGTGGGTCACGACGGGGCGCGGGTCCACCTGGCCGCCGCGGAGGAAGCGCTGCATCACGTGCCAGGTGTCGTACATCTTGCGACCGGTCACCCCGTAGAGCGTCAGCCCCTTGAAGATGATGTCGCGCGCGAAGTCCACCTCGGTGGTCTTGCTGGGGGTGCCGAGGAGGTTCACGCGCCCGCCGAGGCGTGCGGCGGCAAAGGCCTGGGCGTGGCCGGCGGGGTGGCCGCTCATCTCGCAGACCAGGTCCACCCCGTCGCCCTGGGTCAGCTCGCGGATGCGGCCGAGGACGTCGTCGCGCCCGGGGTTCAGGGTGACGTGCGCGCCCATCTGTTTCGCGATGCCGAGCCGCTTGTCGTTGAAGTCGCTGGCAACGACCAGCGAGGCCCCCGCCGCGCGCGCCACCCCCGCGGCGAAGCAGCCGATCGGCCCGCAGCCGAGCACCAGCACCGCGCTCCCGATGACGGCGTCGCCCTCGAGCACGGTGTGGAAGGCGTTGCCCATCGGGTCCATGATGGCGCCGATCTCGGTGGGGATGCCCTCGAGCTTCATCACGTTGGAGGCGGGCATCGCGATGTAGTCGGCAAAGGCGCCGTCGCGGTCCACGCCGATGATCTGGGTGCGCTGGCAGAGGTGGCCGTTGCCGGTGCGACACTGGAGGCAGTGGCCGCAGATGATGTGTCCTTCCGCCGTCACGAGGTCGCCCACCGCCAGCAGCCCCGCCGCCTCCGCCTCCGGCCCCAGCTTCTCGATCCGGCCGGCAAACTCGTGGCCGATGACCACCGGCGGCTTGAGCCGGTTGCTGGCCCAGCTGTCCCACTCCCAGATGTGCAGGTCGGTGCCGCAGACCCCCGCATGGTGGACCCGGATGAGCACGTCGTTCGGGCCGCAGGCGGGCACGGGCACCTCCCGGAGGGTCATGCCGGTTCCGGGGGCGGTCTTGACGAGAGCGCGCATGGGGAGGCGGGTTGGGGAAGGGAGAAAACTAACAGGGGACTTGGGACTTGGGGACTTGAGGACTTGGAGGGGAGAAAGGGGGAAGGAGAAAGGCCATGCGCCACCTTTCTCCTTTCTCCTTCCGCCCCTCCAAGTCCCTTAGTCCTCAAGTCCCTAAGTCCTTCTCGACCTCCACCGCGCGGCCTAGAAAATCGTGTAGATGAACGGCGCCAGTGCGGAGCCCTGGGCAAAGATCAGGAGCGCCCCAACGGCAAGAAGCAGGAACACGATCGGCAGGAGCCAGAACTTCTTCCTGGCCTTGGCGTATCCCCAGAACTGGCCCATCAAGCTGGAACTGGCCATGCCATTCCTCCTAGAACTGCGTTTCGAGGTTGCTCCGGCCATCTCCCGAGGCCGGCATCCAGAATCCGCCGTCCCGCTCCCGGGGCCGAAGGGGGTTCCGTCCGAAGAGCCGGAGCAGCAGCCCGGCCGGGGTGAGGACCAGGAAGTACAGCGCCCCGGCCACGATCGGGGCGGTGACCTTCGCGATGGCGTTGCCGAGGCCCATCCACGCCCGGTAGACGCGGGTGAGGTGACCGGGCGCGACGAGGCCTGCCACGAGCAGGGCGCCACCCAGGGCCCACAGCACCCGGGGCGGCCAGTGGTGACCTCGCCACGAGGAGATGCCGCCGATGGCGAGGAAGGCGAGGCCGACTTGCAGGGCGAACTTGCGCCCCTCGCGGGCGGTCAGTCGAGCTGATACTGCCATTGCCAGTCTCCCGTCTCGTTCCACGCCGCCTGTTCCTCCTTGTGGAGGAGGAACGGTCCCAGGACCAGGGCATCAATGTGGGTCCGCATGAAGCAGGTGTGCGCGTCCTTCGGGGTGCAGACGATCGGCTCGCCGCGCACATTGAAGGAGGTGTTCACGACGACCGGGCAGCCCGTCAGCCCGTCGAATGCGCGGATGAGGTCGTAATAGTCCGGATTGACGTCCCGGGACACCGTCTGGACCCGCGCGGAGTAATCGATGTGCGTCACCGCCGGAATGTCGGAGCGGACGACGTTCAGCTGCTCGATACCCCAGAGCCCCTGCTGTCCGTCGGTCGGGACGATCTGCCGTTCCTTCTTGACCGGCGCCACGAGCAGCATGTAGGGGGAATCCGTGTCCAGCTCGAAGTAGTCCGCAACGCGCTCGCGGAGCACGCTGGGCGCAAAGGGGCGGAAGCCCTCCCGGAACTTGATCTTCAGGTTCATCTGCGCCTGCATCCGGGGGCTGCGGGGATCCCCCAGAATGGAGCGCGAGCCGAGCGCGCGGGGCCCGAATTCCATCCGGCCGTTGAACCACCCGACCACCTTCTCATCGGCCAGGAGGCGAGCGGTGGTGTCCAGCAACTCCGGGCGTTCCAGCCGGTGGTACACCGCCCCGACCTCGTCGAGGAAGCCCTGGATCTCCGCCTCGCTGAACTGCGGTCCGAGATAGGCCCCCTTCATCGCATCGCGCCGCCCGTCGGCGGTTCGCGGTCCCTTGAATTGGCGGTGCCAGATGAGCTGGGCCACGCCAAGTGCGCCGCCCGCGTCGCCCGCCGCGGGCTGGATCCAGATGCGCTTGAACGGGCCCTCCCGGAGGAGCCGGCCATTTCCGACGCAATTGAGGGCCACGCCGCCGGCGAGGCAGAGGTTTTCCTGCCCGGTGGCCCGGTGAACGGTCCGCGCCATGCGGAGCATGATCTCCTCGCAGACCTCCTGCACCGAGCGGGCGAGATCCATTTCCTTCTGTGTCAGGTTGGTCTCGGGCTGCCGTGGAGGGCCCCCGAACAGCCGGTCAAATCGTTCGTTCGTCATCGTGAGGCCGTCCAGGTACCCGAAGTACTCCTGGTTCAGCCGGAACGAGC
>CAZNLY010000065.1:0-6540 GCA_964574295.1 uncultured Gemmatimonadaceae bacterium
GCCTGGGGCGGTTCCTGAGCGAGGATCCGATTGGGGTCGAGGGCGGGCTCAATCGCTATGCGTCTGCCGGGGGTGAGCCGGTGAATCGGGCCGACCCCAAGGGGTTGGACTGGGAGTGCACCTATGAGTGGACGAATTTTGGAGGGGGGACGCAGAGTATTGGCGACGGCAATGTCCCAGAGATTCGCAACTACGCGGACGACTGGCACTGGGTTCGTCGCTGCCGCGTGATTAACTCCGGGTCGGCGCCAGCGGAGCCGGCGGCAGGGGCCAAGGCGAACGGCGGGCAACCGGGGCAGGTGCGGGACGCTAGGAAGCGACAGCGCCCGGATCCCGCCGCGTGTGACGCCGCGGCTCTCGACGCAGCGTTGTCTCTCACGGTCGGCCTGATTCCCGTCGCCGGTGCGGCCTATCTGCGAGGCTCCGGCTTTGTGGCAGGAATGGTGAGCATCACGGCTCGCTCCGGACACTTCGCGAGCAGTGTGCCACTATATGACGCTCTGCTCGTGCCGTCGCTCCGGAGCGGTTTCACTGGAGCTGCCGGAGTGGCTGCCGAGTTCGGCGCTGCGAAGTATCGCGGTGGTTTCTCGTTCGGCGATGCGATGGCAACTGTCGCGTCGCTCACGCCGACCGGGGCGTTTGGGGTGGCCCTGCTGAATGTGGTGCGAGCCTATAGCGTTTGCCGTGGGTCGTAACATCCACTGCGCGAAGGATTTCGGGAGCTACTATGCGGTTTTCCAAGCGGCCAGGCCGTGCTGGCCTTGGGTTCTGGCTTCCAGCCATGCTCTTGAATGGAGCGCTTGTCGCCTGCCTCCTTGGAGCAGCCGCGCTTGTCGAAGGGGCTAGTTGGGTTGAAAGTCGCTTTGGAATGAGTACGCCATGGCTGCTTGGAATCATGCTGCTGAGCAGCGCATCGCTCGGGGTCGTCGTGGGGTTCTTGAACCCGTACGTGTCGTCTCGCTTCATGGCCGCAGGTGTCGGCACGCTTGCGGCCTTTCCAGTCGCCGTGGCCGCGCTCTTCGCCACGGGTGGTGCCGTGCATGGGTTCGTCGAAGGTTTCTTGGTTTCAGCGGCGGTGGCCGCGTTCGTCGGGGGACTGTACGGCGCAGTTGCTTATCGTCCCTAGAATGTGAGGCATGACGTCTCACGGGTGCGTGCATGCGTGGCCCTTGGTTAGGCTGGAGTGCATGCCACCGTCGCTAGCTCCCGTCCAGTGGGCGCGGCGAACGTCGCTGTCGTGGAGTACGTGATGGCTGGCATCAACGCCTGCAGCGCGTCTTGACATCGGTCCATCCGAAACCCCATCCGTTGGCCCTGCAATCGGTTGCACCCGTGAGTGTGACTCAGATCATTGGGGGCCGACGCCTGCGCTGGTAGATTCTCCGCACTGACCCCCGGCGCCCACCCCAAGGCGCCCCGTGCCTGGAGACCAGATGACCCGATCCACCCGCCGCTTCCTCGGCCTGGCCCTAGCGGCCGGCGCCCTGGCGGCCTGCAGCGACGAAACCGGCCCCAGCTACACGCCCATCACGGCGGCCGACGCCGCCAGCATCGGCGCCGCCGCCGCCAGCACCGCCGACCTGGCGGTCGCCGCCATCGCGCCGGGCGTCCCCGACTTCTCGACCGGCCTCCTGCCGTTCCTGGCGGTGGGCCGCCAGCTCCCCGGCGGGCTCGCCCTCACGCCCCCGGACAGCCTCCCCAACTGCCCCGCGGCTGCCGACACCACCGACACCGACGGCGACGGCGTGCCGGACGACGCCCTCTGGGAGTTCAACGCCTCCGACTGCACCCGCACCGACCTCGAAGGCAACTCCAGCGTGGTGACCGGCTCCGTCGGCGTCTCCGACCCCGGCCTCACCCCGGGGTACGACCTCGACATCAAGGGGCTCTCCGCCCGCTTCTTCCAGACCGGCGAGACCGACCCCTCGCTCCGGCTCGACCTGGACGGGCGGTGGGGCCTGCGGGGCACCAGCGACGCCCTCTCCCTCGACCAGAACTACCAGTTCGTGCTCGCGCCGCTGGGGCACACCGCCACCCTCACCAACGACCTCGCCGTGGCCTTCGCCGCGGCGGAGGGGACGGCCATCGCGTGGGGCGCCCCACTCCCGGACGGCCTCCTCACCATCAATGGCAACTGGGACGTGGTGGGTGACGAGGAGGCGCACCACCTCACCCTCACCACCGTGGAGCCGCTGGTGTACGACGACGCCTGCGGCGGGCTCACGGGCGGCGTCCTGCTGGCCGCGGGTTCCGGCGGGCAGGTGATCGTGACCTGGACCGGCTGCCAGCTCCACACCGCCGAGTTCGTCGGCAACTAGGAAACGGCTACCCCGGAGGCACCGCGGCCCGGCTCCCAAGGATCGGGGGCCGGGCCGGTCGTTGCTCACGTGCCGTCAGTCGTAGTGATACCGCGCCTGCAGGAACTCCACGCGGTCCGGGAAGACCTCATACACCAGGCGGTCCACCTCGGTGATCCGCCGCGACCAGACGTTTCCTCCGAGATGCTTGAGGTGCTCGGGCTTGCCGACCCCGGCGAACGGGTCCCGCAGGACGGCGTCCATCAGGTCGAGTGCCCGGAGCGCCACCTTCCGGTTCGTGTCCACCCAGTACCGCAGGTCCTCCAGGCACTCCTGCTGCACCACCGCCGCTCGCTGCCGCCTCCGGGCCATCGCTAGGGCCGCCCGAGCAGATCCTGTCGCAGCTGCGAGAGGGTCCGGCGCGCTCCCTTGCCCGTCCGGCCGCGCGCGAGGGCGGCCAGCAGCCGGGCGGCGTTCGCGGGGGAGCGGAGGAGGTAGGCCGTTTCCCGGAGGGCGCTCAGCTCGTCGGCGGGGATCAGGACCATGTCCTCGTGCCCGCGGCGCTGGATGACGGCGGCCTCGCGGGACTCCTCCACGCGGTCCCAGATTCGTGCGAAGTACTGCCGGGCATGGCTGTAGGTAGTCTTGGGGGGCATGCCATGTCTCCTGGCTGAAATTGTACAGGAATATTGTACAAGTAACGGCCGGAGATCAACAGCGGGGTGGACGCCGGTCCACCCCGCTCCTCCAGCGGCGCCTTCATCCGACGGCGCGGCCCTACCCCCGCATCCACCCCTTCCCGTCCACCAGCTCCCGCACCACATCGTCGCTGGTCCGGTTGCTCGCCTCCGCCGCGAAGTTGGTGACCACCCTGTGCCGCAGCACCGTGAGCGCCACCGCCCGCACATCCTCCAGGTCGGCCATCGGCCGCCCCGCCAGCGCCGCCCGGGCCTTGGCCCCGAGCACCAGGTACTGGCTGGCCCGCGGCCCCGCCCCCCACTCCACGTACTCCCGCACGAAGGCCGGCGCGTCGGGCTCCGCCGGCCGCGTCATCCGCGCCAACGCCACCGCCGCGCCGATGAGCTGCTTCGACACCGGGATCCGCCGCACCAGCCCCTGCATGGCCAAGAGCTGCGCTGCGCCCAGCACCGGCTCGATCGTGGCCGCTCCTCCCCCCGTGGTCTGCTCCACGATGGCCTCCTCCTCCGCCCGCGAGGGGTAGCCCACCCGGAGCTCGAACATGAAGCGGTCGAGCTGCGCCTCCGGCAGCGGGTAGGTCCCTTCCTGCTCGATCGGGTTCTGCGTGGCCAGCACAAAGAAGGGTTCGGGCAGCGCGTACGTCTGTCCTCCCACCGTCACCTGGTGCTCCTGCATCGCCTGCAGGAGCGCCGCCTGGGTCTTGGGCGGCGTCCGGTTGATCTCGTCGGCGAGCACCACATGCGCGAACACCGGCCCCTTCACGAACCGGAACGCCCGCTTGCCGGTGGTGAGGTCCTCCTCGATGATCTCGGTGCCGGTGATGTCCCCCGGCATGAGGTCGGGGGTGAACTGGACCCGCTGGAACGACAGCGCCAGCGCCTCCGCCACGCTGTGCACCATCATCGTCTTGGCCAGCCCCGGCACCCCGATGAGCAGGGCGTGACCCCCCGCCAGGATGGCGCCGAGGATCCCCTCGACCGCCTCCTCCTGCCCCACGATCCGGCGCGCCACCTGCGCGCGGAGCCGCTCGGCGGCGCGCGCCAGCTGGGCGAGCTGTTCGACGTCGGAGGGGGCGCTCTGCGTGGCGGTCATCGGCACTCGGCGTTGAGGGGATAGCGGTCGCTACGGGCAGGCCGCGGGGAAAGTTGCAGCGCTATTGCGTGGCGTACTCGGCGTACTGCGACGCCAGGCACACCCACTGGCCGTCGGCGGTGCGGACCCAGGTGTCGGTCCAGACGATGTGCATCCGGACGCTGCTGCCGTCCTTGCCGGTGGCCATCAGGTTGGCCTCGCCGAGGTGGACCACGGTGCGGCCGAAGACGACGGTCTTGTACTGGGGCGTCGGCACCGCCGCGAAGGTCACGTCTCCCCGCTCCAGCGCCTTGAGGTACTCGGCCCGGGCCATCCGCTTCCCGTTCTGGTCGGTCACCACGAAGTCGGGCGCCATGAAGGTCTCCACCGCCGACCAGTTCCCGATGGAAATGGCGGTGCGCCACTGCACCTCGCGGTCGTGGATGCTCTTCCCGATGGCGGCGTCCGACTGGGCGGACGCCGCCCCGGCAACGAGCGCGGAGAGGGCGAGGGCGACGGCGAGGGAACGGGGCATGGGCGCCTCGAGCAGGGGGAGTCCGGCGCGGTCCGCCGCCGGGCAGGGTGGAATCTCCCCCCGTCCCGAGTGCCCTGTCAAACGGGCGGCGCTACTTGAGCGGGTGCTCCACCACCTGGGAGGTGAGGCAGAGCCACTGGCCGTTGGCGCCGAGCACCCAGACGTCGGTCCAGACCATGTGCACCCGGGTCGCCTTCCCGTTCTTGGCCGTCACCGTGATGGTCCACTCGCCGAGGTGCACCGCCGTGCCGCCGCGCACGAGCACGGTGTAGGGGCCGGCGGTGACGTTCGAGAACCGGCTGCCGCTGTCCCGGAGGCTCGCGATGTAGGCCGCGCGGTCCAGCCGCTTCCCCTCGTTGGTGGTGCCGATGAAGTCGGGGGTCAGGAAGCTCTGCACGGCGTCCCAGTTGCCGGCGGCCATCGAGGCGCCCCACTGGATCTCGAGGTCGTTGACGGCCTTGGCCACGGCGGAGTCGGTCTGGGCACGAAGCGGGGCGGAGACCAGGGTGAGGAGCGCGAGGAACGGCAGGAGTCGGCGGGGCATGCGGGACCTCCGGAAGGGAGACGGAATGGACACCGGTGGGGGCGCCGGCCGGGCCAATCTCCCGGCGGGCCGACGGGTGTCAATGGAGGGCCCAAAGTTGCTTGCGCATTTTTTCACAAGCCGCTACTTTCCGCCCCGATGACGGACCCGTCCGGGGCTCCCCGGGAGGTCGGGGAGGGGTACAAGTACGTCTCGCTGGGCCTCACCTTCGCGGCCGGGATCATCTTCTTCATGGGGATGGGCTGGCTGCTCGACCGGTGGCTCGGCTGGACGCCCGTCCTGACGGTGGCGGGGACGCTGGTGGGCGCGGTGCTGAGCTTCCTCAACGTCTACTGGAAGCTGCAGGCCGACGAGGCCCGGTACGAGCAGGACCACCCGCACCGGAAGCGGCACGGACAGTGAAGCCACTCCTCCCGGGGCTCCTGCTGACGGCGGTGGTCACCGCGCTGCTGGTGTGGGGGTTCGGCCCGGTGGCGGTGCTGCCGGGGGTGGTTTTCGGCCTGGTGGCCACGGCCATCCAACTCGCCGCGGCGGCCTTCCTGCGGAAGGCGCGCGGGAAGCCGTTGGAGCAGCTGATCAAGGCGTGGGGCCTCGGGATGGGGCTCCGGATGGCGGGGATGTGCCTCTTCCTCGGCGCGGTGCTGGCCGACCGGGCGCTCTTTCCGCCGCTGCCGACCGCGCTGGCCTACGTGGGGGTGCTGATCCCCCTGATGTTCTCGGACCTACGGACACTGCGATGATTCTTGGGCAGGCTCCCGACATCGGCGAGATGGTGCTCCACCACACGGCGGACGCCTGGACGATCGACCTCTACCCGATCGGGGCGGTCCACCTCCCGCGCTTTGCCGACGTGCACCTCGGGGCGCTGACGCTCAACCTGTCGCCCACCAAGCACGTGGTGTACCTCCTGCTCGCGGCGACGCTCGTGTTCCTCTCGATGGTGCTCACGGGCCGCTCGCTCCGGCGCCAGCGGGCCGGCGAGAAGGCCCCCACGGGCTTCGCCGCCGCCATGGAGGGGATGGTCCTCTTCGTCCGGAACGACATCGCCATCGCCAACATCGGCGAGAACGGCGCCCGGTTCGCGCCGCTCATCCTGGCGCTCTTCTTCTTCGTCCTCTATTCCAACCTCCTCGGCCTCCTCCCCTGGGGCGCCTCGCCCACCGGCAACCTGGCGGTGACCGCGGCGCTGGCGATCCTCGTCTTCCTGACGGTGGAGATCGGCGGCATGGTGAAGCTCGGGGCGAAGGGGTACCTGGGGACGATCTTCCCGCACGTGCCCGGCATGCACGGAGCGGGCGCGGTGGCCTTCTCGGTGTTCATGGCCCCGGTGGAGATCCTGGGCAAGCTGGTCAAGCCGTTCGCGCTGGCGGTCCGTCTCTTCGGCAACATGACGG
>CAZNLY010000066.1:0-6473 GCA_964574295.1 uncultured Gemmatimonadaceae bacterium
CACCGACATGGCGGCCACGGTGCTCGCGGTGCGCGAGCGGCTCGACAACGCGCGCGGGCGCCTCCCGGAGCAGGCCAGCCGCCCCACCCTCTTGACCAGCGACCCCGGCGAGCGGCCGATCGCCGTCTTGGCCCTTACCGGCCCCGGCGACCTCCGGTCCCTGAGCCGCACCGCCGAGGTGGTGCACGCCCGCCGGCTGGAGCAGCTCGAGGGAGTGGCGAGCGTGGCGGTGGTCGGCGCGCCCGAGGACGAGATCCGGGTGGACGTGGACCCGGCGCGGATGCGGGCGCTCGGGCTCTCGCCCGAGGACGTGGCCACCGCCATCGAGACCGCCAACGCCACCGCGCCCGGCGGCACCATCCGCCGCGGGCAGTTCCGCTTCGCGGTGCGCGCCCTGACGGAGTTCCGCACCGCCGAGGAGATCGGCGGCACCCCCGTGGGGCCGCCCCAGCGCGGCATCACCCTGGCCGACATCGGCACCGTGCGGCTCGGCACCGCCGACCCGCGCACCCTGACCGAGCTCGACGGCCGCCCCGCCGTGGGGCTCGTGGTGTACAAGGACGCCGGCGCCAACACCGTCGCCGTGACCCGGCGGATCACCGCCGCGCTCGGCCAGCTCGAGGGGGAGTTCCCCGGCGTCACCCTCACGGTCGTGGCGGCCCAGGCCCGGTTCGTCCAGGACGCCCTGTCGAACCTCGGCCAGGAAATCATCCTTGGCGGCGTGCTCTCGCTGCTCGTGATCCTCCTCTTCCTCGGCGACTGGCGCGCCTCGCTCGCCATCGGGCTCATCGTCCCGCTCTCGGTGCTGGTGGCGCTCGTGCTCCTCCAGCTCCTCGACGTGAGCATCAACATCCTCTCCCTGGGCGGGCTGGCGCTGGGCGTGGGCCTCTTGGTGGACAACGCCATCGTCGTGGCCGAGGCGGGCGCGCGGCTCCGCGACGCGGGGCGCGAGCCCTCCGACGCCGCCATCGAGGCGGGAGAGTCGGTGGCGGGCCCGCTCATCGCGGGGACCCTCACCACCCTCCTCGTCTTCGGGCCGATCGTCTTCGTGCGCGGGCTCGCGGCGGCGCTCTTCCGCGACCTCTCCTTGAGCGTCGTGACCTCCCTCGGCGCGTCGCTGGTGCTGGCGCTGACGCTGATGCCGGTCATGATGGCGCGCCGAGGCACCCGCGCGGCGCGCCCCATGCCCGAGCGACTCCAGGCCTGGGGCGCGCGGCTGCTCGAGCGCTACGAAGCCGGCATGGAGTGGTCGCTCGACAACCCGCGCCGCGTCTTCGGCATCTCCGTCGTCACCATCGTGCTCACCGCCTTCCTTGGCGCGCTCCTGCCGAAGGAGATCCTCCCGCAGGTGGACGAGGGGGTCGTGGTGGCGGACCTCACCCTCCCCGAGGGGACCGCCATCGAGGAGACCACCCGGCAGGCCGGCCGCCTCGAGGCCGCCGCCCGCGCCCTGGGCTCCGCCGGCGTGTACGCTCGGGTGGGCGCCGCCACCGACGAGGAGGTGCTCGCCGGCGCCGACCCCGGCTCCTCGAGCACCGCGCAGCTCATCGTGCCGGTGCCGCCAGGCGGCGAGGCGCGCCGCTTTGCCGACGCCCTCCGCGCCGCGCTGCCCGACCTGGCACAGGGAGCGCTGGCGCTCGACCTGGCGGGCCAGACGGAGTTCGGCA
Organism: uncultured Gemmatimonadaceae bacterium; assembly: GCA_964574295.1. GTDB lineage: Bacteria > Gemmatimonadota > Gemmatimonadetes > Gemmatimonadales > GWC2-71-9 > SPDF01. Next base: position 1,668 of record CAZNLY010000066.1, read on the forward strand.
GCCTCATCGGGCGCGAGGGACGGCTGGTACGGGTGGAGGTGAGCGCCCCCCGCCTGGCGCAGTCGGCGGCGTGGGCCGACACCGTCCGCCAGCGGATGGGGACGCTGGCCACGCTGGCCGACGTGCGCGAGGCGCAGCGCGGCACCCAGCCGATGGTCGAGGTGTCGCTCGAGCGGCAGCGCATCGCCGAGCGCGGGATCAGCGTGCAGGCGGTGGCGGAGGCGCTGGCCGGCGGCCTCGGCGGCGTGAGCGCCAGTGAGCTGCGGGAGACCGACCGCCGCACGCCTATCACCGTGCGCCTGGCCGGCAACGCGAACGAGGACCTCGCGGTGGCCCTCCAGACGACGGTGCAGGGCGTTCCCGTGGGCGACCTGGTGACGGTGCGCGAGGTGCGCGCGCCGATCGAGGTGGTACGGGTCAACCAGCGGCCGGTGACGGTGGTGGAGGCCACCGTCGAGGCGGGGGGCACCGCCCGCGCCTCCCGCGACGTCGGCCGCCTCCTCGGCCGGCTCGAGGCGCCGCCGGGCGTGGGTTGGACCCTGGCGGGCGCCGACCAGGAGCGGCAGCGCACAGCAGACGAACTGGCCCTGGTGGCCCTCCTCTCGGTGGCGCTGGTGTTCCTGGTGTTGGCGGGGGAGTTCGCGTCGTTCACCACGCCGCTGGTGGTGATGCTCACCGTGCCGCTCGCCGCCGCCGGCGGCATCGTGGTCCTCTGGCTCACCGGCCAGAGCCTCAACGTGGTGTCGCTCATCGGCATGGTGGTGATGATCGGCATCGCCGACAACGACGCGGTGGTCAAGCTCGACGCCATTCGCCGCTTCCGCGCGGAGGGGGTCCCGCTCCGACGCGCCATCCTCGAGGGCGGCCGCCAGCGGCTCCGCGCCATCGCGATGACGTCGCTGACCACCATCGTGGGCGTGCTGCCGCTGGTGTTCGGGATCGGCAGCGGCGGCGAGCTCTACCAGCCGCTGGCGGCGGGCGTCATCGGCGGCTCCGTGACCGCCACGCTGGTGACGTTTTTCCTGATGCCGACGGCGTACTACGTGATCGAACGGCGGAAGGAACGCACGCCATGATCCGCTGGGCCGTTGACCGCCCCGCGGTCGTGGCGGCGACGGCGTTCGCGCTCTGCCTGGCGGGCGCGGTGGCGTTCACGCGGCTGCCACTCGCCACGCGCACCACGGTGGAGCTGCCGCGAATCCGCGTGGGTGTCGACTGGCCCGGCGCCGCCGCGGAGGCGGTCGAGTCCTACCTGACCTCGCCGATCGAGTCGGCCGTCCAGGCGGTGCGGGGGGTGCGGAAGACGAGCAGCGAGTCGCGCGAGGGGCAGGCGAGCCTGACGGTGGAGCTCGAGCCCACCGCCGACGTGCGGATGGCGCGGCTGGCCATCCTGGAGCGGATGGAGCTGTTGCGGCCCGAGTTCCCGCCCGGCGCCGGCGCGCCGAGGGTCACGAACTGGGTGCCGGAAGAACTCAATGAGCGGCCGCTCATCCGGTACACGGTCACCGGCCCCTACACCGCGGGCGCGCTGAGCCGGCTGGCGGAGGAGGACATCGTCCCCCGCCTAAGCGCGGTGCCGGGCGTGGCCGGCATCTCGACGCAGGGCGGCGCCGAGCTTGGCGTGTCGGTGGCCTACGACCCGAGCTTCCTGCGGCAGCAGGGGATTGCCCCCGGCCTCCTCTTCGAGGCGCTCCGCAACTCGCGCATCGTCTCCGCGCTGGGCGACGAGCAACTGGGCGCCAGCGAGCGGAGCGTGGTGCTCCGCGACCAGCCCGCCGCCATCGAGGCGCTGGCCGACCTGCCGGTGGCGGGGCCGGGTGGGCGCGTCTTCCGCCTGGGCGACCTGGCCACCGTCCGTCCCGAGGAGGACGCCGGCGGGCGCTTCTACCGGATCAACGGACAGCCGGCGGTGTCGCTCGACATCGCGCGGCTCGCCACGTCGGACGCGATCCAGACCGCGGGCCGGGTGCGCGCCCTGGTGCGCGAGCTGCAGCCGCTGCTGCCCGTCGGGGTGCGGCTCACCGTCGAGGACGACGAGAGTATCGAGCTGGCCAAGCAGCTCACCGACCTGGTGCGCCGCGGGGCGCTGGCGGCGGTGGCGGTGGCGCTGGTGCTGCTGGTGTCGCTCCGGAACCTTCGCGCCACGCTGCTCGTGCTCGCCAGCGCCGTCGTCGCGATCGCCGGCACCGCCCTCGGCCTCTACCTCCTCGACATCCCCGCCAACCTCCTCACCCTCGCCGGCCTCGGCATGGGCATCGGGGTGCTGGTGCAGAACGGGCTGGTGGTGATGGAGCGGCTCCGCACCGTGCCCGACACGCCGGCGGGGCGCGCCGAGGCGGGGCGGCGCATCCTGCCCGCAGTCATGGGCTCCACGCTGACCACCGCGGTGGTGCTCTTTCCCTTCCTCTACCTGCAGGGCAACGCGCGGGCGGCGTTCGTGCCGTTCGCGGCGGCGTTCGCGCTGGCGCTCGGCTGGTCGGTGCTGAGCGCGCTCATCCTGGTGCCGGCGCTGGGCGCGGGGCACGGCGCCGCCACGGGGCACTGGCCCCGGCTCGATCGCTTCTACCGGCGCCTGCTCGTGGCCCTCCTGCGCTGGCGCTGGGTCACGCTGGGCGTCACCACCGCGCTCCTCGGCGTGCTGACCTGGGGCTTCATCCGCAAGGTGCCCCGCTACAACTGGGGCGACTGGTGGGGCCAGCGCACCACGCTCATGGCCTCCCTCGGCTTTCCGCGCGGCTCCGACCCCGAGAGCCTCGACCGCGGCATGCGCGAGTTCGAGCGGATCGTGGTGGGGGTGCCTGGGGTCGAGCAGGTGGTGACGATCGCCAACGGCGACCAGGCGGTAATGCAGGTCCTCTTCGAGAAGGCGGCGGGGCTCACCGCGCTCCCGTCGGCGCTCGAGGATGCGCTGACCCAGCGGGCGGTGCTCATCGGCGGGGCCAGCGTGTCGGTGCGCGGGAGCGGACCCGGGTTCAGCGCGGGATACGGCGGCGGCGGGAGCGTCTCCTACCGGATCAAGGTGCAGGGGTATTCGTTCACCGGCGTCGAGCGGCTGGCGGAGGACCTCAAGGAGCGGCTGGAGCGGATTCCCCGGGTGCGCGACGTGGACCTCAACGCCGGCAGCTTCTGGGGCGCCGACAAGGCGTACACGGTGACCCTCGTGCCGGACCGGGCCGCGCTGGCGCGCTATGGCGTGAACGCGCGCGAGCTGGCCGACGCGGTGGCGCGCGAGGTGCGCGGCCCGATCGGCGCCCAACGGATCGACATCGGCGGCGAGGAGATCCAGGTCAACCTCAAGGCGGCCGGGGCCCGGGGGCGCACCCTCGACCAGCTCCGCGCGGCGCTGGTGCCGAACCGGAGCGGCGCCCCGGTGCGGATCGGCGACCTCGCGTCCGTGGAGGAGCGCGAGGCCCAGGGGACCGTCACCCGGGAGGACCAGCAGTACGTGCGAATTGTTGGGTACGACTTCCGCGGGCCCAACAAGTTGGCAGAACGGACCCACGCCGCCTTCATGGCGTCGATCAGCGTGCCGCCGGGGTACGTGGTGCAGGACGAGCAGTGGAGCTTCGACCGCGATGAGAGCCAGAAGGGGCTCTGGCTGGTCTTCGCGGTGGGGGTGGTGCTCGTGGTGCTCTCGGTGGCGCTGGTCTTCGACTCGCTCTGGGCCACGGCGATGGTGTCGCTGGCGCTCCCGGTGGCGGTGGCCGGGGTGGCGGCGGCCTTCTGGGCCACCGGCACCGCCTTCGGGCGGGAGGCGGCGGTGGGCGTCATCCTGGTGGTGGGGCTGGCGGTGAACCAGGCCATCCTGCTGGTGGACGGGGCGCTCGAGCGCCGCCGGCGGGGCGGGGAGCGGGCCCGGGCTCCCCTCAGCGCCGCCGACGCGCTGCGCGTGGCGAGCGACCGCTCGGGAATGATCATGCTCGTCACCCTCACCACCATGGCGAGCCTCCTCCCCCTGGCCCTCGGCACCGACCCCGACTCCCTCTTCGGCGCCATCGCGCTGGCCACCGCCGGCGGCACCGTCTTCGGCACCTTCGGCGCCATGCTGGTGGTGCCGGCGATGGTCGTGGGGCTCCGTCGCCCCTCACCTCCACGCCCGAACTGAATCCACCAACGCACCGACCTCCCCCCCTGTCCCCCTCTCCGGCAAGCGGAGAGGGGGGACGAGCTGCCCTTTCTCCGCAGTAGTCACGGCCACGGCTCCACGAACTCGAACCGTTCCACGAGTCGGAGGCGGGCGAAGTCCTTGGTATTCGAAGTCACGAGCGTCACGCCCTGCTCCCGGCAGGAGGCCGCCAGGAGGGCGTCGTTGAGGAAGGAGCGACTGAATCCGCCGGGGCTCAGCTCCTTTCGCTCCACCAGCCGGCCCACCATCTCGCCGCTCCGGAGCCAGGCTCCGATCGACGGGGTGACGAGCCGGCCTCTCGACTCGAACGGGCGGATGTAGGCGTCGCGCACCTGGCGCCGGGCCGCTGCCGAGGCGCAGCCGACCATGAGTTCCTGCCCGACCGTGGCGTGAAACCAGGTCTCGGGCAAGTGGACGGCGAGGAATTCGGCCATCGCCTCGGCGGCGGCGGCTTCGCGGGTGGCCTCCACGTACAGGTTGGTGTCCAGGACGTACTTCACGGGGTGGGTCTACCCCCGGGCGAACGGGTCGCGCAGGAGGCGGGTGCCGGCCAGACGGCGCACGCCCGCGGTGACCTCCTGGCGGAAGGCCACGAGGTCGAGCGCCTGCTCGACGGCCTCGGTCTCGGTGGCGGCGCCGAGGATGCGGCGGGCGCGGTCGAGCTTGTCCTGGTGGAGGCG
>CAZNLY010000067.1:0-6441 GCA_964574295.1 uncultured Gemmatimonadaceae bacterium
CAGCACGTCCTCCACCTCGCGGGTGCCGGGCACGAAGAGGGGATCGCGCTTGATGCTGCCGACGGTGGCGCTCGCGTCGCGGCGGAGCGCCGCCAGGACGTCCTTGGCCAGCGCCACGCCCACGATCTCGTCGAGGTCGGCCACGTACACCGGGTAGCGCGAGCGCCCGGCCGAGGCGATGATGTCGGCCGCCTCGCCGACCGGCAGGTCCGCCGCCAGCGCGACGATCTGGGTCCGTGGCGTCATCACCTCCTCGGCGGTCTTCTCGCTGAACTCGAACACCCCCTCCAGGAGCCGGGCGTCCTGGTCGGCCATCGAGCCGCCCACCTGGCTCTGCTCGACCAGCATCCGGATCTCCTCGGGGGAGTGCAGCCGCTCGTGGTCGCCGGGGGGCGTCACTCCCACCCGGCGAAGGAGGAAGTTGGCCGTGCCATTGAGCAACGCGATCGGCCCCGCCATCAGCCACCCGAAGGCCAGGAGCGGACCCGACACCCAGCGGCTGATGTCCTCGGGGTAGAGCAGCGCCAGCGACTTGGGGACGAGCTCGCCCAAGACGATGTGGAGGGCGGTGATGATGGCAAAGGCGGTGGCGGCGGCGACGGCGTGGGTGGTGAACTCCGCCGCCTCGCTGGGGAGGAAGGCGAAGAGGCCGTCGAGGAGGCCGGCCAGCGCCGGTTTCCCGATCCAGCCGAGTCCCAGGGAGGCGAGGGTGATGCCGAGCTGGGTGGCGGAGATGTACCGGTCGAGGGAGGCGATGGCCTTGCGCGCGAGGGCGGCCTTGCGGTCGCCCTCGCGCGCCTGCTCCTCGAGCCGGGTGCGCCGCGCCCCGACGAGGGCGAACTCCGCGGCCACGAAGAAGGCGTTGGCCAGCACCAGCAGCACCACGGCCACCAGGCCGGGGCCCACCGGGGTTGTGGCGGTCTCCATGGGGGCAAGGTAGCGGAGGGCCGCGGACGCCGCGAGTTTTTCGGGCCCTGTCAGGGCGGCCCGGCGCCATTGCTCCCGCTAGGGGACCCCACTATATATGCCGCCGTTGGGAGGGGGGCCGGGTCGGGAGGGACGTCTCACAGCAGATGCAGGGACTGATGGCCGGCACCGGGCAGGTTCGCAACATCGCAATCATCGCGCACGTCGACCACGGGAAGACCACGCTCGTGGACCAGATGCTCCGCCAGGCGGGGGCCTTCCGGGCCAACCAGCAGGTGGATGAGCGCGTCATGGATTCCAACCCGCTCGAGCGCGAGCGCGGCATCACCATCCTCGCCAAGAACACGGCGGTGCGGTGGAAGGGCGTCAAGATCAACATCGTGGACACGCCGGGGCACGCCGACTTCGGCGGCGAGGTCGAGCGGATCCTCCGGATGGTGGACGGGGTGCTCATCCTGGTGGACGCGGCCGAGGGCCCGATGCCGCAGACCCGCTTCGTGACGCGGAAGGCGCTGGCCCTTGGCCTCCGGCCCATCGTGGCCATCAACAAGATCGACCGGCCCGACGCCGAGCCGCTCCGGGTGCACGACGAGGTGCTGGGGCTCTTCATCGACCTCGAGGCCAGCCACGAGCAGCTCGACGCGCCGTTCCTCTACACCTCCAGCCGGCACGGCACCGCCACCGCGGAGCTCGACACCCCGGGCACCGACCTCTCGCCGCTCTTCGAGGCCATCCTGGCCCACGTGCCGCCGCCCAAGAGCGATGTGAACGGGCCGTTCCAGATGCTCGTCTCCACCCTCGACTTCACCACCTTCCTCGGGCGGATGGGCATCGGGCGGATCGAGCGCGGCACCCTGCGCGTAGGAGACACGGTGGCGCTCCTGCCGATGGGCGCCCCCGGCATGGTGGGCGCGGAGGAGCCGCTGGAACGGAGCCGGATCACCAAGCTCTACACCTTCGACGGGCTTCACCGGGTCGAGGTGCAGGAGGCCTCGGCGGGCGACATCGTGGTGCTGGCCGGCCTCGACGGCATCGAGATCGGCCGCACGGTGACGGCGGTGGACGTGCCGGAGCGGCTCGAGGGGATCGCGGTGGAGGAGCCCACCATCTCGGTGGACTTCATCGTGAACAACAGCCCCTTCGCCGGGCGGGAGGGGAAGTTCGTCACCAGCCGCCAGGTGCGCGACCGCCTCTTCAAGGAGCTGGAGCGCAACGTGGCGCTCAAGGTCGAGCCGACCGAGAGCCCCGACACCCACACCGTGTCGGGCCGCGGCGAGCTCCACCTGGCCATCCTGATGGAGACGATGCGGCGCGAGGGGTACGAGTTCCAGGTCAGCCGGCCCCGCGTCATCACCAAGGTGGGGCCGGGCGGCGAGCGGCTGGAGCCGTACGAGGAGCTCATGATCGACGTGCCCGAGGAGTTCATGGGGGCGGTCATCGAGAAGCTCGGCCCCCGGCGCAGCGAGATGCTGGAGCTCAAGAACCCGGGGCAGGGCACCGTCCGGATGGCGTTCCGGATCCCGGCGCGCGGGCTCTTCGGGTACCGCTCGGAGTTCCTGACCGACACCCGCGGCACCGGCATCATGCACCACCGGTTCCTGGACTACGGGCCGTGGGCGGGGCCGCTGGCTGGGCGCAAGCGCGGGGTGCTCGTGGCCGACCGCGAGGGGAGCGTGGTGGCGTTTGCCCTCGGCAACCTGCAGGAGCGGGCGCAGATGTTCGTGGCGCCGGGCGACCACGTCTACGAGGGCATGATCGCGGGCGAGAACAGCCGCCCGGGCGACCTCGACGTGAACGTCACGAAGGAAAAGAAGCTCACCAACATGCGGACCACCGCGTCGGACGAGAACATCATCCTCGAGCCGCCGCGCGAGATCACGCTCGAGTACGGCCTCGAGTACATCGAGGAGGACGAGCTGATCGAGGTCACGCCCAAGACCATCCGGCTCCGCAAGCGGGCGCTCTCGGCCATCGACCGCAAGCGCGCCAGCCGGGCCAGCCGGGTGGCCGACGCATCGTGAGGAGGGGGCAGTGCCGTTGAATCACCTATCGCCGGAGGGGACCATGCTGGCCTGGGAGGGCTCGACTGGGGCCGTGACCCTGCGTCGCCGGTTCGACGAGGACGACGACGAGTTCGAGGACGACGGCTTCAGCTTCGACGTCGAGGAGGACGAGGACGAGGAGTTCGACGACGAGCTCGACGAGGACGAGGAGGGTGGGGAGGAGGGCGACGCCGAGGAGGAGGAATTCGACCTCGACGAGGACGAGGAGCCGAAGCCGAAGCGGCGCCGGGGCGGCTGGGACGAGTAATCCCCCCGCGCCGGCGTTGCGCGGACGCGGCGGGGCCGTTATCCTACCGCCTCCCCGGCCCGGCTCCGCTGGTGCCGTAAGGGCCTGTAGCTCAGGTGGTTAGAGCGCACGCCTGATAAGCGTGAGGTCGGTAGTTCAACTCTACCCAGGCCCACTGTTCCTCCATCTGCCCCGCCCGGCTCCGGCCCGGGTGGGGCGTCGTGTTTTCCGGCCCTCTCACCTCCGCCCCTCGCGCCATGGCGTACCGCGCGGTAGGATCTCCAGCTTCCCCAACCTGGAGGCCTGCATGGCACCCCGAGTCCGCGCCGTCGCCGCCCTGTTGACCCTGATGGGCGTCGCGGTCCCCGCCGCCGCCCAGATCCCGGACAGCACGATTCCGCTCCGCACGGTGCAGACGGAGGTGAATACCGTCCGCACCGAGTACGCGGAGCACTATAACAAGAAGGATGCGGCGGCCCTGGCGGGGATGTATGCGGAGGGGGCGATCGTCGTCAACGTCAATGGATCGGTGCTGGTCGGGCAGGCGGCCATTCGGGACGCCTTCACGAAGCAGGCGCCGACGTGGGGCCATCTCGTGATCACCCCGGACTCCCTGGTGGCCTTTGGGAGCACGGCCATCGAGACGGGAATCTCCACCATTCACCCCCAGGGCGGGGGAGAGGAGAAGGCCAGGTACCTCGTGGTGCTCCGGCGCCGGATGGGGGTGTGGTCCATCGTGCGGTCGGCAGTGACGCCGATCCAGCCCAGCCACTAGCCGGGGGGGGAGTCGGTGGTGAGCCCGTCCGGGCGCTCCGGCCCGGGCGGGGTTACTGCTTTGTCCAGGTCGGCCGGAAGTCGCCGGTGACCTGGCCCACCAGGTCGTTGACCATCGAGGCATACGCAGCGTTCGGGTCGGTGGCCGAGATCGTCGGCAGGCGGCCGCCCGCCATCGAGAACTGCCCCACGCTCTCGCTCGCCGAGCCGCTGGAGCGCCAAAGGGTGCCGCCCGAACTGGTCGAGAGCAGGCGCACGCTGAGTTCTGCCGAGACGGTCGCGCCCACGTTCACGTCGCCCCCCGCGCTGACGCCGCCGCGCGGCTTGACATTGGTCACGGCGAGCCGGCCGAAGAATACCGCCGGGATCTGCCGCTGGCGGCCCAGCTCCTTCGCCGCCGCCGGCGCATCGCCGGCCGCGAGGAGGCGTGCGACTGTGCTGTCGGCCGGGCCGAGCTCGAGCAGCTCGAATCCCCGCTGCGCCGCCAGCACCTCCTCCGTGAAGCGTTGGGTGGCCAGTTCGGCCAGAGAGGCGCGCCCGGGCTCGGCGGTGAACGTCACCAGCGCAATCCGGTCGTAGGCCCCGAGATCCATGCGCGGCGGCACCTGCACCATGGTCGAGGCGCAGCCAGAGAGCACCAACGCTGCCGCAAGATGCGCGAGCGGCCGGCCGATGCCGGTGGACAAGTGGTTATGAGTCAACATCTTTCCCTGCCGGGTGACGGAAGCCAGACCGGAGGGGCAAGAAGCAGGCCCTTTCAGGGGCCTTGATCCTCCACCCAGATTCCGCCCAGGATGTGAGCGGAGAGCGGGCCCACGTTGACGAGGCCGGTTCCCGACATGTCGTTGATCCGCCAGACCGTTCCCCCGCCAGCGGTCCGCGCGGCGAAGTAGATCCGTCCGTAAGAATCCAGCCCCACGCTGGTCACCCCACCAGCGCCGAAGCACAACCCGGCCGGCTGGAATCGCACGAACCCGGCGCCGCTCAGGTCGTTGACTCGGACGATGCTGCACCAATCCGCGATGTAGATGCGGCCTCCGGGATCGATGGCGAGACCGAACGGCGTGCACAGCGGATCGGTCCACCCCGACGTCGGGCCGCAGACGAGGGACAGCTTTCCGGCCCCCGACATGTCATCCACCCGGTCTATTCGTCGCTCCCACGGAGACGACGAGTGAATTCGCCAGGCTCCGTCAAGGTACACGTCTTGGTAGGGAGTCCAGTTCTGCTGCTGAGACGCGGCCAGCTCGGTGAGGCCGCTCCCGCTGATGTTGTCCAAGCGCAGGGTCCGCACGTCATACTCCCGGACGTAGATCCGCCCGAGGCCGTCCACGAATACGCCGACTGGCTGGCACATCTGGTCGGCTGCCGAAAAGTCGAGGCAAGTGCCAGCGCCTCGGGCCTCCTGCCACCCGGCGCCGGTCATGTTGTTGATCCGCACGATGCGATTGTTGAGCCGGTCGGCGATGTAGATGCGATTCTGGACGTCCACTGTGACGTCTGCGGGCCATCGGAACTGGCCCGCTCCCGTGCCCTCCTGTCCGAATGCGGTCACGTTCGCCGTGGCCCCACTCGTCAGCATGTTGTCGATGCGCAGGATCCGGTTGTTGTGGGGGTCGGCCACGTAGATGTGGAGTCCCGGCCACCCGACCTCCACCTTGAATCCCACGAAGCCCCCTATCACGACGCGGCTGGGCATGCCGGTGAAGACGGCCACGACCCGAATGTCCGCGAGGGTGATCCCGTCCTGGAATGCCGGGGCCGCGACCGTGACGCGGGTCCACCCATCGACGCCCGGCGTTGGCTCGATGCGCCCCGCTCCGCACGGCACCGCCTCAATCGCCCCGTTGGACCCCTCGAATTCGATCAGGGGACCCTTGGCGTCGCAGTCGCCGCCGGAACGGAAGTCGAACCCGAAAACCCGTGGCATGGGGCCGTCCGGAAGCGGTGCGAGGCGCACCCCTGCGCGGGCGCCCGGCTTGGCCCCAGCACCCAAGCGGAGCACGATCGCGTTCTGGGGAATTGCTCCTCCGGCGGCAAGGCCGGAGTCGCGGATGAACTCGGCGGCCACCGCACCGGTGCCGCCCGGGTCCTCCAGGAACGGCTGCACTTGCGGACCGGAGCTGCCGGTCGTCGCGGGCGGGGGCGAGGTCACCAGGCGACATCCCGCCAGGGTGGCGAGGGCCAGGGGGGCCAGGCGGCTGAGGGACGGCATGGCGCCTCCAGGGGCCAAGGGTCACCCTCAAGATGAGAATCTGGGGACCGCGCGCAACTCCCGGAACACGTCGTTCCGTGGCGCATCCCCGCGAGCGGGGAGTAGATTCTAGCCTCACTCCTCTCCCGGACTCCGAATGCCCGCCCTGATCGAATGCGTCCCCAATTTCTCCGAAGGCCGTGACCCGGAGGTGATCCGCCGGATCGCCGCCGAGCTCGAGTCGGTCGAGGGGGCCA
>CAZNLY010000068.1:0-4225 GCA_964574295.1 uncultured Gemmatimonadaceae bacterium
CCCGCCTTGACGAGGGTGCGGAGGTCGTCGGCGGAGAGGCGGGCGCGCTGGCGAAGGTCGGAAAGATTCCGATAGGGGGCTTCACTCCCGGTTCCCCTCGTCACGTCCACCTCACCCCCTGACCCCCTCTCCGTAAAACGGAGAGGGGGAATACCCGTTCTCTTTTCTCCTTCCGCCCCTCCTTTCTCCCTTCTCCTTTCTCCTTTCTCCATGCTGTCGTCCTCACCCCATGACCCCCTCTCCGTAAAACGGAGAGGGGGAATACCCGTTCTCCTTTCTCCTTCCGCCCCTCCTTTCTCCCTTCTCCTTTCTCCTTTCTCCGTGCTGTCGTCCTCACCCCCTGACCCCCTCTCCGGCAAGCGGAGAGGGGGAACTTCTTGTGTACGCCCCGAGATAATCCGTTCTGCTCCGCCTACGGAGAGGCCGCTGATGAACTGGAGCCCGATTCGCACCTCTCGCCCGTTGCCGGTCGTGCGAATGTCGCTGGCGTTCACGTCGGGCGGCAGCACCGTGAGCCCCATCCGCTGCGCCTCGGCCACGTAGGCAAAGGGGTGGTAGAAGCCGCCGCCGTTGGCCAGCACCGCCGCGATGAACTCCGCCGGGTGGTTGGCGCGGAGGTAGCACGCCTGCTGCGCCACCTGGATGTACGACGCCGAGTGGCCCTTGCAGAAGCTGTAGCCGGCAAAGGACATCACCATCTGCCAGACCTGCTCCGTCACCGCCGGCTCCCGCCCCAGCGCCGCCGCCCCCCGGAAGAATTCCGCCGCGTAGGTGGCGAGCTGGCGCACCGGCCGCTTCTTCTGGAGCGACTTGCGCAGCCCGTCGGCGTCGGCCAGCGCCATGCCGGCGTAGGCCTGGCAGACGTGCACCACGTCTTCCTGGTAGACCATGATGCCGAAGGTGCCGGCCAGCGCGTCGCGCAGCGACGGGTGCAGGGGGGCGTACGGCTCGCCGTGGAGCCGCGCCAGGTACTGCCGGATGAAGCGGTTGGAGGCGGGGCGGATGATGCTGGTGTTGAGCACCAGCAGGTCGAAGCTGTCGGCGCGCGACTTGGCGCAGAGCTGCCGGGCGGCGGGGCTCTCGGTGTAGAAGACGCCCAGCGTCTGCCCGGTGCGGAAGAGCGCCTTGGTGGCGGCGTCCTCCCCCGCCTCCTGCGAGGAGTAGTCGAGGTGCCGCCCGGTGTTCCGGCCCACCGCGGCGATCGCGTCGCGGATGACGGCCAGCGAGCGGTTGCCGAGGAGGTCGATCTTCACGAGGCCGGCGTCTTCCGCGCCGTCCTTCTCGAACTGGATGACGGGCACGGGCAGGTCGGGCGCGCCCTCGAGCGCCTTGGCCGCGCGCTCCAGCGGCACGTGGTCGGTGAGCGCCGTCGGCACGATCACCACGCCGCCGGGGTGGAGCGACAGGTGGCGCGGCACCCCCACCAGCGGCTCCGCCTCCCGCGCCAGGCGCTGCCACGCCGCGGGGAGGTCGAGCCCCTGGAAGTTGGGGTGGGTGGCCAGGAGCTGGTCGAGCGGCTCCCCCTCCTGGTACCAGGGCATGCGGCGGGTCACCTCGCGGATCTCGCCGGCGGGGCGGCCGTGCACCTTGGCCACCTCGCGCAGCGCGCCGCGGAAGCGGAAGCAGTTGTGGTTGGCCACCATCGCGGCGCGCGGAAAGGGGTAGCGCCGGAAGACGTAGGCCAGGACCTGGTCGCGCTCGTCCCAGGGGAAGTCGAGGTCGATGTCGGGCGGGTCGGTGCGCGCGGGGTTGAGGAACCGCTCGAAGAGGAGCCCCGCGCCGAGCGGCTCCACGTGGGTGATGCCGAGGCAGTAGCTCACGACGGAATTGGCGACGGAGCCGCGGCCGCAGTGGGTGGGGCCGTGCGCCACGATGTCGTGCACCACGAGGAAGTAGTCGGAAAAGCCCTTCATCCCGATGATGGCCAGCTCGTGCTCCAGCCGCTCGCGGGTGACGGGCGCAATGGTGCCGTAGCGCCGCTGGGCGCCGGCGTAGGCCAGCGCGCGGAGCCGCTCGAAGGCGTCGGTGCGGTCGGTCATCCGGGGCGGCACCACCCGGCCCAGCGGAATCCGCCACCGGCACCGCTCGGCGATGGCCTCGGCGGCGGTGAGCGCCTCGGGGCAGTCGGGAAAGCGGGGCGCCAGGTCGGCGGTGGGGCGGAGCCAGGCGTCGGCGGGGGCGTGCGCGCCGTCGAGGGCCGCGAGCGTGGTGTTCCGCCCGATGGCCACGAGGAGCCGGTGGCGGGCCCAGTCCTCGGGGTGGGCAAAGGCGGTGGCGTTGGTGACGGCGGCGGGGAGGCCCAGGCGGCGCGCGGCGGCCAGCACCGCGTGCCGCTCGCGGCCGGGCACCAGCTCGGCGTAGAGGTCGGCGGGGCCGGTCAGGGCGCGCAGGCGCTCGAGGAAGGGGATCGAGCGGGAGAGGAGGATCAGCCCCTCGCGGTCGGTGGCGACGAGATCGGCGAGTTTCCCCCTCTCCGCGTCCACCTCACCCCCTGTCCCCCTCTCCGTAAAACGGAGAGGGGGGACGTTCGCGCCGCTTCCGCCGCTCCAGTGAATCCGGGTGATCGCCCGGCAGAGCGCGGCCCAGCCGCGTTCGTCGGTGGCCAGCGCCACCGCCTCCTGTCCCTCGAGCTGCAGGTGGGCGCCGAGGATGGGGCGGAGCCCCGCCTCCTCGGCGGCCTGCTGGAATGCCACCGCGCCGTAGACGCCGTTGGTGTCGGTGCAGGCGAGGGTGGAGAAGCCGCGGTCGAGCGCGGCCCGCACCAGCGCCTCGGGGCTCGAGGCGCCGAAGCCGAAGGAGAAGTGGCTGTGGACGTGGAGGTGGGTGAAGGACGGTGACACGGTCTGTCCTGCTGACGCCATGGTTCGGTGGTCGGGTTCCCTCCTACTATACCCGAAGAAACACCGAAGTCAATTGGCGACCCCGCAATGAAAACGGGCCTGAAGCAGGGAGCTTCAGGCCCGTCCTGGCCGGTGCGTCGGGCGCTAGAGGCCGACGGTCAACAGGATCCGCACATCCGGCACATCGCCGAGGCCGAACCGGCCCTCGATGGCGCTCATGCGGCTCTTGAACAACGGCACGTTGACCCCGGCGACGATGGTTCCCCCGAACTCGGTGTTGTCGCCGAAGACGAGGGTGGGAGCGGCCCCGCCGTAGAAGCCGAAGCCGGAGTCCTCCACCTTGAGGCGGACCAGGAAGTCCACGTTGATGTCGAAGGTGGTGACGTCGCCGAGGCCGAGCTGCGCAACCGGGGACACCCGGAAGATGCCGGCTGCCTTCCCGAAGGTCATGCTGGCACCAACGACCAGCTGGTCGGGGTCAATCCCGAGGCCGGCCCGGGCCCCGAAGCGGGAGTCGGTGCGCGCGGCGCTGCTCGACTGGGCGGCGAGGGTGGTTGTCGCGGCGGTCGCGAGGAGCGCGGCGGTGGCGAGGACGTATCGAAGCGATCGCATTGGGTCTCCTGGCGGGGTGAAGAGCGCCGTTGTGGTGTGGAAGGGTACCGGGACGGGGGATGTCGGGCAATGGAACGTGGTGCGGATACCCGATCCTGCGACTCAGATTTCTCGGCGCCAGGGTGGGTCGAGCTTCAGGATCCGTTGGTACGCCGGGCACCCCGGCACGTGCGCGCCGGGGAGGTACCCGGTGCTGAGCAGGAACTCGCCGACGATCTCGCCGCCGGTGAAGCGGAAGGTCCGCTTGAAGAGCGCGACCCACTCCGCCTTGGGGCGCGGGTGGTGCGCGGCGAGCCAGGCGGCAAAGCCGCCGTGCGAGGTGCGGAGCGCCAGCAGCTGCCGGGCGTTGTGGATGGCGGCCTCGACCTTGAGCCGGTTGCGGATGATGCCGGCGTCGGCCAGGAGGCGGCGCACGTCGCGGGCGCCGAAGCGGGCCACCGTCTCCACGTCGAAGCCGGCGTAGGCCTGCCGGAACGCCGCGCGCTTCTTGAGGATGGTGAGCCAGCTCAGCCCCGCCTGGTTGATCTCCAGCACCAGACGCTCGAAGAGCGCCGCCTCGTCGGCGATCGGCACGCCGTACTCGGTGTCGTGGTAGGGGCCGTGCCATTCGTGGCCCGGCGCGATGTCGCAATACGTTGTGCCCATCGATCGTCCTCGGTGGTCCTCGTGAGTGATTCTCTCGTAGTCATCGGCTTTGGTCGGCCGTGGCCGTCGGCTTGGGGTGGTCCTCCGGGGCTGCGGTTCTCACCCCCTCCGAGCCACGGTCTCTCCGG
>CAZNLY010000068.1:4325-5680 GCA_964574295.1 uncultured Gemmatimonadaceae bacterium
GGGGTGGTCCTCCGGGGCTGCGGTTCTCACCCCCTCCGAGCCACGGTCTCTCCGGGGGATTCGAACCGACGCCCCTTCGGACCATCCCCTTCGCCGACGGTCCTGTCTCCAATGCCGATCTGCCCTTTCTCCTTTCTCCTTCCGCCCCTCTTTTCTCCCTTCTCTTTTCTCCTTGTCTCCCCTCCAAGTCCTCAAGTCCCAAGTCCACAAGTCCCTTTCTTGGTTCCTCCCCATCGCTTCCGAATCTGGTCGATCCCCGCCTGCAGCGCCTGCTCTCGGGCCGAGGGAAGGTGGGGCGCGGGTGCGTTGAAGAGATCCATCTGGGTATCGAGGGCGGCGAACTGGTCCACCGTGACGGTCAGGGTGCGCACCGCCACGCGCCGCGTGTTGGCCAGGGCCAGGGCGCGCCGCGCGGCGGCGAAGAGCGCGGCGTCGAGGGAGGCGCCCGGCAGGGCGACGGCGCGATGGCTCGTGGCGTAGTCGGCGTAGGCCAGGTCGAGGCGGAGCCGGCGGGCCGTGAGCTGGCGGGCGCGGAGGTTGGCGCCGAGGCGCTCGGCGAGGCGGCGGAGCAGGGGGAGCAGCACGCCGGGGTCGTTGGTGTCGGTGCCGAGGGTGTGGCCGGCGCGGAATTCCCGCCGGATGGCGGGCGGGAGGACGGGGCGCGGGTCGATGCCGAGGGCCTGGGCGTGGAGCTCGGCGCCGGCCTTCCCGAAGGCCAGGCTCAGGGCGGGGGCGCCGACGGCGGCCACGGCGCCGATGAGGTCGAGTTGGTAGTCGTCGAGCCGCTCGCGGATGCGGGCGTCTAGGTCGGGGAGGAGGGCCACGGCGTGCGGCGCGAGGAAGGCGGCTTCGTTGCCTAGGGGGACGGGGACGACGGCGTCGCGGCGCGGGTGGTGGGTGTCGCGCTGGCCGGCGGCGACGGTGGTGACGAGCTTGTTGGCGCCGACGCCGACGGTGACGCTGAGGCGCACGCCGCGCTGGGCCTCGCGGTGGATGCGGAGCGCCACGTCCACCGGGGGGCCGAAGAGGCCGGTGGTGCCGGTGACGTCGAGGTAGGCGTGGCCCCAGCCGCGGGGCTCGATGAGCGGGGCGTAGCGCCGGAAGATGTCGTGCAGCGCGGCGGAGGCGCGGGCGTAGAGCCTCGGGTTGGGCGGCAGGCAGACGAGGTCGGGGCAGCGCTTCCGGGCCTGGCGCACCGGCATGCCGCGCGTGATGCCGGCGGCGTGCGCCTCGGCGGAGAGTGCCAGCACGGTGGCGCGGTCGGCGCCGGGGGGGGCCACCACGAGCGGCCGCCCGCGGAGCGCGGGGGCCACCAGCGCCTCCACGGTGGTGCAGAAGGCGGGCGGGTCGATGCA
>CAZNLY010000069.1:0-1403 GCA_964574295.1 uncultured Gemmatimonadaceae bacterium
GTGCAGGACGCCGCCCGTGAGCGGCGGCTCGAGCGCCTGGTGGACACGGTCATCAAGCCGGCGCGCCTCCGCGAGGACTCGCGCCAGCTGAGCGCCGTCCCACATGTGGCGGGGACGGTGGCCCAGGAGCGGACGGCGTCGTATGTGCTGGCCCAGCTGGCGCAGGCGGGGTTCGACACCCTGCGGGTCAACTTCCGGGTGTACCTGCCGTTCCAGGACTCCGCCGTGGTCGAGCTCCTCCGGCCGACCCGCAAGCGGTTCAACCTCGACGAGCCGCCCATCCGCGACGACCCGGCCACCTTGGGCCAGGTCTGGCCCGCCATGAACGGGTACAGCGGGGTGGGAGACGTCACGGCCAGTGTCGTCTACGTCAACTACGGCCTCCCCGACGACTACCGGATCCTCGACTCGCTCGGCGTGAACGTGCGGGGCAAGGTGGCGATTGCCCGCTACGGGCACTCCTACCGCGGTGTGAAGGCGCGGGAGGCGGAGCGCCACGGCGCCGCCGCGCTGCTTCTCTACTCCGACCCGCAGGACGACGGCTACTTCGTCGGCCTGCCATATCCTGCCGGCCCGATGCGCCCCGCCGACGCCCCCCAGCGCGGGAGCCTCAGCCTGGACACCCGGGGGGATGTCGCCACGCCCGGCTGGGCCGCCACCGACAGCGCGCGCCGGCTCCCCGAGGATTCCCTCGCCGTTCCCCACATTCCCGTGGTCCCCATCGGCTACCGGAACGCGCAGGCGATTCTCCAGGCGCTCGTGGGGCCCGAAGTGCCGCAGCCCTGGCAGGGGGCGCTGCCCTTCCGCTACCGGATCGGCGACGGGACGGTGGAGGTGCGCGTGGCGGTCTGGGCCCAGCGGGGCCCGGCGGCGTACAAGACCATCACCAACACCATCGCCATCCTGCGCGGCACCACCTGGCCCGACGAGTGGGTCCTGGCCGGCGCGCACCGCGACGCCTGGGGGCCGGGCGCCGCCGACAACGTCAGCGGTGTCACGACCATTCTTGGTGCCGGGCGCGCGCTCGGCAAGGCCGCCGCCGCGGGGCTCCGCCCCAAGCGGACCGTGATGCTGGCCACCTGGGATGGGGAGGAATGGGGGCTCCTCGGCTCGACCGAGCAGGTCGAGCTCTGGGCCGATACCCTCCGCGCGCGCGCGGTGGCCTACCTCAACCTCGACATGAGCGCCTTCGGACGGAACTTTGGCGCCGACGGCACCGCCGCCCTCTGGCCGCTCGTAGAGGAGGTCGCGTCCGTCACGCGGCAGCCGGGGGAGTCGGTCTCGGTGCTCGCCGCGTGGCGCCGGCAGGCCAGGGTGGGCGATTCCCTCCCGCTTCCCTTCGGCGACCTGGGCGGCGGGAGCGACTTTGCCGGGTTCTACAACGGACTCGGCATCCCCTCGCT
>CAZNLY010000069.1:1503-5654 GCA_964574295.1 uncultured Gemmatimonadaceae bacterium
CCGCGGCGGCGCTCCGGGCCGCGAGCGACTCCTTGCGGGTGGTCGAGCAGGCGTTCGTGCGGCCTGAGGGGATCCCGGGCCGGCCGTTCTACCGGAACATCCTCTTTGCGCCGGGGCGGGACGACGGCTACGGGGCGGTGGCGCTGCCGGGGCTGGCCGAGGCCATCGAGGATGCGGATGCGGTGCGGGCCGGGGCGGAACTGGCGCACCTCACGGCGCGGACGGCGCGCGCGGCGGGGCTGGTGGAGGGGGCGGCGGCGCTGCTGGACGCAACACAGCTGCCTCGGTGACCACGCTAGCGGCCAACGTCGAGCGCCCGCACTCGCGCATCTGGCACCCGCGGCCGAGTGCCGCAAGGGGACAGCCCGCACACAGGCGCGGGGAGAGTAACCGCATCAGATTGCCAGCCGGCCGTTGCAGCCCGTGGAATGCGACCTACTGGCGTCGCCCTCCACTCGCAGCTTCTCTGAGCAACAACGCGGCTTCGCGGACTTGACCGGATGTCAAGCGCTCAACGTCCGATAGGGTGCTCTCAAGCTCTAGCCGTGAAAACGGAGCCCTCCCTTGTGCCTCCAGGGCCTTCAGGAAGGGGTCTTGGTTCAGCTGGGACAGGGTCCAGGCCGCCACGCAGCCGTGCCTGAACACCTCGCGCTCAGCTGCCGGTGAAAGTGGTGGGGTCAGGGCCAGGAACACCCAAGCCAACCTATCCTCTGGCTCTGCCGCCTCGTGAAATGCCGCCAGAAGCTGCTCGGCACTTCCGCCATACGCTGAGTAGTACTGCGCGGCAACCACGGCCGCGAAGGTCGTCGTCGTGCGATTATCCACAACAAGCGATGCGAGAGCCCACAAGAACAGCACGGAGTCTCGCTTGGCAAGCGCGTCGAGTCTTCCTCGAATCGACCAGATGCTCGGGGACTCGAACCCCTCCGGACTCGAGGGTATTGCTCTGCGAAGGGAGTCGGCGATCTCGACTACTCGCGATTCGTTGGTCTTGGAGGTAACGGCACTCAAGGGCGAGTCGGTGCCCACTGCGAAGCAAAGCTCTGGAAGGCGGCCCTGGCCACAGGCCGGGGATGCAAGGAGGCAGAAAAAAAGGAGGGCTCCCATGGGGATCCAAGGGCCGCTGATCGCCGATGTCCGAGACTTGGCGTCGGCTGGGGGTGCGCTCGTGCCACCTAGCATCGCGCCGGCCGAACTCTTCAGGGGAGGCGTCACCGACAGAACATCGGAATCGCGCCCTCAGCCGTCAAGAGTTTCGCCCTTCCCTAGAGCCTCGGCAGCGTCACCCCCACCTGCCCCTGGTACTTCCCGGCCTTGTCGCGGTAGCTCGTCTCGCACACGTCGTCCGCGTCCGCCTCGAAGAAGAGCACCTGGCAGATCCCCTCGTTGGCGTAGATCTTTGCCGGGAGCGGCGTCGTGTTGCTGATCTCGAGCGTCACGAACCCCTCCCATTCCGGCTCAAAGGGCGTGACGTTCGTGATGACCCCGCACCGCGCGTAGGTGGACTTCCCCACGCAGATCGTCAGCACATTCCGCGGGATCCGGAAGTACTCCACCGACCGCGCCAGCGCAAAGCTGTTGGGCGGCACGATGCACTCCTCCCCCTCGAACTCCACGAAGCTCCGGCTGTCGAAGGCCTTGGGGTCCACCATCGCCGAAAGGGCGTTGGTGAAGATCTTGAACTCCGGCGCCACCCGCATGTCGTAGCCGTAGGACGAGACTCCATAGGAGATGACCTGCCGCCCGTGGCTGTCGGTGCGGCGGACCTGGCGATCCTCGAAGGGCTCGATCATGGCGTGTTCGCGGGCCATCCGGCGGATCCAGCGGTCGGACTTGATGGACATGGCGCGTTCCGGTTCGGGGTGGGGAAAAACCGGCGGGAAAGCTACCCGGCGCGGCCCACCCGCCGCAACGGCTAGGTGCGCCTCGCGTCACGACTTGGGTTGACCCGTGCAGGGCCCCGATTAACTTTGTGTCGCTCTCAGGCCCGGCCCTCAATTTCGGCGGTGCGCCCTGATGCTCCAGCCCTACATCCCGCTCCTGTTCATGCTCGCCATCGTCGTCATCACGGCGGTGGGGATGTTCGCGCTTTCCCACGGCATGGGGCTCCTGCTGGGCACCCGGCGCAAGACGCCGGTCAAGCTCTCCCCATACGAGTCGGGCATGCCGGTCCTCGGCGACGCCCGGGAGCGCTTCTCGGTCAAGTTCTACCTCGTCGCCATGCTGTTCATCCTCTTCGACATCGAGACCGTCTTCATGGTCCCGTGGGCCGTCGCCTTCCAGCAGATGGTGGCGGAACGGGCCTTCCTGCTGGTCGAGATGGCGGTCTTCGTCCTCATCCTCGCGGTGGGGTACGTGTACGTCTGGAAGCGGGGGGCGCTGCAATGGGATTGACCCTGCCCGAGCCGGGGCCGGCCTCGGCCGAGCTGTCGGGCGAATCGCCCAACTGGGTGACGGCCCGGCTCTCCGACCTGGTCAACTGGTCCCGCACCCGGTCGCTCTGGCCGATGCCCTTCGGCACCGCCTGCTGCGCCATCGAGTTCATGGCCACCGCCGCCGGCCGGTTCGACATCTCCCGCTTCGGGATGGAGCGGCAGGGCTTCACCCCGCGGCAGGCCGACGTCCTCATCTGCGCCGGCCGGCTCCCCTTCAAGCTGGCCCCCGTCATCCGCCGGGTCTGGGACCAGATGCCCCAGCCCAAGTGGTCCATCTCGATGGGCGCCTGCGCCTCCTCCGGCGGCATCTTCGACAACTACGCCATGGTGCAGGGGATCGACACCATCATCCCGGTGGACGTCTACGTCCCGGGCTGCCCGCCGCGGCCCGAAGGGCTCCTCTACGGCATCTTCCTCCTCCAGAAGAAGATCCAGGGCGAGAGCCTCCTCGACCGCCAGCTCCGCGCGGAGACGACCGTGGGACCGGACGGCCTCTTCCGCCCGCCGGCCGTCATTGACGAGGTGTCGGAGCCGTTCGGCAACTCGGTGCACCAGACCCGCTCCGCATGACCGCCGCCACTCCCTCGCCGTCCATCGCGGCGCTCCGCGCCCGCTTCGGCGGCGCCGTCGTCCGCGACCGCGTCCTCTCGGGCGACTCGATCGCCTGGGTGGCCGCCAACCGGGCCCACGAGATCCTCGCCTGGCTCCGCGACGACCCGGCCCAGGACTTCAACTACCTCACCGACCTGACCGCCGTCGAGTACCGCGACGGGGAGCTCCCCCTCGAGGTGGTGTACCAACTCCGCTCCCTGGGCCGGAAGGCCGACCTCCGCATCAAGGTGGAGCTCGACAAGGCCGCGCCGCTCGAGGTGGACAGCGTGGTGGACCTCTGGGCCGGGGCCAACTGGCTGGAGCGGGAGGTGTACGACATGTTCGGCATCACCTTCCGGAACCACCCCGACCTCCGCCGGATCCTGATGTGGGAGACCTACGCCGAGGGCCACCCCCTCCGGAAGGACTTCCCCCTGCGCGGGCACTTCAGCCGCGCGGAGCAGACGCGGCAGGCGCTGGCGGCGAGCCCCGAGTCGCACTACTCGGTGGAGGAACTGGCCATCGCGGAGACCTACGGGGAGCTCCCGCCCGACATGCGCGAGCGGCTGGCCCGGGGCGGCAAGGGGGAGGTGCTGTGAGCACCCGCACCGTCGAGTACACGCTCTCCACCCCCGGGGTGGACGCCGCGGGCCGCGACATCCAGGTGCCGCTCGGCGCCCGGGCCCCGCTCGGCGAGGACGTCGCCACCGAGAACACCCTCATCAACATCGGCCCGCAGCACCCCGCCACCCACGGGGTGCTGCGCCTCGTCATCGAGCTCGACGGCGAGACGGTCACCCGGTGCATCCCGCACATCGGGTACCTGCATTCCGGCTTCGAGAAGCTGGCCGAGTACCGGCACTACAACCAGATCGTGCCGCTCACCGACCGCACCGACTACCTCTCCCCGATGGCCAACAACGTCTGCCTGGCGCTGGCGGCCGAGAAGCTGATGGGCATCGAGGTGACGGAGCGGTGCCAGGTGCTCCGGGTCATCGCCTGCGAGATGAGCCGGATCATCAGCCACATCGTCTGGCTCGGCACCACCGGCATCGACATCGGAGCGTTCACCCCGTTCCTGTGGCTCTTCTACCAGCGCGAGCGGATCTACGACCTCCAGGAGGC
>CAZNLY010000070.1:0-4833 GCA_964574295.1 uncultured Gemmatimonadaceae bacterium
CGGCGCTCCGCTACATCCACCAGATCGAGGTTGGCCTGGTGCGCATCAACGGCGACACGACCGGCGTGGATCCGCACGCGCCGTTTGGCGGGATGAAGGGGTCGAGCTCGGGCAGCCGCGAGCAGGGCTCCGCCGCGCGCGACTTCTACACGGAGACCCGGACCGTCCAGGTCCACCCGGCATGACCGTCCCCGCCTTTCCCGCCTCCATCCGCGTGGTGGACAGCCACACCGAGGGCGAGCCGACGCGGGTGGTCATCGAGGGGTGGCGCCAGCCCGAGGGTGCCACGATGGCGGCGCGGCGCGACGACCTCGCCGCGCGGTGGGACCACCTCAGGAGCGCGGTCATCTGTGAGCCGCGGGGGCATGACGCGGTGGTGGGCGCCCTCCTCACCCCGCCGGTGACGCCCGGAGCGACCGCCGGCGTCATCTTCTTCAACAACGTGGGATACCTCGGCATGTGCGGACACGGCACCATCGGCGTCATCCGCACCCTCGCGCATCTCGGCCGCATCGGCGTGGGCGAGGTGCGGCTCGACACCCCCGTCGGCACGGTGACCGCGGAGCTCGAGCGCGATGGGATGGTGACCATCCGGAACGTGGCCTCCTACTGCCTCAAGACCGACGTGACGGTGGAGGTCCCCGGCCTGGGCCGGGTGACGGGAGACATTGCCTATGGGGGCAACTGGTTCTTCATCACGCACCTCGCCGAGGTTTCGCTGGCGCTCGACAACGTCGAGGCTCTCACCCGCATCACCGGCACCATCATGCGGGCGCTCCATGACCAACGCATTACGGGGGACGGGGGCGCCGAGATCGACCACGTGGAGCTGTCCGGCCCCCCGACCCGCCCCGACGCCGATTCCCGGAACTTCGTCCTCTGCCCCGGCGGGGCGTATGACCGGTCGCCCTGCGGCACCGGCACCTCGGCCCGCATGGCCGCGCTCTTCGAGCGGGGCCAGTTGGCCCTCGGCGCGCCCTGGCGCCAGGAGAGTGTGACCGGCAGCCTCTTCACCGGCTGGCTCGAGCAGGCCGAGGGCAAGCTCATCCCCAGGATCCGGGGGAGCGCCTTCATCACCGGCGAGGCGACGCTCCACTTCGACCCGGCCGACCCCTTCCGCGGCGGATTCACCGCCCTCGGATGACCGCCCGCCCCGACGTGCTCGTCATCGGGGCCGGCATCGTCGGGGCCGCCTGCGCGCACGCCCTCGCACGCGAGGGGCTCCGCGTCACTGTGCTCGAGCAGGCCTTTCCCGGCGGGGGCACCACCGCCGCCGGCATGGGGCACGTCGTGGTGATGGACGACAGCGAGGCGCAGTTTGCCCTCACCGCATGGAGCCGCCGACTCCTCGACGCCCTCCTGCCCGAACTGCCCGCCACCGCGGAGTTCCAGCGCGCCGGCACCCTGTGGGTGGCGGAGGACGACGCGCAGCTCGACGCCGCCCGGGCCAAGCTCGGTTATTACCTCGAGCGCGGCGTCCGCGCGGAGCTCCTCGACGCCGCTGCGCTGCGGGAGGCCGAGCCCAAGCTCCGCCCTGGTCTGGCCGGCGGGCTCCGGGTGCCGGACGACGCCGTCGTGTATCCCCCGACGGTGGCCCGGTGGCTCCTGGCCGAGGCGGAACGCCGCGGCGCCGCGGTCCGGCGCGGGGCCACCGTGCGTCGCATCGAGGCGCACGGGGTGGTCACCGACGAGGGGGTCCAGTCGGCCGGACACGTGGTGAACGCCGCCGGCGCCGCGGCCCCCGCCCTGACGCCGGGTCTCCCGGTGGTGCCGAGGAAGGGGCACCTGGTGATCACGGAGCGCACCCCGGGGTTCTGCCGGCACCAGGTGGTCGAACTCGGGTACCTCCGCAGCGCGCACACCCTCACCGCGGCTTCGGTGGCCTTCAACGTCCAGCCGCGCGCCACCGGACAGCTGCTCATCGGCTCCTCGCGCGAGCTGGTCGGGTGGGATGCCTCGATCAACCGCGAAGTGCTGGGGCAAATGCTCCGGCGCGCCATCGCCTTCATGCCGAGCCTCTCGGCCATTCCCGCCGCGCGTACCTGGACGGGATTCCGTCCCGCCACTCCCGACAAGCTGCCGCTGGTCGGCCGCTGGCCGGCAGTGCCGGGGCTCTGGATTGCCGCCGGGCACGAGGGCCTCGGCATCACGACGGCGCTCGGCACCGGAATGCTCCTGGCGGATCTCCTCCTCGGGCGGCCCTCGCCGATCGACGCAGGCGCCTTTGCGCCCGGGCGCGCCATGCCCGAGGTGGTGTAGCGTGGCGCGCACTGTCTCGATCCGCGTCAACGGCGTGGTCCACGCGGTGTCCGCCGAGGCGAGCCTCGCCGCCGCCCTGCTCAATGCGGGCTACTCCGCGTTCCGCCGGTCCGTGAACGGCGACGCCCGCGGCCCGCTCTGCGGCATGGGAACCTGCTTCGAGTGCCGGGTGACGGTGGATGGCGCGCCCGGTGTCCGCGCCTGCCTCCTCCCCGTGCGCGAGGGGATGACGGTGGTGCTGGATGCCTGAGGCCGCGCCACCGGTGGTCCGCTCCGACATCGCGATCGTCGGGGCGGGACCGGCCGGGATCGCCGCCGCCGTCGCCGCCACCGGCGCCGGGCGCCGCGTGTGCCTGATCGACGCCAACGTCCGGCCGGGCGGGCAGATCTGGCGGCATCACGTCCAGGCACAGCTCCCGTCCGCAGCCCGACGGTGGATCGCGAGGCTCAACCGCCCCGGGCTCGACCTCATGCTCGAGGCGAGCGTGGTGGACGCGGGGCCCGGCACGACACTGGGCATCACGTGGCGGGGCGCGGCGGTGCGGCTCGAGGCCGACGCGATCATCCTCGCGACCGGGGCGCAGGAACTCTTCCTCCCCTTTCCCGGCTGGACGCTGCCGGGGGTGCTGGGCGTCGGCGGCGCGCAGGCACTCCTCAAGGCGGGGATGGATGTGCGGGGCAAGCGGGTGGCGGTGGCCGGGACCGGGCCGCTGCTGCTGCCGGTCGCCGCCTCGCTCGCCCGCGCCGGCGCCAATCTGCAGCTGGTGGCAGAGCAGGCGCCGGCGGCGCGAGTGCGGGAGTTCGCCGGGTCGCTCTGGCGCTCGCCGGGCCGGCTGGCGCAGGCGGCGGCCTACCGGGCGGCGTTTCCCCTCGTGCGCTACCGGTGGGGCACATGGGTCAAGCGCGTGGATCCCCACGCCGGTGCGCTGCGGGTGACCTACACCGACGGCGGCAGCACCTGGGCCGAGATCCGGGACCTCCTCTGCACGGCGGCGGGACTGGTGCCCTCGACCGACCTGGCGGAACTGCTGGGCTGCCGGCTGGAATCCGATGCGGTGGCGGTGGACCACCTTCAGGCCACGACCGTGCCCGGCGTCTATGCGGCGGGTGAGCCGACCGGCAATACCGGCGTGGACGCCGCGCTCCTCGAGGGCACGATCGCCGGCCTCGCCGCCGCGGGCCGGGGCGACGCCGCCGGCCGGCACCTCACCGCACGCGAGGGGCACCGCGCCTTCTCCGCGCGCGTGGCGCGGGCCTTTGCGCTTCGGCCCGAGCTCCTCGAGCGCGCCGAGGCCGAGACCATTCTGTGCCGGTGCGAGGACGTACCCTGCTCGGCGGTCGAGCCGGGCTGGTCGCTGCGCGAGGCCAAGCTGGCGCGGCGCGTCGGCATGGGCGCCTGCCAGGGGCGGATCTGCGCCACCGCGCTGCGGAGGCTGCGTGGCATCGCGCCCGACACCCGCCGGCCGCCGCTTACTCCCGTGCCGGTCGGCGTCCTTGCCGACCTGGCCGGATCGAACCGACTCTCCGGAGGAGCATCCTGATGCACAAGGCCGACTGGTCCGGCGTCTTCCCCGCGATCACCACCCCCTTCGGGCCCGACGGCGCCGTGGACGAGGAGTTCCTGGCCCGGCACACCGCCTGGCTGCTCGATGCAAAGTGCCGCGGCATCGTGGCACTCGGGTCGCTCGGCGAGGGCGCCACGCTCACCTTTGCGGAGAAGGTCCGCGTCCTCGAGGTGTGCCGGGCCGCCAGCCGCGGGCGCGGTCCGCTCGTCGCCGCGATCAGCGGGCTCTCGACGGCGGAGTGCGTGGCGCTGGCCAAGGCCGCCGCCGCGGCGGGGTGCGACGGGCTGATGGTGCTGCCGCCCTACGTCTACCGCGGTGACTGGCGGGAGACGGAGGCGCACTTTTCCTCCGTCCTCGACGCGACGCCCCTTTCCTGCATGCTCTACAACAACCCGATCGCATACGGCACCGACCTGAGCGCCGAGCAGGTGGTGGAACTGGCCACCAAGCACCGAAACGTGCACGCGGTCAAGGAATCGAGCGGGGATGTCCGCCGCGTGACCGCCGTCCGCGCCCTCGCGGGCGATCGTTTGGCGCTCTTTGCCGGGCTCGACGACATGATCCTGGAGGCGGTGGCGGTCGGCGCCGACGGTTGGGTGGCGGGGCTGGTCAACGCGCTGCCGGCCGAATCGGTGGAGGTGTTTGCGCTGGCCCGGGCGGGCCGGATGGCCGATGCGCTCCGCCTCTACGCGTGGTTCCTGCCGCTGCTCCGGTTCGACACTGGCCCCAAGTTCGTGCAGCTGATCAAGCTGGTGCAGGCGGAGGTGGGGATGGGGACGGAGGCGGTGCGCGCGCCGAGGCTCCAGCTGGACGCCACGGAGCGGGCGGCGGCGCTCAAGGTCGTCCGGCGGCAGCTGTCGCACCGCGTGGACGTGTAGGAGGGGCGCTAGAGCGGCTCGAACCGCGCGGTGAAGTGCCGGAGCCAGGGCGCCTGCTCCACGATCCGGAGCCCGCGGAGATCCGTGCGGCGCGCCGCCACGTCGGCAATGACCTCGCCCACGTAGTCCAC
>CAZNLY010000071.1:0-1178 GCA_964574295.1 uncultured Gemmatimonadaceae bacterium
GGTGTGCTCCGAAGGACTGTGCGCTTGTCCGGAGGAGCACCCCCCGAGCCGGGACGGTTTCCGGAATTCTGGTGTCGGCCGCCGGCTGGGATCGTTGCGGACGACCACGGCCGATCACATTGAGCACCAAGGGGACCAGTTCGACGTTCTCCTTCGCGGCTGGCCTCACCACCTGACCCCCGCTCCAGCAAGTGGAGAGTGGGGACGCCCGGAAGCCTCACCCCCGGTTTCCTACTCCATCTTCCAGAACGCGATCCCGCCCGCCTGCTGCCCCACGTCCACCGACGCCGCCCGCCCGAGCGCCCGCAGGTCGTAGATGTCCACCTTCCCCGGCGCGGCGCCCACCCCCTCGCTGCTCACGAAGGCGTAGCGGCTGTCGGGGCTGATGGCCACGCCGTGGGTGACGGTGGTGCCGCTCTTGAGCTGCAGCACCGATTGCCCGGTGGCGAGGTCGAGCACCTGCACCGCCCCGCCCTGCTTGAGCGACGCCACCAAGAGCCGCCCGTCGGGGGTGACCCCGAGGTTGTAGGGCCCGCGCCCCGTCGGGAAGCGGCGGGTGACGGTCCACCCGTCGCGGTCCACCTCGAGGATCTCGTCGCGCTTGTTGCAGGTGACGTACACCTTCCGGCCGTCGGCGCTGGGCTGGGCCCAGGTGGGCGAGCAGGTGGCCGGCGGCATCGCCGTGCCCGCGGCGTGCTGGTGCGGCGTCCAGTCGGCGGGGATCGGTCCCTCGTGGCCGGTGCCGAGGCCGAAGCGCCGCGCCACCACGAAGGTGCGGGCGTCGATCTCGACCAGCTGGTCGTCCATCATGCAGGTGGAATACTGCCGGGTGCCGGAGGGATCCACCCGGCTCCCGTGCGGCATGGTGCAGGTGGGGATCCGCGCCACCTCGGTGCTGGTGGGGGTGTACACCACCGACACCGAGGACTGCACCATGGCGCCGTGGAGGTTGAAGTTGGCGATGAAGGCGTAGAGGCCGTCGGGGGTCACGTCGATCGACGCGGGGAACTTGCCGAGGAAGATGCCGGGGCTCGCCAGCGTGTCGGCGGGAAGGGCGTAGCGCCAGTACTTCCCGTCGGGGGAGCCGTGGCCGGTGGTCATGTGGAGCCACTGCCCGTCGCGCGAGATGGCGAGGCCGTGCGGCCCCTCGAGTTCCACCGGCGACTGCCCGACGCTCA
>CAZNLY010000071.1:1278-4812 GCA_964574295.1 uncultured Gemmatimonadaceae bacterium
TGCTCGTGGCCGCGGTCGCGGGCGGGCCCGCCGCCCTCGCCGCGCAGGCGGTGCCCGTCACCCGGCTCGTGGTGGAGCCCGCCACCGTCTCGGTGCAGGCGGGGCAGGTGGCGCCGGTACGGGTCACGGCCTACGACGCGCAGGGCCTCGTGGTGGCCGACCCGCCGATCCGGGTGAGCGGCGCGCGGGGGGGCCTGCAGGTGACGCGCGAGGGGATCCGCGGCCTCAAGGCGGGGAGCTACCAGCTCGTGGTCTCCACCATCCCCCCCGACACGACGGTCCGGCAGGTGGTGGTGACGGTGCCCGTCACCGTCACCTGGCCGCCGGTGTCGCAGGTGGTGCTGACGGCGGACACGGGGCGGCTCTACGTGGGGGTGACCCTCCCCCACCAGGCGGCGGCGCTCCACGCCGACGGCTCGATGCGCCCCGCCGCCAACACCACCTGGCGGTGGACCAGCTCCAATCCCGCGGTGGCGAGCGTGGACCGCTTCGGCGACGTGACGGCGCACGCCAAGGGCACGGTCACCATCACCGCCGCCGCCGAAGGGGTCTCGGCGAGCCGCACCTACACCGTGCAGCCCAACCCGGTGGCGCACCTCGCCATCGAGCTCGCGAGCACCACCATCCGGACCGGCGAGGTGCTGCATCTCACCGCGCGGGCCACGCGCGGCAACGGCAGCGTGGTGGCCGACGCGCCGGTCACCTGGAGCTACACCTACACGCCGGACGACACGGTGGCGGCGCCGGGGGCCACGGGGGTCATCGACCGCGGGCTCTTCACGGCGGAGGTGCCGGGGCGCTACACGCTGCTGGCGTCGGTGGGGAGCGTCACGGCGCGCCAGGTGGTGGAGGCGTTGCCGCGGCAGAGCCGGCAGCGGATCCAGGTGGCGGGGCGGGGCGCGATCACCAACGTCCACACGAGCGACTTCTGGCCCTGGACCGGCAAGGACGGGCGCGACTACGCGCTGGTCGGCACCTGGGGCGGCGACGGGTGGGCGTACGTCTTCGACATCACCGACCTGGCGAACCCGGTCAAGACCGACTCGATCCACGTGGATGCGCGGGTCATCAACGACGTGACGGTGAGCCCCGACGGGCGCTACGGCGTCCTCTCGCGGGAGGGGGCGTCGAACCGGGTCAACGGCGTGGTGCTGCTCGACCTCGCCACCCCGGCGCACCCGCGGGTGGCGTCCACCTTCAGCGAGCAACTGACCGGTGGGGTGCACAACACCTTCGCCACCAACGACTACCTCTTTGCCATCTCGGGGGGCGACAAGTACGTCATCATCGACGTGCGCGACCTCGACCACCCGAAGTACGTGAGCGAGTACGATCACCCCGACAGCCGGGTGCACGACGTCTGGGTGCGCGACGGGATCGCGTATTCGTCGGAGTGGGGGACGGGGGTCGTGGTGGTGGACGTCGGCAACGGCAAGTGGGGCGGCACCATCGAGAAGCCGGTCCTCATCGGCACCTACAAGACCACGAGCGGCGCCACGCACGAGATCTATCCCTACTACCAGGCGTCGACCGGCAAGCTCTACCTCTTCCTGGGCGACGAGATCATGTCGCGCGAGGGGCGGGTGTGGGAGGGGACGAGCTACCTGCAGAACATCAACGCCAAGGGGGGCCCGCCGCAGACCTCGGCGGGGTACACGCACATCGTGGACTTCACCGACCCCGAGCATCCGCGGAACATCGCGAAGTACCACCAGGAGGAATTCGGGAGCCACGACATCATCGTGGAGGATGATGTCATGTACCAGGCGTACTACGACGGCGGGCTCAGGGTGGTGGACGTGAGCGGCGAGCTGGTGGGCAACCTGGCGGACCAGCGGCGGGAGATCGCGGTGTACAAGCCGTTCGACCCGAACGGCTACACCGCCAACGCCTCGTTCGTGATGAACGCGATGCCGTGGAAGGGGTACATCCTCTTCACCGACTTCAATAGCGGCCTCTGGACGGCCAAGCTCGAGCCGCGGGCGGTGACGCCGTAGCGCGTCTTCCCAGAGGCGGGGCGGTGGCGGCGGGGTGGGCGCGGCCGGGGTGGGCGCATGCCCTCCCCTGGCGCTGAAGGACGCGATTTGGGGGCAGGCGGAGCAGCGTCGGGGAATTTCATCGGGGTCGGCTCACGCCCACCCCTGGTGCTGAACAGCCACGACTCGGGAGCGCCCGGCAGCGCCCCCCTCGGGATCCATCCTCCGGCGTCCGTTCTCCTTTCTCCTGCCGCCCCTCCTTTCTCCAAGTCCCTTTCTCCCATCCAAGTCCCCAGTCCCCAAGTCCCAAGTCCCTGCAGTTCACCTCACCCCCTATCCCCCTCTCCGTGAAACGGAGAGGGGGGAGGGAGAGATCTCGGAACGACGTGCGCGAATTGGATGACGGAAGCGCGGGCTCCGAGGCCGATGTTGGGGAATGAACACCTCCCGGGAAGGCTCCGAGCGCGGCACGGCGCAGTCGAATCCCCGCCTACTGACCGTCTTGCGGTCCAAGCTGCGGGTGGGGCATTACAGCCTGCGGACGGAGCAGGCCTACGTGGGGTGGGTCCTCCGCTTCGTGCACTTCCACCGGCTCCGCCACCCGCGCGAAATGGGGGAGGCCGAGGTGGGGGTGTTCCTCGAGTGGCTGGCGGTGGAGCGGCGGGTGGCGGCACCGACGGTGGTGCAGGCGCGGGCGGCGCTGCTCTTTCTCTACAAGGAGGTGCTGGGGCGGCCGCTGGCGCTGGATGGGGTTGTCCCCCGGCCGAGGGGGCCGACGCGGATCCCGGTGGTACTGGACCAGGCCGAGGTGGGACGGGTGCTGGCGCAGTTGCCGGGGGGGTATCACCTGGTCGGCGTCCTCCTCTATGGCAGCGGGCTCCGGCTGCTCGAGTGCCTCACGCTTCGGGTCAAGGATGTGGACCTGTTGCGGCTCGAGATCCGGGTGCGGCGGGGGAAGGGGCAGCGGGACCGGGTCACGATGTTCCCGGCGGCGGCGGTGGGCGAGTTCCGGGACCACCTGGCGCGGGTCAAGGCGTTGCACGAGCAGGCGTTGGCGGCGGGGACGGGGGGCGTGGAGCTCCCCGGGGCGCTGGCGCGGAAGTATCCGCGGGCCGACCGGGAGTGGCCGTGGCAGTGGGTGTTTCCGGCCAAGCGGGCCTATGCGGAGCGGGAGACGGGGGCGATGCGGCGGCACCACCTGCATCCGTCGGCGGTGCAGCGGGTCATGGCGGAGGCGGTGCGGCGGTCGGGGGTGGCGAAGCGGGCGAGCTGCCACACCCTCCGGCATTCGTTCGCAACCCACCTGATCGAGGCGGGGTATGACATCCGAACGGTGCAGGAGCTGCTGGGGCACTCAGACGTGAGCACGACGATGATCTACACCCACGTGCTCCGGAAGGGGGGACTGGGGGTGCGGAGCCCGGCGGACCTGCTGGGCGGGCTGCCGCCGGGCGGTGCCCCTCCCCCGTTCCCCCGCCCCATCTTTCCAGATTCGGTAGCGAACCGTACTATGGAGTAGCCTCGGAGCCACGAAGACTCCGCAGAATTCACGTTAGGC
>CAZNLY010000072.1:0-2243 GCA_964574295.1 uncultured Gemmatimonadaceae bacterium
TCTTGAGGGTGCCGGCGTAGAGCCGGAAGAGGGTCACGTCGCCCACGTGCGGCTCCGAGGTCGTCTTGAACACCCGGGCCACGAGGGGGGCCTTCACGGGCGGCGCCACCTCCGCGGGGGAGGGCAGCAGCTCCACCATCTTGGTGAGCAGCGCCCGCATCCCGTAGGTCAGGTGCGCGCTGCCCACGAACAGCGGCACGATGGCGCCGTCCGCGACCGCCTTCTTGAGCGCGGTGATGACCTCGGCGCGGGGGATCTCCTCGCCGCCGAGGTAGCGCTCGATGAGGGCGTCGTCGGTGGAGGCCACCGTCTCCACCAGCAGCTCGCTGTAGGTGCGGAACTGGGCCTCGAGTTCCGCCGGCACGTCGGCCTCGGTGTACTCGCCGGACTTGGTGCCCGGCGTGTAGAGGTGGGCCTTGCCGGAAAAGAGGTTCAGGATTCCGCGGAACTTCGGCCCCTCGCCGACCGGCACCTCGACCGGCAGCACCTTCGGGCTCAGGTGCGCCTTCACGTCGGCAAAGACCCGCTCGAAGTCGGCGTGCTCCTTGTCCATCTGGCCCACGAACAGGAGCCGCGGCAGGTGGAGCCGGTCGCAGACCTCCCAGACCTTCTCGGTGCCCACCTCGACGCCGCTCACGCCGCTCAGCACCACCACCGCGGCGTCGGCGGCGTGGAGGCCCATCACCGCCTCGCCGAAGAAGTCGAGGTAGCCGGGGGTGTCGAGGAGGTTGAGCTTGGCGTCCATCCACTCGGCGTAGGCCACGCCCAGGCCGATGGAGTGCTGGCGGGCAATTTCGTCGGGGGTGTAATCGGTGAGGGTGGTGCCGTCCTTGATGGTGCCGTGGCGGCGGCTGGCACCGGAGACGAACGCGAGGGCGTCCACGAGGGTCGTCTTGCCGCTCCCGCCGTGCCCGACGAAGGCCACGTTGCGGATCGCGGTCGAGCCATAGACGCGCATGGCCTGCACCTCCTTGGGGAGAGATGCCTGAGTTTGGAGGGCGGGCGGAGGGTTGTCAAATGGCAAGTGAAGGAGTGAAAGGGATGATGAAGACGGGATGAAGGCGGAGGAGATTGGGACTTGGGACTTGGGGACTTGGGACTTGGAGGGGAGAGAGGAGGAAAGGTGAAGGAGGGGGCCGTTGGACAGTCGGGAATCCGGCCTCGGGTGAGCCGATTCGAGGATCTCGTGGCCTGGCAGCATGCGCGCTCGCTGTGCCGAGAGGTCTACTCCGCGACGTCGAGGGGTCCCCTGGCGAGAGATCACGCACTGAGGGATCAAATGCGCCGTGCCGTTGCATCGATACTCGCCAACATCGCCGAGGGGTTCGAGCGAGGCAGGCGGACCGAGTTCCATCAGTTCCTCTCCATCGCCAAAGGATCGTGCGCCGAGCTTCGGAGCTTCCTGTACATCGCCGCGGACACGAGCGCGATAGACGTTGCCACCTACACTCGCCTCATGGAACTCGCGCTGTCGGTAACACGCCTCGTGGCCCGGCTGCGATCCGCGGTCGCGGCCCAGCGCGAGCGAACGCGCCGGTAGCTCCCTTTCTCCTTTCTCCTTCGCCCCCTCCAAGTCCCCAAGTCCCAAGTCCCCAAGTCCGCGCCCACGACGAAGCGGTCGGCGTGATATCTTCCACCGATGCACACCCCAGCCCCCAGGGCGCGGGACCGACTCCTCACGCCGCGTGTGCTCACGGCACTGGCAGTCGTGTGCGGGTGGCTCAGCATCTATCTCCTCTGGACCGGCGCGCGCCTCGGGTTCGGGCTCGCGCTCGTCGCCACCCTCCTCGCCTGGTCGGGGCTCGAGCTCGGCCAACACCTCTCCCGCCGGCAGTCGGGCACGCTCCGCTCCGCGCTCCTCGCCGCCGGCGCGCGCAACCGCGAGCTCGAGCGGCTTCGCCGCCTCGCCGCCTCGCTCCTCTCCGGCCGCAGCCTCGCGGACACTCTCACCGAGGCCACGCAGGCCGCCGCCGATCTCCTCGAGAGCGAGGCCGCCCTCGTCACCTTCCTGGTGGAGGAGGGGCGCTTCCTCCGCATTGCCGCCGGCTCCGGCCCCCTGGCGCCGGTCATCGGCCAGCTCCTCCCGGTGGACCAGTCGCTCTCCGGCTGGGTGGCGCTCAACGACGAGCCCCTCCTCAGCGAGAACATGGACACCGACCCGCGGAGCTTCCGCCCCGAGGGCACGCCGGCCTCGCTCCGCACCGCGGCCATCGTGCCCCTGCGCTCCGCCGGCCTCGTGGTCG
>CAZNLY010000072.1:2343-4296 GCA_964574295.1 uncultured Gemmatimonadaceae bacterium
GCCTCGCTCCGCACCGCGGCCATCGTGCCCCTGCGCTCCGCCGGCCTCGTGGTCGGCACCATGAGCGTGCACAGCCGCCGCGACGGCCGCCCCTACGACGACGACACCCTCCAGCTCCTGCAGACCCTCGGCGACCAGGTGGTGTTGGCCATCGACCGCGCCAACGTGCTCGACGAGAGCCGCCGCAACGAGCAGGCGCTGGCCGTCAAGAACCGCGAGTTGGTGCGCGCCACCGAACTCAAGAGCCAATTCCTGGCCAACATGTCGCACGAGCTCCGCACCCCGCTCAACGCCATCAACGGCTTCTCCGACCTCCTCCTGACCGAGGCGGTCGGCCCGGTGAGCGCCGAGCAACGGGAGTTCCTCGAGGCCGTCCTCCGGAACGGCCGCCACCTCCTCGGCCTCATCAACAACGTCCTCGACCTCTCGAAGATCGAGGCCGGCGCCATGACGCTGCAGCTCGAGCCGACCGACCTGCGCGCGGCGGTGACAGTGGCGGTGGCCGACACCGCCAGCCTTCGCACGGCGCGGCGGCAGGAGTGCGCACTCGAGCTCGACGACGGACCCCTCGTGGCGCTCGCCGACGGGGTGCGGGTCCGGCAGGTGTTGATCAACCTCCTGTCCAACGCGTCCAAGTTCACGCCGGAAGCGGGCCAGATCCGCCTGGCCGTGGTCCGCACCCGCGCCCCCCTGCCCGTGCCGGGCGACGGCGCCGACGGCGGCCCCCGCCTCCTCTCCCGCGACGCCATCTGGGTGTCGGTGAGCGACACCGGCATCGGCATCCGGGCGGAAGACACCGCCAAGCTCTTCCAGGAGTTCAGCCAGGTGGACAGCTCCCACAGCCGCCACGAGCAGGGCACCGGACTCGGCCTGGCGCTCTCCAAGCGATTCGTCGAGCTGCACGGCGGCGCCATCGGCGCGGAATCCATCTTCGGGCGGGGCAGCACCTTCTGGTTCATCCTGCCGGTGGACGGCCCGCTCGCGCCGCCGGTGGCCGCCGAGGCGACGGCCGCCTGATGCGCCCCCTCATGATCGGCGTCGCCGGCGGCTCCGGCTCCGGCAAGACCACCGTGGCCCGGGCCATCCACGAGCGGCTCGGCGTCGATGCCGTCTTTCTCGACCAGGACGCCTACTACCACGACCTGGCCCACCTGCCGCTCGAGGAGCGGGCCCGCGCCAACTTCGACCACCCCGACGCGGTGGACACCGACCTGATGGTGACCCACCTCGAGGCGCTGGCCGCCTGGCGGCCCATCGACAAGCCCACCTACGACTTTGCCCGCCACACCCGCGCACCGGATACCGTGCGGGTCGAGCCGCGCGACGTCATCCTGGTGGACGGCATCCTCCTCTTTGCCGACGCCCGGCTCCGCGCGCTGTTCGACATGAAGGTGTTCGTGGACGTGGCCGACGACCTGCGCTTCATCCGCCGGCTCGAACGCGACGTGGCCGAGCGGGGCCGCTCCGTCGCGTCGGTCATCGCGCAGTACCTGACCACCGTGCGGCCGATGCACCTCGAATTCGTCGAGCCGTCCAAGCGCCACGCCGACATCATCGTCCCCGAGGGGGGGCGCAACACCATCGCCATCCAGATGCTCGAGGCGCGGGTGGCGGCGGAGGTGGCCCGCCGGCGTGCCGCCCGCGGCTGACCCACCCTCCCCACCCCGCTTGTCGGCTCTCGGGCGGGGCCCTACCTTCCCTGCCGCTCGACCGATCCACCGCGCACCGGCCCCGCCGGTGCCCACCCCCTGACGAGGTTTCCATGCGCCGTTCCCTTGCCGCCTTCGCGCTGGCCGCCCTGGCCGCCGCCCCTGCCGCCCTCTCGGCCCAGGCCACCGACATGGCCGTCACCCGGCAGCAGATCCAGACCGACCGCCAGGCCATCGTGGCCCAGAACCTCCCGCTTACCGAGACCCAGGCCAGCGCCTTCTGGCCGCTCTACCAGCAGTACCG
>CAZNLY010000073.1:0-3883 GCA_964574295.1 uncultured Gemmatimonadaceae bacterium
CCCCCGCCGGCCGCCCCACCTGGTGGTGCAGCAGCTGGAAGGTGGTGCCGCCCGACCTCGGCCCCTGCATGATGTGGTGGAGCCCACCCGCCGCCAGCGTGGCCTTGAGCGCCGGGTCCTCGAACCACTCGTCCAACAGGTCTGCCACCGGCATCGGGAGGATGCGGAGCAGCTCCATCATGTCGGTGCGGCCGAGCCCGCGGAGGCGGAGGCCGGTACCGAGAAGGCCGAGGAGGTCGGCGGATCGGGTGGAGACGAGATCGGGGGCGGGGCGGGAGTAGAGGTGCCCCAGGAACCCCGCCAGCCGGTGCATCCGCTCCACGAAGGCCGGCCACCGCTCGGCGTCGCGCGGGCTCCGGGCGCGGAGCGAGGCCACGGTGCGGGCCGGGTCGCGCCAGAGGGTGAGTGCCCCGCCGTCCGGAAGTGGCGTCGTGGCGGTGGCCTCGGTCTCGATCAGCTCGAGTCCGTGCCGTGCCAGATCGAGTTCCGCCACGAGAGCAGGGGCCAGGGTGCCGAGGTCGTGCGCGGCGGTGTCCACCCGGAGCCCGGGGAGGAGCTCCTCGGTCACATAGGGGCCGCCGAGGGTGCTTCGCTCCTCGAGGAGGAGCACCTTGCGGCCCGCCTTGGCGAGGAGGGCCGCCGCCACCAGCTGGTCGGGGGCGGAGCCGAGGACGATGGTGTCGATCACACGGCCCCCTGGCCCAGGATGGCCTTGGCGGCCAGGCGGCCGGAGGCGCCCATGATCCCGCCGCCGGGGTGGGTGCCGGCGCCGCACTGGTAGAAGCCGCGGATCGGCGTCTTGTACTTGGCCCAGGCAGGGAGGGGCCGGAGGAAGAAGAGCTGGTTGAGCGCCAGCTCCCCCTGGAAGATGTTCCCCTCGGTGAGCCCCGTGATCCGCTCGATGTCGGCGGGCGTCAGCACCTGCCGGTGCAGGATGGCCCGCTTGATGTTGGGCGCGTACTCGGCCAGCGTGTCCACCACCGCGTCGCCGAAGGCCTCGCGCTTGGCGTCGGTCCAGCCGCCGTTCAGGTGGTAGGGGGCGTACTGGACGAAGATGCTCATCACGTGCTTGCCGGGCGGCGCCATGCCGGGGTCGATCATCGAGGGGAGGATGATGTCCATGTACGGCTTCTTCGAGAACTCCCCGCGCTTGGCGTCGTCGTA
The DNA here is from genome assembly GCA_964574295.1 of uncultured Gemmatimonadaceae bacterium. GTDB lineage: Bacteria > Gemmatimonadota > Gemmatimonadetes > Gemmatimonadales > GWC2-71-9 > SPDF01. The sequence goes on from CAZNLY010000073.1 coordinate 1,165, forward strand.
GGCGCGCTCGATGTAGTCCACGCTGGGGCTGATGGAGACGGCGCCGCGGAGGTGGGGGCCGTGGCCCGGCATGCAGGTGAAGTTGGGCAGCTCCGAGAGCGCCAGGTTCACCTTGCCCGAGGAGCCGCGGAACTTGAAGCGGCCGATGGCCTCGAGGAGGTCGTCCGGCAGTTCCCTGGCCTCCACCAGCTTCCGGAAGGTGCGGGCGGGGTCGAGGCCCGACACCACCACGCCGGCCCGGATCTCCTCGCCGTCCTCGAGGACCACGCCCATCGCGCCGCCGCCCTTGACGATGACCTGCGCCACCGGCGCGCCGCAGCGGATGGTGGCGCCGAACTGCCGCGCCGCCGAGGCGATCGCCTCGCTGACGGCGCCGGTGCCCCCCTTGGCAAAGCCCCAGCTCCGGAAGGCGCCGTCGATTTCCCCCATGTAGTGGTGGAGGAGGACGTACGCGGTGCCGGGGCTCCGGGGTCCGAGGAAGGTGCCGATGATGCCGCTGGCGCTCTTGGTGGCCTTGAGCGGCTCGCACTCGAACCATTCGTCGAGGAAGTCGGCCGAGCTCATCGTCATGAGCTTGAAGAGCGCGTGGAACTGCTCGGCGCCGAGGCCCTGGAAGTGGCGGCCGAGCTTGGCGAGCTGCCAGAGGTCGCGCGGGTCGAAGGAGCCGGGGTCGGGGGGCGTCATGGCCAGGATGGGCCGCACCGCCATGGCCATGTGGTGCATCAGGCGGCCGAACTCGTCGTAGGCCTCCGCGTCCCTTGGGGAGTGGCGGTAGAGCTCGCGGCGGGTTTGATCGTGGTCGGCCCAACTCGCGAGGTAGTCGCCGTTGGGGAGGGGGGTGAGCGTGCTCTCGAGCGGCAGGAGCTGGAGCCCGTGGCTCGGCAGGTCGAGGTCGCGGATGATCTCGGGGCGGAGCAGGCTCACCACGTAGGAAAAGACCGAGAACTTGAACCCCGGGAAGATCTCCTCCGTCACCGCCGCGCCGCCCACCCGCTCCCGCCGCTCGAGGACGAGCGTCTTCTTCCCGGCGCGGGCCAGGTAGGCGGCGGTCACGAGGGCGTTGTGGCCCCCGCCGATGACGATGGCGTCCCACTTCTGCGGCATGCTCAAGTCTCCCGACATCGGACCGGCAAAACCACAATCACGAAAGCACGAAAGGACGAAAGCACGAAACCCACCACCCACCCGATTCCATTTGTCGGCCCAGGGACGAGGGAGTTTCGGAGTTTTCCACCTCACCCCCTGTCCCCCTCTCCACCATGTGGAGAGGGGGGACGATCTGCCCTTTCTCGTTTCTCCTTCCGCCCCTCTTTTCTCTCATCTCTTTTCTCTTTTCTCCCTATCCCTCACTTCTTCTTCCGCTCGGGATTAAAAAACGGCGTCTCCACCACCCGCGCGGCGGCGCGCTTGCGGCGGTGCTCCACCGTCACCTCGATCTCGAGCGCCGCGCCCACCTCAGCGTGCTCCGCCTCGAGGTGCGCCAGCGTCAGGTACCGCTTGAGGAGCGGGCTCCAGCAGCCGCTGGTGGCGTAGCCCACCTGGCGGGTGCCGGCGTAGAGCGGCACGCTGGTGCGCCAGGCCACCGTCGGCAGCTTGGGCGGGAGGCCCACCTCGGCGTAGAGCCGCTCCAAGGAGTCCCACGCCACCTCGACCCCCACGAACTTCCACGACGAGCCGGCGGCGCGCTCCGCCTCGAGCGCGGCCTTCCCCACGCAGTGGTTCTTGGTCTTGCTGACGGTCCAGCCGAGGCCCAGCTCGAAGGGACTCGACTTCTGGCCCTCGATCAGCGCGTGCCGGGCGGACACGTAGTCCACCTCGAGCATCAGGAGCCCCGCCTCGATCCGCGCAATGTCCAGCGCCCAGATCCCCGCCGGCACGATGCCGTGGCGGCTTCCCTCCGCCAGGAGGGCGTCCCACACCGACTCGGCGTGTGCGGCGTCGAGCCAGAGCTCGAAGCCGAGGTCGCCGGTGTAGCCGGTGCGGCTGATGACCACGGGGTGCCCGGCGAGGGTGGCGGGGGTCAGGTGGAAATACGCGAGCGATTCCACCGCCGGCCCCGCCAGCGCCGCGAGGATGGCGCGCGAGGTGGGGCCCTGGAGGGAGAGGGCAGCGGTCTGCTCCGATTCCTCGCGGATGGCCACGCGGAGGCCGGTGGCGTTCTCGTGGAGCCAGCGGAGGTTGGGGTCGGCGGAGGTGAGGCGGTACTCGTACTCGCCCAGGCGGCTGATGGTGCCGTCGTCGAGCACCTTGCCCTGCGCGTCGCACCAGGGGGTGTAGAGCACCTGGCCGATGCGGCACTTGGAGACGTCGCGCGTCACGATCCGGTCGAGCAGCCGGCCGGCGTCGGGGCCGGTCAGGCGGTACTTGTAGAGCGGGGAAATATCGAGCAGCGCCGCCGAGTTCCGGATGGCCCAGTACTCCCGGTCGTGCACCAGGTCGTAGCTGCTGGCCACGCCGTACCCCGCCCAGCGACGCCAGGCCTGCCCCTGCTGGATCAGCGGCGCGGTGCGGGTGTGGAAGGGGGTGCGCTTCAACATCTGATCAAATCCCGTTGCATTGGTTCGGTGTCCCCTTCACGGGGTGGGCATACGCCCACCCCTGGGGCCGCAGGTTTCGCACATCGGATCATCATGCGGCGTTTGTCACGCGGGCGATGTCTCCATCCCCCGGCATTCTGGCCCCGCGCATTGATGTGTGTTTGCCTACCCCAGGGGTGGCC
>CAZNLY010000074.1:0-3847 GCA_964574295.1 uncultured Gemmatimonadaceae bacterium
GCGCCGGGCTCGAGGACGAGGTAGGAGGTGTATTCGGTGAGGAGGCCGTAGCGCAGCCCGAGCTGCCGAATCTGCTCGATGATGGCGGGCGACGCACCCTCCAGCCGCGCGGTGCGGGTCAGCTCCCCGATCTTGCGGGAGGCCCAGAGCGGCGGGATGAAGGCGTTGCCCGGTGCGCTCGCGGTGAAGCTCGCGGTGGCGGTGAACCGCTCGCGGCGGCCGTTCCGCTCGCCCTCGATGACCACGTCCCCGGCGCCGGTGCCATGATACCGGCCGAACACCACCAGTTCCTCCCCGTAGAACACATCGGGGAGCTGGGCCGGCTGCAGGTCCACCAGTCCCGCCGGCGCGCCCACGATGCGCAGGTTGGCCAGGGCGGGGTGCCGGATCCGGCCGAGCAGCGAACCCACCGCCACCTCCACGTCGGCGTTCGGGGCGATGTACGTGGCACTGCCCCGGCCCTCCTTGGCCAGCCGGTCGAGCAGGTAGGTGTTGACGTCGGTCCCGATCCCGACCGTGAAGATGCGCGAGGTGCCGATGCGACCCGCCGCATCGGAGGCGAGCTGGTCGGGCTGGCTCTGGCCGACGGAGGGAAGCCCATCGGTGAGAAACACCACGATGGGCACACGGCCCGGCGTGGCGGGCACGGCGAGGGCGCTGTTCAGCGCGCCCTCGATGTTGGTGCCGCCGCCGGCCGAGAGGCCGGTGACGAACGCCTGCGCCTCGGCCAGGTTCTGCCTCGTGGCGGCAGTGAGGCCGGGCCGGAATTCCTGCACGCCATTGGAGAAGGCAATGAGCCGGAAACGATCCTGCGTTCCGAGGGCGCCGAGAGCCTGCGCGAGCGCGGCCTTGGCCTGCTCGAGCTTGGTACCCGACATCGATCCGGAGACGTCCACCACCAGCGTCAGGTCGCGCGGGATGACCGCGCCCCCGGCGGACTCGGGGGGCGCCAGCAGCAGCATGAAGTAGCCGTCCTCGCCGGTCGTGGCGTGGGTCAGCACGCTCGTGCCCAGGAGACCGCGCCGGACGGGAAAGAGGAGCTCCACGTCTCCGGAGGCGGACGGCGGGAGCGAGACGACCATCTGGTTGGCCGAGCGCCGGGTCGTCAGGTCGTGCGTCGGGGAATACGGGGTGCCGAAGCCCTCCTCGCCGGGCGCCGTGACGCGGAACGAGAAGAGATCGGCGGGCGCGTCGCCGCCGCCCAGCCCCCGCGGGGTCGTGCGCGGGCCGATCGCGTACCGCAGCCGCAGTGCGTCGCCGTCACGGCCGAGGACCTGGGTGTAGCGCAACACGACCTTGCGGGTCTCCCCGGGCTGGATCGGGAAGATCTGGGCGCGAATCAGTCCGTGGCCCGCGTAGGTCAGGAGGGCGGGGTCCCGCTGTCGGCGCACGATCTCCTCATAGATGTTGCGGGCCTGCTCGGCGGTCTGCATCTCGCCCTGAAGTTCCTGGTCTCCCATCCAGAGCGAATAGCCAGTGAACACCGCCTCGCCCGGCAGTGGATAGATGTAGGTCCCCTCGGCCACGCCGGAACCGGCGTTGCGGAACAGTTCCATGACCTCGACGCGGGCAATTCGGCCCTCGAGGACAATCCGGACATCGCTCTGGACGCGGAGGACGGGCCCGCCGATCGGGGCAGGCCGGCTGACCGACACGGGGGGGCGCACCTCGACCCACCCCTGGGCCTGGGTGGGGTGGGGGGCGGCGAGGGCCGCGCTGGCGGACGCCGCCAGCGCGAACCAGGTGGGACGACGCATGGGAATCTCCCGGTTTGGGGCGGCCGGGAGATGCGCAGGCCCCGGAAACTTGCACGGCCGGCCGGGAGCCGGTCATTCTTCGCCGATGAATCCCGCCAGCCGGGCCCGCCTGCAGCTTGTGGCCGCCGCTGCGCTCTTCTCGACGGGTGGAGCGGCCATCAAGGCCACCGCCATGACCGGGTGGCAGGTGGCCTGCCTGCGCTCGGGCATCGCCGCCTGCGCCCTGGCGCTCTTCCTCCCGGAGGCGCGCCGGGGCATCCGGCGCCGGACCGTGCTGGTGTCGGTGGCCTACGCGGCCACCCTCATCCTGTTCGTCACCGCCAACAAGCTGACCACGTCGGCGAATACGATTTTCCTGCAGGCCACCGGGCCACTCTACATCCTCCTGCTGGCCCCCTGGCTGCTCAAGGAGCCGATCCGCGGGGCCGATGTGGCCTTCATGGCCGTAGTCGGCGTCGGGATGGCGCTCTTCTTTCTGGGCACCGACGCACCGGTGCGCACCGCGCCGGCGCCCTTCCAGGGGAACCTCCTCGCCGCCAGTTCCGGCCTCACCTGGGCGTTCACCCTGATGGGGCTCCGGTGGATGGGCGCGGACGAGTCCGGCGGTTCGCCCGCGGGGGCAGTCCTTCTCGGCAACGGCCTCGCGTTCCTCGTCACCCTGCCGATGGCGTGGCCGTTCACGGGGACGGCGCCCGCCGACTGGGCAGTGGTGGCCTATCTTGGCGTCTTCCAGATTGCGCTGGCCTACGCCTTCGTGACGCGGGCGGTCGGCCGACTTCCCGCGCTCGAGATCTCGATCATCCTCCTCATCGAGCCCGCGCTCAATCCGGTCTGGGCCTGGATGGTGCACGGTGAGCGGCCGGGGCCGTGGGCTCTCGGCGGCGGGGCGCTCATCCTGGGCGCCACCGCGATCCGGTCACTCACCGCCGCGGCCACCGCCGGACGGGGGGGCGGGAGCTGAGGTGGCGACCATCGCCACGACCCTGCTCGAAACGGTCCGGGTGCGGGGAGGACGGGTGCCGCTCTGGCCGCTCCACGAGGCCCGGCTCCATCGGAGCGCCGCGGCGCTGGGTGTGCTGCTTCCGGACGCGCTCGAGCCGCCGACCGGGGGCGCGGACCGGGTCTGTCGACTGGCGTTCCCCGGCCGCGGGCGCATGCGGAACACCGAGCGGCAGATGGAGCCGGTCGCGGGTTTGCGCCTCCGGAGTGCCCCGGTGCCGCACCGCGGCTACCGACACAAGACCACCGACCGTGCCTGGCTCGATTCGGCGCGGCTGGACGCGGCCGCCGCAGGCGCCGATGACGCCCTCCTCGTGACGGAGGAGGGCTGGGTCGCCGAATCGTCGATCTGGAGCCTCTTCTGGTGGGAGGGGGGGCGTCTGGCAGCGCCGCCGCTCGCGCTCGGCGTCCTCCCGGGGGTGGCCAGGGCCCGGCTGGCGGAGCTGTCTGGGGGGATCGTCGAATCGCGGCTCCCGGCGGCGGACCTCGCGCGGCTCGGTGGCTTCGCGGCGAACGCGGCCCGCGGGGTGGTGCCGATCGTCGAAATGGACGGGCATCTGGTGGCGCCGGAAGGAGCCACCGGGGCCCTCTCCGCTGCGTTTTGGCCTTGACCTAACCCCTATGGGTCAATAGTTTTGCCGGGCTTCGCGAGGGCGCGGAGACCGTGGTGGTTGTAGCTCAGCCGGTTAGAGCGCCGGATTGTGGATCCGGAGGTCGCGGGTTCGATCCCCGTCAGCCACCCTGCCCGCACCGTCCGACAACAGGGCGTCGGCAGAGGTCCGTAGCTCAACTGGTAGAGCACCGGTCTCCAAAACCGGGGGTTGGGGGTTCGATTCCCTCCGGGCCTGTGGCAGGACATGCGGCGCTATCGTCTAGTGGCCTAGGACACAGCCCTCTCAAGGCTGGTACACGGGTTCGAATCCCGTTAGCGCTATGTGGGGCGGAGCAACCCACGGGACCTGGCCCCATCGTCTATCGGTCAGGACGCGACCCTTTCAAGGTCGAGAGACGGGTTCGATTCCCGTTGGGGCTATCGCGAGCGCCGCTAGCTCAATTGGCAGAGCAAGTGACTCTTAATCACTAGGTTGTAG
>CAZNLY010000075.1:0-3722 GCA_964574295.1 uncultured Gemmatimonadaceae bacterium
CGCTGGATGAGCGCGGGATAGGGAATGCCGGCGGCGGCCGCCGCCATCGCGAACTCGCTGTCCCGCGCCAGGTAGCAGCTCGCGTTGACCTCCAGCACGTAGATGTCGCCGGTGTCGGTGAGCCGCAGGTCCACCCGGCCGTAGTCGCGCACGCGAAGGGCGCGATAGGCCTCGACCGACACCTTCTGCAGCCGCGCCCGGAGCTCGTCCGGCAGGTCGGCCAGCACCGACTTGGTCCCCTTGTACTCCGGGCTATCCTCGTCCCACTTGGCCTTGCTGTCGAGCACGTGGGGCGCCCCCTCCGGCAGCCCCGAGAAGTCGAGCTCGATCGGCGGCAGCGCGATCGGGTCCTGGTTGCCCAGCACCCCCACGTAGAACTCCCGCCCCTCGATGTACTCCTCCGCCAGTGCCGAGTCGTTGAGCTCCTCGTGGATCGTCGCCACGCGCCGCATGAGCGACTTCATGTCGGTCACCAGGGAGTTCTTCCGGATGCCGATCGAGGCGTCGGTGCGGAGCGGCTTGACGAAGAGCGGCATCCGCAGGTTGCCGCCGGTCTCGAAGTCGGCGTCGCGCGCGAAGACCGCAAAGCGGGGATACAGGATGCCGTGGAAGGCCAGGAGCTTCTTGGAGAGCGCCTTGTCCTGGGTGAGGTACGATTCCCCGGGGCCGACGCCGGTGTACTTGAGGCCGAGGAGGTCGAGGAGCCCCTCCATGGCGATGTCGCCGAACATGTTGTCGGCAAACATCTCCACGAGATTGAAGACGAGGTCGGGGTGGCGCCGCTGCAGGCCAGCGATGACCCGCTTCACGTCGGCGTGGATACCGAGGATGGCCACCTTGTGGCCTTGCCGGCGGAGCGCGCGGACCACTTGCATCACCACCGGGTCGTACTCGGTGGAGCGCTCCCCCCCATCCACGTACGTCAGCACGGTGATTCTCACGGGCGGACCTCCCTCGGGTCAGTCGTCGAGCCCCATGCCCCAGCGGATGAGCGACACCGGCAGGCCGCCGTAGGAAAGCACGGCGTCGTGGAAGGCGCGAATCGGAGCACCGGCCCCGGCGCGCGCGCGCCAGCTCTCGCGCAGGTCGAGCAGCTCGCGGCGGCCGACGGCGTCGGCCAGGGCGTAGGTGGGACGCGCGGAGGCACGCCGCACCATCTCCATCGCCTCGGGGCGGTCAAGCGCCAGGTGCTCCACCGCGAACGACACCCCCTCCGACGGCGTCATGCCGCGGGTGTGGAGGCCCACGTCGAGGATGACCCGCACGGCGGCCCGGAGCCGCCGCAGCGCCCCCATCAACCGCGCCTCCGCGCTCCCCGCAAACCCCGCCTCGGCCAGGAGCTCCTCGGCGTAGAGCGCCCATCCCCGCACCGTGAGCGGCGTCCAGAGGTAGCGCCGCACGAGCGACCGCTGGGCCGCCGCCGTCTGCCGCTGGAGGAAGTGCCCCGGCCACGCCTCGCCGGCGGCCCAGGCCCAGGTCTCGTGGCGGGAATGCAGCGCTCCGCTGCCGGTCCCGGCCACGTACAGCCGCCCGGCCCGCCCCGCCTCCTCCGGCCCCGCCGGCACGCACCAGATGGCCGGCAGGAAGTGCCGCAGGTAGGGCGGCGTTTCCTCCACGACCAGCTCGGCGCCGGGCACCGCCACCAGCCCCGTCTCCGCCAGGAAGCCCCGGGCGCGGCCGACCTCGTCGGCGTACGCCTCGATCGGCGAGAGGTGCGTCGGCTCGCCGCGGAGGCGGCGCACCGTTTCGGCCCAGTGCTCGCCCGGCGCCACGCGGCCCGCCCCCTCCCGCACGTCGGCATCGCACTGCTCCACCAGCCGGAGCCCGTAGCGCCAGAGCTCGGGGGCGGTGGCGCGGAGCGCGTGCTCGTGGTGCAGCCGGCGGTTGAACTCGTCCTCGCCCACGGCAAAGGCGAGCTCGGCCGGGTTGGCCTGGAGGTCGTCGAGCAGCGTCCCTCGGAAGGAGGCCACCGCCACCGCCGCCTCGCGCGCCGCCACCCGGAGCGCCTCCGCCCGCGCCGGCACCCGCGCCGCAAACGTCTCCCCCACCGCCTCCGCGAGCCCGGCGCCTCCCTCGAGCATCGTCAGCGCGGTGTCGAGCAGGACCGACGGCGGGTTCTTGAGGGTGGCGGCGGCGTTCGCCAGGAACTCCGGCGTGGCCACGAGCCGGGCCAGCGCGGCGTCCGCCCGCCGCTCGGTGTCGTGGTCCGCGCGGTCGAGGAGGCCCTGCCAGGCGCCGAAGAGGTGCACCACCCAGAAGGCGGGGTCGTGGACGTGGGGCCGTTCGTGCTGGAACCGGAAGATGGTGACGCGGATGTCGTCGAGGAGGGCGGTGCGGTCGATCTCGTCCTGCAGGTCGGCGATTTCCATGTCCTCGACGGCGCCGGCCATGGCCCGGAAGGCGGCGAGCTGCCGCCGCACGCTCACGTCGTCGAAGCTGCCGAGCCGCGCGTCGGCGGCGGCATCGCCCGCCGCGGTGCCGGCGGCGGGATCGAAATTCCACCTGAGGTCGAGGTAGCTCCGGGCGACGGCGTCAGTGACGGACGGCATCCGCCACGCTCCGCCCCCGGGCCGCCGCGATGAGCCGATGGCACTCCGCCTCCGCCAGCACGCGGTCGGCTCCCTTGGCCGCGGTGAAGAGCGCGTCGCAGGCCTGCGCATCCTCCGGGTCGTAGCCGTGCTCCTCGAGCCAGCACTTCACGTTGGAGAGGCCCGACACCGGGGAGATCTCGATGACCTGGCGGAAGCCGAAGGTGCCCGCCGGCACGCTGGAATACACGCGATCGGCCAGCCACTCGTCGCCCTTGCGGCGCGCCTTGAGGATGGCGGCGGCGTGGACGCCGGTGGCGGTCCGGAAGGCGTCGCTCCCCACCACCGGGTACTGCGCCGGCACCGGCACGCCGGTGGCCTCGGACACGAGGCGGCAGTATTCGCTCAGCTTGCTGAGGTCGCCGGTGTGGAGGCCGAGGAGGTGCAGGTTCACGATCAGCAGGTCCATCTCGGCGTTGCCCACCCGCTCGCCGATGCCGAGGGCGGTGCCGTGGACCCGGTCCACCCCGGCCTCGATGGCGGCAAGACAATTGGCGATGCCGAGCCCGCGGTCGCGGTGGCCGTGCCAGTCGATCTTGACCGCCTCGCCGGAGGGGCGGACGATCTCGTCCTCGACGAACCGGATCAGCGCGCGCACCCCCGCCGGCGTGGCGAAGCCCACGGTGTCGGCCAGGCAGATGCGCCGGGCGCCCGAGCGGATGGCGGCGCCGTAGAGCGCCTTGAGGGTCTCGGGATGGGCGCGGGTGGTGTCTTCCGTCACGTACATCACCGGGAGCCCGTTCTTCACGGCAAATGTGACGGCCTCCTCGGACGCGCGCAGCATCTTGTCGAGGGTCCAGTCCTCCGCGTACTGCCGGATGCTCGACGACCCGATGAAGGTGGCTGCCTCGATCGGGACGCCCACCTCCTCCGAGATCCGCACCACCGGCTCCACGTCGGCCACGACGGTGCGCGCCGCGCAGTTCATGGCAATCGGGAGCTTCTGGTCCACGATCTCGCGGGCCAGCGCCCGCACCTGCGCCACCGCGCGGGGACCGGCGCCCGGGAGCCCGATGTCGGCGGAGCGGACGCCCAGCGCCGCCATGAGGTGGAGGAGCCGGAGCTTGACCTCCATCGGCGGGTCGATGACCGACGGGCTCTGCAGCCCGTCGCGGAGGGTCTCGTCGTTGAGGA
>CAZNLY010000076.1:0-3705 GCA_964574295.1 uncultured Gemmatimonadaceae bacterium
GCCTCGAAGGTGACGGCGCGGCCGGCGGCCTCGCCCAGGATGGGGAGGGCGCGCGGGGGCGGTGCCAGGAGGGGGAGCTGGAGCGGAGTCACCACCTTTCTCCTTTCTCCTTCCGCCCCTCCTTTCTCCCTTCTCTTTTCTCCTTTCTCCGTTCCGTCCACCTCACCCCCTGTCCGCTGCTCGCGAACGTCCTCACCCCCTGTCCCCCTCTCCGGCAAGCGGAGAGGGGGGACGGTGGGGAGGGGTCGGGGTGCCTTGGCGACGGCGGCGTGCGTCATCCGCACTTGCCCCATCCGCAGGTGGTGCAGGTGACGCAGCCGGAGTTGTGGGCCACGGGGCCGGCGCACTCGGGGCAGACCCGGATGTGCTGGTGGGTCAACGGGTTGGGGCGCGTCGGCAGGTAGGTGGTGGGCCGGGGCGGCGGGGCGGCAGGGGGCATGGCGTCCTCCTTCGGTTTTTCTTCGGTTTTCCCGAATGTAGGGCACCGGTGGGGCGGGCGTCAAGATGGGAATTCGGCGGGCGGATCCTGGGGGTCGGCCGAGTGCGGAATCGAGTTGCAGGGTGGGGTGGGAGGGGTAGGATAGGGGAGGCGTGCGGATCGAATTCAAGCTAGCCGGCTCAGGGCAAGACTCAGGGAGGGCATGCATGACCGGTCAACGGCGTCCGTGGACCACTTGGGGTCTGGTTGTGGCCGCCCTGCTCGCCGTTCCGTACTTCAGCGCTGGCTACTTCCGCGCCCGCTCGTTCGCCGCGCTAGAACCCGACAGCCACTGGGGTCGCATCGCCTGGCTCATGATCGCCCTCGTTGCGGTGTCGCTTGTCCTGTTCATCCTTGCCGTCAGGCGCCTTTCGCGCTCCCCTGCGGGCGCGAGCAGTTCCTCGACCGGCTAGCACCCGCATGGACCTGCCCGGGCTCGGCCGTCGGATTGTGTTGGGGCGAAGCTGTGCGAGCCTCGCCCGGCAGGTGATGCGGAACCGTTAGGCGGTTGCGCAGGCATCGCTGCAGGACAGGCTGCGCCGTCCACAGCGCTCTGAACCCTTCACGACGAGGTTGCCATGGCATCATCCGACGCTGATCGCTCCGAAGTCGTCGTCGTCGACGTGCAGATGCCGTTCATGTCGATGGTGAGGTTCATGGTCAAGTGGACCCTGGCCTCCATTCCCGCGATCCTCATCCTCGCCGTCATCGCCGCCATCCTCGCCGGGATGTTCGGCGGCCTCATCGCCGGGCTCGCGGGCCGCTGACTACACGCGCTGATCCAACATCCCGGCTGGCGGCCTCCGCCAGCCGGGCTTTTTCATTCCTGCGGTCGCCCGATTCGCGCCCCGGTTGCCCCTAACGGCGCCGCGCCGCATCTTGAGGCCCGGAGGTCACCCAGCCCGCTCCCGCCTCGCCGAGTCGCTTCGATGCCCGTCACCCCCACCTTCCGCGCCTTCGTGCTCGAGCAGCTCCGGCGCGCCGCGCCCGCCATCCGCGACCGTTCCATGTTCGGCGGCGTCGGCGTCTACAGCGGCGACGCCTTCTTTGCCCTGGTGGACGACGACGTGGTGTACTTCAAGGTGGACGACACCAACCGCCCCGACTTCGAGGCCCGCGGCATGGGGCCGTTCCGGCCCTTTGGCCCGGGCGGCGAGGTCATGCAGTACTATGAAGTGCCGGCCGACCTCCTCGAGGACACCGACATCCTGGCCCGCTGGACCGAGGCGGCGATTGCCGTGGCCCTCCGTGCCCGGATGCGAAAGCCGAAGCCCAAGGCCAGGGCCACGGCCACCCCCACGAAGCGGAAACCCAAGCCGAAACCCGAAAGGCGGCGTCCATGAGCGGCACCCTCGGCAGGAGCACCTGGGCCATCGTGGCCGGCATCCTCGTCATCGTCGTGGTGACGACGCTGGTGGACATCCTCCTGCACGTGCTCGACGTCTTTCCCCCGATGGGCCAGCCGCTCGACGACCGGCTGAGCCTCATCGCCAGCTCCTACCGGATCCCGATCACCATCGGCGGCGCCTATCTCACCGCCACGCTGGCCCCTGCCAAGCCGATGAAGCACGCGCTGATCCTCGGCGGCATTGGCGTGGGGCTCGGGCTGCTCGGCGTGATGGCGACCTGGGGCAAGGAGATGGGCCCGACGTGGTATCCGGTGTCGCTGCCGCTCCTCTCGATTCCGGAGTGCTGGCTCGGCGGGGTCATCTACCTGCGAAAGTCGGGAACCGTGGCATGAGTCGCCTTCTGCGGCGGCATGGCGGATTCTGTTGCGCCCTACTGAGTATGGGGATCTGCCTGGCCGTGGTTGCCGCCTGCGGTGATGAGGACACCGGCCCGGCCCCATGCGGTAGCTACGTCGTCGCCGTCGGCATGGACTCGCTGGTGACACTGCAGGGGGACTCGACCCAGTTGGCCCCTGTCCTCAAGTGCGGCACTTCGAATGTGCCAGGTGCGGTGTTCACCTATGCCGCCGTTGACACGGCGGTCGCTAAGGTCACAGCCACGGGAGTCGTCATCGGTGCGGGTGGGGGCACCACGACCGTCATCGTCGCTTCGGGGGCCCCCGTGGAGAGCCTGCCGGTGGCGGTGTACGGGCACCCGGCCGGAATGCCGGTGAAATCCGTACCGCTCGCCGACCGACCCTTCGGCATCGCGGTCTCGCAATCCGGAGTCGTGTATGTCACCAGGTACGATGCCCCCTACCTTGGAAGCTTCATCCTTCCGGGCCTGACACCCCTGGTTGACCCGGTCGTCCCTCTCTCGGCCCGCGACGTTGGATTCGGCGCATCCGGCGACACGGCGTATGTGGCCAACTACGATCAGCATCAGGTCACGGTGGTGGATGTCGCTCGGCACGCCGCAGTGGGCGCGATCCCGCTCTCGCTCTTGGGCAGACCTCTCCGCCTGCTGGTTCACCCTGGCGGACAGTCGCTCTTCGTCACCACGGACAACGACTCTCTCTTCAAGGTCATCCTGGCCACGCGGGCCATCACCGGCCGGCTTCCGGTGGCGCCGTCCGGCACCAACAGCGGCCCCGCCGGCCTCGCCTATGCCAGCGCCGGCACCGAAGTGGTGGTCGGGGCGCATGACTCGCGGTTCACCGTCGCGCGAGTCGACGCCCCGGCCGTCATCGCCTCGTTCGATTTCGGAGGAATCTTTGGTCAGGTCGAGGACGTGGCGTCCGCCTCGGACAGCGACACGCTCATCGCCGGTGCGGGAGGGCCAGGCGGACTCACACTGATTGATCGCCGGGCGGAAACCATCCTCGGCTTTGTGCCGCTCCCCACGTTTCCCTATGCGGTCGCCTTCAGCCCGGATGAGAAGAAGATCTTTGTAGCCGGCATGAAATGGTTCAGCATCGTGGACCGGGCGACGATGGCGGTCGACACCTCGTTCCAGCTCGGTGTGGAGCTGCGCCACCTCGCCTTCGATCACTACGGCCGGTACGTCGTCGTGGCGGACGAGGGTGGCTTTGTACACCTGCTTCGCTAACCCATAGATTGCGACGGCCCGCGTGGGCTTGGGCCTGCGCTACCTCCGGCGCCGCGGCGCGGCCTAGCGCGGAAGCTTCTCCCTCGGCACCATCTGGTCGGCCATGGCGGCGTGCCAGGCGTACGCCGCCATGACCACCGCGTTTTTCATCAGGTCGTTCGGCTGGATGGTGTCGTAGTAGTCGAGGTTGGTGTGCCCGCCCGTGCCGGGGACGCGGTCCTGCAGGAACT
>CAZNLY010000077.1:0-3403 GCA_964574295.1 uncultured Gemmatimonadaceae bacterium
TCGAAGAGGGGGAGGATGTGGGGGTGCTGGAGGTTGGCGGTGGTGGTGATCTCGGAGAGGAACCGCTCGCCGCCGATGACGGCCGAGAGCTCGGGCCGCAGCAGCTTGACCGCCACTCGGCGGTTGTGGCGGAGGTCCTGCGCCAGGTAGACGGTGGCCATGCCGCCGGCGCCGAGCTCCCGCTCGAGGCGGTAGCGGTCGGAGAGGGCAGTGGTCAGCTTGTCGAACGCGTCGGGCATCCAGGCTCCTCAGAAACTGCCTTCACGAAAGCACGAAAGGACGGAACCACGAAACCCCACCGCCCACCCTTTGCCCTTTCTCTTTCCGCCCCTCTTTTCTCCCTTCTCTTTTCTCCTTCCTCCCTACCGCCCTCCGCCCAGCTCCTCAAACCAGTTCAGCACCACCGTCAGGCGGCTGGCTTCGCTGCCGACCGCCGCGCTCCGCTGGAGGAAGAGGAAGCTCCGGCCGTCGGGGCTCACCTCCCAGGAACGGTGGAAGGGGAGGAGGAGAAAGGGGCGGGTGGAGAGGACGCCCCGGCCACCAGCGGTGCGGAACTCCCCGGCCGCGTCGGCATACGGCAGGCTCATCAGGGAGTCGGCGGCGCTCACGAAGAGCAGCTCGCGGCTGGTCGGGTTCCAGGCCGGCGAGTGCCCGCCGGCGGTGGAGACCTGCCAGCGCGCGCGGTCGGCGTCGGGGAAGGGCCGGACGTACACATCCTCGCGCCCCGACTCCACCGAGACGTAGGCCACCCACTTGCCGTCGGGGGACAGCGCCGGCATGTATTCGTCGTACTCCCCGGCGGCCACCGGGAACGGGGCCGAATCGCCACGGACGCGGCGCGCCCAGATGTCCCGCAGTCCCGCGCTTACGCCGGTGCGATACACCAGCCACTCGCCATCGGAAGACCAGACGGCCTCGTCCACCTGGGAGGTGTCCTGCGGCAGGAGACGCGCCGGCCGGCCGCTACCGTCGGCCCGGATCTCGTACAGGTACGAGAGCGAACTGTCACGGTCGGAAGTGAAGCTCAGCATCCGGCCCCCAGGGCGCCAGGCCGGGCGGTAATTGAGGGTGCCCTCGAAGCTGAGCCGGGTCAGGGGCCCCCGATCGAGTTGCTTGACCCAGAGGGCGGAGGCTGGGCCGGCGGCGGTGCTGACCGCCAGCCGCGTGCCGTCGGGAGAGAGCGCGATGCTGCTGAACAGGTCGGTCCACGCGGAATCCAGGATGGCGGCGCGGCCGGTGCGGTCCACGCGCGCCACGGTGGCCGAGGTGCCCTGCTGGTTGGAAGTCAGGTACACCAGGGTGCCGTTGTCGGCGACAGTGAGCTCCGGCGTGATGCTCAGCTCCATCTGCACGCCGGTGAGCACCACCGTCGGCGGCTCGGTGAGGCGGAGCGTCTTGAGGTCGAACGGTGCAGCCACGACGGTCCCGTCCTGCCGCGTGACGAGCAACCGCCCGTCGGGCAGGTACCAGCCCCGGGAGCCCCCGGTCAGGACGGTGTCCAGGGCACCGGTCCTGAGGTTGAGCCCCATCAGGTGGATCAACGTGCAGTTGTTGTTGCACGCGGTGACGAGGAGCGCGTCCTTGCGCGGGAGGATGGTGGGCGAGATGAACGCCACCGCCCGGTTCTCCGGCTTGACGATGGTCACGGGCGTTCCGCCGTCCTCCGGGACGGCCGCAAGCGCATACGACTGGTCGGAGTAGTAGATCTTCCCGTCGGTGGACCAGGCGCCATTGGCGAGCGCGTCTGTCAGGCCGCTCGCGAGCAGGATCGGGGCGCCGCCCGCCGTCGGCACCTTGTAGAGCTTGAGCCCGCTCGAGTAGGCGATCCACGTGCCGTCAGGCGAGAAGAACGGCCCGTCTGCGCCGTCGGTACCCGGGAATGCCCTCGGCACCGAGTCGCCCAGGTCGCGCAGCATCAGCCTGCTCGGCGAGCCGGGCGACTGCGCGACGTAGGCGATGCGGCGGCCATCGGGCGAGAGGGTGAAGGCGGAGCCGATGTAGAGCTGATGGTTGACCCGGAGATCGGGCAGGTCGAGCGAGAGCCGGGTGACCGGGCCCGCGGGGTGGCGCTCCGCGCGCACCAGCAGCGCGCCGAGGACGACGGCCGCGAGCGTAGCGGTGCCGGCCACGAGCTGAAGCGCCCGAGCGGCCGGCGCCTTCGAGCTTCGCGTGGCGCGAGTCGCGAGGCTCGGGGTGCGGGCGCCGCCCAGCGCCTGCGCAAACTCCGCCGCGGAGGCGAACCGGTCGGCCGGCAGCTTTTCCAGTGCCGTCAGCACCGCTTCCTCCACCTCCACCGGCACCCGCTCCCGGCGTCCCACCAGGGGCGCCGGCTTCTCGGTCATCACCTTCGCCACGATCGCCTGCGCCGTGGGCCCCGTGAAGGGGGGTTCGCCAAGGAGCATCTCGTACGTGAGCGCGCCGAGGGCGTACACATCCGAGCGGGCGGTGATCTCCCGCTCTCCCATCGCTTGCTCGGGACTCATGTAATGCGGAGTGCCGAGGCTCATCCCGGTCTCGGTCATCCGGGTGCCGCCCGCCTTGCTGGCGGCCAGGGCGATGCCGAAGTCGGCCACGAGCGCCGAACCGTCGTGGAGCAGGATGTTCTCGGGCTTGATGTCGCGGTGGATGACGCCGTGGCGGTGGGCGTAGTCGAGGGCGCTGGCCACCTCCGAGGCGATCCGGACCGCATCGGCCACGGGGAGCTGCTTCTCGCGAATCAAGCGGTCGCGGAGCGACTCCCCCTCCACATACGGCATGACGTAGAAGAGGAGTCCGTCCGCCTCTCCCGAGTCGAGGAGGCCGAGGATGTGCGGATGCTGGAGGGTGGCGGTGGTCTTGATCTCGGCCAGGAAGCGCTCGGCGCCGATGACCGCCCCGAGCTCGGGGCGGAGGACCTTGATGGCCACCTGGCGGGTGTGCTTGAGGTCGCTCGCCAGGTAGACGGTAGCCATGCCGCCGGCCCCGAGCTCCCGCTCCAGGCGGTAGCGGTCGGCGAGGGCGGTCGAGAGGCGGGCGAGCGGGTCAGACACTGCGAGGCTCCAGTTGGGAGGTCACGCCCCTCATCGCCGCTCCATCAGCCCCGACAGGTTCTGGAGATACACGACCTCCGCCTGTTGGCCTGGCGTGCCCTGCCGCACCATCGCGAACGAGCGGCCATCCGGGAAGACGTCGAAATTCCGGTGCGGCGTGGAGAATTCGTATCGGCCGACACTGAACAACTCGGTGCGCGCCTGGACGCGCCCGCTCACGACGGTCGCGGCCACCAGCTTCGGCTCCGCTCCCCCGCCGGAGCGATAGAAGAGTTCCTTGCCGTCGCGGGACCAGGTCGGCTCGGTCCCTCCATTCTGTGACACCTGCACCTTCGAGCCGAGGCTCGGCCAGGTGCGCAGGTACACCTCCATGC
>CAZNLY010000078.1:0-3336 GCA_964574295.1 uncultured Gemmatimonadaceae bacterium
CGACCAGTAGCCGGTGGCGGTGAGGTTGCGGAACTCGGTGAAGAACGTCGCCGCCCCCTCGAACTCCGGCCGGGCCCGCTTCGGCCAGGCGATGTCGTCGAGGATCTTCCTCTGCTGGCGCGCCGAGGCCGCCACGAAGGTGGAGCCGAAGCGCGCCTGCGCCTCGG
Organism: uncultured Gemmatimonadaceae bacterium; assembly: GCA_964574295.1. GTDB lineage: Bacteria > Gemmatimonadota > Gemmatimonadetes > Gemmatimonadales > GWC2-71-9 > SPDF01. The sequence continues at coordinate 168 of CAZNLY010000078.1, forward strand.
TGTCGAGCCAGGCGAGGCCGTTCCGCATTCGCTCGCGGTTGTCCATTTCCTCCGCCATCACGAAGTCCATGAACTCGGGGACGCCCGCCTCGCCGGCGCTCGGCCCACGCCTATCGGCAGGCAGCGTGAGGTCGGCCAGGACCGTCACGGTGGCGTACTCCGCCGGCGTGAAGAACCGCGGCGTGTAGGGCGACGCGCGCTCCGCCGCCTTGCGGATCGTCTCGGGGCGGCACCCGGCGGCGCCGGCGGCCAGCGCCATCCCCAGGAGGCCCAGCACCTCGCGTCGGGAGAGGTCGGTCACAGGGCCCCCTGCCGCCGCTGGGCGGCGATGTACTCGGAGGTGCGCATGGACAGCGCCAGGATGGTCCAGGTCGGGTTCTTGTCGGCCTGCGACACGAAGGGCCCGCCGTCGGCCACGAAGAGGTTCTTCACGTCGTGCGCCTGGCAGTGGGCGTTGAGCGCCGAGGTGGCGGGGTCGTTCCCCATCCGCACGGCGCCCAGCTCGTGGATGATCTGCCCGCCGGTGGCGATGCCGTAGCCCTCCTCGGCGGTGGGCATCGGGCTGAACACCTCGCCGCCCATCTCCTCGATCAGGGCGCGGAAGGTCTCCTGCATGTGCTTCACCTGCCTGTACTCGTAGTCACTCCACTTCCAGTGGAAGCGGAGGACGGGGATGCCCCACTGGTCCTTCACCTCGGGGTCGAGCTCGCAGTAGGAGTCGGCGTTGGGGATCATCTCCCCCCGGCCGCTGAAGCCGATGGTGGTGCCGTAGAGCCGGCGGTAGGCGTCCTTGAGCGACTTCCCGTAGCCGCCGAAGTCGGGGTAGCTCTCGATGCCGCCCATGAAGCCGTACGACGGCTGGCCCCGGCCGCCCCAGATCTCGATGTGGTAGCCGCGGGGGAAGTCGAGCGTCGTGTTGTCGAGCCACCAGGGGCAGTACAGGTGGCCGCCGCCCACGCCGTCCTCGTTGTGGGGAATGCCGTTCTCGAGCCGGGGGATGAACCCCGCCACGTCGGTGCCGGTGGTGTCGGTCAGGTACTTGCCCACCACGCCGCTCGAGTTGGCCAGCCCGTGGGGGAACCGCGCGCTCTTCGAGTTGAGCAGCAGCCGCGCCGACTCGCAGGCGCTCGCGGCCAGCACCACCACGCGGGCCTTGACCCGCTGGTCGGTGCCGGTGGCCTTGTCCACGTACACCACGCCGTCCGCCAGGCCGGTGGCGCCGAGGGTGACCTGGCGCGCCATGGCGTTGGTGACCAGCGTCAGCCTGCCGGTGGCGAGCGCCGGCGGGAGGAGGACGTTGGTGGAGGAGAAGTTGGCGTTGACGGCGCAGCCGCGGTTGCACTGCCCGCAGTAGTGGCAGGAGGGCCGGTTGCCGAGGGGCTGGGTCAGGATCGAGAGCCGGGCGGGAATGCAGGTCACCTTCAGGTTGTCGCACGCCTCCTTGACCAGCAGCTCGTAGCAGCGGGGCCGGGGCGCCGGCAGGAAGTGACCATCCGGCTCGTTGGGGAGGCCCTCCGCGCTGCCGAAGATGCCGATGAGGTCGTCCACCCGGTCGTAGTAAGGCGCGAGGTCGGCGTAGGAAATGGGCCAGTCGTCGCCCAGGCCGTCGAGGGACTTGCGGCGGAAATCGTTGGGGCCGAAGCGGAGGGAAATCCGCCCCCAGTGGTTGGTGCGGCCGCCGACCATCCGCGCCCGCCACCAGCCGAACTTCGAGCCCGGCGCCACGGTGAACGGCTCGCCGGGGAGCTCCCAGCCGCCGATGCAGGCGTCGAACTCGCCGAAGGGACGGTCCTTGGTGCTGGCCCCCCGCCGCGGCGAGTCGTAGGGCCAGGTGAACATCGCGGAGTCCTTCGCGTTGTCCCAGGGGCCGCCGGCCTCGAGGAGCACCACGTCGGCGCCCGCCTGCGTGAGCATGTAGGCGGCCATCCCGCCGCCGGCACCGGAGCCCACGATGCAGACGTCGTACACCTTCCGCTGGTCCAGGAGGGGCATCGGCGATTCCGGAATGAGGGGATGCCAGAAGCTAGTGCGCGAGGAACGACCCTGCCAGCGGCGCGGGCGCCTCGCCGTCGAACGCGATCGTGCCCGAGAGCACCGCGGCGCCACTCCCCTGCACGAAACGGATGACCAGCGGGTGGTACCCCGCCTCGAGCGCCACCATGCCCGACTTTTCCTGCTCGGAATGCCAGCCGTCGTTGTCCACCACCACCCGGCCGTCCACCTCGAGCACGCTCCCGTCGTCGGAGGAGAGGGCCAGCGTGTAGAGCCCCGCCCGCGCCACGTGGAGGTACCCGGTGAACACCAGCGCGTACGTCTCCTGTCGTTGGAAACCAGGGAGTGAGACCGACTCCGCCACCCGGCACTCCCCTCCCACCCCTTTCGTGCTTTCGTCCTTTCGTGCCTTCGTGACTGCTGTTGCGGAGTTGAAGCTCCCCTCGGAATACTCCACGCAAAGGCCCGGCTCGACCCCATGAGGGGGAACGGTGGCCGCCAGCATGGTCGTCCGCGCGTAGGTGGCCCGGCGCGGCGGACTCACCTTGCCGCCGGGGAGGAACACCGCCGCCGTGACCGTCGCCCCCGCGGTGTCCACGGGGAGCGTGAACGGGCCGTCGTAGCGGGCCGACGCCACGGAGGGTGCCGTGCCGTCGAGGGTGTAGCGGATCTCGCCGCTGGGTAAGGGGCTCCGGAGCGTCACCCTCACCGTATCGGCCAGGGTGAGCCGGTTTCCCTCCAGGCCGAGCACGTTCGGCGTGCGGTAGTTGACGCCGAGGCGGTCGAGCTGGGTCAGGACACCGGGGAGCCGCTCGACGAAGCTGGTCCAGTCCCGCGCCGTGGCGGGGCTCCAGGTGACCTCGGCCATGGCGAGCATCCGCGGAAAGACCATCCATTCCACCTGATCCGGGGTCTTGAGGTACTCGGTCCAGACGTTGCCCTGCGCGCCGAGGATGTGCGCCGCCTCCGTGGGGGTGAGCTCGGGGGGGACGGGCTCGAAGGCGTAGACCCGTTCCAGCGGGAGGTTGCCGCCGGCGCCGAGGGGCTCGAGGGTTGGGTCGCCCTGGGAGTAGTCGAAGTAGGCGTGGCTGGTGGGGGTCATGATGACGTCGTGCCCCTGCTGGGCGGCGGCGATGCCACCGCTCACGCCGCGCCAGCTCATGACGGTGGCGTCGGG
>CAZNLY010000079.1:0-3151 GCA_964574295.1 uncultured Gemmatimonadaceae bacterium
CGGGGCGGGGATGGGGATCCCGGAGCATAGTGGAGGGATGGAGGGGGTTGTGGAGGGCTAAACCGAGTTGTGTCAACAGGTTAGTGCGCCTGAAGGCAACTGCGGCGACCCCTCCCTTCCCCCTTTCCTCTTTTCTCCTTCCGCCCCTCCAAGTCCCCAAGTCCTCAAGTCCCAAGTCCCCTGGTCCGCCCCTGCAACCTTTCCGGACCATCAGGCATCTTTCCCCCACCTATGCAAAGGGCCATCGCGGTGGATTCCTATCTCCTCGCTGACGCAGAGTCGGTGGTCGCCCGGGTCCGTGCCGGCGACACCGAGGCGTTGGAGATGGTCTATCGCGCCTACGAGAGCCCCGTCTTCAACCTGGCCCGGCGGATCTGCCGGACGGTGGAGGACGCCGAGGACGTGATGCAGGAGACGTTCTTCGAGGTGTACCGCAGCATCAGCCAGTACCGGGGCGACGGGCCGCTCTGGGGCTGGATCCGCAAGGTGGCCGCCAGCAAGGCGCTGATGCGGCTTCGCCGGAACAAGTACCGCGACACCGACGAACTCCACGACGAGATCCATCCCTTCCGCCGGGAGGACACCCCCCTGCGCATGGACCTCGAGGCGGCGCTCGAGCGCCTCCCCGAGACCTCGCGCGCGGTGGTCTGGCTCCACGACGTCGAGGGGTACACGCACGAAGAGATTGCCCAGATGATGGACCGGACGCCCAGCTTCTCGAAGTCCCAGCTCTCGCGGGCGCACGCGCGCCTCCGCACCTGGCTGGGAGAGGAGGCCCGGGCATGACGCACCTGACCATGAGCCAGCTGCTGGCGCTGCGCGACTCCGCCAGCGAGCCGGGGAGCGCCGAGGCCCAGGCGCACGTCGCCACCTGCGCCGTGTGTGCCGCCGAGCTCGACCGCCTGCACCAGCGGGTGGCGCGCCTCAAGGCGCTGCCGACGCTGCGCCCCCCGCGCGACCGGTTTGCCCTGGTGGCGGCCCGGGTGCGGGACGACCGCCGTCACCGCCGCGTGCGCTGGGCCGGCCTCGGCGCGCTGGCGCTGGCGGCGTCGCTCCTCCTGGTCGTCATCGGGGGAGACCTCATTGCCCCCGAGCCGGCCAGCGCCTCCGACCAGCTCACCGCCGTCATGGCGGAGTCGGCCACGCTGGAGCGGGCGCTGCAGCAGCTCCGGAGCGAGCCGCAGGTCACCGACGCCTACACCACCGGCGCCGCCGCCTCGCTCGAGGCGCGGATTGCCGACCTCGACCGCCGGCTCGAGACGGCCCAGGCCGGCGGCCACGGCAACGACGACGTGCTGATCCCCCTCTGGCGGGAGCGGGTGGGGCTGATGGACGCGCTGGTGGATGTGCACGTGACCCGCGCGCAGAACGTGGGGCTCTGATGCGCCGCCGGCTCCTCATCCCCGCGCTCCTGGCGCTGGCCACCGCCGCCCCCCTCGGCTCGCTGGCCGCGCAGGACGCCGCGCCGCCGACGCCCCCCGCCCAGCCGCGCACGCCGCCCACCACGGTGGCGCCGGCCCCCGCGCCGGCCGCCCGCGCGGACGGCCGCGCCTGGACGACGGTCAGCGACTCGGCCCGCGCCGTCCGCGACGACGCCCGGCGCTACCGGGTCCGCCTCGACTCCCTCCAGCCGATGGTGATGCGGGGCTTTGCGCTCCGCCGCGTGCGCATCGGCGTGGTGGTGCGCACCCGGCCCTCGGAATCCGACTCGATCGGCGCGCTGCTCGACGCCGTGACCCCGGGCGGCCCCGCCGCCACCGCCGGCCTCCGCGCCGGCGACATCATCACCCGCTTCGACGGCACGCCGCTGGCGGTCAAGCCCGCCGACCTGGAGCCGGGGGTGCGGGTGGCGAGCCCGGGGCTCCGCCTGGTCGAACTCGTGGCGCAGACCAGCCCCAACGACACGGTGACCGTCACCTACCGCCGGGGCGGCAAGCAGCAGACCACCAAGGTGGTGACCGCCGCCGAGCCCCAGGACCTCGAGGTCGTCGTCGGCGAGGGGGGGAGCTACGGCTGGACCACGCCGCAGGGGTTCGAGCCGCTCTGGATCGGGGGCGACAGCGCGGAGCAGCGGGCGCTGGAGCTGGCGCTCCGGCGGAGCGAGGCGGGCCGGAGCGCCCTGCGGACTCCGGAGCCGATGAGCTACTCGATGCGCTGGGCCATGGGCGGCCCCGTCATGGGCCTGGAGCTGGCGCCGGTCAACCCGCAGCTCGGCAGCTACTTCGGCACCACCGACGGCGTGCTGGTGGTGGACGCGCCGACGCCGGCGCCGCTGGGCATCAAGGCGGGCGACGTGATCCTGGCGGTGGACGGGCGGAAGGTGTCGGGGCCGCCGCAGCTGCTCCGGATCCTCGGCAGCTACGCCCCCGACGAGCCGCTCAAGCTCGAGGTGATGCGCCAGAAGAAGCGCATCACGCTGCAGGGGACGATCGGCGGGTAGCTAGGGTGTGGCGGGTGGGGCGGTGAAGAGGTACGTCTCCATCTGTTCGAACAGGAACTTCTTGGCCTCCGGGCTTCGCAGATCCAGGCCGTAGTGGTTGATGAGTTGCTGCTGGTACTTGAGCCACTCACCCCAACACACGGCGCAGATCTGTTCGAAGGCCCGGAGGCCAAGGTCGTTCTGGAAGGGGCGGAACCCCATCTGGTCGCGGGTCTGCCCGCAGCGCACGCACGAGACGGTCGGCATGGGTCAAATCTACCGCCGGCCGAGGGTCCTCCCTAGCCGTCGCCCCGCCGGAGCGCCTTGACCCCGCTGGCGGTGCCGACGCCGGCGGCGATGCCGAAGACGGCGGCGGTGCCGCTGGTGATGATGGGGAGGAGGGCGGCCGGCCAGGCCACCAGGGCGGCGATCAACCCGGCGGCAAAGGGAAAGACGGGGTTGTGGACGCCGTCCACGAAGCGGAGCCGGTGGCGGACGAAGTTCCGGGCAATGGCGAAGCCGCCGATCGCGGCCCCGACGGTGACGATCAGGGCGAGCATACCCATCAGGTCCTCAGGTTGGGAGACGCGTTGCAATACGCAACGTGCTCCGGTTCTGTTTCAGGCGGCCGTCGATTCCACGGTCCCGGCTCGGGGGGTGCTCCTCCGGGGCATCGCCCTCACCCCCTGTCCCCCTCTCCGGCAAGCGGAGAGGGGGGACGATCTGCCCTTT
>CAZNLY010000080.1:0-3102 GCA_964574295.1 uncultured Gemmatimonadaceae bacterium
TGGCCCCCTCGACCGACTCGAGCTCGGCGGCGATCCGGCGGATCACCTCCGGGTCGCGGCCTTCGGAGAAGTTGGGGACGCACTCGATCAGGGCGGGCATGCGGGGTCCGGGTGAGGAGTGAGGCTAGAATCTACTTCCCGCTCGCGGGGATGCGCCACGGAACGGCGCGCGCCGGTGTTGCGCCCGGCCCCTGGATTCTCATCTTGAGGGTGACCCTTGGCCCCTGGAGGCGCCATGCCTTCCCTCACCCGCCTGGCCCCCCTGGCCCTCGCCACCCTGGCGGGATGTCGCTTGGCGACCTCGCCCCCGCCCACGGAGACCGGCAGCACCGGTCCGCAAGTGCAGCGATTCATGGAGGACCCGGGCGGCACCGGTGCTGTGGCCGCCGAGTTCATCCGCGACTCCGGCCTTGCCGCCGGAGGAACAATTCCCCAGAACGCAATCGTGCTCCGCATAGGTACTGGGGCCCAGCCGGGCGCCCGCGCTGGGGTGCGCCTCGCTCCGCTTCCGGACGGCCCCATGCCACGGGTTTTCGGGTTCGACTTCCGTTCCGGCGGCGACTGCGACGCCAAGGGTCCCCTGATCGAATTCGAGGGGTCCAACGGGGCGATTGAGGCGGTGCCGTGCGGAGCGGGGCGCATCGAGCCAACGCCGGGCGTCGATGGGTGGACCCGCGTCACGGTCGCGGCCCCGGCATTCCAGGACGGGATCACTCTCGCCGATATCCGGGTTGTCGCCGTCTTCAGCGGACCGCCAAGTCGCATTGTCATCGGGGGGTTTATCGGATTCAAGGTGGTCGTTGGATGGCCAGGCCTCCACATCTACGTGGCCGATCCCCAGAACCACCGGATTCTCCGGATCGACAACATGCTGACCAACGGCGCTGTCACCAACGTGACCGCCTTCGGCCAGGAGGGCTCCGGGGTGGGCCAGTTCCGGTGGCCCGCGGACGTGACCGTGGATATTCAGGACCGGATCTACATCGCCGACCGACAGAACAACCGCATTGTGCGAATCAACAACATGTCGGGGGCCGGTTGGCAGGAGGCGCATGGGGCGGGGACCTGCATTGATTTCTCCCTGGCGGACCAGATGTGCCAGCCGGTGGGCGTGTTCGTGGACGGCCTCGGACGGATCTACGTCCGGGAGTATGACGTGCGGACCCTGCGGTTGGATAACATCAGCGGGAGCGGCCTCACCGAGCTGGCCGCGTCTCAGCAGCAGAACTGGAGTCCCTACCAGGACGTGTACCTGGACGGGGCATGGCGCATACATTCTTCGTCGCCTTGGGAGCGTCGAATCGATCGGGTGGACGACATGTCCGGCACAGGGAAAGTTTCCCTGGTCTGTGGTCCGACCTCGGGGTGGACCGAACCTCTGTGCCTGCCGGGCATGCTGGCGATCGATCCAGGTGGACGGATCTACGCGTCTGATTGGTGCAGCATCGTGCGCGTCAACGACCTCAGCGGCGCTGGGTTCGTCCGGTACCCGGCGCAAGGACTGTGTTTTGGCGGCGGCGGGGTGACGGGTGTGGGGGTCGACTCCTACGGTCGGATCTATTTCGCCGCGGGGAGCGCTGGCGGCTACACCGTCTGGCGCATCAACGACATGACAGGCGCCGGACTGGCCAACGTCGGCCCCCTTTCCTCGGGCATTCTCGGCGGCATCTGGGTAGACGATCAGGGTCCCTGACGAGGCCCGGGGCTTGCCCCTCGTGGGAGCCGACCCCAAACCGGCAGGACAACATGTTGTTCCACAAACACTTGCCGAGCTGGCGCGGCACTGTCTCCCTCTCGCAACTTGCGGCGGTGCTCTTGCTCTCCGCCTGCGCCGCGACAATGGTGCAGGTGCCGCCGCGCATGGATCTCGGGGCCTACGACCGGATTGCGCTGGTGACGTTCACCGCCGAGCCCGGGCGCGCCTCTCTGGCCGAACTGGCCACCCAACGCTTCACGGAGGAGGTGCTGGCGGCGCAGCGGGGATTCGAGCTGCTCGAGCTCGGCCCGGCCGACAGCACAGTCGCACGCCTCCTCGCGGCCGGCGATGCGCCGGCGGCGGCGAAGGAGCTGGGCCGCCAGCGGCAGATCCCGGCGGTATTCTTCGGCCGGCTCGCCGTGACCAATGTCAAGCCGCGCGGCGGCGTCAGCGCGGGGGGCGACGTGAACGTGGGCGCGACCGTCTCGGCAGAACTCAGCGTGCGCCTGCTCTCGACCAGTTCGGGCGGCACCCTTTGGCGCTCCAGCGGCTCGGCGAGCGAGAGCGTGGGGCAGTTCTCGATGGCGGGCGGCCGCCTGCCGACGATCTCGGCCACCGACCCGAACGCTGCGTATGCCTCGATGGTCAACGACCTGGTGGGCCAGGTCACCGGCGACTTCCGGCCGACCTGGACAAAGCAGTAACCCCGCCCGGGCCGGAGCGCCCGGACGGGCTCACCACCGACTCCCCCCCCGGCTAGTGGCTGGGCTGGATCGGCGTCACTGCCGACCGCACGATGGACCACACCCCCATCCGGCGCCGGAGCACCACGAGGTACCTGGCCTTCTCCTCTCCCCCGCCCTGGGGGTGAATGGTGGAGATTCCCGTCTCGATGGCCGTGCTCCCAAAGGCCACCAGGGAGTCCGGGGTGATCACGAGATGGCCCCACGTCGGCGCCTGCTTCGTGAAGGCGTCCCGAATGGCCGCCTGCCCGACCAGCACCGATCCATTGACGTTGACGACGATCGCCCCCTCCGCATACATCCCCGCCAGGGCCGCCGCATCCTTCTTGTTATAGTGCTCCGCGTACTCGGTGCGGACGGTATTCACCTCCGTCTGCACCGTGCGGAGCGGAATCGTGCTGTCCGGGATCTGGGCGGCGGCGGGGACCGCCACGACCAGCATCGTGAGCACGGCGGCGAGAGCGCGGAATCGGGGTGCCATGACGGCCTCCGGGTTCGGGGAACCGGAGATCCTACCTCGCAGGACGGGTTGGCGCGAGGGACGGGGGTGAGGAGGCCAGAAACACGACGCCCCACCCGGGCCGGAGCCGGGCGGGGCAGGCGGGTAGTCAGTGGGCCTGGGTAGAGTTGAACTACCGACCTCACGCTTATCAGGCGTGCGCT
>CAZNLY010000081.1:0-2738 GCA_964574295.1 uncultured Gemmatimonadaceae bacterium
TGCTCGGCCAGGCGGATCTCGTTCCGGCCCCAATCGGCCAGGGAGAGGTCGCGCACCTTGAACGGCTCGCGCCCCGCGGCACGGGCCGCGGCAAAGGGGTGGACGGTGGGGGCAACGGCGGTCATGTCGGCCTCAGGGTCAGGAGGTAGAAGAGTCGGCACCGCGGCGCAGCACCGCGGCAAAGAGGGTCGGCCCCTTGGCCGCCGGATCGGCGGGGAGGGGATGGTACGTCACGCGATCGAACCCCGCCCGGCGAGCCAGGGAAGTGACCGCATCGGCATCGAAGCCGGGCCACAGCTGGCCGAGCGACTCGGCCAGGTCGATCCGCTCGTGCGGCGTCATGTCCACCACGAGCAGCTTGCCCCCCGGCCGGAGCACGCGGGCCGCCTCGGCCAGGACCCGCACCGGCTCGGGGGCCAGGTTGAGCGCGAGCGAGAGCACCGCGGCATCGAGCGCCCCGTCATCGATCGGCAGCGCCTCGAGCTCCCCCCGGCGGAGCTCCACATTGGCGTGCGGCGCCAACCGCTTGCGCGCGGCGGCGAGCATCGGCGCCGAGCCATCCACCGCAATCACGCGCGACACGAACGGGGCCAGGGAGGCCGTCATCTGGCCGGTGCCGCAGCCGAGATCGCCCACCACCCAGCGGTCGTCGAGGAGGGCGGGGAGGGCCGCCCGTTCCACGCCGGCGCCGAATAGCTCCCGGCGGAGCTGGTCCCATTGGCCGGCCGAGGTGGCAAAGAACTCCCGCGAGCGCGTGCTCCGCTCGGCGAGCACGCCCCGGAGCCGCGTGGCATCCTGCCGCGCCGCCGGCGACTGCCCCACCTCGCCGCCCACCAGGTGCCAGAGCTGCCGCGCGGCGGGGTCGAGTTCCCGGAGCGCCGCCCGGTACCGGTTGCTCGTCCCCTCGGCGCGCGCCGAGACCCACCCCTCGTCGGCCAGCACCTTGAGGTGCCGGCTCACCGTGGACTGCGGGAGCCGGAGCACCTGGCAGAGCTCGTTGACCGTGAGGGCGTCCCGCTCCAGCACCAGGAGCAGGCGGCTCCGGGTGAGGTCGGCGAGGGCGCTGAGGCGGTCGAGGACGGCAGGCACGGTCGTTATATCCTTTCAGCCGGATGATAAGATAGTGCGTGAGGGCTCACGGCGTCAAGTCCAGTGCGACTTCCCGTCCTCGGGAGCCGCCGAACCTCCTCACCCCCTGTCCCCCTCTCCGGCAAGCGGAGAGGGGGGACGACATGACACGATCAGAAGCCTGGGACCTCGGTGAGCGGAGCGATCCCCTCCCTACCCCTCGAAGTTGCGTGCACCCGCGCTAGGGGTGGGCGGAAGCCCACCCCGTGCTCCCGAACCCGGCCAGCCGGGCGGGGTCATTCGTCAGGATCCCGTTGGCCCCGAGCCCCCGGAGCCGGGCCGCCTCGGCGGGGTCGTCCACCGTCCATATATGGACGGGTGCGCCCAGGGCGTGGGCGTCGGCGATGAACCGCCGCGTGGCCACCGGAATGGCGCCGTGCCGCACCGGCACCGAGAGGGCCCGGTAGTCGACCCGCCGGGCCCGGATCCGGAGGGTGGCGCGGATGACCGCGTGCAGGATGTCCCGCCGGCTGGCCCCCACCAGGAAGCGGCCGTCGCGGAAGCAGGCGAGGGCCTCGTGGTATTCGGACGCCACCAGACAGCGCCCCTGGGCGCCGTGGCGGAGGAGCACGTCGCGCACCCGCTCCTGGCCCGCCACCTCCTTGAGCTCCACCAGCATCGGCATGGCGGGGAAGGCGCCGAGCACCTCGTCGAGGGTCGGCACGGCGGTGTCGCGCTGCAGTTCGGCCAGGGTGCGCGCGAGGACCGGGCCGGTCAGGCCGGTGGTGCGGTCGAGGGTGGGGTCGTGATGCACCACCACCGCGCCATCGGCGGTGAGCCGCACGTCGAACTCGAAGGCGTCCACGCCGAGGTCGGCGGCGCGCTGGAAGGCGGCGAGGGTGTTCTCCGGCGCCTCGGCGGAGGCGCCACGGTGGGCGATGAGGGGAGTCGCGGAGGGGTCGATCAGGAGGTTCCGTGCCATGCCACTCTCCACCGTCCCGGGGGAGAAAGGAGAAAGGGACTAGGAGAAAGGAGGGGCGGAAGGAGAAAAGAGAAAGGGACCCTCCCTCATCCAGTTCGTGCTTTCGTCCTTTCGTCCTTTCGTGCTTTCGTCCTTTCGTGCTTTCGTGAATTCAGTTCGGGCCGGGTGGGGCGGAGTCGAGCGCGGCCGCGAACCGCCGCACGATGTCCCGCACCGGCTCCACCTTCGCGATCCCGTCCACGCTCCTTCCCGCCTGCCAGAAGTCCTTCCGCCCAGAGGCATCGAGCGACGCGTGCTTGAGCTGGAAGAGCGACTTGAGCGCGTAGAGGCTCCGCATCCACCGCTTCCGCCGCCGGCCGCGCAGCATCCACCGGGCGAACGGCCCGGCGTGGAGCCCCATCCGCTGGATGTAGGGGGTGTTGATGACCGCCACCGGCACCCCGGTGATCCGTTCGGTGAGGACGATGTCCTCCGCGTGCGCATCCACGATGGCCTGCTTGTAGGCGTCGCTCGCGCGGCACTCGGGCGTGGCGATGAAGCGGGTGCCCATCTGCACCCCGGCGTAGCCCAGCCGCAGGGCGTGGACGAAGTCGGCCTCGGCGCCGATCCCGCCGGCGCAGATGAGGGGCGCGCCCAGGCCGCCCAGCTCGTCCATCAGCTCCTCGGCGCTCCGGGGGCCGGCGTGGCC
>CAZNLY010000082.1:0-2597 GCA_964574295.1 uncultured Gemmatimonadaceae bacterium
TGCTCTACCAGCCGGGCGACGAGAAGACGTGGGGCAACGGCATCGCGGTCAAGCGAACGGAGGGGGCGCTGGCCTGGCTCGACCACACCTTCGGGACGTTCCCCTGGCCGCAGCTCACCAACGTGCATCGGATCGAGGGGGGCGGCACCGAGTTCCCGATGATGATCATGGACGGCTCCGCCTCCGAGGGGCTGATCGTCCACGAGCTGGGCCACAATTACCTGATGGGCATCCTGGCCAACAACGAGTGGCGCGAGGGATGGCTCGACGAGGGGTTCACCGAGTACCAGACGGGGCTCTACGACGAGGCCAAGGGGCAGGGGGGCGACTTCGCCGCCCGCACCGAACAGTTCCTGCTGGGCATGCAGCTCGACGGCTACGCCGAACCGGTGAGCCTGGTGAGCAACGACTACCGCGACTTCTTCACCTACAACACCACCATCTACTCCGGCGGCGAGCTCTTCCTCCGCCGCCTGCAGTACGTGCTGGGCGACTCGGTCATGGCCGCGACGCTCCGGAACTACTACTCCCAGTGGAAGCTCAAGCACGTGAACGAGGACCGCTTCCGCGCCGTGGCGGAGGAGACCTCCGGCCTGCCACTCGGGCCGTTCTTTGCGCAGCAGCTCCACGCGGTGGACCTGACCGACTTCGCCGTCGGCCGCACCGACCGCAGCCAGACCCCCGACGGCTGGGTGACGCGGGTGGAGGTGGTGCGGAAGGCGCCGCGCCAGCTGCCGGTGGAGGTGTGGGTGTACGGCGCCACCGACACCGCCGTCGTGCGGGCCTCGGGCCAGCCGGAGCGGGAGTGGGTGGAGGTGCGGACCCGGAGCCGGCCCACTGGCGTGACCCTCGATCCCCGGGTCCAGACCGGCGACTGGAACTTCCTCAACAACCACAAGTCCTTCGGGCTCGGGTCGAATGCCGGGCGGGTGGAGCCGTACCTCGACACCTACTTCAGCACCCGCACCGCGCGGGACCACCTGACGCTGGGGCTGGCGCCCGAGGCGTGGTACAACGACGCCGGCGGCGTGACGGTCGGCCTCCGCGCCCGCACCGACTACCTGGGCCGGTTCGAGCAGAATGTCCTGTCCATCACCGGCGGCACCGGCTGGGGCGCCGACGACCCGGTGCAGGACCTCGATGTCTTTGCCCGGATCAAGAACCCCACCTGGCTCCGCGGCACGAACTGGAGCCAGATGTTCGAGGGCTACTCGATGGAAGGCCGGAGCGGCGCCACGGTGACGCTCGAGAAGAAGCGGCGCGACCACCGCACCTTCGGCCCGACCGTCACCAAGGGGCTCACGCTCCGCTGGGTGGACGTCTTCGACACCGCGTTCGTTGATCCCGGCTTCTACGACGACGCCGGGACGGTCGAGGGGTCGCTCTACGGCGCGATCAGCGGCCGCAGCGGCGCCTGGCAGCTGGGCCTCGGCGCCACCGCCGGCGTCGGGGTGATGTACGGCTACGCCGGCGCCGGCACCATCACCTCGTCGAGCTACGACGCGCAGGGGTACTTCCGCGGCGCGCTCACCGCCACCGCGCGCCGCACGCTGGGCGCCAAGTGGGGGGTGGCGTTCCGGGGCTATGCCGGCGCCGCGCTCGCTGACGAGCCGGTGGTCAAGCAGCGCCAGGTGTACCTGGCCGGTGCCGACCCCTACCAGAGCCTCTACAACCCCTTCCTGCGGTCCGAGGGGGCGCTGCTGGTGCGGCCCGGGGTGTACTACCAGGCGCCGGGCGGCGCCAACCTCCGCGGCTTCGACCCGCACGCCAGCTCGCGCCAGGCCTACGCCCTCAACGCGCAGGTGGAGCGGACGGTCGTGACCCGCCGGAACGCGCGGTTCTTCAGCAGCGTGTCGCTCAGCGCCTGGGGCGACGCCGCGCTGGCCGATCTGCCTTCCGGCAGCGCTCCGTACGGCCCCCTCCGCGGCTTCTACGACGCCGGCCTGGGCGTGAGCGCCTCGCATCGAATCGGGACCACCTCCTTCGTGACCCGGTTCGACTTCCCGCTCTTCGTGAGCGAGGCGGGGCTGGCGCAGGACGCCGACCCGAGCGACACCGTGGGGTTTCGGTGGCTGTTCAGCTTCGCGCCGGCGCTCTGACGGCGGGGTGGCCTCACGGCCACCCCTGACGGTGGGAACGCAAATTCTGAGCGCTGGGCCTGCCCCGCGGCAGGGCCATCCGCGGAGAAGTTGCGTCTGTGATGGCCAGGGGTGGGCATGCGCCCACCCCGTTCGGGCCGCTTCGCGGCCTCGCAATGACAGAACGAAGGGCCTCGCGATGACGGCGGAAGGGTTTGTCGGCTAGAATTCAGCCATGACCGGCCCCTGGGACCGCCGCGGCGGCGACCGGCGGAACTTCTTCCGCGACCTGATGGGTGACTGGGTCGAGCGGATGGTGGCGCAGGCCGAGGAGAAGGTCGTCCAGAAGCGGTACCACCGGCCGCCGGGCGCCCTTCCCGAGGTGGGGTTCCTGACGGCGTGCACCCGCTGCGGGGCCTGCGGGGAGGCGTGCCCGCCGCACGCGATCCAGTTCCTCCCCCCCTCGGCGGGGCTCGCGGCGGGGACCCCGTTCTTCGACCCGCGGCTCCAGCCGTGCAT
>CAZNLY010000083.1:0-2533 GCA_964574295.1 uncultured Gemmatimonadaceae bacterium
GCCAGGATCGTCAGTCGCTCCACGATGTTGGCCAGTTCGCGCAGGTTGCCGGGCCAGTGGTAGCCAGCGAGCGCCGCCACCGCCTCCGGGGCAAAGCGGGCCGGCGCCTGCGGCCGGAGGCGCTCCGCGAAGTGCCGCACCAGGGCGGGTAGGTCCTCCAGCCGCTCGCGAAGCGGCGGCAGGTGGATGGGGAAGACGTTGAGCCGGAAGTAGAGGTCCTCCCGCAACTGCCCGCGGGCCACGGCGTCTTCCAGTGGGCGATTGGTGGCCGCGATGACCCGCACGTCCACCCGGGTGGCGCGCCCGCCCCCCACCCGCTGGACCTCTCCCGATTCGAGCACGCGGAGGAGCTTGGCCTGGGCCTCGAGCGAGAGGTCGGCCACCTCGTCGAGGAAGAGGGTGCCGCCGTCGGCCAGCTCGAAGCGGCCCATGCGGCGCTCGGTGGCGCCGGTAAAGGCGCCGCGCTCGTGGCCGAACATCTCGGATTCGATCAGCTCGCGCGGGATGGCCGCCGAGTTGACGGCCACAAAGGGAGCCGCGGCGCGGCGGCTGGCGCGGTGGATGGCGGCGGCCACGAGTTCCTTGCCGGTGCCCGATTCGCCGGTGATCAGCACCCGCACGTCGCTCGGTGCCGCCTGCGCGATGAGCTCGCGCACCTGGCGCAGGGCGGGGGAGGAGCCCACCATCTCGTCCCGTCGGCCGAGGACATCCTGCAGCGCGCGGTTGGCGGCGCGGGTGCGGCTCAGGTCGAGCGCCGCCTGGAGCGTCACCAGCACTGATTCGGGGGTGAGCGGCTTCTCGAGGAACTGGAAGGCACCGAGGCGGGCGGCGCGCACGGCGTCGGCCAGCTGGGCCTTGCCGCTCATCATGATGACGGGAGCGGAGACCCCCCGCTCCCGGAGCGACTGCAGCGTGGCCAGGCCATCGGGGCCCGGCGGCATCATCAGGTCGAGGAAGATGGCGTCGGGCTCCGCCTCGTCCACCGCGAGGAGGGCGGCGTTCCCCGTGGCCGCCTCCGCCACCGCGTGCCCCTCGGCGCGGAGCAGCGCGCCCAGCATGCGGCGGATGTTGGATTCGTCGTCCACGAGGAGGAGGGAGGCCATGTTGAAAGCTATCACGAAATCACGAAGGGCACGAAAGCACGAAAGACGAGGGAGAATCGGAGGCAAGGGAAGGGCGGAGACGCCGTCCCGTAGGTGGGTCCAGATGGACGCCGGCGAAGGGAATGGTCCGAAGGGCGATCAGGACGCGTCCCCCGGAGAGACCTCGGCTCGGAGGGGGCGCGTCCTGTTCTCGCCCGGAGGACCATCCCGAGCCGGATCACGCCCCGACAACATCACGACGAAGGTCGCGCCGCCGCCGGGGGTGTCGCGGACCTCCACGGTGCCGCCGTGGGCCGCGGCGGTCTGGCGCACCAGCGCCAGCCCGAGCCCCGTCCCCTGCTCCTTGGTGGTCCAGTAGGGCTCGAAGACCTGGGCGCGCTGGTGCGCGGGGATCCCCGGGCCGTGATCGGCGATGGCCACGATCACCCCACCGGCGCCGGGGGCGATGCGGATGTCGAGGCGGCCGGAGCCCTCCATCGCCTCGACGGCGTTGCGGAGGAGGTTGCTGAACGCGCGGCGGAGGGGGTCGTAGTGCCCGTGAATGTGCGGGGTGCCGGGGTGCACCTGGAGGGTGGTGGTCACGACGTCGGGGACGGCGGTGCGGAGGAGCTCCTGCAGGAGCTCGCCGAGGTCCACGTCGGCGGGAGGACCCTCGGGGAGGCGGCCCAGTTCGGCGAACTCCTTGGCCAGCCGGTGCAGGCGGTCGGTCTCGGCGGCCAGCACCTCGATCGGCTCGGCCTGGTCGGGGCGGGCGTGGGCGGCCAGGGCCTTCACGGCGAAGCCGATTGGGGTGAGCGGGTTCTTCATCTCGTGGGCCACCCGCCGCGCCACCTCGCCGAAGGCGCGGAGCCGTTCGGTCTCGAGCTCGCGGGCGCGGCCCTGCTCCAGCTCGGCGGCCATGGCGCGCAGGGCCACGCGGAGCGACTCGAATTCCGGGGCGCCGCGTGGGGTCTCCTGGGAGGGGACCGGCTCGTGCCGGGCAATGTGGCCGGTCCATCCGACCAGCTCGTCGATGGGGCGGCTCAGCTGGCGGGAGAGGTGCCCGCCCAGGCGAACGGCGGCGTAGACGTACAGGGCGCCGAGGGCCAGGAGGAGCGCCGCGAGGCCGGCGTAGTAGTAGCGGCCGTACGCCTCGGCGGCCTGTGTCCGCACCAGCGCGCGGTTGAGCGCCTCGGCGTGGGCGGCGAGGGCGCGGCGTTCGGCGGGGCGGAGGCGGGTGGTGTCCACCGTCTCGACGAGGACGCGGCCGGAGGTGCCGACCCCCTCCACCGCGGCGCGGGCGGCGGTGGCGGGGTTGTTGGTGCGGATGGTGAGGGCCCACCCGAGGATGGCGATGGCGGTGGGGACGGCGCCGAGCACGATCAGCACCACCAGGATCCGCTGGCGGAAGGGGAGGGGGCGTGGCATCGGACTAAGCTAACTCATCCACC
>CAZNLY010000084.1:0-2505 GCA_964574295.1 uncultured Gemmatimonadaceae bacterium
ACCAGCACGGCGCTGCCGTACAGGTACAGGGAGCGGGTGAGGTCCTTCCTGACGCCGGCCATGAGGCTCCGCTGGCGATGTAAGTGGGGGATGGGAGAAAACTTAAGCCCCGCCGCCCCCCGCCAGCAAGCCGAGGGGCGCGCTTGGCCCTCCCCCCGCCGGCGGGTAGATTTCCGCCCACCTATGGGCGACCCCACCCCCTTCCGCTACGATCCCGAGGCCGTCGAGGCCAAGTGGCAGGCCCGCTGGGCCGAACGGCGCACCAACGAGCCCGACCTCGACCGGGCGGCCCGGCCCTTCTTCAACCTGATGATGTTCCCCTATCCCTCCGCCGAGGGGCTCCACGTGGGGAACATGTTCGCCTTCACCGGCTCCGACACCTACGGGCGCTTCAAGCGGCTGCAGGGGTTCGACGTCTTCGAGCCGATCGGCTTCGACGCCTTCGGCATCCACTCCGAGAACTACGCCATCAAGCTGGGCATCCACCCCGCCGAGCTCATCCCGCGCAACATCGCCAACTTCACCCGCCAGCTCACGCGGATCGGCGGGATGTTCGCGTGGGAGCACGCCCTCAGCACCACCGATCCCGCCTACTACAAGTGGACCCAGTGGCTCTTCCTCCAGCTCTACCAGGCGGGGAAGGCCTACCGGAAGCACGGGCTGGTCAACTGGTGCCCCGAGTGCAAGACGGTGCTGGCCAACGAGCAGGTCATCAACGGCTTCTGCGAGCGGCACCCGACCACCAGGGTGGAGCAGCGGGCGCTGGAGCAGTGGTACTTCCGGATCACCGACTACGCCGAGCGGCTGCTGGCCAACCTCGACGACAAGTCCAAGATGGACTGGTCCGACACCACCACGCAGGCGCAGCGCAACTGGCTCGGCCGGAGCGAGGGCGCCGAGGTGGACTTTGTTTGTGAGGGCGACGCCGGCGCCATCCGCGTCTTCACCACCCGGCCCGACACCCTCTACGGCGCCACCTTCCTGGTGCTGGCGCCGGAACACCCGCTGGTGGCCCAGCTCACCACCAAGGGTCAGCGGAAGGCGGTGGACGCCTACCGCACCCGCGTGGCCGGCATGGACCTGGTGAGCCGCAAGGTGGGAGACAAGGACAAGACCGGCGTCTTCACCGGCGCCCACGCCGTGAACCCCGCCACCGGCGGCAAGATTCCCGTCTGGGTGGCCGACTACGTGCTCATGGAGTACGGCACCGGCGCCATCATGGCGGTGCCGGGGCACGACGAGCGGGACTTCGACTTTGCCCGGAAGTTCCAGCTCCCCATCGTGCGGGTGCTGGCCCGGGAAGGCCAGCCGGCCGACGCCCCGCTCGAGGCGGCGGAGACGGAAACTGACGGTTATGTGCTGGTGAACTCCGGCCCCCACAGCGGCAAGCCGGCGCTCCAGGGGCTGCGGGACATCACGGCCCAACTGGAAAAGGCGGGGCAGGGAAAGCGGGTGGTGCGGTTCCGGCTCTACGACTGGTGCATCTCGCGCCAGCGCTACTGGGGCCCGCCGATCCCGATCATCTACTGCCCCGCCTGCGGCCCGGTGCCGGTGCCCGAGAAGGACCTCCCCGTCCTCCTCCCGCCCATCGACGACTTCCGCCCCGACGACAGCGGGGTGTCGCCCCTGGCGCGCCACGAGGAGTGGTACTACGTGCCGTGCCCCAGCTGCGGGGCGCGCGCCCGCCGCGAGACGGATGTGTCGGACACCTTCCTCGACTCGGCGTGGTACTACCTCCGCTACCCGAGCACCGAGTTCACCGACCGCCCCTTCGACCCGGCCCGCACCCGCACGTGGTGCCCCGTGCCGATGTACATCGGCGGCAACGAGCACGCGGTACTGCACCTCCTCTACTCGCGCTTCATCGCGATGGTCCTCCAGGAGCTGGAGCACCTCGACTTCGAGGAGCCGTTCCGGACCTTCCGGGCCCACGGGCTCATCGTGAAGGACGGCGCCAAGATGTCCAAGTCGAAGGGGAACGTCGTCATCCCCGACGAGTACATCGCCAAGTGGGGGGCCGACACCTTCCGGATCTACCTGATGTTTTTGGGGCCGTTCCAGGAGGGGGGCGACTTCCGCGACAGCGGCATCAGCGGGCCGCGGCGCTTCCTCGACAAGGTGTGGGACCTCGTGAGCCAGTGCGAGCACGTGACGCTCATCGGCTCCGAGGTGCACCAGTCGGTGGTCATCAAGCGCCACCAGACGGTCAAGAAGGTGTCCGAGGCCATGGAGGCGCTGAGCTACAACACCGCCATCGCCGCGCTGATGGAGCTCCTCAACACCCTGCGGGAGACCAACTGCAGCGACCGGCGGCTGGTCAAGGACCTGCTCATCATGCTGGCGCCCTTCGCGCCCCACTTTGCCGAGGAGTGCTGGGAGCGGATGGGGAGCCCGACCACCATCTTCCAGGCGTCGTGGCCCCAGTACGAGGCCCACCTGACGGTGGAGGACCTCATGGACATCCCGGTGCAGGTCAACGGCAAGACCCGCGGCAAGGTGCGGGTG
>CAZNLY010000085.1:0-2428 GCA_964574295.1 uncultured Gemmatimonadaceae bacterium
ACCTCCGCCGGCGCCACCAGGAACGGCTCCTGGTCCCGGTCGCACCCCTTGAGGTCGGCCGGCGTCGGTGGCGGCGCGCCGGCAAGCAGGGCCAGCGGCGCCAGGAGCGCCCAGCGGCGGGTGTGGCCCCCGGCGGTCACGAGGCCGGCTTCCACTTGAGCAGCGGGCAGAGCGCCGTGCGCACCGCGTGCGCGTTGCGTCGGCGGCTCACCAGGAGGAGGGAGTCCGGCACGGGGACGAGCTTGCCGCCTCGCATCAACTGGATCAACTGCACCCCTCCCCAGCCGTCGTAGAGCGCCCGCCCCGCCAGGTCCTCGAGGTGCACCTGCAGCGAGAGCGCCGCGCCGGTAAGGACGACCGGGTCATCCGGCTCCTCCTCGTCGGGCGTGCCGAGCAGCCCCTCCAGCAGCGACGTCACCACCACATCGAGCGCCACCTCGGTGGCCGCCGCTCCGGTGCTGCGATAGGTCTGCCGGGTGCCGTCCCACCCCACCGTGGTGAGGGAGGTGGACTCCGCATCCTTGACCACCAGCGCCGGGAAGACGATCCCATCCACACCGTACCGCTCGCCGAGGAGGGAGCGGAAGCGGTCCTGCGCGGAGTCGGCGCCCACCGCTTCGAGTGCTTCCTGCCAGGCCGAGTCGGTCGCGGTGGCGGAAATGAGGGAAAATCCGCCGGACCGAAGGGCCCGCACCAGGAGGGAATCGAAGGTGGGAACCCGGGCGGCTACCTCCGCGCTCCACGCCTGCTCGCTCGACACCGGGACCACCGCGAGCGTGTGCGCGCTCCGGTAGATGCGGCTCGGCGCCACGAGGAAGGGCTGGAGCCCTTCGGCGCAGGAGGCGGACGGCTGCTGGGCCGCGGCCGGTGCGGAGAGGAGGAGAAAGCAGAAGAGGAACGGGGGGCGGCTGCGCATCGAATCCTGGGCGTCTGTTGAACGGATCGGTTCGGCTCGGGGGGCGCTTCCGAGGCAACCGAAGGCTGGTTTGGCCTATCGAATAATCAACCCATCTGCCGGCACCGCAATGGAATGGAGCCGGGGGCAGGATCCGCCCCCGGCCTGTCCCTCTTGACGGCTTCTACTACAGATGTAATATTACGGTCGTAGAAGTCAGTTACTTCCCATGACGAGGCCGTCCATGACCGAAGCGCACCTCCTCACCGATTTGCAGATGGCCATCATGCGCGTCCTCTGGGACCGGGGCCACGCCTCGGCGGCCGAGATCTGCGAGGCGCTCCGCCCCGACCGGGGGCTGGCGCTCAGCACCGTGGCCACCCTCCTCACCCGGCTCGAGAAGCGCGGCGTGGTGAAACACGAGACGCGCTCGCGCCAGTACGTCTATTACCCCGCGGTCACCGAGCCCGAGGTCCGCCGGACCATGGTGAGCGAACTCACCGAGCGGCTCTTCGACGGCGACGTGGCTGCCCTGATGAGCCACCTCCTCACCGCGCGCGAGATGAGCGAAGGCGACCTTGCCCGCGTGCGACGGATGATCGAGGCCCACGAGGCCGGCCAGGAGGCATCCGATGACGACCGCTGACGTCCTGAGCTGGCTCCTGACCTACGCCGTCCACAGCACCCTGCTCCTGGGTGGGGTGGCCCTCCTGACCCACCGCCTGGTGCAGTCGCACGGCGTGCGCGACACCCTCTGGAAGACCGCCCTCCTCGGAGGCCTCGTCACCAGTTCGGTGCAGGTGGGACTCGGCGTCGAGCCGCTGGGCGGGCTGCTGGCGCTCGCTCCCGCCGCCCCCGCCGCTGCCCCGGTGGTGACGGCCGAACCCACGGCCACCTTGCCGACTCCGCAGCCGGGCGATGGGGCGCCCTCGAGGCCCGCGACCACTTCCCGCGTTGCCGCGGCCCCACCGTCCGCCGCCGGACAGGCGCTCACCTCCGCAGCTCCCACCTCCGCGCTTCCCCCGGCGGGGAGCTGGCAGGATCGGCTTGTCATCTTCTGGCTAGCCACCGCGGGGCTGCTGCTCCTCTACTTCCTCCTGGTGCGGCTCCGGCTGGTGGTCCGGCTGGGCCGCCGCCAGCCGGTGGTGGACGGGCCGCTCCCGCTGGTCCTCCGCACCCTGCGGAACCAATCGGGCATCCGCCGAGCCGTCCGGCTCACCACCGCCGGCGGGCTCACCAGCCCCGTCGCGCTGGGGGTGGCCGAGATCTGTGTCCCCGCCGTGGTGGGCACCGAACTCGACGGCGAGCAGCAGCAGAGCATGCTCGCGCACGAGTTGGCACACCTGGCGCGGTTCGATCCGCTCTGGCTCACCCTCGCCTGCCTGATCGAGCAGCTCCTCTTCTTCCAGCCGCTCAACCGCCTGGCCCGGCGCCGGATGCAGGATGCCGCCGAGTACCTCTGCGATGACTGGGCGGTCCGCCGCACCGGCTCCGGGATGGGGCTGGCCAAGTGCCTCGTGAAGGTCGCCGAAT
>CAZNLY010000086.1:0-2116 GCA_964574295.1 uncultured Gemmatimonadaceae bacterium
GTGAGCGCCACCGCGCGCACGTCTTCCAAATCCGCCATCGGCCTTCCCGCCAGCGCCGCCCGCGCCTTGGCCCCCAGCACCAGGTACTGGCTGGCCCGCGGCCCCGCTCCCCACTCGACGTATTCCCGCACGAAGGCCGGCGCATCCGGCTCCGCCGGCCGCGTCATCCGCGCCAGCGCCACCGCCGCCCCGATCAGCTGCTTGGACACCGGGATCCGCCGCACCAGCCCCTGCATGGCCAGCAGCTGCGCCGCGCCCAGCACCGGCTCGATCGTGGCCGCGCCGCCGCCGGTGGTCTGCTCCACGATGGCCTCCTCCTCCGTTCGCGAGGGGTAGCCCACCCGGAGCTCGAACATGAAGCGGTCGAGCTGCGCCTCGGGCAGTGGATACGTCCCCTCCTGCTCGATCGGGTTCTGGGTGGCCAGCACGAAGAAGGGCTCCGGCAGCGCATACGTCTGCCCGCCCACCGTCACCTGGTGCTCCTGCATGGCCTGGAGCAGCGCTGCCTGGGTCTTGGGCGGCGTCCGGTTGATCTCGTCGGCCAGCACCACGTGGGCAAAGACCGGCCCCTTCACGAAGCGGAACGCCCGCTTGCCGGTGGTGAGGTCCTCCTCGATGATCTCGGTACCGGTGATGTCGCCCGGCATGAGGTCGGGGGTGAACTGCACCCGCTGGAACGACAGCGCCAGCGCCTCCGCCACGCTGTGCACCATCATCGTCTTGGCCAGCCCCGGCACCCCGATGAGCAGGGCGTGACCCCCCGCCAGGATGGCGCCGAGGATCCCCTCGACCGCCTCCTCCTGCCCCACGATCCGGCGCGCCACCTGCGCGCGGAGCCGCTCGGCGGCGCGCGCCAGCTGGGCCAGTTGCTCGACGTCGGACGGGGCGCTGTGCGTGGCGGTCATCGGCACTCGGCGGGAAGGGGATAGCGGTCGCTACGGGCGGGCCGCGGGGAAAGTTGCAGCGCTACTGGGTGGCGTACTCGGCGTATTGCGACGCCAGGCACACCCACTGTCCGTCGGGGGTGCGGACCCAGGTGTCGGTCCAGACCACGTGCATCCGGGTGGCGACCCCGTCCTTGCCGGTGGCCATCAGGTTGGCCTCGCCGAGGTGGATCACGGTGCGGCCGAAGACGATGGTCTTGTACTGCGGGGTCGGCACGGCGGCGAAGCTCACGTCGCCCCGTTCGAGGGCCTTGAGATACTCCGCGCGGGCCATCCGCTTGCCGTTCTGGTCGGTGACCACGAAGTCGGGGGCCAGGAAGGTGTCCACCGCCGACCAGTTGCCGAGGGAAATGGCGGTGCGCCACTGGACCTCGCGGTCGTGGATGCTCTTGCCGATGGCGGCGTCCGACTGCGCGGCGGCGGTCCCGGCGCCGAAGGCGGCCAGGAGGAGGAGGGCGACGAGGGAACGGGGCATGGGCGCCTCGAGCAGGGGGAGTCCGGCGCGGCGGTCCGCGGCCGGGCAGGGTGGAATCTCCCCCCGTCCCGAGTGCCCTGTCAAACGGGCGGCGCTACTTGAGCGGGTGCTGCACCACCTGGGAGGTGAGGCAGAGCCACTGGCCGTTCGCCCCGAGCACCCAGACATCGGTCCAGACCATGTGCACCCGGGTCGCCTTCCCGTTCTTGGCGGTGATCGTGATGGTCCATTCGCCGAGGTGCACCGCGGTGCCTCCGCGCACGAGCACGGTGTAGGGGCCGGCGGTGACGTTTGAGTACCGGTCGCCGCTGTCGCGGAGGCTCGCGATGTAGGCCGCCCGGTCCAGCCGCTTTCCCTCGGGGGTAGTGCCGAGGAAGTCGGGGGTCAAGAAGCTCTGGACGGCGTCCCAGTTGCCGGCCGCCATCGAGGCGCCCCACTGGATCTCGAGGTCGTTGACGGCCTTGGCGACGGCGGCGCTGTCCTGGGCCACCAGCGGTGCGGCGGAGAGGGCCGGCAGGGCCAGCAGGGCGAGGGTGGACACCAGTTTCCTGAGCATGGTCGGCTCCTGGGTTGGGCGGCCGGAGGGGGTCCCGGACGGAGCCAATTTCCCCCCCGAACGGAGCGGGTCAAGGAGGGCCCCGATTGCTTGCGCATTTTTTCACAAGCCGCTACTTTCCGCCCCGATGACGGACCCGTC
>CAZNLY010000087.1:0-2090 GCA_964574295.1 uncultured Gemmatimonadaceae bacterium
ACCAGCCCAACCTCGACCGCGTTGGCGATTCCTGGTCGAGCCGGCTCACCGTCTTTCCTGTGCGGGGACTCCTGCTCGAGGCGTCCTACGCCTTTGTGCACTCACCGGAGCACGCCGGCGGATCGGGCCTCGACCAGGACAAGTGGCACGCCTCCGCCCAGTGGAACGGCCCGGTGGGGGGGCACCCCTTCTACGCCATGGCCGAGTGGGGCGAGACCTCCGAGGGCGACGGCGTCTTCCAGTACGAGACGGTGCTGGCCGAGGCAGGGTGGGACCTCGGGGGCACCCGGCTGTACTATCAGTTCGAGCGCACCGAGCGCCCCGAGGAGGAGCGGCTCTACGGCGAGCCCACGCGGAGCCTCCGGCCCCACCTCGAGGACGCCATCCTGGGCAGCACCCGCTGGACGCTCAACACCGTCGGGGTGGGGCGCGACCTCACCGCCGGAGGCGGGGTGCTGCTCCTCCGCCCCTTCCTCGAGGCGTCGTACGTGACCATCGCCGAGGCGGTCCCGGGGGTGTTCGATGCCGCGGCGTGGTACGGCGGCACCGACGCGTGGGGCGTGAGCCTCGGCGTCACGATCGGATTGGGGCGCACGGCGTTCACGCACCTGATGGGCCGGTACGGGGTGGCCGAGGACGCGGCGCCCCGGCCGTTGCAGGCACCCGCTACTCACCAGCATTGAGGTCCGACATGTCCCCATCCATCGCGCGTTCGCTCCTTGTCGTTGCCGGCGCCACCCTGGTGGTGGCCGGGTGCGGCGGGTCGGATCCTGGCGGGCCGGCACCAACGCTGGCCATCGTCGCGTCCGCGGGGAACGGGCAGTCGCTCGTGGTGACCAGCTCCACCACCCTGACCGCCAAGGTCACCGACCTGGACGGCGCCGCCGTGGCCGGCGAGACGGTGTCCTGGACGGTCGTCTCCGGCGGGGGGTCCATCACGGGATCGAGCGTCACCGATGCCGGCGGCCTGGCGACCGCCACCTTCACGGCGGGGCAGGTGGCCGGGAGCCAGAAGGCACGCGCTTCGGCCGGCGGCGCGAAGGTGGACTTCACGCTCACCGCCACCGCGGGGCCGGCCACCCAGCTCAAGAAGAGCACCGGCGATGGCCAGACCGGGTGGGGCGGTGTGCCGCTGCCGCTGGCCTATGCGGTCGTGGTGCAGGACCAGTACAACAACCCGGTGGCGGGGGTCACCGTGACCTGGGCCGTGACAGGCGGCGGCGGCACGCTCTCGGCGCCGAGCAGCGTCACCTCCGCGGCGGGCGCGGCCACTGCCGTCCACACCCTGGGGAATGCCTCCCCCGCCCAGACGGTCACCGCCACCGTGGCCGGGCTCACGGGCTCGCCGGTCACGTTCACCGCCACGAGCAGCATCGGCATCCGGCTGGCCAGCACCGTCGCCGTGCCCGCCAACTACGGGCTCCACGACACCTTCGTGCGCGATGGCCTGGCCTTCCTCTGCGTGTGGGACGAAGGGGTCTACATCTACGACGTCGGCAACGGGATGCTCGGCGGCACCACGGACGCGCCCCGGAAGGTGAGCCAGATCGCCACCGCCAACGGGAATGCCCACAACGCCTGGTGGTACCATGCGCCGGGCGGCTCGAAGCGCTACCTCTTCGTGGGCGAGGAGGGGCCCGGCGCCGTCGGCTCCGCGAGCTCCGGCGACATCCACGTGGTGGACGTGACGAACCTGGCCGCGCCGGTGGAGGTCGGGAGCTACCACCTGGCCGGGGCCGGCACCCACAATTTCTGGGTGGACGAGGTCAACCAGGTGCTCTATGCCGCCTACTACAACGGCGGCGTCGTGGCCATTGACGTGTCGGGCACGCTCCCGGCCGATTTGAGCACGCGGGAGCTGGCGCGCATCCAGCCCGGCGGCGCCGGCAACACCTACGTGTGGGGCGTCATGCAGTACCAAGGGGGCGACCTCTACGCCTCCGATATGCTGAGCGGGTTCTGGCGGCTGCGCTACAACGCCGGCGCCTTCTCGATCATCGGGGGCGGCAACAACGTCCCCGAGCGCTACACCTCCGACCTCTGGACCCAGAACGGCTACGGCTACACCGGCGGCTGGGGCAGCCGGGGCG
>CAZNLY010000088.1:0-2090 GCA_964574295.1 uncultured Gemmatimonadaceae bacterium
CGCCCCGGCTGCCCCAGCCGCCGGTGTAGCCGTAGCCGTTCTGGGTCCAGAGGTCCGAGGTGAAGCGTTCGGGGACGTTGTTGCCCCCCCCGATGATGGAGAAGGCGCCCGCGTTGTACCGCAGCCGCCAGAAGCCGCTCAGCATGTCGGAGGCGTAGACGTCGCCGCCCTGATACTGCATGACGCCCCACACGTAGGTGTTGCCCGCGCCGCCGGGCTGGATGCGCGCCAGTTCCCGCGTGCTCAGGTCGGCCGGGAGCGTGCCCGAGACGTCAATGGCCACGACGCCGCCGTTGTAGTAGGCGGCATACAGGACCTGGTTGACCTCGTCCACCCAGAAGTTGTGGGTGCCGGCCCCGGCCAGGTGGTATGACCCGACCTCCACCGGTGCAGCGAGGTTGGTCACATCCACCACGTGGATGTCGCCGGAGCTGGCGGAGCCGACGGCGCCGGGCCCCTCCTCGCCCACGAAGAGGTAGCGCTTCGAGCCGCCCGGCGCATGGTACCACCAGGCGTTGTGGGCATTCCCGTTGGCGGTGGCGATCTGGCTCACCTTCCGGGGCGCGTCTGGGGTGCCGCCGAGCATCCCGTTGCCGACGTCGTAGATGTACACCCCTTCGTCCCACACGCAGAGGAAGGCGAGGCCGTCGCGCACGAAGGTGTCGTGGAGGCCGTAGTTGGCGGGCACCGTGACGGTGCTGGCCAGCCGGATGCCGATGCTGCTGGTGGCGGTGAACGTGACCGGAGAGCCCGTGAGCCCGGCCACGGTGGCGGTGACCGCCTGGGCGGGGGAGGCATTCCCCAGGGTGTGGACGGCGGTGGCCGCACCCGCCGCGGAGGTGACGCTGCTCGGCGCCGAGAGCGTCCCGCCGCCGCTTGTCACGGCCCAGGTCACGGTGACCCCCGCCACCGGGTTGTTGTACTGGTCCTGCACCACGACCGCATAGGCCAGCGGCAGCGGCACACCGCCCCACCCGGTCTGGCCATCGCCGGTGCTCTTCTTGAGCTGGGTGGCCGGCCCCGCGGTGGCGGTGAGCGTGAAGTCCACCTTCGCGCCGCCGGCCGAAGCGCGTGCCTTCTGGCTCCCGGCCACCTGCCCCGCCGTGAAGGTGGCGGTCGCCAGGCCGCCGGCATCGGTGACGCTCGATCCCGTGATGGACCCCCCGCCGGAGACGACCGTCCAGGACACCGTCTCGCCGGCCACGGCGGCGCCGTCCAGGTCGGTGACCTTGGCGGTCAGGGTGGTGGAGCTGGTCACCACGAGCGACTGCCCGTTCCCCGCGGACGCGACGATGGCCAGCGTTGGTGCCGGCCCGCCAGGATCCGACCCGCCGCACCCGGCCACCACCAGGGTGGCGCCGGCAACGACAAGGAGCGAACGCGCGATGGATGGGGACATGTCGGACCTCAATGCTGGTGAGTAGCGGGTGCCTGCAACGGCCGGGGCGCCGCGTCCTCGGCCACCCCGTATCGGCCCATCAGGTGCGTGAACGCCGTGCGCCCCAACCCGATCGTGACGCCGAGGCTCACGCCCCACGCGTCGGTGCCGCCGTACCAGGCGGCGGCATCGAACACCCCGGGGACCGCCTCGGCGATCGTCACGTACGACGCCTCGAGGAAGGGGCGGAGGAGCAGCACCCCACCCCCCGCCGTGAGATCATGCCCCACGCCAAGTGTGTTGAGCGTCCAGCGGGTGCTGCCGAGGATGGCGTCCTCGAGGTGGGGCCGGAGGCTCCGCGTGGGCTCGCCATACAGCCGCTCCTCCTCGGGGCGCTCCGTGCGCTCGAACTGGTAGTAGAGCCGGGTGCCGCCGAGGTCCCACCCCGCCTCCGCCAGCACCGTCTCGTACTGGAAGACGCCGTCGCCCTCCGAGGTCTCCCCCCACTCGGCCATGGCGTAGAAGGGGTGCCCCCCGACGGGGCCGTTCCACTGGGCGGAGGCGTGCCACTTGTCCTGGTCGAGTCCGGAGCCCCCCGCGTGCTCCGGGGAGTGCACAAAGGCGTAGGACGCCTCGAGCAGGAGTCCCCGCACAGGGAAGACGGTGAGCCGGCTCGACCAGGAATCGCCAACGCGGTCGAGGTTGGGCTGGT
>CAZNLY010000089.1:0-1994 GCA_964574295.1 uncultured Gemmatimonadaceae bacterium
CTGGTGGGCTTCAAGCTCCTCGAGCGCGGCATCCCGCGGCACGGCTACCCGGTGTTCTACGATGGACACCAGGTGGACATCGTGCGCAGCGGCACGATGAGCCCCTCCCTCGGGATTCCGATCGGCACCACCTACCTGCCGGCCGCGGCGGCCAAGGTGGGGACGCGGTTCGAGGTGGACTCCCGCGGCACCCGGATTCCCGCCGAGGTCATCGCCCGCCCCTTCTACGCGGCGGGGACCGCGCGGAAGGCCAAATAGCCACGCCCGTCCCGTGCGCATCGCCATCCTGACCGTCTCCGACGCCGCGAGCCGCGGCGCCCGCCACGATGCCTCCGGCGACGCCATCGCCGCCTGGGCGGCGGGGCACGGCTACGCCGTGGCCGCGCGTGCGCTGGTGCCCGACGAGACGGGGCCGATCGCCCGCGCCGTGGCCGGCTGGGCGGACGCCGACCAGGCCGACGTCATCCTCACGACCGGCGGCACCGGCCTCACCGCGCGCGACGTGACCCCGGAGGCCACGCGCGCCGTGCTGGAGCGGGAGGCCCCCGGCGTGGCCGAGGCGCTTCGGGCGGCGGCGCTGGCGCGCCTCCCGCGCGCGGCGCTCTCGCGCGGGCTCGCCGGCACGCGGGCGCAGGCGTTGGTGGTCAACCTCCCCGGGAGCCCCGGCGGCGTGCGCGACGGGCTGGCGGTGCTCGACGGCGTGCTGGCGCACGCGGTGGAGCTGCTCCGCGGCACCCGCACCACCCACGACGCGGCGGGGGCGTAGGCGGGCATGGCGGCGCAGATTCTCGTCACGATGGACGACCTCGAGACCGCCGTGCCGCTCAATGCGGCGCTGGAGGCCGCGGGGTTCACCACGGCGATGGTCTCCGCGATGGACAACGCGCGGGCCGTCTTCCGGCGCGAGGGGCCGGAGCTCCTCGTGCTGACCGGGGCGGTGCATGAGTCGCCGGCCCTGGCGCTGGCGGCGCTGGCGCGGGAGGCGGAGGCCTCCACGCTGGCGCTCCTCGAGAGCACCGACTCCGAGCGCGCCGAGCGGGTGGCGCGCCTCGGCGCCACGGCGGTGATGACCAAGCCGGCCCGCGTCGAGGACGTCGTGGCCACGGCCCGACGGCTGGTCGAGCGCCGGCGGCTCCAGCAGCGGACCGGGATCGCCGGCGAGAGCGCCGCGATCCAGGAGGTGCTGGTCAAGATCGAGCAGATGGGCCCGGTGTCGAGCACCGTGCTCATCCAGGGGGAGTCGGGCACCGGCAAGGAGCTGGTGGCCAAGGCGCTGCACGACCTCTCCCCGCGGCGGGGCCAGCCGTTCATCGCGGTCAACTGCGCGGCGATCCCGGAGTCGCTCCTCGAGTCGGAGCTCTTCGGGCACGAGAAGGGCGCCTTCACCGGCGCGGCGGAGCGCCGCCTCGGCCGCTTCGAGCTGGCCGACGGGGGGACGATCTTCCTCGACGAGATCGGCGACGTGCCCCTCTCGACGCAGGTCAAGCTCCTCCGCGTGCTGGAGAACCGCGCCTTCTACCGCGTGGGCGGCGCCCAGCCGATCAAGGTGGACGTGCGCGTGGTGGCGGCCACCAACCGCAACCTCCGCGAGGCGGCGCAGCTCGGCGAGTTCCGCGACGACCTCTACTACCGGCTCAGCGTCCTGAACATCTACCTCCCCCCGCTGCGCGAGCGGCGGGAGGACATCCCCACCCTCGTCCGGCGCTTCATCCGGGAGTTCGCCAAGGCGCACGATCGCCCCTTCCGGGGCATCTCGCACGACGCCCTGGAGCGGCTGGTGGCGGCGCCCTGGCCCGGCAACGTCCGGCAGCTCCGGAACCTGGTGGAATCAATGGTGGTCCTGGCGCCGGGGACCGAAATCCGGGCCAGCGACATCCCCCCGGACGTGCTGGAGGGGGCGGGGACCCTCCTCCCGGCCCGGGTGGCCCAGCCGGTCGGGCGGGAGGTGGGCGGGCAGGAGCTGGAGTTTATCTTGCGTCATATCATGGACTTAC
>CAZNLY010000090.1:0-1901 GCA_964574295.1 uncultured Gemmatimonadaceae bacterium
GCGGCCGGCCACGTGCTCTTCCCACCGCCGCGTCACGGTTGGGGCGTCGAACCAGCCGTCCGACCGGAGGCGCGAGGGTGCAAGCAGGTCGCCGGCCCACTGCCGGAGCGGGCCCCGAAGCCAGGCCGCCAGCGGCACACCAAACCCCATCTTGGGGCGCTCGATGAGTCCGCGGGGCACGTGGCGGGTCAGGAGTTCGCGCAGGACGATCTTGCCCGCACCGCCCCGGACCTTGTGGTCAAGGCGGATGCGCCACCCGAGTTCGACGATCCGATGGTCCAGCAGGGGAGCGCGCGACTCCAGGCTCACGGCCATCGTGGCCCGGTCCACCTTGGTCATCACGTCGTCGTGCAGGTAGGTCCGGGCGTCGAGGTACATCATCTGCTCCACGTGGTGGAGCCCCGCCAGGGGTTGCTTGGTGGTGAGCACCGTCGGCGGCTCCCGACCGCCGATGACCAGCGCCTCGGGCCGGTCGTCGTGGGACGCCAGTCGCCGATAGAAGTCCACCCCACTGCTGGCGGTGACGACCCCGGCCAGGCGGTGCATCCGTTCGCCCACGTGCGGCACGCGCTTCCGCCTGGGCACCAGCGCCACCACCGGCGCGGCCAGCGCATCCCACCCGGAGGGGGGGAGCGCCCGGAGGCCATGCGCCGCGGCCCGCCGAAACGCGAGCGGCACAGCCGTCAGGCCACGCCAGATCCGCTCGCCATGAAAGTGCCGGTTGTACCCGCCGAAGAGCTCGTCCCCGCCATCTCCACTCAAGGCCACCGTCACGTGACGCCGGGCGAGCTGCGCCACGAGGAAGGTCGGGATGGCGGAGGAATCGCCGAACGGTTCGTCGAACATGGTGGGCAGCCGAGGGATGACGTCGAGCGCCGCCTGCCCCGGAACGTGCAATTCGGTGTGGTCGGTACCCAGGTGGCGCGCCACGGCCCGGGCGTGCGCGGCCTCGTCGAACGCGTCGTTGTCGAATCCGATCGTGAACGTCCGGACCGGTTGGTTACCGAGGGCCTGCATGATGGCGACCACCGCGGAGGAATCGACCCCGCCGGAGAGAAACGCGCCGAGGGGCACGTCGGCCACCATCTGCTCTTTCACGACCGTCCGGAGCAGCGCCTCGAGCTCGTCCACAGATGCCTCGAGGGCCTGGCGGGGAGCGCCGGCGATCCCGGTGTGGGCCACCTCTTCGAGGCGCCAGTACCGGCCGTCTTCCTGCCGGCCGGGGCCCCGGATCGTGAGGTAGGACGCCGGCTCCAGCTTGTGCACTCCCGAGAAAATGGAGTACGGCGCCGGTACGCAGCCGTGGCGCAGGTAGAGGGTCAGGGCGTCGCGGCTGACGTCCGCCCTCCACGACGGGTGCGCCCTCAACGCCTTGAGCTCCGAGCCGAAAAGGAGGGTCCGGCCCATCCACCCATAGTAAAGCGGCTTCTCACCCATCCGGTCGCGGGCCAGGTGGAGGACCCGTTCCTTCCGGTCCCAGAGTGCAAAGGCGAACTGCCCGGCAAACTCGCGGAGCGCCGCCTCCAGCCCCCACGCGGAGACTGCAGCCAGGATCACCTCGGTGTCGCTGTGCCCCCGCCAGGGTGCTCCCGAGGAGTCAAGCCGCGCACGCAGGGCGGCGAAGTTGTAGATCTCCCCGTTGAAGGTGAGGACGTAGCGCCCATCCTTCGAGCGCATCGGCTGGTGCCCCGCGGGGCTCAGGTCCAGGATGGACAACCGACGGTGTCCGAGCGCAATCCCCGCCTCGGCGTCGATCCACAGCCCGGCGTCATCCGGTCCCCGGTGGACAAGGCTGTCGGTCATCCGGCGCAGGTCGGCGTCCGCCGCCGACGGCTCCAGGCCAGGAGACCAGAAGCCGGCAATCCCGCACATCAGCGCAGCCCCTCACCGGAGGGCGCGCC
>CAZNLY010000091.1:0-1859 GCA_964574295.1 uncultured Gemmatimonadaceae bacterium
AGTTCCTGCAGGACCGCGTCCCCGGCACGGGCGGGCACACCAACCTCGACTACTATGACACCATCCAGCCGAACGACCTGATGAAGAACGCGGTGGTGATGGCCTCCTATGCCTACCACGCCGCGATGGCGGACCAGATGGTGCCGCGGGAGGGGCTCAAGTAGGCGCTACCGCTCCACCACCACGCCGTTCTTCATCACCCAGCTCACCTGCTTGAGGGTCTGGATGTTGGTGAGGGGGTTGTCGGGAGTGGCGATCAGGTCGGCGTACTGGCCCACCTTTAGGGTGCCGCGCACGTTGTCCACGCCGAGGAGCCGGGTGCCGTTGGTCGTCATGGCACGGAGGATGACGGGCGCCGGGATCCCCGCTTCGACCCAGGGGTCGATGCCGGTCATCGCGTCCTGCCCGCGGGAGATGCCCGGCTTGTAGTCGATGGCGTCGGTGCCGTAGACCAGGATGACCCCCACCTTGTAGGCCCGCGCCAGGCGGTCCACCCACTGCCGGTGGTAGGCGGTGGTGTCGCCATTGGCCAGGTACTCGGTGCCCACCAGCGCCACGCCGTTCTTCTTGGCCAGCTGCAGGTCGGCGTCGGTCATGTCGAAGCCGTGCTCGATGCTGGCCACGCCGGCCCCGGCGGCGTTGTGGGCGCCGGGTTCGGTCCACGCGTGCGCTGCCAGCTTCATCCCCGCCGCCGCCGCCTGCGCCTTGATGTATTCGATGTCCTCCACCGAGTAGATGTAGCGCTGGTCGTCCACCACGATCTTGATGACGGTGGCGCCGTAGTGCGCGTTCTCGCGCACCGCCTTGAGCATCTCGTCCCGCGTGTCGGCAAAGTAGTACTCCGGCTCCGCCAGGTCCGGCTTGTCAGGCTGCAGCTGGAACTGGCCGCCGTAGGGGGCAATGATCCGGCCGGCGGTGAGCATCGTCGGCCCGACGATCCACCCCCGTTGGATGGCGCGCCGCACCTGCACGCAGGCGTAGTTCCCCTCGTTGCCGATGTCCCGCACGCTCGTGAACCCCGCCTGCAGCATCGAGCGGGCATTGACCACGCCCTCGATGGAGCGGAGCGCGTCCGGGTCCCGGAGCGTGGTGTAGTAGTAGCTCCCCGCGTCCCGGCCGGGCATGACCGCCATGCAGAGGTGGGTGTGGGCATCCACCAGGCCGGGGGAGATGGTCGAGCTGGAGAGGTCGATCACCGTGGCGCCGGCGGGAATTGCCACGTTGCCGCCGATGGCGGTGATCTTCCCGCCTTCGACGAGGATCACCTGGTTCTCGGCGGCGGTGCCGGCGTCGGGGTCCACCACGCGGCCGGCGCGGATGGCGGTCACCTGGGCCGAGGCCGGGGTGACGAGGGCGGCGAGCGCCAGCAGGGCAGCGGGCGCGAAGGTATAGCGCAAGCGCGGCATGACGAACTCCAGTCGGGGCGAGGGCGTGGGGGGCGAGGTGGGGCGCGCGGAGGCGGTCAGCCCGCGGCGGTGCGGCGGGCGTGGAGGAGCCCGCCGAGCCAGCACTCCGGAATCGAGAGGATTGGCAGCGACACCGGATACCACATCGGGCCCATCTCCTTGCCCCAGGTGGCCATCACGCCGACCAGGCCCAGCCCCACGCCGACGACACCGAGGATGAGCGCGTGCTTCATCGGGTTGGCGGGGGCGAGCCTGGCGGTCAGGTACGCCCCGGCAATCGTGATCGGGATCCGGTAGGAGCTGGCGATGAGGCTCAGGCGGTCGTCGAGCGGCTGGCCCATCGGGGGGAAGACGTTTAGCACGTGGAGCAGCACATCCACCAGCGTCGTCACCACGATGATGACGAGGATGCCGGCCACGATGGCCCAGGTGCTCCTGCCGAGGGTGCCGCTC
>CAZNLY010000092.1:0-1844 GCA_964574295.1 uncultured Gemmatimonadaceae bacterium
GCGTGCTTTTGTTCGTGTGTTTTGTAGTCTCATTTGGTTGTCTTGCTTGGGGTTGTTTTTTGTGGGTTTTGTTTTTCGCTTTTGTGTTTGGTGCCCCCCCCCCCCCCCCCCCCCCTTACGAAGCTCAGCGGCCGCAATCCTGCGAAGTGGCGTCGGTGGGTGCACACTCGCTCCCTTCGCCACCGCCGTGCGAACAGGAGTTCGGTGAACCATGATCACCGGCGGTTGCGACTGTCGTCCCGGGAGGTGCATCATTGGAGGGATCGAGCCCCCAACCTCTAGGTTCGCCATGAGCCGCGCCGTGTCGCCTCGACTCTTTGGGCTAGCCCTCTCGGCGCTTGCCGCCGCCCTCCCCGCCTGCACGAACAAACCG
Source organism: uncultured Gemmatimonadaceae bacterium (assembly GCA_964574295.1). GTDB lineage: Bacteria > Gemmatimonadota > Gemmatimonadetes > Gemmatimonadales > GWC2-71-9 > SPDF01. The sequence goes on from CAZNLY010000092.1 coordinate 374, forward strand.
GCCGAGGCGGCCGCCGATGGCGCGGATAGCGCCGCCACCGTCGCCTCCTCGCTGTCGCTGCCGGTGGTGGGGCGCGAGGTGCGCCGGGGCGACCTCGTCCTCAGCGTGGTGACCACCGGGCAGGTGCGCTCCGATGCCGTCTCCCGCCTGCGCTTCGAGGCGGCCGGCACGGTGGACTCGGTGCTGGTGCGGCCCGGCCAGTCGGTGCCGAAGGGCGCCCCGCTCATCCGCCTCGACCCCCGCCCCTTCGACCTCGCCATCCAGGAGGCGCAGGCGGCGGTGGATCAGGCGCAGATGACCTACCTCGACGCCATCGTCCCCGACTCCCTCGTGACCGGCCAGCCGCCCACTCCCGAACGCCGCAAGAACGCCATCGCGCGGAGCGGCCTGCCGGGCGCGGAGGCGCGGCTGGCCCGCGCCCGGCTCGACCGCGAGCGCTCGGTGCTCACCGCGCCTTTCGACGGCGTGGTGGACCGCCTCAACGTGGCGAGCGGCGAGCGGGTGACGGTGGGCCAGGACGCCGCCACCGTGGTGGACCTCCGGCACCTCCGCATCGAGGCGCAGGTGCTGGAGCACGACCTCCCGCTCATCCGCGTGGGCGGGCAGGCGGTGATCACGAGTGCCGCGCTCCCCGGCCAGCAGGTCGTCGGCCGGGTCGAGGCGGTGCTCCCGCTGATCGACTCCACCACGCGCGCCGGCCGCGCCCTGGTGGCGGTCCCCGGCGGCACCAGCGCCCTCCGCCCGGGGATGTACGCCGACCTCCGCCTCGAGGCCACGCGCCTGCCGAGCCGCGTGCTCGTGCCCTCGCGCGCCGTCATCGAGCGCGACGGCCGCCCCCTCGTGTTCGTGGTGAAGAACGGCCGCGCGCAGTGGGTGTACGTCTTTCCCGGCCGCAACAACGGCGTGGACACCGAGATGCTCCCCGACTCGACCACCGGGCAGGTCCCGGTGGCCCTCGGCGACACCGTCCTGATCGAGGGGCACCTGACGCTGACCCATGATGCGCCAGTGAAGTTGGTCGCGGACGAATGACGGTCGGGCGTGACGGGCTCGTGTTCCCCCTCTCCGCTTGCCGGAGAGGGGGGCAGGGGGTGAGGACGAACGCACGACCCCGGGTTCGGACGTGAGCCTCACCTCGGCATCCGTCCGCCGCCCCGTCTCCACCATCGCCGCCGTCCTCGCGCTGGTCCTCGTGGGCAGCGTGTCCCTCGGCCGCCTCCCGGTGTCGCTCCTGCCGGATGTCACCCTTCCCGTCCTCACCATCCGCACCGACCTGGCGGGCGCGGCGCCCCCTGAGATCAGCCGCTTCGTGGCGGAGCCGATCGAGGAGGCCATTGCCGCGACGCCGGGGCTGGTGGAGCTCCGCTCGGTGGCGCGCACCGGGCAGGTGACCACCACCGCCCGCTTTGCCTGGGGCACCGACATGGCGGCCACGGTGCTCGCGGTGCGCGAGCGGCTCGACAACGCGCGC
>CAZNLY010000093.1:0-1824 GCA_964574295.1 uncultured Gemmatimonadaceae bacterium
CCCCTGCAGGGTGTAGTAGATCTCCTTCACGGCGTAGGTCATCGGGCCTGGTACCGCGCCGGGTCGGCGTGTCCCGCCTCGCGGAAGCCGGCGAGCCGGATCTGGCAGGCGTCACACCGCCCGCAGGCCGCGCCATCGGCGGCGGGGTCGTAACAGCTCTGCGTCACCCCGTAGTCCACCCCAAGCGCCAGCCCCTTCCGAATGATCTCGGCCTTGGTCAGGGCGAGGAGCGGAGCTCGGATCGAGAGCCTCCGGCCCTCGACCCCTGCCTTGGTGGCCAGGTTGGCGAGCCGCTCGAAGGCCGCGATGTACTCGGGGCGGCAGTCGGGGTAGCCGCTGTAGTCCACCGCGTTGACGCCGATGAAGATGTCCGCTGCGCCGAGGACCTCCGCCCAGCCGAGGGCGTAAGCCAGGAAGATGGTGTTGCGCGCGGGGACATAGGTGACCGGGATGCCGGCGGCGAGGGCCGCGGGCTTCCGGTCCTTGGGCACGGGAATGTCCGCGGTCAGCGCCGAGCCGCCGAACCCGCGGAGGTCGATGTCGAGGATGCGATGCTCCACGGCGCCCAGCTGGTGTGCCACCGCCGCGGCGGAGGCGAGCTCCCGCGCGTGGCGCTGGCCGTAGCGGAAGCTCAGCGCGTGGCAGGCCAGGCCCTCGGCGCGTGCGATGGCCAGGGTGGTGGCGGAGTCGAGCCCCCCGCTCAGGAGGACGACGGCGGGTGCGGCCGGCATGGCGGAAAGATACCCCGCCGCCTAGCGGCCGAGGGCGTGGCGGAGTGCGGGCTCGAGGCTGGGGAAGTGATGCCGGAAGCCGAGCGCGGCGAGGCGGGCCGGCACCACTCGCTGGCTGGCCAGGAGCGCCACGTCGGCCATCTCGCCGAAGAGGAGGCGGAGGGCAAAGGCGGGGACGGGGAGGAGGCTCGGCCGGTGGAGCACTCGGCCCAGCGCCTTGCCGAAGTCGGCATTGCGCACCGGTTCGGGGGCCACGGCGTTGATGGCGCCCGAGTACGCCGGGTCGGCCAGCGCCGCCAGGACGACGGCCACGGCATCTTCGATGGCCACCCAGCTCATCCACTGGCGCCCGTTCCCGATCGGGCCGCCCGCGCCCAGCAGGAAGGGCTGCGCCATGCGGGGCAGGGCCCCGCCCTCCCGGGCGAGCACGATGCCGAACCGAAGGCGCACGACGCGAATGCCCGCCTCGGCGGCGGGCGCGGTAGCCGCCTCCCATTCGCGGCCCGTGGCGGCCAGGAAATCGGCGCCGAGGTGACTCTCTTCGGTCAGGACCTCGTCGCCGCGGTCGCCGTAGATGCCGATGGCGCTGGCCGACACCAGCACCGACGGCCTCGGCGTCAGGCGCGCGAGCGATTCGGCAAGGAGCCGCGTGCCCCGCGTGCGGCTCTCCCGGATCCGCTGCTTGACCCCCTCGGTCCACCGCCCGGCGGCGATGCTCTCGCCCGCCAGGTGGACCGCGGCGGTCACGCCGGCCAGGCGGGTGAGGTCAATTCTGCCGTGGAGGGGATCCCACCCCGCCTCGCCGGCGCCGGGTGGGCGCCGCACGAGGGGGAGGACGCCGTATCCCTCGCCCACGAGGGCGGGGGTGAGGCGGGCGCCGAGGAGGCCGGAGGCGCCGGAGAGCGCCACCAGTCCGGCCTGCCTCCCCGGCGCATACGGCGGCACTACGACACCGTGAACTGCGTCAGCATGCCGTGGAAGAGGTGCGGCTGGCCGTCCTTCGCGTCGGGCACGAAGCAGATGAGCCCGTAGGTGCCGGCCTCGAAGGTGGCGGTGAAGTTCTGCGTGGCGCCGGGGGCGATGTCGGTGATGC
>CAZNLY010000094.1:0-1634 GCA_964574295.1 uncultured Gemmatimonadaceae bacterium
ACCAGCGGCGCGGCGGCGCCGTTGTGCTCGAGGAACCAGGCCAGCGGCGCGCCGGCCAGGAGCCAATAGATGGAGGGGCGGAGCAGGGAGGATCCCGACATCGTGGCTCCCGGGCTGGAGACTTGGCGACCGACTCCAGCTATTCTAGGGGGAGCCAACAGCGGCGCAAGCCGCAGGAGGGAGCCGCATGATGACGCGAGGACGGGAGATGGCCAGTGCCCTGCTCTCCGGCCGGGACCGGCCCCTGGAACCGGTGGACCGGTTCGGGGAGGTGGTCTTCGGCCTCATCATGGTGCTCACCTTTACCGGCTCGCTCAGCGTCGCCACGAGCGGGCATCACGAGGTGCGCGAGATGCTCATCGCGGCCCTGGGCTGCAACATCGCCTGGGGGATCGTGGACGGCGTGATGCACGTGATGTCGTCGCTGTCCTACCGCGCGCACCAGGCCCGGATCCAGGAGGCGGTGCGGGACGTGGAGGGCGCCACGGCGCGTGCCCTCCTCCGCACGGAGCTCCCCGAGCTGCTCGACGAGGCCCTGGACGACCCCGGCGTGGACCAGCTGCTGGAGAAGGTGCGCCGCCGGGACGCCCCCCGGCTCTCCGCCCGGATCACCTGGGACGACCTCAAGGGCGCGATCGGGGTGTTCCTGCTCGTGACGCTGACGACGTTTCCCGTGGCGCTGCCCTTCCTCTTCATCAGCGAGGTGCGTCCCGCCCTCCGCGTGTCCAACGGGGTCGCCCTCGTCATGCTGTTCCTCTCCGGCTGGTTCCTGGGCCGGGCGTCCGGGCTCCGCCCCGGGATGGTGGGCGCGGCGATGACGGTGCTCGGTGCCGCCCTGGTGGCGCTGACGATCGCGCTGGGGGGCTAGCCCGTGCGGGCGGCGCCCTGGCTCCTGATGGCGGTGCTCGCACCCCGGCTGCTGGCGGCGCAGGCGGAGGAAAAGCAGGCCGTGTCCGGGAGCGCGCAACTCTACGTCCAGCTCGCCGAGGGGGAGGCTCCGCTGCCGGTGGGGATCGTCGGCGTGGATGCGCGATCGTGGCACTTCGAGGGGCGCTACAACTACGAGGACACCGAGACCGGCTCGCTCTGGGTCGGCTGGAACCTGTCGTTCGGCTCCGCGGTGCGGCTGGACCTGACGCCGATGGCGGCGGTCGTCGTCGGCACGGTGGATGGGGTGGCACCCGGGTTCGAGGCCACCCTCTCGTGGAAGGACCTCACCTTCTACGATGAGGCCGAGGTGGTCATCCCCTTCAATGGCGACCCCGCCTACTTCGTCAGCTGGAGTTCCGCCACGTGGTGGTTTTCCGACCTCCTCCAGCCCGGCATCACCATCCAGCGATTCCGGGTGTTCCAGGGCGAACGAGAGGTGGACTGGGGCCTGGCGCTGGCCTCCGAGTTCGGGCGGCTCTCCACCGGCGTCTATGCCTTCGCCCCGTTCGGCGCGAGCCCATTCTGGCAGCTCTCGGCCGAATGGGTGTTCTAGCCCGGCGGATGCCGCGAGGCCACGGCTGCCGGGATGACGCGGATACGGGTCGGGGGTAGCTTTGCAGCGTCCCGTCCAGTGAGGATTGCGTTGCTACGCCTGCCACGCCCGGCCCTGCTGGTTCCCGTGCTCCTGATCGCGGCCGGCGCCG
>CAZNLY010000095.1:0-1591 GCA_964574295.1 uncultured Gemmatimonadaceae bacterium
GGGACGGCGCCGAGCACGATCAGCACCACCAGGATCCGCTGGCGGAAGGGGAGGGTGAGGCCGCGGCGGCCCTCGGTCATGGGCGGCCGATGCGGCGGACGCCCCATGACGCGCCGAGGTTGGCGAGCACATAGAGCGCGCCATCCGGTCCCACCCCGACATCGGTGACCGAGCTGGAGCCGTCGTAGAAGGCGTACACGGCGTTGCCGTTGGCCGGATCGAGCCGGGCGACCCATCCCTGGACGTAGTCGGCGAAGAAGTAGGTGCCGACGTACTCGGCCGGATAGAGCACCGTGGCGGGGTTGTAGAACGCCGAGCCGACGATGGCCTGGCCCACCACGAGGGTGGGATTGCCCGAGTGGCCGTAGGCAAAGAGCGGGTCGACGTAGGTCGGGGCGCCGCCGGTCCCTTCCTCGGCGGGCCAGCCGTAGTTGGCGCCGGCCTGCCCCTCGTTGATCTCCTCCCAGGTCACCTCGCCCACGTCGTTGATGAACATCCGCCCCGTGCCCGGCTGGAAGCCGAAGGTGAACGGGTTCCGCAGCCCCCGGGCCCAGATGGAGCGGTTGATGCCGGTGGTCGAGCCGTAGAACGGGTTGTCCGCCGGAATGGTCCCGTCGTCGTTGAACCGGAGCATCTTGCCGAACGGCGTGGTGAGGCTCTGGGCATTGCTGCTGGTGGCGTTGTCGCCGACCGCCACGTAGAGCTTGCCGTCGGGCCCGAAGTGCAGCGCGCCGCCGTTGTGGTTGGTGGCGCCCGACAGGTTCGGGAGGTCCACCAGCACCGTCTCTCCCCCGGCCGCCACGTCGCCGCTCGCGGTGTAGCGCACGATCCGGTTGTGGGCGCCGCCGCTGGACGAGGTGTAGTAGAGGTAGACCCATCCGTTGGTGGTGAACTGGGGGTGCAGGGCCACGCCGAGGAGCCCGCGCTCGCCGTTGGCGCTGGTGGCCACGGTCACGAACGGCGTGGCCAGGAGGCTCCCGGCCTTCACCACGCGCAGGGCACCCCCCTGGTCGGCAATGAAGAGCCGGCCGTCCGGGGCGGGCGCGAATGCCATCGCGGTGGCGGGGCCGCCGATGCCCGAGACGAAGGTCCCCACGCTGAAGCCCGAGGGGAGTGTCCCGCCGTTCAAGGTCACGCGGGCGGCCGACCAGGGCGAGAGATTGCCGGCGGCGTCACGCGCCCGGGCACGGAACACGTGGACGCCGGTCGCATACGCGCTGGTGGCCGGGAGCGTCGCCCCGTAGGGCGCACTCAGGTCCTCGGAGAGGGTCACCCCGTCCACCTGGAAGGTGACCCCGACGACCCCCACGTTGTCGCTCGCCGTGGCGGTGAGGTTCACCGAGCCGGAGAGGTTCTGGGTCCCGTCGGTGGGGGCGGTCAGCTGGACGGTCGGCGGCGTGCCGTCGGCGCCGGGCGGGACGACCGTCACGTTGACCGGGGTGGATGTCGTCTGCGCCCCGCCGTTGTCGGTGGCGCGGGCGGTGAGCGCATGGGCACCGGTGGTGGTCGGCGTCCAGGTGACGGAGTAGGGGGCCGTGTTGTCGGTGCCGAGCGAGGTGGCGCCGTCGAGGAACTCCACCCCGGTCACGGT
>CAZNLY010000096.1:0-1573 GCA_964574295.1 uncultured Gemmatimonadaceae bacterium
GCCTCGTGCACCGGCGGGTCGCCCATGACGAGGCGGCCGGTGAGCCGCGTGGCCAGGGTGAGCTCGGGTATCTGCCGCGGCGTGAGGTACGACGCGATCGACGCCGACATCCCGCCGAAGGGGGTGCCCTCCCCGAAGAGGAACGGGTAGAAGCTCCCCCCCGCCGTGATCCGCACCCCGTGCCGGGTGAACCGGTCGGTGTCACGCGTGTCGTACACCGCGCTGGCCAGCACTCCCGCCTGCGCGAACTCCGGCGTGCCGTAGGGGCGGGTCTCGTTGATGAAGCTCTGGGTGAGCGTGTCGGTCCGCACATGCTTGAAACTGGGCCCGATGGCGAGCTTGCTCTTGGGGCCGATCTTGTAGTTCCACGCCGGATAGAGGTAGAGCTGGCGCTGCTGGGCCAGGTAGAAGCTGGCGGGCCCGAGGAAGGGGGTCTCGTTGCCGTAGCCGAAGAAGTGGAGCACGGCAATCTCGGAGAGCCCGGCGTCCACCGTCATCATCACCGGGCTCCGCCACCGGTTGAACTCGGCGTGGAATTCGATGGCGTAGTTGTCGGTGGCGGTGGCGTACCCCGAACGGAGCACCGCCTTCCGGTAGAACGGCTCGTGGCCCAGCCGGTAGGTGGTGAGCGCCGCGCCGCCGCCGATCAGGATGCCGACGTCGGAGTTGACGTCGAACCAGACGACGGGGCTCACCTCGGTGCCGTGGAGCGGTACCGGCGGCGGGCGCGTCGGGTCGAGGTCGGCGGCCTCGGGGGCGGCGAGGGTGTCGGGGATGTACTCGAGCCCCAGGTGCGGGAACCGCGGCGCGCCGCCGTAGAGCGTGGTGAGGAGCCCGCTCTGTCGCTCCCCCTCCACCGTGAGCCCCGGCTCCCACGCCACGTCGAGCCGCGGCCCCTCGCGGCCGGGACCCCGAAGCTCGAGGCGGTCGGCGCCGCCCAACAGGTAGAGCTCCACGGCGTCGGTCTCGCCTGGCCCCCAGGTTCGGCTCAGGCCGCCCTGGAACTGGATCGTCATGCCGCCGTTGCGCTCTCGCGTGACGGTGACGGTGTCCGGGCCGGGTGAGCCGAAGAGCGCCCCCTCCTGGTTCACCTGCTGGTAGAGCCGCCGCGCCGCGCGCGGGAGCTCCTCGCGGCGGGCGCGGAGCGCGGCCACGAGCGGAGCGGCCGCCGCACGGTACTCCGCAGGGAGGGTGGCCGCCGCGGCCTCCAGCACCGAGTCCGGCAGGGCGCGCTGCATTGCCACCGCGATCGAGTCCCACACCACCCAGTCGAGAGGCGCCAGCAGCTGGCGGTCAAGGGTGCGCTGGAAGGGCATGAGCCCCAGGTCGGCGTCGTAGTCCGGGCCCCAGTCGACGAAGCCCGGCACGGTGTTGCGCACCCAGCCCGCCAGCACGCCGTCGAACCGGGCAAAGGCCTTGTCACGCGCGCGCGGGGCGGGGGTCCAGCGCCCCGCGGCGCCCTCCTGCCAGCGCCACTCCTCGGGGACCTCGTCCCAGCTGCCCACGTAGATGTCGAAGAGCCGCTCGCGCAGGTAGGCGCGGGTGTCGAGCCGCCTGGCTCCGTCGAGCCGGA
>CAZNLY010000097.1:0-1568 GCA_964574295.1 uncultured Gemmatimonadaceae bacterium
CCGTCGCGGAGGATGCCCTCGATGGCCGCCTTGTCCTTCACGCCGGGCGCATTGGTCCGGACATTCAGCCAGGCGCCGCGGAGGGCGGTCCGGACGCAGAGCGCCCCGACCCCGGCATCGGAGGCGGAGGCGGGGTTTCCCTTCTCGGCCATCTCGCGGATCAGCGGGAAGGCGCCGAACGCCGTGCGCATCACCTCGTACGGAACCTTGAGCGCCCCGAGGTTGGCCTCGGCGAGCGCGGCGCCGCGGGCCGCCTTCTCGGCATCGGTGGCCTTCGGCATCGCCAGCGCCGCCATCACGCGGTCGAAGGCCCGGGTGTCCTCGTCCACCAGGCGCAGGAGCTCATCCTTGATCCGCTGGCCCTCCTCGGCCCAGCGGGAGAACTCCTCCCACCGCTCGTCCCACCCCCGCTTGTGGGAGGAGAGGTTGGCCACCATCGTGCCCAGCGCGGCGCCGAGCGCGCCGACCGCCGCCGCCACCGACCCGCCGCCGGGCGCCACCGACTCCGAGGCGGTCTCCTCGGCAAAGTCCCGCACCGACAGCGACACGAGCCGGGCCAGGCCGGTGTCGCGCAGGCGGTACTCGATGACCCGCTCCTCGGGGTCGAACGGCGCCAACTCGTCGAGGCCGAGGGACCGGACGGCGATCTTGATCAGTTCCTTCTCGGACACGCCCACCGAGCGGTGCTGCTTGCGGAGGTAGTGCCGGCCGGCGTCGAGGAGCGCCGCCAGCGGCACGAGCCCGACGAGTTCGCTGCCCGTCACGCGCACGCCGCGCGCCTCCGCGGCCCGGCAGACTTCGTCAAACGCCACGTGCAGGGGGGTCGCGGCCAGGTCAACGAGATTCATCGACACCTGCGCCACCCCGTACTCCGGGATGTACCAGCCGATGGCCTTCACCGCGTTGAGCGTCCCGGGGACCATGACCGGCTGGCCGGCGGCGTCGGTCACCACCTTGCCGGTGAGCGGATGCCCCTCGCGCTTCGGGCGGCCGGCCTCGCGCACGTCGAAGGCAATGGCGTTCGCACGGCGGGTGGAGGTGGTGTTGAGGTTCACGTTGAAGGCGACCAGGAAGTCCCGCGCGCCGATGACGGTGGCGCCGCTCCTGGCATTGAAGGTGGACGGCCCGAAATCCGGCATCCACGCCGGGTCCTTCATCTTGCGCTCGAGGCCCTCGTACTCGCCGGCGCGGATGACCGCCAGGTTCTTGCGGGCCGGGTCGGGCTGGGCCGCCTCGTAGGCGTACACCGGGATCTTGAGCTCGTGCCCCACGCGCGCCGCGAGCTTCCGGGCCAGGTCCGCCGTCTCCCGCATGCTGATGCCGGAAATCGGCACCAGCGGGCAGACGTCGGTGGCGCCCATCCGGGGGTGTTCGCCGTGGTGCTTGCGCATGTCGATCAACTCGGCCGCGGTGCGGATGGCCCGGAAGGCCGCCTCCGCCACCGCCCCTGGCTCGCCCGCCACCGTCATGACCGTCCGGTTCGTCGCCTTGCCCGGATCCACGTGCAGGAGCTTGGCCCCCTCGACCGACTCGAGCTCGGCGGCGATCCGGCGGATCACCTCCGGGTC
>CAZNLY010000098.1:0-1535 GCA_964574295.1 uncultured Gemmatimonadaceae bacterium
AGCGGGTGCTTGAGCGTTCACCCGAGAACCCGGCGGCGCTGGCCGGCATGGGCAACTTCTACTCGATCTCCTACATCCGTGGCTGGTCGGTGCCGGGCCTCACGCCGGCCCAGACCCGCGCGCGTGCCGACTCGCTGATCAACCTCGCGCTGTCGCTCGACAGCACGATCGTGCTGGCGTGGAACGTGGTGGTCATCTCGCGGCTCTACCTGGAGGACGATTTCGAGGGGGCGCGCGAGGCCGTGGACCGCACGCTCCGGATCGACTCCGGCTATGCCGAGGGCTACCGGGAACGCGGGATCATCCGGCAGGAGATCGACGGTGACCTCAACGGGGCCTTGACCGACTACGCGCGCGCGGTGGAGCTCGATCCGAGCGTCATCCGGTTCAACAGCCTGGCCTCCGGACTGATGGCGGCACGGCGGTATCCCGAGGCCGTGACCGTCCTCGAGCGATCGATGGCCGACCGGCCGAGCGCGGGGGCGCGCACGCGGCTCATCACCGCCTACGAGCGGCTGGGCCGGCACGAGGACGCCATCCGGATCCGGCGGCTGGCGGACCCGACCGGTGCGTCTGCAGCCCCCTTCGAGGTGGCCCTCGCCGCCGGGGATACCGCGGCCTATGCCCGCGCCTACCGCGCGGAGCTCCGACACACCGCCGACTCCCTCATCGCGCGGCTCTCCATGGCGGACGTGGTCCCCGCGGAGCGGTACAACGTGGCCGAGCTGCGCATCGGCGCCATCCTCTGCGAGCTGGGCCAGCCGAAGGAAGCGATGGACTTCGTCGAGAACCTCTACCGCATCCGGCCCAAGCGCCTGAACTGGATCGTCACCAATCCGGACCTCTACTGCCTCCGGCAGGACCCCCGCTACCAGCCCATGGTCAAGGCGGCCGGCCTGGAGCCCTACCTGCGCAACTAGGGCCAGCCCCGGTTCCCGCCTTGCCCCACCCCTCCCCGGAGGGCTAGCTTCCCTCCTGCCAAATTGGCTGTCTCCCCCATTCACGACCGGATGATGAGCAAGCGCGATTTCCTCGCGATTCCCGACTTCACCGCCCCCGAAGTGCTGGCGCTGCTGGACCTTGCGGCCCGCATGAAGGCGGGGAAGTACCGGGACCGCCCCCTCGAGGGGAAGACGCTGGCGATGATCTTCGCCAAGAGCAGCACCCGCACCCGGGTGTCGTTCGAGGTAGGCACCCTCCAGCTCGGCGGGCACGCGCTCTTCCTCTCGTCGCGCGACATCCAGCTCGGGCGGGGCGAGCCGATCCGCGATACCGCCCGGGTGCTCTCGCGGATGGTGGACGGCATCATGATCCGCACCTACGCGCACGCCGACGTCGAGGAGCTGGCGCGCTACGCCACCATCCCCGTCATCAACGGCCTCACCGACCTGCTGCACCCCTGCCAGGTCCTGGCCGACCTGCTGACCGCGGTCGAGGCGCTGGGCCCCATCAAGGGGAAGCGCGTGGCCTGGATCGGCGACGGCAACAACATGTGCAACAGCTGGCTCAACGCCGCCGGCACCCTCGGCTTCGAG